>JBDRCU010000063.1:0-2703 GCA_043821485.1 Parcubacteria group bacterium | reverse complement strand
GCATTTGGAGCTACGGGGACAAAATTTGCCTAAAATGATGTTCCCGCAAGCAAATGTAAAAACATTTGCGCCACGGGGACAAACGAAACTTCGCCACACCACACTTGTGCCGAGCAAGCGAAGCGCGTTGAAGTGCGGTGTGAGTCGGTTGTGAACTAACCTACTTCAAGCAGTGTAAGGGTTTTTCGGGGGTCTTTTCAATACTCGAAAATAGGTGTCTCGGTCGCAATGTAAATGGAACAAATGGAACACGAAAACGAGGTTTTTGAGAGTGTTCCATTTCAGGAGTTCATTGACACCTTTGACACCTATTCACGCTCTACCTGCATAGCACGGTCGCTCTCCAAAATTTGAAGTTGATTGCTATCGATTCTTACCGTCTGGGTCATGTTATACGCAATCCAGAGCGGCACGAGGGCGGATATGATAATTGCGAGTATTGATATCCGTATCGCCCACATAGAGAGTATCCTTGCTTCTTGCGCAGTTCGTTTTGCAAGCTTAAGTTCTTGATAATCAATATACTTAAAATGGGCATCAAAACTGATGATGTATTTGTGACTACTCTCACCATAATGACTGCTATTACCAAGTTCAGCGACAAAGAAAGGAGTATCAATGTTTGCTGTCTGCCCAGAAACCTTTTGCTGATAGGCATTTTGGTACGCAGCTTCTAAATACTTCTCGACAATCTTTCTTTCCCATTTCGGAAGCTTATTCTCAAGACTAAGACCAGCGATGATCTGCTCATGCGTAAAACCATCTGAGAGGCTTAAGCCAAAATCAATTAGTCGAAGGAAGATGCTATCCTCTATCTGCGCATCGGTTTTATCTTCCTCCTTTCTTCGAAATATTTTTTCTATACGCATAGTTGAGGATTATCTTTCTTCATAAATACATAAAACTGTGACTTATTATTCATCATATTGAATCTTAGAAATTCCAGAGTCTGCCGCAACAAATAGTCTCCGACCTTTCTGTAAATCTTTTCCTACATATCTGTATAAATTATATTGTAATAATTTATCTGCATTTCCAGATTCTACACCAAGAGATCGGTGTTGTCCGTCTAATCGAAGTTTAATCGATTTTTTAGATATCTTAACGGGTGTTTTCCCGCCCTCAGCAAGTTCGACGATATGAGTCCCAGAAACCATGGAAAAATAGAATTGTACTGGTCCATCATAGTCTTTAATGTCGAAAACGATATCTAATTTATCAATCTTCTTTTTATGTTCTGGTAATGTAGCAATGTCTATCACAGTGTCTCTAAGAATTTCTTGGAAACCTATATCTTTTATCCTTTGCCGATCCTTCTCCATGCCAAATATGGAATTCAAAACTCCTATTCCTTCTTCAAATATCTCATAGCTGTCATCTTTTATTTTAACGTGAACACGACCACTTGGGTGCCAAGAAACATGATCAATGACATTGTCAAGGGTGCCCGTACTAGAAGAACCTATTACTTTAAGTTGAGAAGGAGCATAAATAATATCTCCTTCAAATCTTTTGATAATTATTGTGCCGAGTTTGTAATAGTTACCATCAGATTTAATTAATACTCTGTATTTTACAGTTTTGCTCATTCTTTTAAAGAATCTATCGCCTTCTTCATCTCATCCATAACTCGCTGGCTTCGCTCGTTATTTGGAGTGTATTTATAATTATCGGTATCGATTGCAATCCAAAATCTTGGAGTCTGTATATGTTTCAGAAAAGTTAGTTCCAAAACGCTATTCAAGATATCTAAAGTTCCAATTATGGATAAAAGATTTATTTTTACTATGGCTTGGTTTTTAGGATCGAACATCCCACCTACGCATAACCCATCATCAATCTCGTGAGGAACAACATGAAGCGCGCTCACGTGTGTAAATGACTCGCTAAGCATACCGTATGTCATACCAATAAAAGGATGTACTTTTTTAATAGTAGCGATGCTGTGCTTGGTCTTAAAGCGTTTAGGATTATTAATAAATTCTTTATAGCGGCTTGGATTTTTATGAAAATCATATGCGACTGCAAATACTTCTAAAAGGTTACGCATCAGTTCTTGTGTCTCATTACGGTAACCTCGACGCAACAACTCCATTGCTGCGATAATTGAGTTTAGGGCCTTCCAATATAGAAGTGCGCTTTGAAAGTCATTATCCGGTAATTGTGGATTCTCCTTATTAATAACTTTGTGCAAAATAGAATAAGAGACCGAGAGTTCCTGGGCTAATATGGATAAATCATCACTATACATTTTATCGAACTTTTCTGCGATTTCACTGCTTGTAGATTGTAGAGACTCCAAAATCGCCTCTTTTCGTATTAGTTTGTGTCCGTTTATGAAATCACCAGAGGCCTCTGTATTCATTATTTTGATTCTTCTATATTAATAACCTTAGTCTGCGTATATTTTGTTTTTGTATACTTGTCTCTTATCGCTTCAGCATCTTCCTCAGATTTTGTGATAACCCTATCTGAAGAACGAGTAATGGTTCGGTGATTAATATTTCTAACCATGTCATCTTCGACTTCCATATATGAATCTTCATTTAAAACCCACCCTGCTAAAAGTAATCTATCTTTTGAAATAGGTAACGTAAGTTCAGTATCTTTATATAACAAGCCTGGGATACTACCGAAAGCATTGGGGCCATACTTTTTGAGTGCAGCTGGTCTTATGAGTACTAGTGGGTCATCACTTGTAAC
>JBDRCU010000062.1:0-14293 GCA_043821485.1 Parcubacteria group bacterium | reverse complement strand
CAATTGGTATAGTTTGAACTCTATACGACATGAGCCAAGTGATTATTCTGCCAAATTGATACCTTTCTCGTTCGTTATAAAACTCCCTCCTCCTCGCTATGAGAGGACTATAGTAAGCCGTAACAAGCAAGGAAGGATAATCCACTCTGTAGCCCCTAAAATTGTCTTATAGGCGATTTTCAAGCTTCTATAACATGTTGAGATTTTGTTGGGCGTAGTAATACCTACAGGCCTCTCTTTCGAGGTATATTCCACTACCACCATAGATAACCATTTCATCAAGTTCGCAGACGCCATAAAACCAGTTTGGTTCTAGCTCGAAGAGCTTGATAATTAGATATATAAGGGATTAAATTACAGATATGGAAGCTAGTAAACGAATTCTTAGAGAGATTGGTTGGATAAAAGTGAGTGAAGATTTCGTAGTTGGAAGGGACAACTTCTCTGAGCTAGAGATTGGTCAAGCTGAAGGGGTAGAAAACCTTCACTACTTTCACCATAAAAAGATAGGATTAATTAAGCAGTTCGTCTTGGACTCTAAACAACAGGTTGATTATATCTGTAGAGTTATATTAATTAAGAAGGGTGACAAATTTACACCTCGTTTATCTTTTTCGGTCAGAGATAAGCAGAGAAAGATAGTTGAAAAAGAGGAGCAAAAATCAACCAATATAAAAGCTAATGTCAGTTTAGATGACTGTCACGAGAACCTGTGGAAACTAATTAATTTTTTGCAAACTCTCAGGGAGATCGATCTTCCTGAGGAGAAATTCTCGTTGATCTCTAAGGACGAAGATGAAATAATCTCAGCTTTGAAGACACGAGATAGCGAGAGCATCATAAGTATTATTAAAAAACTTGCGTCTACACCCGATTTAACTCTTACAAGAGTCGATGTAAACGCTATTTTGAACAGGGAAAACAAACTAAATGATTTTCAGGCATCTCTTAAGGAAAATTCTGATAGTGAAAGCTGGTGGCAAAGTTTCTTCGAGAAAAATAAATGGATATTCGGATACGGTCTTAATTATATAATCCTCAAAGAGGAGCAAGCACAGCCGGTTTATGGAGGCGTTAGCTATGATGGAAGAGGTGGACAAAAGGGAGACTATTTAATGCGCACATCGGGAGTCCTTCACTTCACTGCTCTAGTAGAAATTAAAACGCCTGCTACTAAATTACTTACCGGCAGTAAAGAAATTAGAAATGGAGCTTGGAGTTTATCGAAAGACCTCACAGATGCCGTCTCTCAAATACAGGCAAATATACATATATGGGAAAAGCAAGGGTCAGAGACTACTCAGAATAAAGATAAGTTAGAAAAAAAATCCATATATACAGTTCGCCCCAAAGGCATAGTAATAGTAGGTTCATTAGAAGAACTTATGAACGATAGGAGTAGGTGGGAGACTTTTCAGAGATTTAGAAATTCTCTACATGGTATCGAGATAATAACATTTGATGAGCTTTTAGAACGTGCCAGATTTATCGTCGAAGATGATCAACAAGAGCCCTTATAGTAGTTTGAATTAAATTTTATATGAACTCGAAGAGGGTCGTTCTGGTATAGTAAAATTAGTTTAAATCTCCAAGCAGGGCTTGAGCTCTTTCGATTCTAGCTTGGTGTCACCGAAGAAATACGACTTTGCCGATTATGCAGAGATTGGCGAAGTAATCCAATCAGTTAGATTATGAGTTTATCTAAAGAACACATCCAAGAATTCAAAGATCTCCTCGAAAAAAAGAAAGGAGAGGAGGTCTCTTGGGAAGAAGCAGAAGAAGGAGCACATAATCTAACTCGCTTAGCAGAACTCATGTACGACTGCTGGCTTAAAGACGAACGCAGAAAGAAAAGGCTTGAAGAAAACCCGAAGGGATTCCACCTAGAGGGCATCGGCTACAGTTGCTCTATCTGTGGTGGTCCTGTTTCTAATGAAGAATCATGGTATGACAAGTGGGGCATTAAGTGTCTTATCTGCCAGAAAGCAATTTATAAGAAGATCATCCCAGCTTCGTGTTCGAAGAATAAAGATAGTTGGTATTCAAAATATGACCTAGAGAGCCGTTTTAACATCAATCATCACGCCATGAGAAGGTTTATTAAAGAAGGGGTCCTAAAACCCCGTATCGTGCCAAATTCAGCCGGGAAATCGCATGTATATCTCTTTCTTACCAAAGACAATAAAGATACATTACCGCCAAAGAAGCTAACCGAATCGCAGTTGGTTAAAAATACTATAGATGGTAAAGAATGGGTTAAGTCAGAGCCTTGGTATAAGTTTAAAGATCCGAAGGTGACATTGAAGGATTATAAGATTATGGAGCATTTGAGAGTCGTAGATAAGAATAAGGTGTAAACTTAAGCAAGAGGGATGAGGTTTTTGGATTTGCTTGTCCCGAGTCCATTGAATGGGTCATAATTCAGGATGCATTACTTATTTGCAATGGCAATAACTTTATGAATGAACAAGAAACAAGAAGTCGTTTAATACGACCACATATTATGGATGCGGGTTGGCAAGATCATCAGGTAAGAGAAGAGTTTCCCTACACCCTTGGCCGTATTCATGTAAGTGGTAATAAATGGCGTCGTGGTGAACTCAAGAAGGTAGACTTTCTACTCGAGTATCAGCAGAATTTGCCGTTAGCTGTTGTAGAGGCAAAAGACGAGCAAAGCGAGCCAGGAACCGGAATGCAACAGGCCTTAGGATATGCTGACGCACTCGATGTACCTTTCGTTTTTTCTTCCAATGGTCATCAATATCTTTTTCATGATAAAACAGGACTTTCAGGAAATAATGAGACACTTCTTGAACCAAATAACTTTCCCTCACCGGAACAGATGTACGAATGGTATATGCAGTGGAAGGGAGCAACGATTGAAAATCCTGATTTAAAAACGGTACTTGATAGCAAGTTTTATACAGAGGATGCACGCAAGCAGCCTCGATATTTTCAAAGAGTTGCCATTAATCGCACAGTTGAAGCGGTAGCAAAAGGTGCAAAACGAATTTTCCTCGTTATGGCAACAGGTACAGGTAAGACTTATACTGCAGGTCAAATAATTTGGCGTCTATGGAAAACGCATAATGCAAAGCGGATTCTTATATTAGCTGACAGGAACATACTTATAGATCAAGCAAGAGTGAATGACTATCAGTATTTTGGTGATGCTCTCACAAAAATTACACGTCAAAGCTTCAATGACATGGGAACGCTTCAGTCATATCAAATTTTCCTTTCCCTTTATCAAGCAATGAGCGGGGCCCTTGAAGAAGAAAAATTGTATAAGAAGCTCCCAAAAGATTTCTTTGATCTTATCATTGTGGATGAATGTCACAGAGGAAGCGCAAATGAAGACAGTGAGTGGCATGAGATTTTGCAATATTTTTCTAGCGCAACGCAAATTGGTATGACTGCAACGCCAAAAGAAACAGCGGAGACTAGCTCATCGCACTATTTTGGAGATCCTGTTTACACATATTCACTGAAACAGGGCATTGATGATGGTTTTCTTGCCCCATATAAGGTTCTTCGCATCATTCTCGATAACGATGTTACAGGATGGAGACCAAGCCCGGGAACTCTTGATGATGATGGGAATGAAATACCCGATGAACTCTACGAGCTCAAAGATGTAAATACTAAAGTCATCTTTCCTCAGCGTGATGAACTCGTAGCAAAAAAGATTATCGAATACATGGAAGCAATCGGAGATACTTTTGCTAAAACCATTGTTTTCTGTCGAAGAATATCGCATGCAGAACGCATGCGCAGTGCTCTTGTAAACGCAGCCGGAAGTTTGGCTCAAGAAAATCGAAAATATGTTATGAAAATTACTGGCGATGACGATGAGGGTAAGCGACAATTAGACCCATTTATTGATCCCGAAGAAAGATATCCTGTGATTGTTACGACCTCAAAGCTTATGACTACGGGAGTCGATGCGCAGACCTGTAAAATTATTGTACTAGACAGTCCGATCGAAAGTATGACGGAATTCAAGCAGATTATTGGTCGTGGTACACGTATTAGAGAAGACCATAACAAGGCTTGGTTTAGTATTCTTGATTTCCAAGGAGCGACCAAGTTATTTGCTGACCCAGGCTTCGATGGTTTTGCAGAGCGTGTAATGGAAGCAAAGGAGGATGAAGATATTGGCGAGGTTCTTGAACGAGAAGATCCAGAAGACATGCCACTAGAAGAAAAGGAAGAAGAAGACATCCTTATATCAACCATTGTAGATACATGGGATACCAGCACAGACATCATAGATAGACCACCTGTATACAAAATTAGTAGTGTGCCGTACGCAGTCATAAAAGAAAAAGTCCAATATTTGGGTCCTGACGGTAAATTGATAACAGAAACCCTGCAAGACTTCACAAAGAAAAACATTCTTGATCATTACCCAACTCTTGATAGCTTCTTCAGTGCTTGGCAGGAGGCTGATAGGCGCCAGGCCCTCATTGACGAAATAAACAATACGGGGATTCCACTCGAGGAGCTTCAACATCAGGTCGGAGCAGAGTTTGATCTATTTGATCTCATCATGCACGTTGCATACGACAAAAAGATGATGAAGAAAAACGAACGTGCCGAATTAGTCCGAAGAAGCAATTACTTAGAAAAATATAGTGGTCAAGCCCGTGAAGTTGTTGAGGCACTACTAAATAAATATGCTGATGTTGGGTACAAGGACATAGAAGACATGAGGATATTGACTCTTGAGCCATTCAGGTCAATTGGTAGTGATGTAGAAATCGTCTCTATGTTCGGGGGGAAAAAAGAATATCAGATGATGGTGGACGAAGTTTTAGATTTAATGTACGCAACAGCATAATATGTTTTCAGCAGCAACAATCAAATCAATACAAGACATAATGCGACAAGACATCGGTGTTGATGGAGATGCACAACGTCTTGCTCAACTAGTGTGGCTCGTATTTCTGAAAATCTTAGATGATGGAGATAAAGCGCTAGAGATACGAAATAAAAAATACACGCCTACACTTCCCAAAGAACTACAGTGGAGCACATGGGCTGGACCAATGGACGGAATGACTGGTGATGAACTCACAGAATTTGTAAACGATACGCTAATTCCAAAGCTTCGTATTCTTTCACAAAACGATAATCCTCGCACTGACCTCGTACGTTCTGCGTTCAAAGACGTGTATAACTTCATGCGAAAGGGTACTTTGCTTCGACAGGTGGTAAATAAAGTAAACGAGATTGATTTCAACGCCAAAGACGACAGGCATCACTTCAATGAGGTATACGAACGTCTTTTAAAGATGTTGCAAAGCGCAGGAAATTTTGGAGAGATGTACACTCCTCGGGCGCTAACACAATTCATTGTGCAAATGGTAGATCCAAAACTTGGAGATAAAGTCCTCGATCCAGCGGCTGGAACTGGCGGTTTTTTGGTTCACACGCTTGAACATCTTCGTGCTCAAGTAAAGACAGTCGAAGATGAGATGAGGGCACAAAACAGTGTGATGGGAGTCGAAAAGAAACCACTGCCATACATGCTACTTCTCACAAACATGATGCTCCACGATATTGAATCACCAACAAATATGAAAAGGGGTAATACACTAGAGAGACCACTCCGAGATTATGGAGACCCAGACAGGGTTGATTGTATTGTGACTAATCCACCATTTGGTGGTACGGAAGAACCCGGCATCGAGACTAATTTCCCTCAAAACCTTAGAACTCGAGAAACGGCAGATCTGTTTTTGGTTTTGATAGTGCACCTACTTAAAAATGGTGGTAAAGCCGGTATGGTTTTGCCTGATTCATTTCTACAAGGCGAAACAGGAGTGAAGGCAAATGTAAAAAAAGAGGTGCTCGAGAAGTGCAACTTACACACCATTGTAAAGATTCCTAAGAATGCTTTCGCACCATACACGAGCATTAATACCAACCTACTCTTTTTCACAAAAGGCGAGCCAACAAAAGAAATATGGTTCTACGAGCATCCATACCCAAAGGGGCGGAAGAGTTACACAATGACAGACCCTATTCAGATAAAGGAATTCGAACCAGAAAAAAAATGGTGGGATAAGCGTGTTGAAAATGATCACGCATGGAAAGTTTCTATAGATGAAATAATTGCCAAAAACTATAACCTTGACTTTAAAAACCCCAATGCGAAGGAGGTAGAAATTAAGTCACCTGACGTGCTTTTGGCAGAATATCGAGAAAAGCAGAAGGAAGTAGGCACTGTTTTAAATAAAATAAAAAGCATTATAGAAGATGCATTAAAGCATCATGGTAATTGAGGAAACAAAAACAATTGCCGATAACATTGAGGATTTTATCGACGTCCCGGACGGCATTGGTCGACTCCGTAAAGCGATACTCACGCTTGCCGTGTCTGGCAATTTGGTCCAACAAGACCAAAGGGAAGGTACTGCCCAAGATCTCTATCAAAAAATTCAAGAGGAACGTACCAAAGAAGCAAAAAGGAACGGCAAAAAACTAAAGCCACTCTCACCAATCACAGACGATGAAATTCCATTTGATATACCTGACGCATGGAAAGCTGTACCACTTGGCGGTTTAGGAGAAATCTATAATGGAAACAGTATAAACAAACAAGAAAAAGAGTCTAAATATGTTGGTTTAGCTAATGGTTATCCGTATATTGCAACAAAAGATGTTGATCGAGAGTCCCATGTTATAGATTATGAAAATGGCGTCAAGATTCCAATTCACGAATCTAATTATAAAATTGCCCCCAAGGGCTCAGTTTTAATTTGTTCTGAGGGTGGCAATGCTGGAAGGAAAATTGGAATATTGGAAGAGGATGTGTGTTTTGGCAATAAATTAATAGCGATCGTAGCTAGTAAAAAAATTGAACCAAGATTTGTATTTTATTCATATCTTGCCGATTACTTCCAAAATAACTTTCGGTCTAACATGAATGGGCTTATTGGTGGTATTTCCATGAACAACTTCATGTCTCTACCTTTCGTACTCCCGCCTCTCCCAGAACAGAAACGTATTGTAGAAAAAATAGATCAGTTGATGAAAATCATCGATGACCTTGAAACAAAGAAGGAAGAACGTGATGTCACCCGCTTGTTACTTGCAATAAGTGCCCTCCACTCACTCGGAGTAAACGATTCTTCAATAGCTCTTGAGCACATGACAGAGCTAGTACGGAACCTCGATGACACTAAGGAGCTAGAAAAAGGCATTCTTTCTCTCGCTGTCTCAGGCAAACTAGTTCCGCAAAATCCCAAGGAAGGCATAGCCGAAGATCTCTATCAAAAAATTCAAGAAGAACGTACCAAGGAGGCCAAAAAGACTGGCAAGAAGCTGAAATCACTCCCGCCAATTACCGACGAAGAAATCCCACTTGAGATACCGGAGTCATGGAAGTGGGTACGGATTGGTGATATATGCTTATTTAAGGGCGGGTTTGCATATAAGAAAAAAGACTTTGTCGAAAAAGGTGATTTTCAAGTAATACGAATGGGTAATGTTAGACCTAATTATTTTCGATTAGATCAAAAACCAATATTCACAACACCAGAAATTGCCAGAAAGACTCAAGAATATCAAATTTGTATTGGAGATATACTTCTAACAATGACCGGCACAAAGGATAAACGGGATTATTTGTATTCACTGTTAGTTCATGAAAAAGATATAGAGAAGCATAATTTATATTTAAATCAGCGTTTATGTATATTAAGACCCATAGTAGTGAATAGGGGTTATCTTAATCTTGCTTTGAAAGAAGACCTGTTGCTGGATGCTGTATATGCAAAATCTACGGGCGCAGCCAATCAAGCTAACATCGGCATTGATGCTATAAATAATTGGGTAATTCCACTTCCACCTCTCGCAGAGCAAAAACGCATCGTTGAAAAAGTAGACGAACTCATGACCCTAACCAAAGAGTTGAAAGCCATCCTTACCAGAGAATAAAATTGATGAAATTATAGAGAAAGCTATAGAAATGATTGAGGAGAAGGTAAAAAATAAATAGAATGAGTTCATGCAATATTCAGTAAATCAATACTAGGTAAGCAATATATTGAGCCTTATAAAATCGGGCGAGATCGCAATCCCCGAAATACAGCGTCCATTCGTTTGGGAGACGACAAAGATTAGAGACCTTGTAGATTCTCTTTATCAAGGTTATCCGATTGGATATTTCATCTTATGGCAAAATCACGAGGTTAGACTTAGGGATGGAGGTACAGCTGCCGGTAAAAAAATTATCATAGATGGACAACAACGTATAACAGCCCTACAAGCAGCGATAGTAGGATTCCCAATTGTAAATAAAGAGTACAAAGAAGTTAGAGTACGTATATCTTTTAATCCGCAGACAGAGGAATTTATGACTAAAACTGCAGTCACAGAAAAGGAACCTCAGTGGATAGCAGATATTGCAGAGTTAATGCAAGATGATGCTGGGTACTTTGATGTTATAGATCTATATATGGAGAAAAATCCTGATGCAGACAAACAAAAGGTTCAAAAGAATATTCAAAGACTGGTCAGTATTAAGTCTAAACAAATTGGTATGATAGAACTCGATCCATCTTTGGATATTGAGACGGTAACGGAGATATTTATACGGATTAACTCTCAGGGCGTTGTTTTGAGTCAAGCCGACTTTGCGATGAGCAAGATCGCCGCATATGGAGAGTTCGGCATGAATCTACGCAAGCTTATAGATTATTTCTGCCACCTAGCTGTTGTACCCGAATTTTATAGGCACATAAGCGAGAATGATGAAGAGTTTTCTCAAACAGGGTATTTGAGCAAAATTGCATGGCTCAAAAATGAGAATGATGATTTGTATGACCCAAACTATAATGACCTTATTCGTACTATTACGTTGCATAAATTTGAGAGAGGCAAAACAGGGGATTTAGTAAGTTTGCTCTCAGGGCGTGATTTTGAAACCAGAGAATATAGAGAGGAGATAGCAGATGCGTCATTTAAAAAATTGGAGGAGGGGTTACTACAATTTGTTAATGAAACAAATTTCAAGCGTTTTATAATGATTATTAAGTCTGCGGGATATATTTCTTCATCAATGATCACTGCACAGAATGCACTAAACTTTGCGTATAGTATATTCCTTAAACTGCGTGATTCAGGGGTTGATAACGCTGTAATTGAGTCTTCGGTCAAGCGTTGGTTCGTTATGTCAATGCTTACTGGTCGTCACTCCGGAAGTTTTGAATCTGTTTTTGAGTCTGATATAAAACATATAAACGAAGTTGGTATAGAAGATCATCTTAAATCGGTTGAGGATGGCGAGCTCACGGAAGGATTTTGGAATGTGCGCCTTGAACAAGAGCTTGAGAAATCAAGTATACGGAATCCATTTATAAATGCTTTTTTCGCTGCGCAGGTCAATGCGAACGATAAGGGGTTTCTTTCAAAAGATATAAAGGTGCGGGATATGATAGAACATGCTGGAGATATCCACCATATTTTTCCAAAGCAATATATGATCAAAAATGGATTCACTAGGACGCAATACAATCAAATAGCCAACTATGTTCAGACACAGACAGAAATAAACATAGCAATAAGTAGTAAAGAACCTCGTCAGTACATGGGCGATGCGAAAGAGCAAGTCAACGGTGGAAAGCAAAAGTATGGCTCCATAGATTCAGAAGAATTGTTACAGAAGAATTTGGCTCAAAATTGTATTCCCGAAAGCATTTTCGAAGCTACTTACGATGATTATGATAACTTTCTGAGAGAGCGTAGAAAACTCATGGCCAAGAAGATTGAAAAATACTACAAGAGTTTATGAAGATAATCGAAATCCAAAACACATGAATAAAGATTTAGAGAAAATTGAAAAGATTGCAAAAGATGTCTATAAGAAACTTGGCTCAGGGTTTCCGGAAGTGGTTTATGATAGGGCAATGCAGGTTGGACTGCGTTCTGAAAAAATAAAATATGACACTCAGAAAGTTGTTGAGCTCCAATACAAAGGGCACTATGTCGGAGAAGGGTATCCGGATCTGATAGTGTATTTCGGAGCTAAAAAAGCAGTCGTTGAATTAAAGGCGGTTGGAGGAGAAATGGGTGCTTCGGAAGAACAGCAGATTAGAAATTATATGGAGATTATGGGAATCAAGCAGGGGCTTTTGATTAATTTCCAACAACCCGGCAAGAAAACTGAAAAAACCAAGCTTGAGATTAAGGAGGTAACTCCAAAAAAATGATTGAGGGCTCGAATCCCTACCCCCCCAACCTTTCAAAGCTAGCACGAAGAGCGTCAATATGACTGAAAGTAAACCTAAAAATAATGATCAAGTGGCTTTAGTGGTGAAATACTTTCTGGACAATTACCCACTAGAGCTTTTTTCCGACACAGAATATACGCCCAAAGATAAGAAGGAAGAACTAGCTGGTAAATATCTAACTAGAATTACAGAGGTGTTTAGAGTATTCGACAGGTTATGTAGGTATGAAAAGTATTTTTCTGACTTTTATCCTTCGGAGGAGACTGGTATCTCAGAGGCGGAAGCAGTTGAATATCATCTCACAAATTATGTTCAAGAATTCTACATCCTGAGAGAGAGGATTAGGAAATTGGTAGAGCACCTAAAGAAGGACCTGGAACACTATGACATTGCTAATACTGAAGAGATTAAGCAGGCCCTAAATCATATTCAAAAGAATATAGATGATGGATTTAAAAAGATAAATGATGAGCTGAGAAGAGAACACGTGCATGAAATGTCTATCCTCGATTTAGATTTAACAAGAAGTAGATTTTTTCATTTACTAATATCTGGTGAAATTCCAGTGCCAGAAGGAACTAATTTAGACATGGATAGGGTAAAAAGTTTGTATAAGTCTACGATTGGAACTAGCAAAGGAAAGCATACACAACAAGCAGCCCATAATAGTAGTGAGTTGAAGAGAGTAAAACAGTCTGTGGCTGCTCGTTTTGGATACATTTTTTCACGTTTGAATGGCCATGAAGACATAGAATTTGATATGAATACGGGGTTCAAGTAGGCTGCTCGAAGGGCGTCGTTTTGATATCATAAAACTAGTCTAAATCTCCAAGCTGGGTTTAAACCTACACGGTTTTAACTCGAGGAGGCCATCTAAGTTGGGCTAGCACGAGGGGCGTATGATGCTCGTGCGCTCGAGGGGTGTCTTGTGGTAAAGTTTCGTTATGGACAGTAAATCCGGTTTTGAGATGTTTAAAGAATTAGCAATAGGTCTTCTTATGATATTGGGTGGTCTTTGGTTGTTATGGACTGGCTTTAAGTTCTTTTTTGGCAACCCATTAGATTTTCAAGAATGTAGCCAGACAGATGAATCAACCATAGAATGTCGCTATCTAATAAAGAGGTGGAGGGGTGACGAAATCATTAAGGTTGAGGATAATCACACTAAGATATACGACAAAGAAACTGGTGATTTGTTGCGAGAAGAGTACTGAGTTCAGACTCTCCCAAGTAATGCTAGTTCGAGGAATCAATCAATTTGAAATAAGTTAAATTTCTGAGAAGCCTTAAAATTACACATAACTATCTTTTATAATTGTGCTATATGGCTGATTTACCTAAGTCCGATGATCTACCAGAATCCTACTTCGTGGGACAAGAGTATCTGGAGGAGGGGAGTTCCGATTCAGTGCGGATAGATTTCAGCTTCTTCACATCAGCAGTTATAGAGCCGTTTAAATTTTTTGTCCAAAAAAATAAAGTGGAAGGTCTTCAAACAGGAGGCGTCTTAACTGTGTCGTTTAAAACAGAGTTACCCAAAAAACTAATAGATGACTTAGCTTGGGGAAAAGGCAACTCTTCTGCTTATGTGCTCGGGTATATATATAAACACCTACCAATGGTTAATCAAGAGCTAATCAAGCAAAGATATTTGTCTGGGCACTTTTTGATTACATCTTTTTCAATGCTTGATATTTTTAGTATTAAAGTTTCAAACCTAGATAAAGATAAGGCAGATGAAATTATCAGCGTGCCTTGGCCGCCCACTTTTGATAAATTCCCGCCTGCACAAAACTTGCGTGGTGAGCAACTGGAAACTTATCTCATGGATTATATAGACGCAGGCAATGAATATTTACGAGGTGACTATAATCACTGCATTAGGAGCACTATTACTTCTGTAGAGAACGCTTTTCACTTCTATGGATTAGATAGGGCATCTCCCACTGGTTGGAAACGTCACATACCTTTTCTTAAAGAGACTAGTTTTAATTCCACAATACTTTGTCATGTGTATAGATCAGACAATCAAGGACTTGAGGCAGTTGGCAGCAACCTATTATTTCTTTATAAATTAAGGAACAGAATAGTTCACGACAAACTTCGTATACGCTTTGAAAATGGTTGGATATGCAGAAGAGGCCTTGCGACACTGAACTATCTTTATCAGTTTTTAGATAAAGGTGGAAAGATTTCAGACTATATTATGTCGATGGAGGGTCAGTTGATGATGCTAGAGAACGAATTGAAGGGGTCAACAATAGAAAGACTGCGGGCTTCAAAAGAGTCGACGAAAGAACCTACTGATCCAGAATATATCATAGACAGTGATGAGAAACTTAATAAATGGATGTTTGGTAATCTAAAAATAACAAAGAGAGAGCAATCCATTGTACTGAACAATAAGATTCCACCTAATTTCTACAAAAGATAACCAATCCTAAAGAGGGTAGTAGGGTCTTCTCTATGATTAAGTCGTAAATTATGATTTGGGAGTGGTCTTGGTTTTGGGTCCCAAATAGGGGAGGAGGTAGAGTAAGAAACATAGCCACGTTTTTTATTGTTTTTTAAATGGGTCCCTTTTTAGCTCCAGAGATCAATAGTCATAAAAAATTTCTGCAAATTTTTAGGCATCTTGTATGGTTGATGCATGGCATGGACTCCGCCAACAAAACATCTTAGAGATAAACGGCTTTTGAGTGAAAAGAGGTTCTATCGGCTGATATCACAGCAATCAAACTATATTGATCCAGAGATGGCCTTTTTGTTCTATATGTCTATGGTGGCTGTAATTGGAGAGGAATTGCGAAAAAATAAGATAGTTAGACTACCCCATTTGGGGGACTTTAGTTTAATAACGCAAAAATCACGACCAGCATGGGTTGGGAAGTCGCATGTCGTAATAAGTCCTAGAGAGGTATTGAAATTCTACCCGAAAGAGCACCTGAGGCGATATTTCAATAAGAGACAGGGGCCCTTGCGATATATGGAGGTATTGCCTCCACCAGCAATAGAGTAATCTCTGTATATCGGGAAAATTTACCTATCTTGTTCACGGGGGCGAAATTTATAAACCAACTGGCGTTGTGGTACTGAGCTAATATGGATATATAACCAAATATCGGAATCTGCTTGCGACAGATTGTGAATAAGAATCACTCACTTGTCGCAAGAAGGTGAGTGATTTTTGTTTATACCGTGATTCGTTGGTACGTGGATGATTTCCGTGCAGGATCACGCACAAATACACTGGCATATACACTTCGACGTCAATTTGCCAGCGTCATACGAACGACGAAGCACAGTCGATGTAGTCTGGGTCCGCTAAACATGGGCAACATCCAGACTTTAATAAAAGGAGCTAAAACGTGATACCGAAATAGGAGCTTCCCGGTATCCCTCACATAAAACGTTTTAGTAGGTAGGAACCTGCGAGGGTTCTAGGCGACCAAGCGAGGCTGAGAGGCCAGATAACACACGGTGTGAGGTACTAATTACAGTCCGTTATATTCCCCAACTTTCGTTGGTTTATAATCAACAAAGCCAACAAATGTGTATTCGGCACCCCTTTTCGAAAGCGACCCTTTTGCCAGAGAAAGTGTGGGATGATTTTCCCTATACAGGGAAATGGAAGTGGCTGTATTTATATCGCCAATATTCTCAGCCAGTAATGGCAATCATCCTAAATGAATCTGGTAAAACGTAATGGGCTACGCCGAAGGGGTTGCCCATCTATTGGTCGGGAAGGAGATTGAGAGACCAGTCAAGTAGCAACGAGCTGTGGATAAATAATCAATAATATCTCAATTGAATGTAGAAAAACACTATATTTTGGCCGATTTATGGCCTTTCTGAACTCATTTTAGCTATTTAGGGGACCATATCCCTAACGGTTCTGAAATATACATGAATGAGTCATTGGGCCTCAGGCATAATAAGTACATATGGACACAAGAAAAATTAAAAATAGTCAGCAGTGGGAGAAGCTTCAGAAGTGCTTCAGGGAATTACAACAGGAGAACCCGGAGGCAGAGAGTCTTCGAGTTTTGACT
>JBDRCU010000061.1:0-2970 GCA_043821485.1 Parcubacteria group bacterium | reverse complement strand
AGCTAATAGAGCATAGGCTCCAGAGTGGGAATTCTTCGTTATGATACTATTACCAGTTTCTTCATCATAGATTGCAT
This sequence comes from Parcubacteria group bacterium, assembly GCA_043821485.1. Classification (GTDB taxonomy): domain Bacteria; phylum Patescibacteriota; class Minisyncoccia; order 2-02-FULL-40-12; family IGHO2-01-FULL-4-A; genus JBDRCU01. The sequence continues at coordinate 2,893 of JBDRCU010000061.1, read as the reverse complement.
AATTGTGCTGATCTGATTTCATCGTAACATTATAGGTTTTTTGTCTCCCTAATGGTCTAATTGATTTTATCTTGCACTTTTTCATACTTTCTCCTGAACCATTGTTTGACTTGCGACAGGAATTTGCGTTCATTTCGTTCATATAATATAATGGCATCAAATCCATTCTTATTAATGGACAATACCGAGCTACAAATTATCGGTTTGTCTTTATCTCTTTTCCCGATCAATCCCTTTGCTAATAGAGTATTTAATTCGTTATTAGCTTCGAATTTGTTATCTTTAATTTCTTGAACCGTCAATCCGGTCATCCAACTAAATCTAAAATGGTTTAGTAAATCATATTCTGCTTGTGATATCATACAATATATCCATTTCTCCATCCATAATTTCTTGGACAGTATGTTCTTTCCCGTCAGAACATAGAAACTTATGGTCTAGTGTTGATTCTATTACCGTTCCATTATCAAGTTCAACTGCATATACTTCTTTCTCGCCAGTCTCGAAAACCTCAACTAGATCATCCTCTACTATTTCTCCATCTAGATAACTGTCAATAACTATTGGTGTATTTTTATCCAATCCATAAGATCCATTTGCCAGTTCTTCGAAAGTATAAACCACATCATCAATTTTATTTTTAATAGTAGTTCTGCCGGACAAGCATCGATTAAAGCCATATCCTGAGAAATAATCAATCTGCTTAAAAATTTCTTCTGCTACTTCTTTTGATATATCATTTTTAGCACAACCGCTTACAAATAACTCTTTTTGTTGAGCCATTACCTCTGGAAGTTTCTTACCCATGGCTTTACGAAGAGTATCCGACTGAGGACCAGTAAAGCCTGCAAGTTCTACAGCCACTTTCATAATATCTTCTTGGAAAACCATAATACCATAAGTTTTTTTCAAGACAGTAGCCATCTTAGGGTGCAAATATTGGACATCTTGCCGACCATGTTTATAGCTACAATACATATCATGAACGCCTGCTCCAAGAGGACCGGGACGATAAAGAGCATTTGCTACAATCATATCTTCGAAAGTATCCACCCTAATACTTGCTAATAGTTTGGATATCCCATCACCTTCATACTGGAATACGCCTCTCGTATCTAATCGCTGAATTTGCCCATTAAGCATTGCGAAAACTTTTTTATCATTTGGCTCTAGAAGATCTAAATCTAAATCCTTGGTCTCGGGATGTCTCTTTTTAATCATTTTTAGGGTTTTATCTACGACAGTCAGTGTTCTAAGAGCTAACAAGTCGAATTTCAATAATCCTAAATGTTCGACTTCCGGTCCATCAAATTGAGAACTAATAACTCCCTTGGAAACTCTTAGGGGAACATGCTCTATAACTGGATCTTTACATACTAAAATTCCAGCAGGGTGAACACCAGCCGAAGATACTACTCCCTCTATAAACCTAACGCAATCTAAAAGTTCGGGATATCGTTGCATAGAGGCTCTAAAATCCCTAGAAGATTTCATTGCCTCTACAATATTCTTAGACTTCAAGCTTATTTGTTTAGATATACTATCGGCAATATCCAAAGACTTCTTGGTTTGTGGTTTTCTCAGTGATGGATTATCTTTGGAGTCTTTCAAATACTGCTCCCAATCATTTCCTAGATCAAGAGCTTTTGCAGTACTTCTAATTACCGCTTTGGCCTTATATTTGTTATATGTTCCAATCTGAGAACAATGATCCGATCCGTATTTTCTAACAATATAATTATAGACCTCTTCTCTTCTGTCATAGTCAAAATCTATATCAACATCGGGAGGGCTAATTCGGTCAGGATTTAGAAAACGCTCAAATAACAACTCGTATTTAATGGGATCTAATTTTGTTATTCCGAGAACATATAGGCATAACGAACTCACAGCCGATCCGCGTCCTGGCCCGATCCTAATCCCCTGAGTTTTGGCGAAGTTAATTATGTCCCATAGTACGAGGAAATATTTGGTATAATTACACTTTGTTATTACATCGATTTCGTAACGTATTCTGTCACGATAAATGGATTTTTGCACCAGCCCTTTTTGTTTCATTCCATCCGTTACTAAGGCTTTAAGATAAGCAGACTCATCTTCAAAACCTTCTGGGAGATCAAAACTAGGCATAAGGTCTTCAGAGCTACATATCAACTTGCTTTCTATTTTTTCTGCGATTTCAACAGTATTAGAAAGTAATTCTGGAGCTTTGGAATAAATCTGAGCTAATTCTTCAGCAGATTTCATATAAAAATCTTTACTTCCAAAGCTCAAACGTTTAGGGTTCTTAATATGGTCTAATGTTTGAATAGACAAGAGAACGTCTTGAGCCTTCCATTCTTCTTTACGTGCATAATGTATGTCGGTAGTGCAAATAGCCTTAACATTTATTTTCTTAGCTAACTTATAAAGGGCTGCTGCTATTCTTTTTTCTTTAGCTTCTTGCTCGGCGTCATTGAAATATTTGTGGGTCATAACTTCAATATAGAAATCATCTCCAAAAACATCTTTATATTTACCTGCTAATTCTATGGCTTTGTCTTCTTCTTTTGCCCATAGTAATTTGGGAATTTCTCCAGCCACGCAAGCAGAAGTAACGATTAGTCCTTCTTTATGTTTTTCCAATAGATCAAAGTCAATACGCTGTTTATAATAAAATCCCTCAATGTAAGCCATAGAACTGAGGTAAATGAGATTTTTATAGCCGATTTTATTTTTTGCGAGTAGAACCAAGTGATTTATTGGTTGTTCTTTATTTTTCAGAAAACGATCTGGACATATATATGCTTCCATGCCCAGAATCGGTTTAATCTCTTGTTTCAGACATTCTTTCTGAAAATTATATAATCCAGCACAACTTCCATGATCTGTTAGTGCTAAAGATTTAAAATCA
>JBDRCU010000060.1:0-38932 GCA_043821485.1 Parcubacteria group bacterium | reverse complement strand
CGAGGGTATGTTTTGCAACTTAGTGATAATATTAAAAGGACAATAAAATTAAAGCTTCAAAAAGGGGAAGCAATAGGACAAGCGAAACTTGGATATGTTGTTGTACATAAAGAGCATGAACCAAACGGAAGAGCTTTTGATCCTGAACGATCCCATCACATTATTAAAATATACGATCTGTATTTGCAGGGCTGGTCATTTCAAAAGATATCAGATGAAATGTACAAACAAGGATTAAGAAGCAGATATGGAAATAAAGTGTCAAAAAGCAACATTCAATACATATTAAAAGATCCATTCTATAGTGGTCTAAATCGATCAAAAGGCAAATTATATCCTCATTATTACCCGCAGTTGATTCCGCCCGACGTGTTTGCGAAGGTTCAAGAGAAAATGTCAGAGCGAACAAATAATACCACAAAAACAAGGAGTAAAATCTTTGCCCTATCTCGATTAATTAAGTGTAAAAAATGTAATGGACTTATATCTGCAATGTTAAAAAAGGGCAGGCTTGTTTATTATAGCTGTTCGAATTATAAGGGCATTTGCAAGCGTATATATATTCGAGAAGAAGAGCTCATAGAACCCGTCCAGAAGCTCTTAAAATCGCTTGTGTTGCCACAGGATGTATTAGATAGGGTAACTGATAGTCTGAAGCGTACAAATGAAGCAAAGACTGTATTTCAAGCCGAAGCGTTAAATGCTTTACGTATACAGTATGATAAGAAACAAGTGATGTTAGATAAAATTATTGATCTCTTAGCAGATGGGAGTATTACTCAGGATGACTATGACAGAAAACTGAAACAGTACAAAGAAGATCAAAGAGAAACAGAAGTACGTATGCAAGAATACACAGATGCAGATGAGCAGTACCATATCACAGCAAAAACAGTGCTTTCCTTAGCTCAACGAGCTCGCGAAATATTCGAAAGTTCTGAAGTACATGAAAAACAGCAACTTTTGGGATACCTACTTCAGAACGCTACTTTAAATGATAGAAAGCTAGATTTTACAGTACGAAAACCATTCAATCTACTAGTAAATTACTCTAGCCGTCCTAACTTGTCCGCCCACCAGGACTCGAACCTGGAACCTTGAAGTTAAGAGCTTCCTGCTCTACCAATTGAGCTATGGGCGGTATATATTTTTTGACTTAATTCGTATGCTTTTTCTGACCAAGCCAATATTCTATGTCGCAAATCGGTTACATTTTTACCGTAATATTCACCGTGTAGTTTTATTCTGATTATTCCATTGGGTAGAATATTTGTTCTGTGGCCCGTCCCCTTAGGTTTTATAAAACATTTTCCGAAATTTTTCAAGGGGATGCCAGTAATACTTGACCAATATTTCTTAATTTTTTTTTCATCATTTCCATAGTGTATGTGCAGATGAGCTTTAAATTGGCTAGGTGTGATGTCGAAGATCTCTTTAAACCAGCTAATCATAAATTGTATTACATGAGGATCTGAATTCGACACTGCAGTTCCGTTTGTCTTTACTCCTTCCGCCCAATACATAGCTACGCCAGCCATACGAAAAACTTCATAATTTAAAGATTTTATTTCACCTTTGGCTCTATCTCGTACTATCGTCACTTCCCGTGCTCTTTTATTCTTCATTCCCTGAGCCGCTAATATCTGATTTTTGAGACGTTTTTTTTGAAGTTTTTCACGTTGAGTTCTGGTTAGGGGAACATCGCGACACCAGAGACTAACACTGCTTTTTGCACAGCCTACTTGTGCAACTATATCATTGTAACTTAGCCCTTTGCTCCTTAAGTAACGTGTTTTTTCGTAAGCGTAGCGATGCCGTGGATTTTTAACCATTAACCTTAGTATACATGACAGCAGGACTTGGTTCAATAGATTTTATCAACATTCAATTAAAAACTCCGCCTATGACGGAGTTTTTAATATTAAATTTCCTTTGCTAGCACTGCTTGTCTCTGGAGGTTTGTTCCTATTGGCCAGCAGGTGACGAGTGTTACTCCATCGTACTTGATTGATTCGAGTTTGTAGAGATTAGGATCGCTCAAATCAAATGGATTAAATTTAAATTTTTCTTGTATTTCGTAATTGAAACGTTGTCCGTCTGCGTATTCTATATAGAAGGTATCACCTGCATTTAGATTGCCAAGGAGAGTAAATACATTTCCGTATTCATAATGTCCTAAAGGCGCAGAGCTGTGGCCCAGTAAAATAGACATGCCTTCCCGGCCAGGTTTTGCACTAATTGGATGTTGAACAACACCGTTTTTGAGTGCATCGAATATTTGATTGTTGTCATTTGGTATATTAAAAACCAAGGGGGCGTTCGTACCAATTTTAGGGATTACAATGCGAGCTTCTGCTGGGAGAGGTTTGAGTGTATGTAAATCATTAGGGTCTGTAACAGGAAATAGTCTTGGTTCTGGTCTTGGCGTGCTTATGATTTGTTCTGGTTCGTTTCTGAATATGTCAGCTATTTGGATCCCTATAAAACGAGTGTATTCTTTGATAATACCAAAATTAAGCACTGCAAGTGCGAGAATAAAAGCTATTACAAATACGATTGCAATGCGTTTTATCTTCATGATAATAGAGATAGCTATTTAAGTCGTCTCTATTTACATAGTAGTTTCTTATGTAAATAAAGACAATCGTCCAATCCTGTTGCGCCAGGATTGGACAAGATTGTTAGGCTGCGAAGTTGAACCTAGTTTCGTCTGATCGGTGTTTTTTAATTAAGGCTTTTGCTTCTCTAGTTTTGAACATATCTGTACGTGTGTAATTAGCGTACATTGCTGTCATTAGAGCCCCAAGCAGTGTTACTGTAAGTAGCATGCCACTGCCTCCTGTTGGAATGTCACCAATTATTTCAAGTATTGAGCTTTTTACGATTGTAATTGGTAATGTAGTTCCAACTTCGGGTACGCTATCAGCTCTAGTATATGCAATGTTTGTTACATTGGTTGTATTGTTTGTGAATGCACTTGCAGGACTGACTACTACGCTGAATCTAATTATAGCTTCTTGATTAGGCGCGAGCGATCCAATATTTATACCGCCGCTGACGATGCCGTCGGCTACGATGTGGCCGTTAACACCAGTGGTATTAGGTATATAGGCCATGCCTACTGGGATTGAATCTCGTACTATTACATTATGAATTGTAGTATTTGAGAGTGACTTAACGCGAATTACGAATTCAATAGTATCATTTGGATTTGCTTTTATACTTGTAAGTTCTGCTGATTCACCTTTGCTGACATTTCTTCCAAACTTCTGTATGCGAAGTTCTGCATTGGGATCAACGTCAGTACCCGATCTATCAACGATTACAAATGCTGTATCGTTTCTTGAACTTATTCCATCAGCCCATGCATAACCGTAGTTAGTAAGGGTTGTAGATGTTTGACTAAAGTAACCTGATTCACGAACCTCTGCTCTGAATCTTATAGTTTTGGTTTGTCCTGCATTCAATGTTCCGATATTCAGACCATTGCTATTTACAATGCTATTGTCGTAATTATAGCTTGTCCAGTCAGCAGTTGTTGAACCGTTTAGGTATGTAAGTCCGCTTGGGACGCTATCTCTTACACGTACATTGTATAGGGTTGTGTTCCCATTGTTTGTAATACGAAGAGCAAATTCAACAGTTTCGTTTGGATTTGCTGAAACTGTATTGTATGTGCCTGAATTGTCTGAAACATTTCTTACATCCTTGGTAATGCTGAGTGAAGTTGAAGTGGTGTCCCGAACATATACCGTGCATGATCGGCTTTCTCCTGCGCTGTAAACAGTTATTGTTTTGGTTCCTGTTGAACTATAGCTTGTGTTGAATGTTGAATTGTATCCAGTTGAAGGACTTCCATTCGGTGCTGACCATGAGAAGTTTCCGTTTCCGCCAGATGCATAAAGAGTTGCGGTCTGATATCTGTCTATAGTCTGGTGAGTTGGATTACATGATAAGTACAGAGTATCTTTTGTTACCTGAACAGATGCAGTATCGCTAACGCTTCCTGTGCTATCTGCATGTGAGATTGCAGTGTTGATCAAGGTGGTTGTTCCTGAGCTAAACTGTGAGTCATTTGCAACCTGTGCTCGGAATCTAACTGTTTTAGTTTGTCCTGCACTTAATGTCCCTATATCAATTCCGCCATATGTTACAGCGTCGCTGTTTTCATTGTATCCATCAACAGTTGTAGTGCCATTTAAGTAATAAAGTTTTGATGGAAGAGTGTCTGTTACAACTGTGTCGTATGCATTTGTAGATCCGATATTGGTTACACGGATTACGAATTCAACGATTTCGTCAGGACGTGCTGATACGAGATTGTATTCGCCAGTTCCCTGAGTTACATTTTTAACTTGTTTTGTAATGCTAAGATTTGGGTTTGATGGTTGTGTAACATATACTGTGCAGTTTGCATTGGTTGTATTGTCATATACCCATACCGAATAAGTGCCTGCTTGATTGTAGGTTGTTGAGAATGTAGAACCTGTTCCACTGTCAGGACTTCCATTTGTTGCAGTCCAATTATAGGTTCCATTTCCACCTGTTGCATTCATTACTGCAAGATGTCCAGCTTGTATCGTTTGAGAAGAAGGATTGCATGTTAATGTTCCGTTTACAGTTACATTAATAAATGCATTATCTTCTACTTGAGAGGCATTAGATGCGTATGCAGCAGCAATATTTTCCAGAGTTGTTACACCGATGCCAAATTCATTTGCATTGCCTATTCGTGCGCTGAACATGACTGCAACTGTTTGATTAGGTGCAATATTGCCGACAAGGATACCACCATTTGTTATACCATCAGGAGCTGGCTGGCCTTCTATTAATGTACTGCCCGTTATATAGGTAAGCCGTGATCCTGACATTGGATCTGTAACAACTGTGTCTTGGGCAGTTCCATTTCCTGTATTGGTGATTTCAAGTCTGAATACTATAGAATCATTAGGTGAAGCATTTACGCTATCTGCATAATCAAGGTTAGTTGCAGTATTGGTAGCTCTTTTTGTTATTGTAAGTTCCGGAGTATAAACGGGAGGCTGTGTTACGGAGACATTACATGTTGCAGGATTTGACACGCCATCATTAAGAGTTATGGCGTATAATCCAGCAGCGCTGAAGCTTGTTGTGAATATTGCACTTGCTCCGCTTGAAGGGTTTCCGCCTGCTACACTCCAGTTATAGGTTCCGTCTCCACCAGCAGCATAAAGTGTTGCTGGATCATTCATTCCTACGGTTTGTGATAAGGGGTTACATATCAAAGGATCTGGTGTTGGAGTCGGAATTGGAGTAGGTGTCGGAGTTGGAGTAGGTGTGGGTGTCGGGGTTGGGGTTGGTGTTACGATTAGATCAAATGCAGCACATACAGCAGTTAAGCTGTTTGGGCTTGAATTATCGCTGAGAAATGCGTGGTGTGCATATATTTCATTTGCCTGAACAGGAAGAGTTAGAATACCTGATACATATTTTGTAATATCACTGTAATCTTTATTATTTGGAATATCATAGCTAGCCCCAGTTTGTGCGATCTGATGAATTCCAGCATCACGTAATCTTACGTCGAACTGTTCGTGGATTTGGGTTTGACTGGGTTTATCAGAGTGATTATCATACCCTTCAAGAATCACATGATATTGGCCAGCAGGAATAGTTGCTTGTACGGGGTTTTGCCATGCGTCGCCTTCTCCATTCGTGCTACTTAAAACTTGTTCGTTCGTACCATTACTGGTTAGATTGTAAATTAATCTTCCAGGTTGTGAAGGAATATGACAAGTTACATTATATATCGGTCTTGGTGTTGGAGTTGGAGCAGGTGTCGAAGTTGGAGTCTCAACTGGTGCATCTGATATTACCTTTATGTCATATACTATCCATCTTAAATACTCAAAACATGCAGGTACATCTCCAAGAGAGACGGCTCCGTCACCAGTAGTAAAGTTATCCTTTATTACATGTTTAAAGTTTTTGTCATAGATGGTTGCACTTTGATATTGAAGAATCAGACTTTCGTCGTTTGCTGTGTGAATAGTGAATGTTCCGGTTTTGGATTCGGCATTGCTTGCAATTAATGTAGCTGTTAATTCGTGGTCTGTACCAGTGCTGAAATCTGTAGTTGTTTGTACAAATACATTTTTAGCAGTATTAGCACCGGGTGTTGCACCATTGTGCATATATACGCGAACCTGAATGGTATCTCCTGCATGAGCTGTAAGCCCATTGTTTAAGTCTGCAATACTAGTTGAAAATGATCCACCATTAACTCGGGCATCAATAATCGGATAGTCATGACAATCTTCCCCGGTAAATGTTAGTGGAAAAGGATTGAATGTTGGAGTATTCGGTACATTTGAACACACAGCATCTCCAGATGGCGTCTCTGGATTTTGTGGAGTTGCTATTGGAGTTGGAACTGGTGTATTAGTGGGCGTGCTTGGATTTGCAGTAGGCGTCTCTACAGGCGTTATCGTAGGCAAACCTATGGGCTGTCCTTGGTCATCAATCGGAGGCATTATAAGTGCTGTTGTTATTGATGGTCCAATAAGCGAAAAAGTCCCGATAATACCGACTAATGCGAATGTGATTATTAAAACCTTTTTATTCACTCCTATTTTTTGCATACTCATATTATATTGATTAATTGTTATATTATTCGCTTTCTATTAATAATGTCCGATATCTGTCCAGTTTTGTCCGATAATTTGTCCGATATCGTCGCTTTTGTCCGGTATTGTCCACTATTGATAATATACGAATTTGAAGAATAGCGTAGCAGACAGTTCTTTATTTGTCAATACCCTTTAAAATCTGTCAAGAGTTGGGTGTCCCGGAGCATTTTAGTGCCCCGGGACGCCGCAACGTCGGTTAACCGTTCCCCCGGGGAGATTACCCTGGAGGATTTCCGATTCCGCCGTTTCCCGTCTTGTCTCTGTCGGGATTTTCAGGAGGGGGTTCCTCTCCTCCGAGGAGTGCCCTCACGACGAAAATTATGCCAACTACGATGCCCCCAATGACTCCTACCTTTCTCTTCTTACTCCATCCTGGTTTGGGGGGCGGTGTCCATACAGTGACGGCTGGAGGGATATCAAAGTCGAGATCCAGCCGTGACTCAGGCTTGTGTGTCGGCTTGGGAGGGGGCCTTAGTGTCGGGGTGGGAACTCGGCCACGTGTGACCTTGTTCCCGCACTCAACGACAGCGAGAATGTCCCCGTTTTTGGGGTCACAGACCACCCTGGTTCCCGCCGGCAGTAGAGTATTTGTGTACAACTTTTCGCTTTTACTGAACACGTCCACAAGCGTGTCACTTGGGAGCGTGCAGAAAGCGTAGCCACGCCCCCTGAAGTCAGCCTCATAATCATCAAGGCCTCCCTCCACTTCCGGGTCGCCACCGATGTTTGCGTACTGCCCCTTCATGTCCTTGGTATCGAGCGGGGTGACCTTCCAGCTTCGAGAGTAGTACAGCTCCTCCTTGTCCGGATCCGAAGGCCCAGGGGGTGCAGCCTGCACGGCAGAGCCAAGGATCAGAAATGAGATCAGAAACACGCTGACGATATGCTTGTGCATGACGCACTCCTTTTTCTGCGGGCGTACCGCATTGGTTTGGGTTAACTTTGACGTTGAATTTTGAAGAACTATTTTCTAGTTTGGAATGGAATTTTGTCGATTTATCTGCGGAATAACCGTTCGCAAAACAAGCAAAATTCCATTCCAGACAAGATGTATTAACTGCGTTTTATCACGGAGATAGAAGGCAGTCAATCGTGTTGTCTAAAATAGCATATTTTTGTAATTTGTCAAAAATTGATACTTTTCAAGTGTTTTTTCAATAATTTTGAAAAGACGTGTTACAATGTAGTTTACTATTAATTTTCAGTGTAATTCTGAATACTATTTTTCGTCTTTATGAGTATAGATCAATATGAATTTATAGGGATCTACGATAAGTATGCGCCGAAGATCTTTACGTACTGTTTTTTTCGTGTGGGGTCTAAAGAAGACGCAGAAGACATAGCCTCGAAGGTGTTCCTTAAAACATGGGATTATTTGTTGTCTGGAAAGGATGTTGATAATATGCAGGCTTTCCTCTATAAGACTGCAGGGAACCTTGTAATCGACTATTACAGAACATCCAAGCGAAACAAGGAGATTTCCATTGAGCAATTTGGAGTAACGCTTGAGATTCCGGAAGAAGCAACCTTTGTTGAGGCGATAGATAAGGAGATCGCATTAACTGAGGTAATGAAGCATATACAGTGTTTGCCAGATAATTATCGCGAAGTAATACTCCTTCGCTTTATGCAGGACATGTCTGTTCCAGAGATTGCAGAGGCAACTGGAGTATCAGAGAATAACGTTTCAGTGCGTTTACATAGAGCAATTGAAAAATTAAAACAAATCGCAACCGAAGTATAAACATGAGGTACGATATTTTGGAACAATTAAAAAGAATAAAGCATAAAGACATTGTCGACAAACAATGGCTTTTGACTACACGTCAGCGTCTGCAGGATTACATAGTTGCAACACCTGGTGCGATAACAACTGCAATGCCTACAGCACGATGGCGAGTTTGGGGAATGATTTTTAGACCAGCACCAATAATGTTGGCTTTTGTTATAGTATTAACGGTAGGGGCAAGTATGGCAGCTGGGTCAACGCTCCCAGGAGATGCGCTCTATCCATGGAAGGTTAGCATTAATGAAAATGTTAAATTAGCGCTTACAAAAGGTGAAGCAGATCGTATCGAATACCAAATTGAGAAAGTTAGCAAAAGGTTTACGGAACTAACAGAACTTGCATTTAAACCAATGGATGATTTGAATGTTATTGCAGAGGCCAATGCCAAAGCAGGAGTTCAATTAGAAGAAACGGAAAAAGCAATTGAAGAGCTTGGATTAACTAATGACGAAGCTGCACTGGATGCAACCGTAAAACTCAAAGCAGCACTTGATACGCAAAAAGCAGTGATCGACCATATCGAAAATGTTGCTCCCGAGCAAGGGGATAAACTGGTTGAGTCGCAGAAGGCTATTAAAAAATCAGTCGATGGTTTAGAGCAAAAAAGCATAGACCTTGTCGATAAGCAAACACAGAATGATCTTAAGACTGATCCATTAGGTTCTACTGAAGGTAGAGTAAAGGGCGCACAGGATAAGCTGGAAAAAACTGCTTCTGTGGTTTCTATAGTTGAGAATGGTGACATTCTGACAGGTTCAGCAAAGGAGAAGATCCAGGCAGCAACGGAGGCGTTAAACAATGCGGAAATTGCACTGCTCGAAGCTGATTATGAGAGAGCGCTTACTTATGTACAGGCTTCGCTTGAGCTTACTGCTGGCGCTAGGGCGCTTGCAGGTACAGCAACGCAGGTTAGTAAGGATGTAAAAAGCGTACTTGAAGAAGACAAGAATGTTATTGCCGTCATTCCGGTTGAATCAATTGGCGAGACCCCATTGGAAAGTCAGACGCAAGATAATGGTAATCTTGTTGAGCGTCCAATCAATCTTCCTTTTGGAGAAGAGATAATACTTTCAGTAAAAACAGACAAACTTATTTACAAGACAGGCGATCCGGTACAGATTATAATAGAAGCAAGAAATGAGAACGATAAAAATATAGAACTTAATTGGAATACAGCTTGCCAAACTGCATATACAATAAGCGATGTATTCGATTCTCAAAGCGGTCTTGTTTGTGCACAGGTTTTAACAACAGAAATCATACCGCAAGGAGAATCAATCGAATGGAGCATAGCTCATGAACAAGAACTTGAACCGGGCAAATATTTAATTAAAGCTACATTACTTGGTTATGGTTTAGTTGCAACAGAGATTGAAGTTTTAAACGTGATAGATGGACCTGAGATACTGGAGCCGGAAGGCGACGATTTAATACAGATACAAAACGACAAGATAGATCAGACCAATGAAGCGAAGTTAGGATAATCATTATTTGCTAACGAGGCTAGGTTTTCCCAAAAACAAAACCGTCGCATTTATGCGGCGGTTTTGTTTTTGAAGACAATTAATTTGTGCGCCTGCCAGGATTCGAACCCGGAACGACTGATCCGAAGTCAGCTGTGATATCCATTTCACCACAGGCGCATTAACTTCCTAAGTATATACTTGGAAAACGGTTTTTGCCAAGTCCTTATATCAAAACATCCGCCGAAGCGGATGTCTTGAGTTTACGAACCCAATACTTCTACCCTGACGGTTCTTACACCGAACTCTTTAGCATCGGAGATTTTATCGAACCATAGGTCTATACGATAATCGTAACGCTTATTCATTCTGTCATGCACCGTGAAGATTTTATCTCCGTATAGATCAGGAATTTTGACCTCTGTTCCAAATGGCAGGAAGTTTGCAGCTGCCATACCCCAATATACGCGGGTTCCGTTTGCAGAGATAAATGGTGTGTTATCTGTCTGCCACGGCACAGAATTATATGCTGTTGCTGGTACATAGATCTCTCTTACAACATTTTTTCTGCTATTGGTTACTACATCAGTTATTGGAGAGAAAACGCTTGCAAGTGAAGTATCTCCAATTATTGTAGGCGTATTTGCAGTGATTGTTTCACCAATGTGATTATAGGCAGATTCAAGGGTTGTTGCTGAGGAATTTTCTGTGGTGGCATCTTTGTTTTTTATCTTGAAAACGCCATCAAATAGACCAGCTGTAACGCCTTGTACTGGGATTATGCTGTATACGATTGTAAAGAGCAGTATTAGAACCAGAACTCGCTTAACAATGGTATTTTTAGTCATATTATCATGGCGGTTTTGAGTGCCTAAATGCTTGAAAATCATTTGAAAATCATGCATTTTTGTACTCAAAAACCCCCTTTCGGGGATTACTATGATAGTCATATACTAGCATATTTCAGTTATCCTGTCAAGTACTTTATGCTAGGACATCAAAGCTAGCATCTTGTGCTTTTGAGGTCAAGATGGCAACAAATTTGAGCGGGTAAGGGGAGTCGAACCCCTGTTTACTGATTGGCAACCAGTCGTAATAACCACTATACGATACCCGCATATTGTCTACACAATATACTATAGATTTTTTAAACCTTCAATCCAACCCATAATTTTATGGTATAAAGGTGTACTGTTTACACGGATTTGGATTGTTCCGTAAGGTAATATATTGAAGGGCCTTCTATTCTTACTTGATTTACTAATACCGTAATGGAATTTTTTTAATCTGCTATATGGAATGTCTGTTGCTTTACTCCAGAAGTCCATTAGATAGTTCTCGTTTTGATGTTCGTATATTCTAATATCTCCTGTTATTTTATCTTCAGGAACAGCGCATGTATTTCTGAGGAATCTTAGAAACAATTTAATCATCTGTGGATCTGAATTAGTGAAGCTTACTGGATGATGTGTTCTCGCACGCCCATTGCGAATTATTGGTCTTTTGTATCCCTCTGCCCAATAAAGAGCTATGCCAATTAACATGAGGTCTTTTGATAAAAGAGGTTTAATATTCTTTTTTGCTTCATTCTGTATGCTACGTGCCCTTTGTTCTGCTAGGTGGGTTTGCCTTTTGTTTCTTGCTATGAGTTTTTCTATGGATTTTTTGTATACGCGTTGTTCAAGACGTTTTACGGCTTTGTCTGGTATATCGAGTCCGGAAAACCATGTTGAAAGAGTAGACTTGGGTATCCCAAGAAGTTTATTTATTTCATTATAGCTTCTGCCTTTCATACGGAGTTTTAGGGCTTTTAGTTTATCGTTCTTCATGATAGTGCCTATAAGTATAGCACGAGGGTTTAGTTTTTGAAGAATTTTTGTGGATATTTGTTGATAACCAGAAGTAAACTCTGGTATTTTTGGATGTTTTTGATACACTATATCGCATGCCATAAGAGCCGCGGTAGCTCAGTGGTAGAGCGTCGCCCTGAATTCTTCGGGGCATCCATTAGTAATGATGGATTAAAAACTGGGTGAACTCGGGGAAACCTTTTTAGGCAATCCCGAGCCAAGCCGGAGAGGGCTAAGGTTCTCCGGAAGGTGTAGAGACTAGCAGGTGAGTCCCAACAATAATCCTGCATAAGCGCCCAGCCCCAATTCCTATTTTTAAGAGTTGGGTGATGATATAGTCCAATTCGCCAGGAAGAGGCGAGCGTCGGGGGTTCAATTCCCTCCCGCGGCACAATTGACTTTACGTACATAGGCCTTCATACAAAATAGTATGATTATAGCAATAAAGCATCGTTGGTTTGCTACGATGCTCTTAGTCGGTGTTCTGGCTATTGCCAGTGGTTTTAGTGTTCCCATGATTGTGCGTGCTTTGTCAGGAACGGGCGACAGTACGCAGGATGCGAGAACTACCACAGTATGCGTTTGTCAGGAGGTTACACAGGAAGAGATACAAAACGGTGTTTCTCTTGAGAGTCTTTGTGGCGATACACCTACGCAGTCTTCGACTCCAACACCGTCGTCTTCTGTTACGGCCACGCCAAGCACTACGCCAACATCAAGTCCGTCGCCAACAGTTGCAGGTACTGTAGCTCCTACACCTACGCCTACAGCCACGCAGGCGCCTCAACCAAGTGATTCTAATCACATTATGATAAGTGAGGTGTATTATGATGTGGATGCAGAACATGGTAATGAGTTTACCAATGAATGGGTAGAGCTGTATAATGGCACAGGCATTGCAATGGATCTTACAGGTTGGAGCATCGCAGACGCGAACACTACCAAGAGCATTCCTGACGGTACGGTTGTACCACATGGTACTTTTGCACTTATTGTTGCTGATATTTCCACAAGTAGTTTATGGAATCTTCAATCAGAGCAAAATATTACCATTGCATCCCTAGAGGGGAATATTGGAAATGGATTGAGTAATGGCGGTGATGCAGTCTATCTATTAGATAGTTGCGGGGCAAAAATTGACGAGGTTAGTTGGGGGAGTAATACAGATGTATTTGACTTGTCCAGTGTAACAATCAGAGAAGGGGAATCATTAACCCGCAAGAATGCCGGCGTAGATAACGATACATCTAGCGATTGGACTGTATCGTCAGATCCTACTCCTGGAACGTATTAATTGTTAATACAGGCGCTAAAGTAGATAAAGAGCAAAAGCAAACAACGTGCTAAGAACAAAGACCGGCTATGCCGGTCTTTGTGTAAAGTGGACCATGTCGGGACGTATGGAAAACTTTGGTTAAAGGAATATATCTATCCCTGTGTACTGAATATATATAGGCTTTGCTACATACATGAGCACAAATTAAGCAAACAATGATTTCAGTGCTTCGTATCTGAACTTCAGTTTTTCCCTCACATCGTCGAAAAAAATCTTTTTGTGATAATCGCGTTCTATTTTTTCTCTTGCCCAATCTTTATAAGCATCGTAGCCTTCTAGGTATTTATCGGGAAACCAGCCAATAAAAATATAGAAATCAGTACCCAGATGAGCCATTGAATCAGCAGTAGAAACTATTTTTGCTTCGATAATCTCTGGCATAATATCGTGGCAACTATGAGGTATGATAATATCTTCTGTAATGGTCCTGATTTCTTCATCGCTAAATTCAGCCTTTTTAAGAATGTCTGATGCTATCTTCAGCGATTCCTCTTCATGATTCGGTTTATTACGTCTCATAACAGCATCGGCTATGTCATGCAGTAAAGCCCCGGCAACAACAAACTCAACATTGGCACCGTGTTGCTTCGCAAGTTCCTTTGCATCCTTTGCAACAATCAGTACATGATTGGGATACCCCCAATAAATCCAAGGGTCAGCCTCAGGATTTTTGGATGTATATATTTTTTCTACTTCTTCTTTTACGATATCTAGCTTGTCCATGAATAAAATATTAATTGTTGCTCAGCTTGTTAACGAAATCTCTTAGTATTATTTTATCGGTTTTAATAAATTTAGGTTCGGTGAGTGCTTCGTCTATCGTAAAGAATTTACCGTAATCACCCTCCAGGATTTTTATATTGTTCTCGAAGGTATCGTCTACAGCAACAGAGTAGACTGAATAATCGTTTACAGTGCCATGTGATGCTTCGAGCTTATATCTACCAATATAATTATAATTCACTGGCACAAAACTAAGCTCTTCTTTGATTTCCCGTAACATAGTCTCTTCCGGAGTCTCGCCTTCATCAGCTCCACCACCAAAATATCCGAACCAGTCTGGAAGTCTCACGGCGTCTTTAGCTCTTTTTTGAAGGTAAACAAATACCATCTTCTTGGCTATCTTATAAGGTATGAGAATGGAAAGTGTTCTGCCGGTGATATCCATATTATCTATGCCAGTTTATATTACTCTATATTAGATTATCTCAGGTGGGCCCAGTAGGAATCGAACCTACTACCTCGTTGATGTCAACAACGCGTTCTACCAATGAACTATGAGCCCAATTTATTATTTGCTATTTTTTCGCAATAGATTCTACTAAGGTATACTAATTTTCTTTGAATCGCAACAGCTCCACAGCGTACATTGCATACACCTTTATAATAAGGGTATGTCTTGGAGCCTAAAGTCCTTTTATCTGCTATAGGATTCTTGAAGTTCTTTAGAGGCAATTTTAATTTTTTAGACCAATATTTTCTTATTCTTTCAGGATTTTGATCTGCTCTTATGTGTAATTCACAGATTAATTTAGAAGTAGGGGTATTATACAATCTTCTCACGGCACCTATGAAGAAATTAAGAATTAGGGGATCGGTATTTGCCAGAGATGTTTCTACGGTCTTTTTCGATCCTTCGCCTAGATATAATAAAGCTAAAGTTAATTCTAAAATATTATTATCTTTTATATCCAGTTTTGAGAAAGATGACAGGGCATTTTCTTTAGCTTCTTGTAACCTCTTTCGCTTCCCCTCATTGTGCCACATTACAGCTTTTTTTCGAGCCTTTATCAATGCTTTTGAAGAATTTTTTAATAATTTTGTCTTCTGTTTTTTGGTTAGTTTTATATTTTTAAACCAACTACTTAACGTAGAACGAGGAACGCCAAATATCTTCTCTATCTTGGTCATAGAGGTACCCTTCTTTCTTAGATTTATAATTTGAGGTTTTAATTCGTACCACTTGGATTCCATGTATATAGTATAGCATCAGAAGTACGAATAAACTAATAATTTTATTAGTTATTTACTTTTTTCCACCTTTTCCGCCTTTACCTTTGTGCCACTTAGTGTTTTTAATAAGAGGATAGTAGAGATCTTCCTTTGTTGTGATTTCAAATGAGGAGAATCGTTTTTTTGTTTTGAATGGTTTATCAGTAAATACAATATGCGGGATATCAGTTATGAGTGTTAAGGGTGTTTGTTCGTTATTTTCACCCATTGCGAATATTGCTGTTGAAGCAAGACCGTCTGGAATATTGAGTTGAGATATCTTATTTTTGCGGCCAAATAGATCTTTCTTGCCCCTGTAATCTTTCAAAGGTTTAAATCCATAATGTGAAAGTGAAATGCCCATGGTCCCACGGCGCAAAGGTATTGTATGCGAGTCAACGATAACGACACCGACATTGGAGACTTTGTATTTTTCTCTGATCCATTGCCAAAGTTTTTTGGCTGAGCTTACTGGATCCTCTGGCCATAGGATATAGTGGTTATTTGCATTTGATTCATCAATGCCGGCAGAGGGGATCATGAGATTGTTTTTAATTGTATGCATTACCCACTCACCTGGAACTGCATCACGGTCTATATATAGATTTGCTTCTTGTTTGATGAGTTTGTCTTTCTCGATGTCTGCTGTTGGTATGCATCGTCCCTCCCATATACTTACAACTTTGGAAGTGATAGCCAACACACTGGATTCGGGAATACGTTTGAGAGACTTTGAAATAGCCTCAAGTAAATCGTCTTGTGGGGGATTGAGTATCCGGGTTTTGATTGGTTTGATTTGCATATTGGTTAAAATAAAAAGCTCAAAAGAGCGTAGTCAGTGCCCAGAGAGGGAGTCGAACCCTCACGTCCGTAAGGACACACGGCCCTCAACCGTGCCAGTCTACCAGTTCCTGCATCTGGGCATTACAAGGATAAATTAACTGTACTCAAAGCTTTCTCAATTTTCAAGCGTTTTCGTGTCAAACAAATAACATTTTTATCGTAGTAAATTTTTTTAAGTAAACGCATGGATTCGTTTTTGGCATATTTTAGTTGGTAGATTACGCTATTTACGGATTTAGAGATATGTCCATTTATATTTAATCTTGCTCTTAAGGTATCTCGTATCCACACGATATGTTTTTTACTGGATGAGATAAAAACTGTATAGAACATGAAACTAGACTTCCAGCGTTTGTCATAATATGAATAGAATGAGCCGTCGCCATCAAGATGTCCTCGTAGAAAATCATATAGGTATTTATTGGGTATAGTGAGTATTCCAAGTGTCTTACTTTTAGCAGGCGTCAATCCTATTCCTTCAAGAAATCTGTAAAATAAGACGTCGCTAAATTGTATATTGTGATATATCTTAAGTCCTGTATATCCTGATCTCTTTTTTCCTAACTTCGCTGTTATTCCGAGACATTTTTTAAAATTTTTTGCTTGTTCTAAATCTTTAGTAGTGAAATTTATATGGCGACCATTTTTTGAAAGACTTCCGTCCGTAGTTATTAAGCCGATAGCATATGCGAATTCTGGAGACCATTTAATTTTTGTTTTTCCTTGAGGTTTTATACCTGGCATGTAATTAAGTATATCATTTATGTCTAAAAATCTCAAGTATGAAGCGTATACCAATTATACCAAACAAAAAGAGGATATATATCCTCTTTTTGTTTTATCGTATATTATTCTATTTTTTTTCAGATTGTACTTCTTCTGTCTCCTGTTCTTCTGGAGTTTCGTCTTTGACTTTTTTGGGCTTTACTTCTTCTTGTTCAGCATCTGCAACTGTTTGAGCCTTGAGAGTCTCACCTTCTAAAATACGCGTTTTTTTGCGCTGTTCGCGAGCTGTTTTATCTCGGAGATAATAGAGTTTTGCTCTGCGTGTTTTGGACACTTTTACAACTTCAAATTTTTCAATATTAGGGGAATGTACTGGAAAGGTTCTTTCTACGCCAACACCGCTTGCTATCTTGCGAATAGTTACAGTTCCATTCGGTCCAAGGCCGTGTTTTTGAGCAATTACTATCCCTTCAAAAATCTGAATACGGGTCTTTGCCCCGTCTTTAATCTTTTGGTGAACCCGTAAAGTAAGACCGGGCCTCATATATGACAGGTCTTTATTAGATATTTGCTTGGAATTAAAAGCTTGTATTGTATTTGTCATGGTTAGGATATAGTACAGGAAAGTTTAATTTTTATCAAGTTTATTGAGAAAATTTTGCAAAATTTCGGGGATTTCTGTTTCAAGCATGAGTCCTTGTCCCTCTGGAGTGGTAAATTCAAGTTTCTGGGCATGTAGGAATAGCCTGCCTAATTCGGGAGGACATATCGCTTTACGTCCGGCATACCAAATGTCACATACTATTGGGTGGCCGATAGACTTAAGATGTATACGTATTTGATGAGTGCGTCCAGTACGAGGCATGACTTCAAGTAATGTATAATCCTTATACCTTTCTAAAACTTTGTAATCTGTTATTGCGTCACGTTCTTTGAGCTCATGTTTGCCCTGAATTTGTGTTGTTTGACGAGTGCCAATTTTGCCAAGAGGTTTATCTATTGTTCCATATCCATTTTTAACCTGACCATATACAAGAGCTAAATATGTTTTTTGAATTTTATGTTCCTGAAATTGTTTTTTAAAATATCCAAAAGCATCCTGCGTACGCGCAACAATCATTAGTCCGGAAGTTTCTTTATCCAAGCGATGTACAATACCGGGACGGATTGGATCTTCGCCAATATTTTTGATTTCTGGATATTTTTTTAAAATCCAAGAGACTACAGACTCAGTTTTGTCATTTGAATTTTTGGGATGGGTGAGTAAGCCGGAGGGTTTATCAAGGACGAGAAAATTTTTGTTTTCGTGAATAATTGTCATTTATTCGGTATCTCTGGGGAGATATGGGCTATTGCAGTAAGTACGCTTCCACAGGTTTCTATTATTTTCCTTTTATTTTCACGAAGTTCTTGTATTGTATTGTCTTGCCGATTTTCGGTTGTCGGTTTTAATCTTGCAGCTTTTTCAATAATAGAAATAAGATCATTTATGGATTTTTTTAAGTGTTCTTCTATATTTTCTTCATTTAACTGTCTTAGATAAGAATAAAAATTTTTGCCATCTTCTGCGAGGGTTAACATCTCTGATAGAAGGTCGAATACCCGAGTTTTTAAAGTGGGCTCCATCTCGGCATTTTCTAACTTTTCTCTTGTGTCAGTTTTTAATTTTTCGATAAGTTTACTTAATATTTCCCATGGTTTCTTTGCTTCCTCTAGTGAGGCGATCTCTTCCTTTAGCGAGGCGATTTTTTCATACCTTCGTATCGTTGGAGATTCACCAAGCCCTTGCTCTTTTCCAAAGACTTTTCTGGCTGTTTTTTTCTCTTTCATAGTGGGCGATACAGGACTCGAACCTGTGGCCTTCTCGGTGTAAACGAGACGCTCTAGCCAACTGAGCTAATCGCCCTTATATAATTTTCTGGTGCGCATGCCAGGACTCGAACCTGGGACCTGTCGCTTATAAGACGACTGCTCTAACCGACTGAGCTACATGCGCATATAATAACGTACAGAAAACTGCATTTATAAACATTAGTGTACGTCGTATTTAGTGCTTAGTCAACGAGTGTTATTTAAGCTGATCCTTTGAAAAGCGCGTAAAATTCTTTTTGTTCAAGGACTTCTTTTTCGATTAATGCTTTGCCTATTCGATAGAGTTTGTCTTTGTTTTTCGTTATGAGAGTTTTTGCCTTATCTCTTGCTTTTACAATAAGTGCTCTAACTTCAAGATCTACTTGATGCGCTATTTCTTCGGAGTAATTCTTGGTTGTTGTCATATCTTTGCCCAGAAATATTGCACCTTCTTTTTCACCAAGAACAACAGGTCCTATCTTCAGAGACATTCCGTATTGAGTAACCATTTTGCGCGCCATGTCGGATGCAACTTCAAGGTCATTCGAAGCACCAGTTGTTACATCATTATACATAAACTGTTCTGCGCTGTATCCGCCAAGAAGCACGGCAAGTTCTGACTCAAATTCTGCTTTTGACCGTAAATGTTTATCTTCGCTTGGTAGTTTCAAAGTATACCCTCCTGCTCGTCCGCGTGAAATTATCGATACCTTATGCACGGGATCCATATTGGGCAGACTTGCTGCAACCAGTGCATGTCCTGCCTCATGGTAAGCTGCGATTTCTTTTTCCTTTTTATTGAATGCATGAGTTTTCTTTTCTGGACCAAGCATTACTTTTTCAATCGCTTCAATCAGGTTTACTTGTGTTATTTCTAGCTGATTTTTTCGTGCTGCAAGTATTGCCCCCTCATTGATGATATTTGCAAGATCTGCACCGGAAAATCCTGGTGTACGTTCTGCAACTATTCGCAGATTTACGTTTTTAGCCAGAGGCTTATCTACTGCATGTAATCGCAATATTTCATCGCGTTCGTTTATCGTTGGTTCATGTAAAACAATTCTGCGGTCAAAACGTCCAGGACGCAAAAGTGCAGGATCCAAAATATCAGGTCTATTAGTTGCAGCTATAACTATTACTGCATCATTTGTATCAAAGCCATCCATTTCAACAAGGATTTGATTCAATGTTTGTTCGCGCTCATCATGGCCTCCTCCAAGGCCGGCACCGCGATGACGTCCCACTGCATCAATCTCATCTACAAAAATTATTGCGGGAGATGTCTTCTTAGCTGCTTCAAATGTATCCCGAACTCGGGTATTATGCAGTAAGAGAGGCTGGTCTCCGCCGAAAAATGCTTCGTTATCGCATCCGCACAAATCATATACATAGTCGTTATATGGCTCCTTTGTAATTTTTTGAATTACAGGTTTTTTGTATTGCTGTTTAGAGCCAGTATATGGGATAAACGGATGGGCTGATTTTCCGATCATTAGAGTCCAGTACTTGCCTTTAGAAATTGGTCTGTTTTTAATAATGCGGCCCTCTTTGGTCTCTTTTTCTTGAACGGTTGCTTTTATGCCATGCATACTGCAAAGCCATGCTAATTCAGTAATTAATTGCTTACTGACAGATGCCATTGAAAGTTTGCCTTCTGTAGTTGTGTAACCATCGCCTTCGCTGTATCCGCGCAAGAGTTCCCCGAAGTAGGGGTAGGGCAATTCCCAGATAAATTCAGGCAGATGTTTATTGTGTGATCCAGTGTTGCATAATCGTGTAAAAAGTCTAGCAAGATCACCGGAAGATATATTTATGCGTAGCGTGTTGTCGGCCGTGGTATCAAGTCGCGGTTTGAGATTGAAGATTGATTGAATAAGGTGTATGCAATCTTTGTGCAGATCTTTTTCATGTATTCCAAAAATGAACTCTGTAAAATGTTTTGTGGTGCGTCCTTCAGCAAGGTAATAGCCCAGAAGACGCATAAAGTCGGGGGTGATGGTTATGCTTTTAGGAAGATAATTTCTTACTGTATGTACTTTTTTTGATAAAATTTGGGGATATCTAGTGCCTCTCTGCCATTCTGATACTGACATTTGGGATGCTCCTATGGTTTGTCCTATTTGCCACTGTGGTATGAGGTTGCGATTTGCGAGAGCAAATTTGTATTTATCAAGCATCTCCTGATCTTCGTCCCAGACTCGTAACTCTAGATTTGATGGAACAAGATTAAAATCAAAAGATTTAATTTTATGTGTGGTGCCAAAACCGGGAATAAATTTACCCCGTACCTTGAATGGGAGCTCAACCAATTTATCTCCAGGACGCAGTTCACTTGCTTTTTTTGCAGTAATGTAATTTTTTTCTCTTATGAAAACACTGTGATCTCCTGTAGTGCGTATAGTCCCTCCCAGATATTCAATTCTATATATTTTATTTACCTTATGACGGTAGACGCCTCGTACATTCTGCCAGACAGCTTTATGGAATTGATGCTTTCCATTTTTTCTTGAACTAAATCCTCGCCATTTTGTTTTTTGAGATTTGAAACCAAGAGTAGATACATCTTGTATTGGAATGGTGAAGCCATTTTCTTTGGCTTTGTAATAGGAATCAACATAGTCTTTTATTGGAGTAAGCTTTATGCCTGTTGGAGTTTTAATCAACACCGGTGTATCTCCTGTTACGGACGCTCCTACTCCAACAAACATTTCAACGAATTCTGAACCAGAAACAAAATGAAACGGAACATTTGCTTCATTGGCAACTGCTTTCGCCAAGAGAGTCTTACCTGTTCCAGGACCTCCGATAAGCAGTATTCCTCGAGGCATGCGTGCTCCTACTTTTTCGAATTTTTGAGGGTGTTTGAGAAAATCTACAACTTCACTGACTTCTTCCTTTACTTCTTCCAGTCCGGCAACATCTTTAAACATAATCTTCTTTTTGCCATTAGCGTTGTTAGCTAATTTTGCCTTAGTTTTACCAAAGCTCATTGCTCCTGCTGCGCCTCGTTGTGCTTGACGAAGTATGAACCAGAGGAAGACTACTACAATTAAGAGAGGGAACATAAATTGAAGTAGAGTACCTAATACAAAAAGTGTTCCTGAATCATTTTTAAATTCAATATCAACGAGAGCGAGTTTCTGGGTATCCACTCCCAGATTAGACAATGTTTCGGTTAAAGAAGCGTCAAGCTCTTTTTTTGCTGTTTGAGTTATATCTTCTTCTCCGAGAAGAATAATAGTAAGTTCGTCTCCTTGAACTGTGATAGATTTAATTTTTTCGTCATTGATTTGAGATACAAGCGTTGAAAGAGTTATTTCTTCCTCTGAAGTTTCAGGGTCGGATGAAAACATTGAAACAAGCCCTGATAGAAGCAGGAGGATAATGAATGTGATTAAAACGTATTTTAAGAGATTACGCATCGGCTTTTTCTTCTTCTTTTGTGACACCTTCCTTTTTAAATTTTAAAAGCATTTTATGCTCGTCTGCATCAAGAGATACAATTGTTATTGTTTGCTCATTTCCAATGGTTAAGACATCACTCGGTTTTTTTCCATTGAATTCTGAAATTGGTATAAGGCCGGTGATTGAGTCATCCAGACTAATAAGAGCTCCGTAGTTGGTTGTTTTGGCAACTCGTCCTTTAATCTCCTGTCCGGGTTCATATTTTTCTGTGGCTTTGATCCATGGATCTTGTTTGAGTGCTTTGAGAGATAATGAGATCTTTCCGTTTTCAATTGTTATAATCTTGGCTTCTACCTCTTGACCGGGCTTAAGAATTGCGCGCGGATTTTCGATCATCTTCCAGTCGATTTCTGATATATGGATTAAGCCTTCGATTTTGCCTGTGTCCTTTGCTTTCTTTTCGTCATCTTCAGAGTCTTTACTTTTTTCTTCTGCATTTGCATCTGGAGCATCAATCATAATGAAAGCGCCAAAATCTGTGACATCTGTAATTGTTCCCTTAACAGTATCTCCAACTATGAAGCGTGAAAGTTCTGCTTTGAGTTGTTCTTCGTTGATTGCTTTTTCTGAAACAATTAATTTATTCTCCTGTTCTGAAAAGTCAAGAATTTTTACTTCAAATTCTTCATTGCGATATTTTTGCAAAGTTTGAATAATTTTGGTGGTATCTCCTCCTTCAACTTTGGGATAATGTTCGCTTGAGAGTTGAGATAGAGGAAGAAATCCTTGTATCCCATTTACTTCAACAATCAGGCCCCCTTTATTAATATTCACAATCTTGGTTTTGATGACTTCTCCGCTCTCTTTCTTTTCTTTAATATCTTCCCATGCAGTGGTTTGTTGCGCCTGCTTAAGAGATAACTCCCTGTATCCTTTATGGTATCCGTCTTCAATATCTAGAAGTATAGTAGAGACCTCTTGGCCCTTTACGAGAGATTTCTGTAGGTTTGGATTATCATAAAATTCTCCGGGATAAACAATTCCAGTTCCAAGTCTGTCCATGTCTATTAATACGGCATTCTTACTTGTGCTGATTATTGTGCCTTGAACAACTTGACCTATCTTTGGCAGGTCAAAATCTGACTTTGCAAGAAGTTCTTTCATTGTTACTACGCCGTCTATGGGAGTCTGATCTGTGATAATTTGCATAATAGTCAAAGGAGTCTAACACTTTTTGTATAATCTGACAAGGCTTTTTACTACTGGAAAATATGGCTTTTTTATGGTAAGATTGAAGCATGGTTATAAGCTGGTACGGACAAGCTTGTTTTCGTTTCGAAAGCAAAGATGTGCGCATATTAATAGATCCTTTTTCTAAGGACATTGGTTTGCGACCTCCAAGATTGAACGACAACATATATCTCGTAACCCATGATCACTATGACCATAATAGTGTTGAAGGAGTTTCACCTGAAAGTTTTGTAATTCGCGGACCAGGGGAATACGAAAGAGACGGAGCTCAGATTGTAGGAGTTAACTCTTTCCATGATAATGAGAAGGGAGCAAAACGGGGACTCAATACAATCTACGTCATTAAGTTTGAACAGATTACAATTTGTCATATGGGAGATTTTGGTCAGTATGAATTGGATGATGAGCAACTTGATAAGATTGGAAACATAGATATACTAATGATTCCCGTTGGAGGAACGTATACGATTGACGGCAAGGAAGCCGTAAGTATAGTTAAGCAGATTGAACCTAAGATAATAGTTCCAATGCACTATTCTGTAAAAGATTTAAATATCAAATTAGATAATGAGAAAACATTTATTAAGGAGCTCGGAATTAAGCCCGAGTCGGTCGATCAATTAAGAATATCCAAAAAAGCATTACCTCAAGATGAAACGTTAGCTTATGTGTTTAATCGAGGGTAATAATATTTATGAAAAAATTAATTCAAGATATTCGAAATCAGCCTCTCCACATACGCAAACGTTTTATGTGGACCATGGTTGTAATAGTATTTGCCATTGTAGGATATATCGGATTCAGTAGCATAGGGGAAAACTTTGCAACACTTGTTAATCCGGATAGAGCCGAAGAAAAAGCCTTAGCTTTAGAAACAGAAGAAGGAGATTCTCCTTTTCAGTTGTTCGCTGATATTTATGGGTCTATTGCAGATGGAGTGACTGGGCTTTTTGATGACGACGAAGTAAAAGAAGTGGAAGTGTTGAAAACAGAGAATCGAAACCCGTACATTAATCCTCAAAATTTTCCTATAGAATAATATGGCTGTGTTAACCGGCAAAATTCAACCACGGGAGATCGTGACTGAAATGCAGGACTCCTATTTAGATTACGCAATGAGCGTTATTGTTTCTCGTGCTCTTCCTGATGTAAGAGATGGGCTTAAACCTGGACAACGCAGAATCCTTTATTCAATGCATGAAATGGGTCTGCGTCCGGGGGGTAAGTTCAGGAAGTCAGCTACAGTTGTAGGACATGTGTTGGGCAGATACCATCCTCATAGTGATACTGCAGTTTATGATTCTATGGTGCGTATGGCGCAGGATTTTTCTTTAAGATACCCATTGGTGCGCGGTCAAGGTAATTTCGGATGTTTTACCGGTGATACAGA
Source organism: Parcubacteria group bacterium (assembly GCA_043821485.1). Classification (GTDB taxonomy): domain Bacteria; phylum Patescibacteriota; class Minisyncoccia; order 2-02-FULL-40-12; family IGHO2-01-FULL-4-A; genus JBDRCU01. Next base: position 14,368 of record JBDRCU010000060.1, on the reverse strand, counting down.
AGTTGAGCTTACAGATGGAAGAAAACTTTCTTTTAAAAATCTTGAAAAAGAGCACAGAAAGGGAAAAAAGAATTATACTTATACTTTTAACAGCAAAACAGGGCAGATAGAAATAGCAGAAATAAAGTCACCACGATTGACTAAGAAGAAAGCACTCTTGGTTGAGGTGACTCTGGATGACGGGCAGAAAATACGATGTACGCCGGATCATCGCTTCATGCTCCGGGATGGCAGCTATAGAGAGGTTCAACATCTCAACACAGATGATTCTCTTATGCCGGCATACTTTCGTCTTTCAGTTAAAGAAGATGATAAACACACAATAGGTTATCGAATGATATGGCAACCACTTGAAGGAGCATGGAATTGGGTTCATAGACTGTCTGATAAGTTCAATTTAGATAAAGGTGTATACGGGGTCGGTGATGGACGTGTTCGTCACCATATTGATATTAATAAACTGAACAACAACCCGAATAATATACAAAGAATGCAGTGGGAAGACCATTGGAAGTTACATGCAGAGCTTGCATCAGAACGACACAAAAATGATTCTGAATATGTCGCAAAACTCAAAAAAGGCAGAGATGAATATTGGGCTGACCCCAAGAATAGGGAACGCAATGCGGAGCTTCTTTCTGAAAGAAGCAGGTTGTGGTGGCAGGATCCCAAATACAGAACAGCTAGAAGCAAGGCAATAAGAAAATTATGGCGCGACCCTGAATATAGGGAATTTATGAGGAATGTTTCCAGCAGTAATCTCAAAAATTTGTGGACTACAGAAGAATTTAGGACATTACTTAGTGAACTTAAATCAAAAGAACTTAAAAAGAGATGGGAAGATGAGGAATACAGAAATACTATGAGTGAAGTTACGAGAAAGTGGTCATTGAAACTATGGTTTGATCCTAGACATCGCGAACATATAAGTAGATCGATGAAAAAGCAGTTGAGAAATGAGGAATATTGCAAAAATCAATCAGATATTTCAGTAAGACTCTGGCAAAGTGAGGAGTACAGGAATAAATATCCGGCAGATCATTTTTCTGCTATGGCTAAGAAACTATGGGAGGATCCTAAAATGAGAGAAGTACATAGTAGGAAAATTAAAGAACAGCTGAAGGATCCAGAATCTGTCAGAAAGATGGTTGCAGGCAGAAAGAGATATAACAATCAGCGTATGGTCGAAGATCCGGATTGTATGCACAAGCTAGCAGAGAAAGCATCAACCGCACTTAAGAAAAAATGGCGCACACAAGAATATAAAGACAGGGTCATAAGATCTAAGATTTTAGGTTTCGTGAATGGAATGATAGTAAAAGGCGTAGGCATTACACCAGAATCATATGAAAAAGCCCGTACAAATAATGGCGTGCCACGTATCAATATGGCTTTGAAGTATTTTTCTGATTTTAAAGAAATAGTACAACAGGCGAAATATCATAATCATAAAGTAATTAAAGTTAGATTTCTTCATAAAAAGGAAGATGTGTACGATTTGACTATAGACAATACGCATAACTTTGCCTTAGGTGTAGGTATTTTTGTTCACAATTCAATCGACGGAGATCCCGCTGCAGCTATGCGTTACAGCGAGGCAAAGATGATGCCGATAACTGAATATCTGTTAAACGATATAGAGAAGGAGACTGTTCCTTTCGTAGATAATTTTGATGGAACGACAAAAGAGCCGACAGTATTGCCTACGCGCATACCAAACCTCTTAGTAAATGGTTCGATTGGTATCGCGGTTGGTATGGCCACGAATATCCCTCCGCATAATCTCGGAGAGATTTTGGATGGATTGATATACTTTATTGATAATCCCAAAGCCGATACCTCTGAATTGATGGAATATATTAAGGCGCCTGATTTTCCAACTGGAGGAATAATTTACAATCAAAAGGATGTTTTAACTGCTTATTCAACAGGCAGAGGACCAATTGTTATGCGTGCAAAAGCAGACATTATCGAATCAACAAAGAAAGGATTTCAAATTGTAATTTCAGAGATACCTTATCAGGTAAACAAATCAGAACTTATTATTAAAATCGCAAACCTTGTTAAGGATAAGAAGATTCTTGGAATTAGAGACGTAAGAGATGAGTCTGACAAAGAAGGTCTTCGCGTAGTCGTGGATTTGAAACAGGATTCATTTCCTCGCAAGATTTTAAACCAACTTTTTAAATTTACTGAATTACAAAAAACATTTCACGTTAATATGTTAGCGCTTATTGATGGTATTCAGCCCCAAACATTGGGGATCAAAACAATTATTGAAGAGTTTGTTAAACATAGGCAGGTTGTCGTGCGGCGTCGTTCAGAATATGAGCTTAGGCGTGCACGCGAGAGAGCGCATATCCTTGAAGGGCTTAAAAAAGCGCTTGATCATATAGATGAGGTTATTAAGATAATCAAGAAGTCAGCCTCCAGAGATGATGCAGCCAAGAATTTAATTAAGAAATATAAATTCAGTGTTGAACAAGTTACTGCCATATTAGATATGCGTTTGCAGACTCTTGCAGGGCTGGAACGCAAGAAGATTGAAGATGAACTCAAAGAAAAGAAAGAGATTATTGCACATCTTGAAGATTTGCTTAAGCATACAAAGAAAATGCTTGACGTTATCAAAGATGAATTCAAAGAGATCCAAGCAAAATTTAAAGATGAACGCAGAACTAATATAGTGAAGACGGCGGTTAGGGAAATTGGTGAAGAAGAATTAATTCCAGAAGAGGAGTCGCTTTTTATGATAACTTATGACGGATATATCAAGCGCATGCCGCCTAATACTTTAAAAGCCCAGAAACGCGGAGGCAAGGGTCTCTTAGGCATTGCTACCAAGGAGGAGGATTCAGTACAGCATTTTTTTGTTGCAAATACGCATGATGACATTATGTTTTTTACAAATTCAGGAAAAGTATTTCAGACCAAAGGATATGAGGTGCCGGAATCATCCAGGCAATCCAAGGGTAAGGCAATAGTAAATTTTTTGAATATATCGCAAGGGGATGAGATAACAGCAGTTGTGCCAATTCACAAGAGCAAAGAGAAGGCCAAAGAAGACAGCTATTTGTTTATGGCCACAGCAAAGGGTGTAATCAAAAAAGTTAGGAATGATGCATTCAGTCAGGTTCGTAAAAATGGAATGATAGCCATCACGCTCAAAGCTGGCGATCAATTGAAATGGGTGAAAACCACTTCAGGAAGTGATGAAATCATACTTGTAACATCAGACGGATCATCGGTAAGATTTAAAGAAGGCGATGTTCGTCCCATGGGGCGAACTGCTTCAGGAGTGATCGGCATTAAGATTAAAGAAGGAGCAAGGGTCATAGGTGCTGATATCATCAAAAAGGGCATAGACCCTAAAAATGCCCAACTTCTAGTTGTAATGAGTAAGGGATATGGTAAGCGTACAAACCTTAATGCATACAAGGTCCAGAAGCGCGGAGGTAAAGGGATACTTACTGCCAAAGTAACAGCTAAGACAGGAGAACTTGTATCAGCATACGTATCGGACGGTGAATATGAAGAAATTATTGCAATGTCGCGCAAAGGCCAGGTTATTCGTACATCGCTTGAAACGATCTCTATTCTTGGACGCGCAACTCAAGGCGTAAGGATAATGAAATTAAGCACAGGAGACTCGGTAGCATCAATTGTTGTAGTGTAGTAAAATAGAAGTATGGATAATGAAAAGAAGGAGTTCTTGGATCCCAAAAAGATTCAGGCGCACTTAGGAATTCAATCTGGCGCTAAGGTGGCTGATTTTGGATGCGGATCGGGAGAGTTTAGTTTGAGGGCTGCAAGTATTGTAGGTGAGTCGGGAATTGTCTATGCAGTGGATGTCAGAGAAGAAGCCCTGAATGATATCAAGACAAAAGTCCAGGCGGCTGATCTGGAAAATGTGGAAATAGTAAGAGCCAATTTGGAAGTATTGGGAAGTACCGGATTTGCTGACGATTCAATTGATGTTGTTCTGGTGATCAATATCCTTTTTCAATCGAAGAAACCTGGAAATGTAATTGATGAGGCGCGCCGCGTGCTCAAGCCCAGAGGGCGCTTAGTTATTATTGATTGGCATAAAGGGGCAAAAGGATTTGGTCCTCCGGATGAGAACCGTCACGATCAAGAGGCAATTAAGGGCGAAGCTATTTCAAAGGGATTTGAGACTGTAGATGAATTTGAAGCAGGAGATTTTCATTATGGACTTGCTTTTGTAAAAAGTAATTAATCAAAATAGAAGATGCTGAATAGAAAAAAAACAATAATAGGAGTATCAATAGGCGTGGTCGTATTTGTGATCATGCTTATTATCCTTTTGGGTGCATTTCCAGATGGATCCAAAGAAAAAATAACTCTTGAATTTTGGGGGACCTATGATGATCCCGATTGGTATGATGGTGCTATAAGACAATTTAAGCAGGATCATCTTGAATCAAATGTTGCTGATATAAGATATACAGCTATTCCATTTGAAGAATATGAAGACAGGCTTGTTAAAGCATTTGCAGCAGGAGAAGGGCCTGATATTTTTTTGATGCACAATACTTGGCTACCAAAACATTTTGATAAAATCGCGCCGATGCCAAGTGAAATCAGCATTCAGGATGAACCTTTGATTTTGTATAAGGATTTTAAGGAACAATTTGTTGATGTCGTAATTAATGATCTCACTGCAGGAGAGGTAATATACGCAGCGCCTCTTTACGTGGACACTCTCGCGCTCTATTACAATAAGGATATATTCAACGATGCAGGGATTACAAAAGCTCCTGAAACATGGGACGAGTTTAATGATGCAGTAGAGACTCTTACGCGACGCGATGCAAGAGGAAATATAGTGAGGTCTGCAGTTGCATTGGGTACTGCACGCAACATCAATAGGTCTACTGATATACTCGGCATGCTTATGATCCAATCCGGAGCAAGAATGACTAATGAGGATAATACTTCGGCTGTATTTGCAAATCCAGCAGATGGAGTTAATGCCGGAGAATCCGCATTGCAGTACTATACGGATTTTGCAAATCGTAAAAATGCAGATAAATATACATGGAATGATTTACAGCATTATTCAATAGATGCATTTATACAAGGGGAAGCTGTAATGATGTTTAATTATTCTCATCATATTGAAACTATTAGAGATCGTTCTGTAAGATTTAATTTTGACATAGTCCCTGTGCCCCAATTTGCAGATGCTAAGTATGCTGTTACATATGCTAATTATTGGGCGCCAACGGTTTCAGAGCAGTCGAAGCATATTGAAGAAGCATGGCAATTTCTGAATTACCTTATGTCGTCTGAAGGTAGCGTAGGATATATTAATGAGTCAGCGCGTCCTTCTGCGCGTCGTGATTTTATAGCACAGCAGATGAAGGATGTTGATTTGGGAATTTTTGCAGAGTCTGCTCTTAGCGCTGTATCTTGGTACCAGATAGATAATGTGAAAATAGAAACAATTTTTGCTGACATGATTGATGATGTGAATCTTAACCGTAAAACAGTTAGAGATGCAATTGAGTCAGCGCAAAACAGAGTTAACGTATATATGTCTCGATAATGATAATATCCCGCAAACAAAAAGGATTAATCGTGGGACTGGTCGTGTTTAGCATATTGCTGGTGTCATTTGGTTTGTTTGCAAATACAGCTGATGCAGCTGCACTTGTTAAATGTGGGAGATCATTTGATGACGATGGCAATCCTATTTCATGGCCCGGAGATCCGCTTGCACGACCATGCGAGACGTGTGATATATTGGTTTTAGTTCAAGATGTTTTGAATTTCATACTTTTTACACTTGTTCCCGCAATAGCAACACTTCTTTTCATTATTGCAGGATTTATGATCATGCTTGGGACTACTGCTAATACAGTTTCAGAGGGTAGGTCTATATTTACAACTACTGTATTAGCCATAGCAATAATGTTTGGAGCATGGATGTTAACGAATTTTGTAATAACAACTCTTGCAAAGAATGAGGATGTCAAGAATTGGCATACCTTAGAGTGTGTGTCCAGTGGAGGATACACAAATCCCGTTGATCCTATGGCCTTTGCCAATAAATTATCAAAAGACATGGAGGAATTTAATGCATGTTTGAGCGGTAAATTGTCTGCGATAGGTGTACCTATGAGAATAACTTCTACAACAGATAATAATATTGCAACAGGAGCATGTAATCCGTTGAATCCAGGGGAAACTTTTAATAGTAAAACTAATTGTCAGCATAGCCAATATTCGTGTCATTATGGGGGAAGAGCTGAAAAATGTCAGAAAGAAGGTTCATATGCTATAGATCTTGGGGATGAGGAATATTTTAATACCTATGACAAAGTAGCTAAAGAGTGTAATTGGAGAGCATTTATTCTTCTTGAAGACGAGGGTGAGTCCAATGCCCATGTACATATTAGTATCGGTAATGCCGAGGGATGTGGTTGTGATAAGTAGTTATTGAATCTAAAATGATATAATATAAGAGAAAGTTTAAGATTATGTATAAAAAATACAAAAATGTAATAGGAATCCTTGTAATAACGATTATAGTAGTCGGCGGTTTATATGGTTTTAGTGGAATATCAAGCGCAGCAGAGAGTGTTCGTATTACAAGTTGTCCAAGTATAGTGCTTGAGCCAGGTGAATCTCGTGAGTTCACTGCTATGGGTGGTGAAGCAGAGCCTGGCGATGAAATTCCTCCGCAGCATTTATGGGAAATCTATGAAATAGGAGGGCCAGATGAACCTTTGACAGTCTCTATGGCTTCGCCGGGTGCAGTTTCCACATATACAGCATCATTTCCAGGAGAAGGGAGCTATTATGTCGTTGTAACAGATACATTTCTTGGAGAAAAAATTGGGAATGAAGATTCGTGTCAGGTAGACGTAGAGCCTATAATAATCCCTCCCCCAATAATCCCTCCTCCAATTGAAGGAGGCTCTGACAGTATATTCTCAATTCCCAATCCTCTTGGGGCTGATGATTTTGGGGAGTTTATAGAATTATTAAGTTCAGCATTGCTGAAGCTAGCAATCCCTATTGCAATTGCATTGATCCTGTATTCGGGTGTTTTGTTTATAATATCCCAAGGTGTTCCGGAAAAAATCACTAAAGCGCGCAATACTCTCACGTATACATTACTGGGACTTGCAATAGTATTGATTGGTCGGGGATTTGTTAGTTTGATACAAAGCATTCTTGCATTAAGTCAAGAATGAAGATAATGAAAAAAGAAATTGAAAAATATCCAAAATTGTTGATAGCTGGCGGTATTGTGCTTTTGATTTTGATTGTGGTTGTGCCGGAGCTGACATGTGCAGCAGGGCCTGCTGATAATTTAGATTTTGACGGAGTGGTAAGGCTTGTTACTCGTTTGACGTGCTTATTTATATATATAGTTGGAGGCATACTTATTATGGGGATAATTTGGTCTGCGATAAAGATAGCTTCTTCTTCTAAATTTTCTATCGGAGAAAAGGGCTCTAAAGAAAGTTTTTTAGCAGGTAAGCGAGCTCTTACATGGACAGTCATTGGCGGTATTGTGATTTTTGCATTACCGTGGATACTTGGATTTCTTGCATTTATATTAACTGATCTGCTAGGTGCTAATATTCCAGACATTACATTTACTTGTTACTAATTAGATATTAGTTTATAATATACATAGTAAATTAATCACAGTGTCGGGTTTACGTAGTATTGATAGCTACGAGTTTGACTCGTAGCAATTATGCCATGTATGCCGACAATGAGTGTTATGAGCATAATTAAGAAGAAGCTTGCTCTGGTCACTGCAGTCGTGGTCGGTACTGTCGTGCCCGTATTGAGTAATGCAGCTATTAAAGTGGTGACCCCTGATACTGGTGGTAGTAAGCTTGATAAAACCAAATTAGAGGCGACTATCAATGCTATTACTGAAGTTATGGTACTTGTAGCTATGGGTGTTGTAGTTATCTTTATAATCGTAGGAGCTATTCAGTATATGACAGCGGGAGGCGATTCAGAGAAGGCTACAAAAGGACGAAATGCTATTATCAATGGAGTTATAGGCGGAGTTATTATCTTTGCACTTGCATGGATCATATCTCTTATTGCAGGACTTGGAACCCCTGGATGGATATTCAAATAGAATCATAGAATAAGATAAATCTTTATTAACCGAGCCCCGCTACATAGCGGGGCTCGGTGTTAGGAAGCATTGTAAAACTCTAGAATATTTGTAGAATGAATATCATGCCCGGGTGGTGGAATTGGTAGACACGCTAGTTTTAGGAACTAGTGCCGCAAGGTGTGCGAGTTCGAGTCTCGCCCCGGGCACCTACGATATACCTGCTATTCTAAAGGATTCCTTATCTCTTCAAATAGATAAGGGGCTTTGTAGGAGGAATAAAAATATTCAGGTTCGCTTTCTTCGCTTCCTGAAGCTGTTACAGTTCTTGAGAAATATGTTTTAAGCGAGCCATCTCCGGGAGCTTCATATATCACTGGATTTGCGACTTCTACGGTTCTTCCGTCATCTTTGCCGTATATTTCGAAAAATAATTTATTATCCGCTATTTTGCTTTGAATAAGGATATATGATGGCGTATCATTCATAAATTTAAGATCTACTACTCCCTGATAAACCGTGGCGTCATAGCCTTGCGGATTATAGAATCTCACAGGCAGCGAATGAGGGTGACGTTCCGTTATCTTAAGACCCGTTTCAGCTGCTGTCCTGAACAGCGTAGTTGAGACTTGGCACATTCCGCCCCCGTATTCAGGTACAAGTTTGTACCCTTTGATAACCAGATTGGGTAGGTATCCAGTAGCTGCGTTTATTGTTCCAATAGCATCATTGAAAGAAAATTCTTCTCCGGAGTCAAGTATAACTCCATTTATTTTTTCCGAACCAATGGTGATATTGTGTACGCGCGCGCCAGAAGATCCTGCAAAATTAGATTCACCAACACCAAGTAAAGTAGTGATTCCAAGGCCTCGTAATTTTTCAAGATCTATTTCAGGAGCAATTTCATCTATGACAAGTTGAGCTTCTGTGATTCCTACTCCCATTGAAGAGGCAATATTTGAAACTGACTCTTCGATATTCAATGCTTTTCCGTTTTGTGCTGGAACGAGTTCGTGTATGTCCCCATCCTTCATTATAAATTTGCCATTTATAGGATCACTATTTATGCCCGGCACAAGGTCTTTCAAGTAAGCTTCGATATTCTCGGTATTTGGTCTGAGTTCGCGCTGTTGAGTATAGTCACGCAAATAGGATTCTATCCAGTTAATGCGTTCCTTGGTAGGTATATTAAGTTTGTTATCTCCTATATGTAATATGAATGGTTGTTGAACAGAAAGACTTACAAATTCACTAGGGATACTCATTTGTCCTATTGACGGTCTCGGTAGTAGAGTATTTGCTATCTTTTGATTATATAGAAGTATTTGAGCAAAGATGACTAAGTTCCCGACAACAAGCAAGCTGATCAATATTATGAAAAGTATTGCTTTTTTACTTCGCTTTTTTGTTTTTTTATTTTTCTGTTTTTCTTTTTGCTTTTTGCTCATTTCACCTTATTTACTAAAATTAGTCTATCACAAAAAGGGCCTGCTGACGCCCGACTGGTAAGCCGGGCGACAGCAGGCCCCAGATAAAACATAATTACGATCGTACTTTCAATTTTTTAACCCTGCTTCTTGTCAGCTTCGGCAGCCTAAGTGTTAAGATGCCATTTTTCATGGAAGCAATCGCCTTGTCAGCATCTATCTCTTCAGGCAGTATTACTGATCTTGAAAATGCGCCCCAATAAAGTTCCTGATGATAATAATTCGAACCAGAAACAGTCTCGTCTGTCTTTCTGTGCCCCTTTATAGTTACCATATCATTTGTTATAGAAACATCAATGTCCTCTGCTGTAACTCCTGCTATGGTTGACTTAATTACAATATCATCTTCAGTTTGAAATACATCAACAGTAAGCTGGCCATCTTTTCCATTAGAAGTTTTTTTAACAATTTTTTTGTTTTTATCTTTTGACCCATGCGTAACAGCAAGATCAGCTTGAGGCGCTTCCGGTTCAAATTCCGGAAAGTCTTTTTTAATATCCATATCCATATCCATATCCTAATTATATGATAACTTCTATTGTGATTAAAGAAGAATCGTGGATAAATAGTGTCTATCTTGCAACTTCCCGTCTTTCTTTAATTTTTGAAAAAAGTATAAATATCAAATAGAGCATTAGCACTAAGGCTACGCTGGTATAGACCAGAGCTGTGACAGGAGAGAATGAAACAAGTATGATATTGAATGTGAAGTGGAAAATTGTTCCAAGAATTAATCCTATGAGAATTAATATTTTGCTATGTTTATGATAAAACCATGCAAGCGCAAGGAAATAGCCCACAAGCGCGGAGGATAAAACATGCAGGAGTGTTGCTCCGAAGAATCGCAATAGCCATAATTGGAATGCAATATTTATCCCTTCAGGAATTGTATTGAAGAGTACGAGAATGTTTTCAATTGCAGCAAATCCAAGTGCGGCAACGATCATATAGATCATTGCATCTACTGGCTCATCAAAGTTTGGATCATTCATTACTATGTATCTCACTGCAAGCAGTTTGATAGTCTCTTCAATGAGTGCAGCCCAGAGAAAGAAAGTAACCGATTCAGCTTCAGCTCCACGGCTGACTATTAAGAGTTGTGCGAGTACAGCCCATGGAGTCAATATCATGCCCATTAAAAAAGTTTTGATAATCAAAACTTTGGGTTCTGGATTTCGATCTTGTCTCAAATAGAAAAGAAGCCAGATAATACTGGATGCAAAACCTAGTCCAACCAGAAGCAAGACGGTCCAAATACTGTACATAGTATTATTCTAACATTTTTGTAGGCCAAGATTCTATAAGGAGAAGCTTCTTATCGAGCCAGTCAGGGAGTTTAGACCAAATTTCTTCAGTAATAAATGGCACTAGGGGATGAAGCAGTCTTAAACTTGTTTCAAGTAAATATCTTAATGTCCATTGTGCAGATTTCTTGGCATCTTCATCGTCACCATTTAAAATTGGTTTGCTTTCTTCGATATATTTATCAGCAAGAGTGTGCCATACATAGTGATAAAGTTTTTCTGCTGCAAGATAAAGTCTGTATTCTTCCATTTCTTTTGTTAGTTCAGAAATGAGATTATCCATTTCATCAATTTTCGATTGATCAGATTCCGTGAGTTTAGGTTTGTCTTTGAGAACTACATTCTCAGTACTATCAATTATGAATCGAGCTATATTCCAAACCTTATTACAAAAGTGTTTGTAAGCTTTGAGTTTGTCAGGAGAAATTTTACTGTCAGCTCCCGGGCTCGTACCAATAATCATTGACATACGCACTGCATCAGCCCCGTATTGTTTAATCATATCAATGGGATCTATATTATTGCCCAGAGACTTACTTATCTTTTGATTCTTTCCATCACGGACTAAGCCATGTAAATATACAGTTTTGAACGGGATTTCTCCCAGATGGAATTGACTCATTAGAATCATCTTAGCAACCCAGAAGAATAGAATATCATATGCAGTTTCAAGAACATCAGTTGGATGAAACATTTTTAAGTCTTCAGTTTCTTCGGGCCAGCCAAGTGTTGAAAATGTCCATAATGCAGAAGAAAACCAGGTGTCCAGCGTATCTGGATCCTGTTCCCATCCGTCTTCCTTTGGGGGGGTCATGTCACAATATATTTCATCTCCTTTGTACCAAATTGGAATACGATGTCCATACCAAATTTGTCTGCTAATATTCCAGTCCCGTAGATTGTTAATCCAGTGGAAATATGTTTTTTCAAAATGTTTAGGGAGTATTTTAATATCTCCACCTGAAACAGAATCATGCATGAGTTCTTTCAGTGTTTTATTCTCCCTCTCTTTAATTTTTTTATTCACGTCAATCCACCACTGCATTTTAATTTGAGGCTCTATAATGCCATTCCCGCGCATATTGGTTGCAACGTTATGAACATAGTTTTCGTCAATTTTTTTAATCAATCCTTTTTCTTTCATCTTTTCAAGAATGAGTGGCCTAGCTTTTTTAATATGCATTCCTTTAAACTCTCCGGCAATGTCAAGAAGTATTCCGCGTTCATCAATGATCTGTTCAGCATCTAAATCATGGCGTTGTGCAATTTCAAAATCTAACATACTATGTGCAGGAGTTATTGTCATAACGCCGCTACCAAATTCCATATCAACTTCTTTATCTTTAATCACAGTTGCAGTGATAGGTCCATTTATCCATTCAAGTTCGATTTTCTGTCCATGTTCATATTCTTTGTATCTTTTATCATCTGGATGCATTAAGACGTATTTATCTCCAAATTTTGTTTCTGGCCGTACTGTGCCTATAGTGAAAGGTCCGTATTTAAAATAGTAGAAGGGAGTCTGTTCTTCTACGTATTCAACTTCGTCATCTGAAATAGTTGTTTGTGATTTAGGATCCCAATTAACAATACGTTTTCCTTTGTAGATCAATCCTGCATCATACATTCGTTTGAATGCTGTGGCTACTGCAATATTTCTTTTTTCGTCTAACGGAAAAGCTTCGCGACTCCAATCAAGAGATGCTCCCATTTTTCTCATTTGTTTAAGGATTGTTCCTCTGTTTTTTTCTACGAATTCTTCTATTAGTTCTGTGAATGCTTCACGTCCGATGTCATGTCGTGTTTTTTTCTCTTTTTTGTAAAGCTCACACTCAACAACGCTATGCGTTGCAATGGCTGCATGATCAGTGCCCGGAAGCCAGAGAGTCTTTCGTCCGCGCATCCTTTGGAATCTGACAATGATGTCTTCGATTGCAAGCATCATTGCGCTTCCCATATGTAGAATTCCTGTTGCATTTGGAAGGGGAAGAACCATAGAAAAAGGCTCCTTGTGGTTGTCAGGCAGATTATCAGGATTAAAAAAACCGCTATCTTCCCAGAGTTTGTAAATTCGGTCTTCAGTATCTTGCGGATTGTATGCTTTGGATAATTCCATTAAATAAATCTTATCAGACTATTTCCCAGTTTGCATCTGCTTCAACCTTTTTGCGCCTTTTCTTGCCGTATTTAATATTAACTAATCCTGCCATGGCAATCATTGCTGCATTGTCTGTCGTGTATCTCATTTCAGGCATTATGACTGGAATATTAAGATTTTTACCAAGTTTAGTGAGTTCGGAACGTAAAAGCTTGTTTGCAGATACGCCTCCTGACAGCATTATTGCTCCAATCCTGTGATTATTTGCAGCGCGTTTGGTTTTGGTAATTAATACATCAACTATTGTTTTTTGAATTTCATAAGCAAGCTCTGATTTGATTGCAGATAATTTGTATTTCTTTTTTAAATCACGGACAAGATAGAGAACTGCTGTCTTGAGTCCTGAAAAAGAGAAGTCATAGTTTTTTGAATTTATCATTGGGCGAGGGAGATCAATATTAAGTTTGGATTTATCAGGATTAAATTTATCAGCTTCGCGTGAAAGATTTGGTCCTCCGGGATAGGGAAGCCCAAGAATGCGCGCAGTTTTATCAAAAGCTTCGCCAGCAGCATCATCTACGGTTTGTCCAAGTAATTTGTATGAGCAGTGGCTTTTCATGAGTATTAATTGAGTATGTCCGCCCGAAACAACAAGATGTAAAATTGGAAATATTTTTTTGTTACTAAGCTTAGGATCGGATGCCAACCAGTTTGAATACATGTGACCTTCCATGTGATTAGTTGCAATCAATGGTTTATCGTATTTCCACGCCAGTGCCTTCGCAAAAGCAACTCCTACAAGCAGTGCCATGATTAAGCCTGGTCCGCTTGTTACTGCAATTAAATCAATATCTTTCATTGTGACTTTAGCTTTTTTCAGTGCAAGATTTAAGATCCGTGGAAGATTCTCCGTATGTTCCCGCGCAGCCAAACTTGGCACAACACCGCCATATTTAGCATGCAATTTGACTTGCGAAGAGATTATGCATGAACGAATAAAAACAGACCCTCGAGAATACTCAAGGACTGCAATAGAAGTTTCATCACAAGATGTTTCAATACCAAGGATTAGCATGTATAGACTTTAACAAAACATTGCCAATTTGCAATAAATTAGGTACAATTTTGAAACGTTATATACATAGTATGCGTATATGGCCCCATCGTCTAATGGTTAGGACGGCTTTCTTTCAAGAAGCAAACAGGGGTTCGACTCCCCTTGGGGCTGCCAATAGACGATACTACAGAAATGTAGTATCGTTTTATTATGAGAACGAATAAGGGCTAGTATTTGTGGAGTTTCCAGCGAGAAACAGCTCCTCAAATACGCAGCCCTACCTACGGCAGTTTCTCGCCAGTAGGGTAG
>JBDRCU010000059.1:0-2013 GCA_043821485.1 Parcubacteria group bacterium | reverse complement strand
TTGCATAGTATTTTTCTCCGATAATTTTAAAATATAACGTCCAGCTTCACCGGCTTGTCCGGTGCAAGCAGTGGTTATACTCCGAATCTTGATTAAAAACTCACATGATCTATCGTTCTTTTGTTTCCTCTAATCAAACATGGGGAAGGCTTTCTGTGCATTAATCATACTATACATCCAATCTTCTACCCGTATTCGTAATCTCATTCGGATAGACTTCCATCGTTGCCCGGGCGAAAAAAATTCTGTTTCGTCTTCATAGCGACACTTCGCTAACGCCAATATGCCGTCTCCGCATTTAACCCAACTTTCTCCCGAATGTTTATCGTTCTTGAGCACATGGCCAGGCAAGGCTAAGTCTTTCATTCTATGCTGTACTATTCGACTTTTGAGTATAATCAGCTTTTTTATCTCTCCCTTGTAAACGTGATATGTATAAGCACCTGCAAAAGGATAACACGCAGCACGTATGAGATTATGAATATCTTTTACCGAAGCACTCCATTCAATAAACCCATCTTCCGGAAGCCTGGGGTAACAGCGAAAAGATTCAGAAATATCTGGATCAGCATACTTTAAAGTATAGTTTTCATCAGCTTGCAATTTATTGATAACTTCGACAAAAAGCTCTGGTATCATTTTTTCTGACCAGCTATATACATCAGTAATGGTGGCATTCTCATCCAAGTGCAAATGCTTCTGACCAACAATTCGCCCACAGTCAAGTTTGCCACCTTCCATAAAATGGATGGAAGTCGTTATCTTGTTATCTCCCTTAATAATCGCCCAACTTGAACAGGCATTTCCTCTGTATTGAGGTAAATCCCCATGGTGAGCGTTTAAGATTCCCAAACGAAATAAATTTATATGTCTCTCTTGAATAAGTGTCTTCCAATTTATGCTAATACCTATATCCAACCCTTTACACAACTCATTAGTTTCGGGGGTGTCCAAATCATCGGTTAAGATGAATGGGACTCCAATAGTGTCTGCTAATTGTCGAAAATCCTCTTCGGTGCGGGTGTATTCTGGAGCAGCTTCGGCTGTAATCACTACGTTAATTTGATGTCCTTGCTGGTGTAGTAACAGAGCCGTGTCGTAGAGCAATCGAGTGCGCCCGATTATTGCCAATTTCATTATAAACCCCTTTTATTCCTTTTTATCGAAAACAAGTTCTTTGATTAATTTCCCACCAGAAATGGACAGCTCGTCAACCAATTCGAGGAATAATGTTCGGGGACCGCAGCTATTGCTGATATGAGGATTTATAAAATCGAGATCCCACGCAGGCAACTGTTTTTCGCGTTTGAGCTTTTCATATACACTGGAAGTATTATTGTTTAGAATAATATATGCGGGATGGAAATTAAAAACTTTCAATCCTTTACCATGGAGTCTTGGATCTGAAAACGTCCAAATAGGATCATCCTCAAGCATTTCCGAATCGTCTTCCCAAAAGTAAGGTATGCGCCAGAGTTCAGCTCCCTGCCATCTTATACAATGTTGTACTAAGTTTGGTGTTCTCGGTAAAAACAGAGAAACATCAATCAGAATACCATAGTCTATCGCGGCTCTAGTTAGAAATGGAGATGATTGATATAAGGAATGGGTTCTCATGCTTATAGCGTCGGGAACAATCTCTTTAACATGTCGCAATACTTCATCTTCGTTGTTCCCGTGCGAACTTCCAGGCAAACAATTTGGATGAATACCTATTTCAAATAAATCACGTTTTTGTTGTATCGCCTCTATTGCTGGAGAAGCATGCGTAACAAACCACGTTGCTTTCACATGCTTCCTTATTAGCACGTCTGCTACATATTCAATCATCCAATCAGGTGCCCAATCTACGTCAAGGGTAAGGATGTAGTCATTAATCATATTTCTCATCTTCTTATGGGGCTAATGTGCTGGTCAGCCGCAGCTATTTGCTGTCGGCTGTAGTGGCCTTGTTATGCGTTTTTTCATCCTCTGCCCAATCTGAAAATATCTGAGGAATATGTTGAAAAACCG
>JBDRCU010000058.1:0-7833 GCA_043821485.1 Parcubacteria group bacterium | reverse complement strand
AGCACCCCGTGCCGCAGAAGGCGGAGCGACAGTTTCGAATAAGCTGATAGTCAGGCTATCAGTAGTACAGTGCAGAACCACTGAAATGTTCAAGAAATTGGGTGAACATTACGGCTGGCTAAGTGGGAATACAATTCCTCAGAACTTTGTCTTTAAAGACTTTGAGGAAAACGGCGACATAGCTGAATACTCGGTTGATAAGACCGTTGATATGTCCCCAGGGCTTGATGCATGGACAGGACTTTATGGCGGTCTTGATGCTAAGAAACCGTACATATACCCGTACATCAGGTACGCGAATAATGCAGCCGCGACAACCACAAATGAAGAGTATGTGTTCACAAAGGTCGGCTCGAATGTCTTGCATGATGAACAGGAACTTGACTGGAACTTCGATAAGCGAGAAGCACTGAAACTTCAGCATATCGGTGTATCGCCGAGTACTGATCATAAGTATACCCGGGTATACATTCAGGGCAGGGACAGTAATCCTTATTCATGGACACCTAACGGCTCTGAGAACGAGTTCCCGATGCCTGCTGAAAGAACGTCACCACCATTGCATTATCAAGGTCCTGCTTCACTTGGAAGAGGGATGATAATCTGGAATACAAAAGGAAACATCGGAGTTAAGGACAACGGAACATCCATACCTGCATGGTCAACCCCACCAATCAGAGGAACAACCGTGGCCGTATGGGGAAAGAGCTATAAATTCTATTGAGGTGAAAAAATATGCAAGTAATAATGACAGCAACTACAGCAACAACTGTAGCATATGGAACTGCAATTACTTCTTCAAACTGCCACCCGTTACCTGCCTGGGCACCGCCCATCCAGTACATCGGTACGACATCTCCCTGGGAAGTAATATTTGTCAAAGTGACAACCGGAGATATAACCGGCGCAGAAGGTCATCAGAACCGAAAGGTTAAAGTCAGAACTTATGGTCGAAAAGCCCAGCTCTACGAAGGTAGAGAAGTCGTTGCTCTTCGATCCAGAGTTGAGACTACAACTGCTAGGAAACCTCTGATGATCGTAACATATAGAGCGATCGGTGAAATAGTACGACCATGAGGATCGGTTCATACGGTACTTTTTTACCGTATGATATCTTTTCTTTTTCAGGTGTATTATGATAACCGGAGAAATCTTTATATCTACAACTTGGGCTGCATCAACTTCATACATCCCGTTTGAAGCTCATATGCCAGATGCTCATGATGTCAGGTATGGCGGAACTGCTAATAGAGGCAGGTTTGCCACTACTGCTTATCTTCATGGGCTATGGGAAAATGAGATATTCGAAGATGATATGAAAGCTGAAACTCCTCCAATATCATCCAGAGCTTATGTAGGAATTGTTGAGCAAATGGGTGGTCTTGGTGGCATGTTTGAGCCTATGGGAAACTCTCTTCGGGCAGGGACGGTTATATCTGTAAGTATTCGAAAACTAAAAGCACTTCGGACAACTCCTAACCGCAGCGGTGTTCAGGTAAATAGAAGACTGCTTAAAGGCAATAGATTAATCATACGTTACATGGCTCAAGGAGAACTTGTAAGACCTATTTGATTAGTAGCTTGTTACAGCTACTTTTTCTTTTTTTTGAAATCTATTCGTTGATCTGCTCGATTATATTAAGTACTTTACATGCTAAGATATCATTTGTTACTGGTTCTCTTTTTTCATTTATACAGCTTATAAATTCTTTATATTCCATTATTAAATTACTTTCATTTGTATCTAATAATGATCTGAATCCATTTTCGTTATTGTATCTTTCAAGTAACTTATTATTTATCCAATAAATCTTTCGTCCACTTTCTGTTATTAAATTCACTTCTTTTCTTTTTAATGGAGACATTCTGTCTATATTTATTTTAGCAGTTTTATCTCTACCAAATCCTAACTTTATAATTACAGTATCTTTTGTTTTTTCTTTAATCAGCGCTCTACCTGGCATCTTACTGAATAGGTCTAGTGTAATCGCTATATCATGTGAAGCAAGGTTGAATATTATATCATTATCGAACGTTCCGAACTTTGACCATTTTGCATCAATGTTTATGATAGGATCGGTACTTATAATACTTTTTATCTTTTTGTATATAGGGCTATACATGAAAACATATCCTATAAATATAATCTGATCTTTATGTTTTAATGAAATGAGTTCCTTTGCTTGATTCGAGGTCTGCGCCATTGGTTTCTCTATAAAAACATGTTTTCCTGATATTATTGCATCTTTTGATACTTTAAATAACTCGTTATGTGGTACAGCAATAACTACTGCGTCTATCGATCTGTCATTCAGGATATCATGATAATCCAGTGTTGCTTTGATTTCAGGATAGTTTTCTTCTATCCAGCTTACGTCATGCTTGTTAGCGCATCTTGTTACTTTAGATAATTCATTGGCAACTCTTAATATTCTCTTTCCCCATTCACCTACACCGATTATTCCTATGTTCATATATCTCTCTTATCCATAGCAATGTATAGTATCTGATTAGCTGCATCTACGCACGCTGGTATCTTCCCGGAGAACATAGTGATCACATTGTCGCCTACCCGTTCAACTATTGTAGGGCGTGCATCATCGTAATCTCTGTATGGTAGAACAGTTCTTATTGTGAACATTGACCCGATATGCACTGCATCCTTTTTAATTCCCGGGAAGTACTCTTCTGCCGAGTCCATGAACAGATCATAATTCGTGAATGGTGGATTAGGTATAACTCCTTTATTCAGGACTTCTTTGTACTTATCATCGATATTTATCTTTTTATCAATGACTGTTTGATGGACAGCATGAACAA
Organism: Parcubacteria group bacterium; assembly: GCA_043821485.1. Taxonomy (GTDB): domain Bacteria; phylum Patescibacteriota; class Minisyncoccia; order 2-02-FULL-40-12; family IGHO2-01-FULL-4-A; genus JBDRCU01. Next base: position 5,013 of record JBDRCU010000058.1, on the reverse strand, counting down.
CATTACCCATACAATGATACCCGCTTCTCCCGAATGGATCAATGCACATAAACCTTCCATCCATTACCACAACACTCTTTTTATTATACCGCCCGGGAAGTTTCAGGATAAGTTTTTCACATACTTCATATTGATAAACCCGTTGTGTACTTTTCCTCATCCATGAGTTATTATCTGAATACGTTGCCACAATAATCAAATTATAATTATTTCTTCTAAGCTCTCCTAAACTTGTTTTATGGTTTAGTAATACTGCAATACCATGCTTATCTAAATAATCCCAACATATTCTTTTTAACCTGTCTGGATCATACAGGTACTCTTTTACTCTGATGCTCAGTGATATTTTATCTGTGTTAACTATTCCTGAGTCTTCTTCTTTATATTCTAAATAATTTTCGTCAAGAACTTCTTTATAATCCTTGCCACTTATCATGCTTCCATCTTTCGCTATGCAGTAATAATGCTCAATTTCATTATCTAAAACTGCATCTCCGAATACTTCTTTGAACTCAAGTTCGCCGTAAAAACACGACTTTATTGTTTCTTTACTTCTTGGATAATGATATCCTCGATGTAGTCTATATTGGTTAGTCCCTGTCGCATGAGTGAATATGTCTGATTCTTGCTCAAAAAGGTCGACTTTGAACCCATTTCTTGCCAGTACTATTGCTGAGGTTACTCCAAATATTCCTCCACCAACAACAGCTATTCTCATTTTATTTAAATCCTGTCTTAACCCAATCGATAAGGTTTACCCATTTTACTATGTTCGTTTTTGCGTCATGCTCCCTCATTGCGTATTCATGACCCTGTTTACCTATTACTTCTATACTATTTGAATCGAAAAGGAGCTTTTTGATCACGTCGTAAAGTGTTTCTTCAGTTGCCTGAACTATTGGGATATCAGGATGCATGCTTCTTACGAAATGACTTAGACGGCTTACTACGGTATGTCCCATGTACATTGATTCAATAGCTGAACTTGCATAAGTTCCTAATTTGAACTGATCTATTGTAATATGACATTCTGATTTTAATTTAATTGTTTCTTTCCATGGCACACCGTGGATTATCATAGTCTCAATTCCGAAATCTCGTTCAAGTTCCCATAATGTGTCAACTACTTTTTGAGTGCTTTTTAACTCTTTGTTTGTTGCAGCATGACATATCTTTATTTTATTTCCTTTATGTACTTTAGGAAATTCACTGAACTCGTAGATGTTTGGTATGTGGTAAGCTACAAATCCAAGATAAGGATGAATAGTAGGATCAAAACCACCGCTTGTAAATGTTGTGAAATCCTTTATCCATCTAGCTCTGTATGCTTCTTTTCCTTTTCTTGCTATGCCCCCGAAACACCTTATTATAGTGTTTGTTCTAGTTAGTTTAAACCCAAGATCCATGAAACGTTTTGGAATCATTTCACTGAATATGAAGAATTCACTATCTTTTAATAGTTCTTGTAACTCTTCATTTCTGTAATCTTTTGCTTTCAGGTCAACGTCATACTCAAGCCATGTCTGTTCAAAATTTAAGTGTCTTGCAGTATGTTCTGTGTATTTGTTCAGGGCGTTGCATAGCTGCTGAAGTGAGCCACCGTTATCTAAATAACTGACTAATAAAATGTTCATTTCAAGTTCCGATTATACCATTCAAAAGTATCTTTTAACCCCTTATCAAAATCAGTCATGAACTCCATTCCCAATCTTTTTATTTTAGAGTTATCAATATCAAATATTTTGATATCTCCTGGCATCCAGTCCCTATATTCTATAGTCATTCGCCCTGACATGATCAGTACTTTGTCTGCAAGTTCTTTTATTGTTACTTTTATTCCTGATGCGCAGTTATAACTTTGTCCTTTAGTCTCTTTGGTTTGTGCTACTATTATGTTTGCTTTGACAATATCCGATACGTGTGTGAATGAGCGCTGCTGTGAACCATCACCGTAAATCTTAATTGCTTTTCCTTCAATTGATCTTCGGCAGAATATTGGTATTACTCCCCCAAGATCGCTTGAGTCTTGTTTTGGTCCGTATACATGGAAATATCGTAAAACTGTTATATCCATATCATATAAGTGTGCGAAAGCCATTGCATACTTTTCACCTGCTAATTTATTGACTCCATAGAATGATGTTGGATTTAAAGGATGGTTTTCATCCTGTGGGAAGTATATTGGTTCTCCATATACTGATCCGGTAGATGCATGTACTACTTTTTTTACATCAAACTCTTTTGATAATCTGAAAATATTGAACGCTCCTTTTGCGTTTACTGCAAGATCTCTTTCAGGGTTATTCATGCATGATGTTTTCTTTGCTGCTGCTTCATTGAAAACTATATCTACTCCTTTGAAATATTGTTTCATTAGCATATAATCGGTTATATCACAGGAATGTTCATGGAATTTTGGATCATTTCTGAATTCTCTTAAATTTTCTATATTTCCAGATGAATAATTATCTATACTTATCACTTCCAGCCCCATATCCAGAAGTTCTTTGACTATATGACTCCCTATAAATCCCGCCCCTCCGGTAACTATTGCTTTTTTATATTTTGTATTGAAACTTTCGATCATTATTTGAATCCCTCATTTACCCATCTTATAAGATAATCCCACTTAACGACATTGTTTTTTGCAGAATGTTCTTTTACTGCATACTCATGACTTTTCTTTCCTATTGATTTTATTCTGTCATTGTCTGATAAAAGATCCCTTAGTACATCTTCTAATATTTCTTCTGTTGCATGAACTATTGGGATATCAGGATGAACACTTCTTATGAATGGGCTGATCTTGCTTACTACAGCGTGTCCCATGTACATCGATTCAATAGATGAACTTGCGTAAGCTCCTATTTTTAATTGATCTATTGTTATATGGCATGATGCTTTTATTTTTAAAGATTCTTTCCATGGTTTTCTATTATATACCACTTTTTTGAAATCAAACTCTTTTTGCAACTTATCCAATATTTCATTGATTTTCGTTGTTGATTTCTTTTTTGTGTTTGTTGGTGCATGACACACTTTTATAGGCAACTTCTTTGCTACTCCCGGGAAATCACTGAACTCGTAGATGTTAGGGATGTGGTATGATACAAACCCTAGATATGGGTGAATAGTAGGATCAAAACCACCACCTGATACCGCTGGTAAGTGAGTACTCCACCACTTCCGATAATCAGCTACGTAATCCCTCGACATCGAACCGCAGCATCTCAATATAGTGTTGTTTCGTTCAAGGTTGAATTTAAGGTCGTTGAAACATGTTGGGACTCCTTCACTGAATATGAAGAATTCCCTATCATTTAGTATTTCTTTTAATTCTTCGTTTTTATGATCATAGGCTTTTATGTCAGTATCATACTCTAACCATGTCTGTTCGTAATTCAAATGTCTTGCATTATGCCTGGTATATTTGTTCAGTGCATTGCATAGCTGCTGCATTGACCCACCGTTATCGTGATAGCTAACACAAAGCACATTTACCATTACTTGTCCTCTGTTTCTATCATTTCAACGAACCGTTTATATGAACTTTCAAGTGAATATTCTCCGCAAAGACTATGTGCTTGTTTTATTACTGTGTTACAGAATTCGTCATCTTCACTTAATCTTATGAAAAGCCTTTCTGCACTTTTCACATCATAAGGATCGATTGTTGTTAATGGGAACAGTTCATTTGCTGCTTCTATTGTTGAAGAGCATACAGTAGGAACTCCCAAGGCTGCAAGTTCTATTACTGATCTTCCGAACGTGTGTCCTTCGTAAAGATCGCATCCTATTGCGCATTTTGATACTTCGTTCAGGTAATCTTTGAATCCAGTCCTTGGTATGATCTGATCAAACATTCCTGCATTTGCGACAGTTCCCTGTTTTCCTACTGGAACATGACCGAATAGGATTCTTCTCATCGGTACTTTTCGTTGTGTTATGAAAGGAATTGTCGTGTTCGGGAAATATCTGTGATACATCGTTCCTATCACTGGTTCCCTGTCTTTTTTCATGTAATCGTACATGTTTCTTACATCTACCGGATGAGGATTAACGTGTACTTTTCTATCAAGAAGCATCTCAAGTGCTTCTGCCCCTTTCGATTCTACATGGAATAAGACATCTGCAAGTTTTAGTTCTCGTATAAACTCCATGAAGAAATATCCGAAGTTTACTCCCCAGTAATGAACGTCAAGGTCAACGTTGATTACCAGTTTTGTACTGCTGCTGTTCCCTAGCTCGTCTCTAATAACTGAAGGTAGCTGGATATTTGATGGGGTATAGTTTACATGGACTATATCATACTCTTCAAGTTCTTCAGCTCTCCATAACGTTTCGATCTTACCTTCTTCTCCGTTTATTTTGAAGGTCCTTGACCACAGGTATAATCCGCTGAGTTGGGCTTCTTCTTTGCTTGCGTCTACAAAGCTGGCACCCGCTGGATCTCCTATTAATAGGTATTTGTACTTCTTCATAACACCTTTATTAGTTTATCCAGGTCGTTCTGAAACTGTTCACCTTCACTTTCTGACCGTAGCAGCTTTGGATCTTTCACTTTCATGTTCTTTGCTATCCATCTGCGCTTGCCGGTGATATCTTTTTCTTCATTTAATTTATCAATCTGGTCCTGTCCTGTTTCTGATACTGATATGATGAAGTAGTCCGCGACATATTTTGTTGTCAGTTTCTTAACAGTTTCTTTCTGTACATCTGTTTCGTTACCTTCCAGGTCTTTCTGTTTATTCATCTTTTAATACCTCTTTACATGAGATTCTTTTTATCTCAATGTTTCCATCTTTGTTTTCGGCTACCAGGAAATCACCATTCTCATGACGTATCATGATGAATACTTCATTAACGGCAAGTTTTTCATATATTGGTGTTTCTTCTTTCTTGTTATCTGGTCTCTTAGGTGCTAATATTGATGCAGAAAAGATGTCCGGTATTGACTGTTTGATGAAGGTCTCTACCGATTTATATATTGCCTTATCTATTTCTTCTTGATCT
>JBDRCU010000057.1:0-85969 GCA_043821485.1 Parcubacteria group bacterium | reverse complement strand
TTATCTTTTTCTTTTTCATATGATCTTTAACTTCTTAAAAATATACTCCCAGATAGGTTCAATCTTAATCTGCTTCATTTCTTCCGAGGAATACCAATCTATAGACTTGGCTTCTTCTAGATTAAACTTCATCTCCCCTGTTACCTCACATCTATATACAGACCATTCGTGTACGTCAACTCCATGAGAACATGCATGACCTTCATCCACGGTATTCATAACTAATTCATACTTAGTAACCTTAAGACCAGTTTCTTCTTCAACTTCACGAACAACAGTCTCCTCTGGTGTCTCACCTTCGTCAATATGTCCGGCAGAACATGCGAAACCAAATGGCGGATGCATACGATCCATTAATAAATATTTGCCATCTCGTTCAATAATTGCACCTGAAGCATAATGCACCTGCCTGCCATCTTCGGTTTCAGATTTCTTGTATCCGCACATAAAACTAATCTATCACAATCTTTTTCTTAATTCCTCATCAATAATATCAATTCTTGATTGAGATAAACGATGAATTCTTGTATTCTCCCTCATCCATTTTATCCCCCGTTCAATCTCCTGCTCGTCAATTCCTCTTTGCATTGATTCTGGTTCATCAATGTCTGCGCGAAAAATCATTCCAACCTTATCTACTTCATCACCGCTTAATCCGCGCGAACGCAAACGTGATCGTACATCACGGAATTCACGTTCAGAAACTATCTTTTTATTTGATCCCCAGAAAAATAACATAAAAGGCGCCTATTTGATATATCCTCTAATTATACTACAAATCCCTTTTTTCAAGAATCCAGAGAGTAAAACCTAAAAATACTGCACCAAACACTACGAATACTCCAATATTTACAAGATTAATATCTCCAGAAAGTAATACCTCCTGCGTATTGCCATAATATTTAAAAAACGAGAAATAGTAGACGCTTGAAACGCTTTCACTGATACCATTAAGTATATGTAATAAATACGATACTCCAAGGAATGCTCCACATATTCCATAAACTCTACCCTTGGTACGTGAGAATGCGGATACAAATGAAGTAAGAGTAAGCAAGAAAAATCCCATAGCAAAGGCTACGAGAAGAAATGCACCCATGCCTCCAAGATTAAAAGACTCCCCTACCATGGCAGCTCCAAGCATAATACTAAGAACTGTCGCCAAAGCAACGAAAGCATAAATTAAATACGCAGCACCGAATTTTCCAAGAGCTATGCGCCATCTTTTTACAGGAAGCGTAAAGGAAAACTCCGAGATACCTTTATCTATCTCCCCCGCCACAGACGAAGCACTAAGGGTAAATATTAAAATCGTAACAATCATTACCCATACGAATGAAAGGTATTCAACTGACAAAAATCCCTCAAGACTGGAGAAACTTTCTGCTGTCACTCCAAATGCATCCATAAGAGATTCAGGATAAACCTCAAGAAGTTCCTCAAAACTTCCTGCATTATCTCTGATAGACGGGAAAAATCCTATTATCATAACTGCATAAGCAACAACAATTATGGCATAAATTAAAGCAGTCCACTTGAAATCTTTGATTGTTTTTTTAAAAAATCTTTTATCCATGTTGGGTGTCGCCATAATATTTCATAAATACATTTTCCAGATCAGGAAACGATATATTAATATCTTTGATATCGTAATGCGTCAGCAACTTAAGCAATGGTCCAAGCGTGGCACTCTTAACATACATACGGACATAGTCTTTGCCGTCTTCAATTATTTCAATGCCATGCAATTGCATGAATGGCACTTCAAGATATTCACCATTAAAATATATCTCAACTATTTTTCGCCTATGCGCGCGAAGTTCTTTAATTGTTTCAACATTAACAATCTCTCCATCGCGGATTATCCCTATACGATCACAAATTCGTTCAACCTCTGGTAAGTTATGCGATGAAAAAAATATAGTTATACCATCGCGCTTAAGATCAAGTAAAATATCGTAAAGCTCATTTTGCGTTAACGGGTCTAGTCCTGATGTTGGTTCATCCAGAATAACAAGTCTTGGTTTATAAAAAAGCGCTAACAATATACCAATCTTCTGCCTATTACCTCTTGAAAGATTTTTAAACGGAGTATCCATATTGCATTCAAGACGGTTTATCAGATTTTCTTTGTATTCTTTAGAATTGTTATAGAATTGTGAAGCAAAGTCCAAAAGCTGTCTGCCTGTATATTTATCATAGAGATTAATATCTCCGGCTAGATACCCTATATTACTCAAAACATACGGATAATCTTCCTTCACATCAGTATTAAAAATATATGCTTCACCGCTTGTTGGATTGATTAAATGCAAAAGTAATCTAATCGTAGTTGTCTTGCCAGCACCATTAGGACCAAGAAAACCGAATATCTCGCCTTCTTTAATCCGCAAATTCAAATCTTTGACGCCTCGCGCCTTGCCATAATATTTAGTCAGATTACGCGTCTCAATAGCATAACGCTCTCCCCCGTTTTCCACGCCTGTGCCCTTACTTCCATTGATTTTAAAAGCTTCCTCAATCTCATCTTCATTCCACCCAATCCTATCAAGAGCAATACGAAGATCCTTCTCGCTTACCCCGCGCTCAAGTTCTTTTCGTATATAGTTTAATAATTCGTGATTAGGCATACAAAATTCTAAATATTTATATCTTCTATTATATCAAATCCTCTCTCCTATCGAAGACAAATAAAAATTAACCAAAAGTTGTATTGAGAGACCGTGGGTCGGCAAAAGTGGAAACACCACTTTCACAGACCCACGGCCAAGGTGCTCTTCTTCTGCACGCTGTCTGTGCGTGAAGGTCTCTTATTCCGGCGCTTCCCTACCTTCACAACTGGCTCGCACTTGATAAAAACGGGCAGAACCGGAAGGCAGAACAGCATCAGTGTCCGTACACCAACTCTGACCCTCCCCCGGCACACACGCTTCTGTAGCATGCGGATTCCCTGAATGTGCATCGGGGATGTGAACCCGCGCACTGACGGATAGAACCGTGTACCCCGTAGCGCCTGACACTGGAGACCAAGAAAATTCAACGTTCTGGTCTGCCTTTATTGCCAGAACGCCTTCAACTGGCCGAAGCTCTTCGGGCTCGCAAACCAACTGGCATGCCTCACAAAACTCATTCGGATCAAGACCGTCGTCACATGCCTCCCAATACGGAGGTTCGTTATCAACGACTCCATCGCCGCAAAACGGTACTGTACAATCCGGACGGCACATATTCGGCTCAATAGTGTCGAGCGCATCGTCGCACTCTTCAAGACACTCCCGAATATGATTTCCGCACTCTGGTTCGCTACACCAAAGAGTACAAACATCACTTGGGGGATCGCACTCCTCCCAAGTTTCTACTCCGTCCCAAACGCCTATGAAGTCGATATCTCCGTTTCCGCAATTGCAGTTACGGGAACGGATGTCGCTCAAGGTACCGCGAACGAAAACATCCATTGATACCACGCTGGTAGCGTCATAGAAGTCATGATCTCCCAACGTTGCGATTTTCTTGATGTACTCCTTGGAACGATCCAAGTCGTCGCTTAGAAGATCCGCTAAACCAAGTCCGACCACCCAGACGATGATCCCCTGATCCTTGTATGACTTGGAGGTCAGGAAAACATCCCAGAGATCGTCATCCTCCCCTTCATATCTGGGTCCAAGGAAGAGAACGATACTCCTTTTGACTTCGGATCCATACTGCAACAGGAAGTCGCCAGCTCCCCTGAAACGATGATCGATGCTATCAAAGTAGAAAACCCCTGCAGCTCGATCCGGACATAAATCCCTGCACTCCTCGGGGAAATTACCGCTCATCAAGTCGAAACGCAATTCTTCCATCAGAGGGGTAAATGATGTCAATATCCAGTCATCCGTTTCCGGATCCTGATCATATTCCGTGCAATAGTCCAAAGCAACAAACTCTAAAGGATCCTGCAAATCTGCCTCTACTTCCCAGCTGAACACCCACAACCCGTCTTGAACGGCCATGTAGGCTTCACTGGGAGGGCAGGTGTTGATGCCGTCCATCGCAACGATCACGTCCCCGCATTGGGACTGCTGCGCATCGGCCCGGAAAGAGAGGAACATGTAGCAAACTACCACGATCAGAAACCGAAAGCTCTTCATCGGACATCTCCTTTGCTTCTGCGCCTCGAAAACTCAAGGCACGGATTTACACGACTTTTCTCCTGCACCGGGAAAATCGAAATGATTCCGGTACTCCCAAACAGGAAAAAGATGGCTGAACAATAACAAATTTGTTCACCTTCTAAAGGATATGGGATACCAAGAAGAAGTCAAGAAAAACCCATTTCCATCATTTATCGTGATTAACGAACCCGAATCTATCAACTATTAATTTAAATGGAACTATCAATATGCTCCAGGGAATCACAGAAAGAACAACAGGTATTAATATATTGGGTTCAGTAAAGAACTCTCCTACCAGATAGATAGCTAATGTAAAATTCATATATGTTAATGCAACTGTAATTGTCACACGATCTTCTCTTGATCTCCAAAAAATCGCAAAGTATCCAACAATATGAAAAACAATAAACAAAATAAAAAGTCCAATAATATACCTGATAAAATCCCCCTGCTGTCCTAATACAATCTGATCTGCCTGCTTCGCAGACACGCCAACTATCAAGAGCCCTAGCAATAAAATAGATATAGGTGTGAATGTTTTATAAGCTGGCTCAGTTTCTTTCTGCCATAGATATTTAATAATATTCGCAAGGATAAATGGTATAAAAATGATCTTTGCAAGAGAAAGAAACATGGATAGAAAACTTACAGAAATCGCACCGCCAATCAATAATTTAATTACAAGTGGCACAGTAAATGGCGCAAGAAGCGATGTAGAGATAGCAAATACAAGTGCCAAACTTTGCTTACCTCCGCATATTTGAGCAACTAATGGCACGGTCATGCCGGAAGGCATTGCAGCAAGAATCAAGAATGCTATTGCAAGCGACGGAGCAATGGCATCAGTAATATAATAGACAGCAATTGGGAACAAAATCAGCATAAGAAGATTCCCTACGACAATCATCTTTACACCCTTGCAGTATCTAAGAAATTCCTTAAAATCAATTTTCAATGCAGTAAGGAAGAATATCCCCGCCAAAAACCACGTACTGTATGGCGCTAGAAACACAGTATGCTCGGAAAAGAAAATCCCAATCGCAAGCGCAATTACGAGAACAAATACATATGAACGGCTTAATTTGTATAAGAGGGCCTGTGAATTCATACAATTATTGGATAAAATTTGAATCCCTACTCTGTCGTCTTACCGTCAAAATGTTCGTCATCTGCCTCCCCTTCGGCTTTTGTTTTATGAATCACGCCATCGCGATGCTCCGGAGGCGAATAAATGGAATAAAGCTTGAGATCTTTGCCTCCAGTGTTTATGACATTATGATTTGTGCCACTTGGTATGACGACTGCATCGTCGTCTGCCACTTCAGTTTCTTTGCCATCAAGAATCACCTTTCCTTTGCCTTCTTCAATTCGTATAAATTGATCAAGATCATGAATCTCCTCCCCTATCTCGTCTCCGGGCTTAATACTCATAACGACAAGTTGACTATTCTTACTCGTATAAAGCACTCTGCGATAATCTTCGTTTTCCTTCGTTGCTCTTTCTATATTCGTTATATATCCATTCATAATAATTTGGTTAAATATTTGGCTGCCAGGCAGGGATTCGAACCCCGGTTTCATGATTCAGAGTCATGCGTCCTACCGCTGGACGACCTGGCAATACTAGTCCATGATAGATTAAAATTACCCCAAAAAAGGGCTTTTCGCAAGACGAACGTAAAGACAAGATTTAATTACAATAAAAATTCTACACCTTCAAATGCCTCCTTATAGCTATCATACTTGAAACCATTCCCATGATTGACCCTAGTACAAGGGTCAATATCATCACCTGCCACCAATTGCTTACAAAGTATCCGAATATATCTACTTCGGGGATAAAAATCATTAATTTTTGTGAAATGAAATATGTCACTGGATATGATATCGCTAATGCGAGTAATCCCGCAAATATCCCATAGTATCCCCCTTCAACCACATACGGCCCCCTAATATGCCAATTAGTTGCTCCCACAAGACGCATAACTTCAATCTCTTGCTTCTGGCTATAGATTGTAAGCCTTATAGTATTAAACGTCACGAGAACTGCTATCACGGCAAGAATTAAGATTGAAATAAGCGCTCCATTCCTAATTGCTCCTGATATTCCAATAACACGCTCTATAACATCCGGATTCTCGATAATTTTGTTAATCATTGAACTAAATCTTGGATTCTCAAGGAAGCTTACAATTGTTGAATACTCTGATGGATCTGTTGCGCCAATATTAAGCGAAGCGCGAAATGGATTGTCTCCCAGCTCTTCGAGAGAGTCTTCGATCAGTGGATCGTGTCCTCTGCGTTCTCTAAATATTTCAAGAGCTCGTTCGCGAGATATATATTCAACTTCAGTAACATTGTCTAATGCTTCTACTTGATTTTTTACCGACAGAATATCTGCCGGATCTGATTCTATTTCAAAGTATACGCTGATGTCAACTTTATCTTCCAAACTTGCAACAACATTTGAAGACAGAAATTGAAATCCGAGCAACCCTACAAAAAGAATCAGTGCAACTGTCATAATTCCAACTGCAGCAAAACTCAAGTAGCTATTGCGTTTAAAATTAATCCACCCTGTTTTGAATACTCTGCTATATGACATATTTGCCTTCGGCTTGATCTCTTATGATCTTACCGCGATCAATGCTAATAACTCTTTTACCAATACGGTTCACTACCATTGTATCATGCGTAGCCAGAATAACCGTAGTACCAAACTCGTTTATTTTCAAAAGTAATTTTATCACATCATAGCTATTTACAACATCTAAATTTCCTGTTGGCTCGTCAGCAAGCAATATTTTAGGACGATGTATCATTGCTCTGGCTATTGCAAGGCGTTGTTTCTCTCCACCGGACAATTCATTAGGAAAATGCTCTCCTTTATCTTTGAGTCCGACTATTGCAAGAATCTGTGGTACATCTTTGGCTACCTCTTCATCTGTACTGCCCGAAACCTCCATCGCAAAAGCTACATTCTCGAAGGCAGTCTTATTGGCCAATAATTTAAAGTCCTGAAAAATCGTACCAAAATTTCTCCTGAATGATGGAATGTCTTTATCCTGAATATCTTCAATGTTAACACCATCAATAATTATAACTCCCGATGTCGGCCTAGCTTCTCTCGTGAGTAACTTGAATAAAGTTGACTTGCCTGCGCCGGATAACCCAACCAAAGAAACAAACTCTCTTTTTTTAATATGAAAACTAACATCGTCTAAAACGACTGAATTGGAATTATATGTTTTGGTTACATCTTCGAGTTTAATCATTTGCTGTAAGCTCCGCTTCAATAAATTCATCAAGTTCACCTTGCAAGACACCTTCAATATTACTTACTTCGGTGTTCGTTCTATGATCCTTGACCATTTGATACGGATGCAATACGTAGGACCTTATCTGGCTCCCCCATTCTATTTGCTGATCCTTTAATTTTCCACGAAGTTCTGAAACTTCTTTGACTCTATGTTCTTCTAACAGTTTAGCAAGTTTTGAAGATAAAAGCATCATTGCTTTTTCTTTATTCTGTGCTTGAGATCGTTCTGACTGCACAGAAGCCACTGTATTTGTTGGCGTATGGGTTATACGAACAGCAGTTTCCAACTTATTAACATTTTGTCCTCCCGGGCCAGATGATTTAAAAGTATCTATTTTCAAATCGTCAGAATCAATATTCATCTTTGTATATTCAATCTTAGGGAGAAGTTCAACCATTGCAAAGGATGTATGACGCAAAGACTTGGCTGAAAATGGCGAAATACGCACTAAACGATGAACTCCTGATTCTTTTTTAAGATAACCAAAAGCATATTTCCCTTTTATCTCCCCAGTCGCATTCTTAATTCCTTTTTGTTCACCCAATGCTTTATGCAATACAGTAAATTCATATCCATGATCCTCGCAATATTTCTGATACATCTCAAGCAACATCCCTGCCCAGTCAGCTGCATCTACTCCCCCTGCACCAGCATGTATATGCATTATTGCATCATTCTTATCATACTTACCCGACAAAAATACTTTTATATACTGTTTTTTAAAATTCTTTTCAAAGTCTGTCAACGCGTCTTCAATCTTAACCAAGTCATCATCCGACATCTGTAAATATCCATCCAATTTTTCTTCAAAACCCTCCCAAACACCAAGCTCCTCTTTCAAGGAGTTAAGTTCTTTTGAAATCTCGCCTGATTTAATATGATCTTTCCAGAAATCCGACGCCTGCATAGCAAGCTCAATATCTGAAATTTGTATCTTTATTCCATCAAGGTCAAAGACGGTCCCGTATGGCCGGGAATTTACCTGCTATATCTTCAAGTTTTTCACGTATCGTCTGCATGTACTACAAAGCATACATTAATATAAAATGTGATACAATAATGAAATGAAAGGAGGACCCGCCCATGGATCCGAAGGATCAGAGTCTGACAGAGAATCAAACAAAAGAAGTCAAATCCCTCATGGACCTAGCAATAACCGGTCTCGAGGTAAAGACCGACTATTTCCCTCAGAGAACAGCTCCTCCATCTCCTCACAGGGTCCTCCCATCTATCACTGATAAGAAACCCCCAACGAAATGAAAGGAGTACACCTCAAGTTCCCCGCTCACGCGAAGAAGCGTCAGTCCCCCGACTGACGCTTCAACACATTTAGAGGTATTATTCTGAGCCGGAGGTGAGATTCGAACTCACGGCCTATGCTTTACGAAAGCATTGCTCTACCACTGAGCTACCCCGGCTTAATCGTAGAGATTACCACTCTTTGACTACTCGAGCAATCTTCTCATCATCATCCTTAAATGGCCCAATTAATGCAACATTGAGATTCTTGGGTTGGAATACGTCTTTAGCCATAGTTTGTATTTCTTCAGAAGTAACTGAATCGAATTTCTCGAGCTTCTCCTCAACTGTCTCAATCTTATTCTCCAGTAATTCCTGATCTGCGTAGTACGACGCCTGTGCATCTGACGCCTCAAGACCTATAGCAGTTTTACCTTTAATGTAATCTTTGGTCTTTCTTAATTCTTTTTCCAGAACTGACTCTTCAGTCAATTTCTTGTATTCATTCAGTATCACCTCGATTGCGGGAACTATCTTTTCATTTGTTATTCCTGCTTGCGTTATGAAATCCCCTACTTCGATATATGAAGATACTCCTGCATTAACTCGGTAAGCAAGACCTCGCTTCTCTCTTACTTCTGTAAAAAGTCTCGAGCTCATACCAGCACCAAGAAGCACAGAAGTAACTTCCTGAACATGAAACTTAGGATGAGAACGATTATATGCCTTAAACCCAAGATTTAAATGTGTCTGATCAGTCTTCTTATGGAATATCTTTAAACTAGGTTCGGTTTGTTCATTCTTCCATGAATTCGGATTTACTTCGTCTTGCTCTCTTACATTGTTAAAATATTTCCCGACTTCTTCGACTGCCTTATCCTTATCTATATCCCCCGCTATAGAGATTACGGTATTGCGTGCAAAATAGTGGGTATTGAAGTAATCAAGGATTTGTTCACGGGTAATGTCATCGATATTTTTCTTTGGTCCTGCAATATCCCATCCCAAAGGAGTATCTCCATAAGCTACTTCTTCATAGAGAGTATTCACATACCTCATCGGAGTATCAAAATACATATTTATTTCTTCTTTGATCGCTCCTCGTTCTTTATCTATTTCTTTAGAATCAAATTTTGAATTTTGAAAAATATCAGAAATCACATCTAAGGCAGTATCTAATTTCTCTGATGCGCATTTTACATAATATCCTGTGTATTCTTTTGAGGTAAAAGCATTGTAGTCTGCACCTATCGCATCCAATTCTGTTGAGATATCCAATGCTCCGGGTCGCTTATCAGTTCCCTTGAACATTAAATGCTCAAGGAAATGGGATATGCCATTTATCTCTCTTGTCTCATATCTTGAACCAGTTGCCACCAAAACTAAAACAGTTACCGTCTTAGTGCTTTTCATTGGAACAGTAAGAAGTCTTAAACCATTCCCATAATCGTGCTTAAAATAGCTGTTATTGTTTGTCATTAATCACTAGCGTAACATTTCAAATCGCAAAAAACAATTACAAAAAGCAGAAAGCCCGGGAGCGGGCTTCCACTCCTCGGGCTGTCGGTGTACTTGAGAATCTTGCCCTCATTTCAACGCCCGCTTTCCATGTAGCGCGCGAATAGTTCTAGCGGTCCACAGATAGCATGCCCTATGGTTCTTACCTCTTGCGCACACCAGAGGCAAAAAGCCTCTTTCGGACTCGAGACCTCCTTGCCATAGATAGTGTGGCCTTCTTGCTGTCTCTCTTGCTCTGGAGCAAAGCCTGCCATTGTGGCACGGAGTTCTTGATAGTTTTCCTCTGACTCCGTCCAGAGAATGACACAACCCACCAGCGACCAGAAAAAGAGAAAAAGATATAAAGCGATCTCCATGACAATCCCCTTTCTGTCCTACAAGGACAAATAAAAAATACCACATCTCCTTTATATTTACAAAAAGAATGATCTCGTTATACTTGGCATACTAGACGTGGAACTGGTATTCCATATGCCCGTTTTTCTATTTTTATTATCCTAGTATCCAGTCTTCGTATGTGATATTATAGTTATACGACATTATGAGTAAAATCTTTAATCCATTGTTGCTACACCACCGTTCGGACACGCATCCTCGAAGTTGGATTTGTATAAAAGGAAAAAGTCTTCCTCCTATTCTATCTTCACTGGAACAGAATGTCCTGATAAAGACAGCCTTGAGCAGAGAAAGACTAAGCCAAAAAATAGCTGACAATTTCTCCTGTTCAAAAAATACTATAAAAGGAATATTGAGAAGACCAGATAGATTCTACCCTATTGCTATAATCTTTGAATTGTTAAAACTCGCTAAGAATAAAGGGATATTCCTAAAAAATATTGAATCGAAAATTCAATACCTGAAAGTTAACTCAGCTTCGGCAAAACCTATAAGAGTGCCCCGTAAACTCACTGACAATATGGCAAAAATCATGGGTGCATTCATGGCCGACGGAAGCTTAAGCATACAGATTATAATGGCCTCCAAACTGCCCGATACATTGAAAATGGCTATAAGTAAAATGAGCAAACTAAACATAAACTATTCGCGCGGATACGTTCCTTCTCGTTTGCAATACTATATTAGTGTGCAGGTTAATTCAAACAACATGGACTCCATCAAAAAACTCTTATCCCTATTAAACCAGGAACAAAAACTCTTCATACAGACCCATTACACCATAGAGCTTACTGATATGTATAAAGATAACGTAGAAATGTTTAATAACTGGATCCTTAAAGAATTTAATATCAAACCAACCAATATGGCTCAAAAGAAAAATGCCTGGCGTACAATATTTTCCAATAAGATATTGTCCAGATATCTAATACAATTTTTCAATGTAAAGCCTGGACCTAAAACAAATAATACATTCGAACCTCAAAACATCAAAGCATCTAATCTAAGCAGAAGAAAACAATTCGCAAAAGGCGTATTAATGTTTGACGGGTGTGTAACTCAAGCAATGAGAATGACAATTAGCATTAAAAGTCCGTTCCTGTTCAATTCATTAAAGGATATCTGGAAAAAGGATAATATAAAATTCGGAGAAACAAAAAACAAGAGAGAAGAATACGTTCTCTCCTCGATTTTAAATACTCATCCCAAAAAGATAATCAAATATTTCGAACCAAATACACAAAAAAATAAGCTAATCAAATGGTTATCCGGGGACACAAAGGAAAAACCTATTATAAATGAGAATAATCTAGCTTCATACTCAAAGATCCTTGAATTATTGAAAAAAATAAATAAATGTGACATATCATTTCTGTGCGAGTATTTTAAATGTAGTCGTCCCACTATAATGGCTCTACTGCGGACTCTCAAAAGACAACAAAAAATTATACTTACAAAAAAGCCAAAATGTATATGTCATAATGTAGACTTAGGAATCTCAGTACTTTTAAAGAAAGGGTTTCACAAAAAATTTTTTAAATCAATCAGAGATGCAACAAAAAAATATAAAACTGCAATACAGATTATAGACACAAACAAGTCTACTTTTTCTGCGTGGAAACAAAGGAAAAATAGGATACCCAAATATATCCTAGTCAAACTTCAAAAACTCCCATTCACAGATAGACAAAATCTGCATGATATATGCAGAAATATAAAAGGAGTCGATAGATATATAGTAGAGCCTATTTAACTATTTCACCGAAATCCAGCACGTCGCAACCTTCAAATATTTTTTGAATTATCTCCTCGAGTTTAACGATTTTAATACGTATCTGCTTCATTGTGTCTCTATCCCTAATGGTAACAGTACTGTCCTTAATCGTTTGAAAATCAGTGGTAACACTCAGAACAGTACCTATTTCATCATGTCTTCTATATCTCTTTCCTATTGAACCTGTTTCATCGTATTCAACATTCCAGTGTTTGCGTAAGCTGGATGCTATGTCGCGTGCAACACTGCTAAGTTCTTCCTTCTTAGATAGTGGAAGTATTGCAATTTTAATTGGCGCAAGTTTCTTGTTTAATTTAAGTACAATTTCTTTTTCATGCTTAGAATCATCATCACCGCTTCGTGCTTCCATTTCGGTATATGCGTCTATAAGGACTGCAAGCATAATACGATCCAAACCAAAGGTCGGTTCAATAACATAAGGGATGACACTCTCCCCTGTTTCAGGGTCTTTGTATTTGAGATCTTCACCTGAACTCTTTATGTGATTATTTAAATCGTAGTCAGTCCTATTTGCAATTCCTGCCATTTCGTCCCATCCAAATGGGTAATTATAGTACCAGTCAATTGTACGTTTTGAATAATGTGCAAGTTCATCTTTAGGTAGATCAACTTGTTTAATATTCTTTTTATCAATGCCCAAAACATCAATCAAAAACTTTTCTTCATAATCGGCTAATTTATCGAAAGCCTTATCGTCTTCACCCGGCTTAACAAAGTATTCCAATTCAGCAATTGTGAACTCTCTTGTACGGAAAAGAAAATTACCAGTTGTTATCTCATTCCTGAAAGATCTGCCGATTTGCGCAATACCAAATGGCAATTTGCGTCGCATAGAATCCGAAATCAATTTAAAATCAGTGAACATGGTTTGAGCTGTCTCACCGCGAAGATATGCTAATGATTTATCATCTTCAACTGAACCTATGAATGTTTTAAAAAGCTGATTGAATTCCTTTGGTTCTGTCCATTCAACAGTCTTACCTTCGTGTTCATCTTCATGCGCTTTAATTTCATCCTTCTTATCCTCTCGAATACGCGCATGGCAGATTTTACATTCAATAAGAGAATCTGCAAAATGTTCAACATGACCCGATGCTTCCCAAACCTTAGGATTCATAATGACAGGACCTCGTACACCAATTACGTCATCCCTTTTCTGTACAAAGTATTCCCACCATAAATTCTCTATATTTCTAAACAACTCCGTACCCAATGGACCATAATCCCAGCTATTGGCCAGCCCTCCATAAATTTCAGACCCAGCAAATACAAAACCCCGCCTTTTGCAAAGGGATACGATTTTTTCCATCAATTTTTCGTCTTTTTCTTTGCTCATCTAAACAATATTATTGCAATGCCGGCATTACATATCCTGTTGAATTGCTGTCTAGGACATCTCTTGTCGTTGTATTGCGTATATTAAGCAGAATATCATCATCTGTAAATATGTCCTTTCCTTCAAATTTAATATCTTTCAATAATGGCACCTCTGATCCGATTTGATTCACAGATGGAGTGATTGACACTTGGAACCATATTTCGTAAGGACTCAAACTGCTACCCAGTCCTCCGGGTAAGATGCCTAGATCCCATGTTATGGTTTGCGTTTGATTATCATAGCTTGGTGAATTTGCTCCGCCAGAAGCGCGTACGCGGTATTCCCAGCTTACTCCAGGTTCAAGCGTGGCGCTTACACGGGCTGGAGATACTTTATTGATCGGATTTAACATCTTCCAGCGGAAGACATAACTTGTTTTCTCATCCACTCTTGGAGGATGGGGTCCAATAACACCCCATGCCGAATCACTATAATAGAGTATTTGCTGTATTGAGGGCTGTGTTGATATGCGCGTAACTAATTCATCATCGCCATATAGACGCACCGCCCCAAGTTCCTCTGGGACATTACTTGTTTCAATTGTTGCACGTACTTTTACAAGAGAATCCTGCGCATCAAGACCTGTTCCAACAAATCCAGATTTAATATTAACATTAAAATCCGCAACTACAGTTTGTCCTGGAGGAAATAGACCCAATCCAGCTATAGAAGACGCATCCCATGTTATAGTATCCGTTCTACTGTCAAAAAATCCGCTTGTACTAAGTCCTGCTAAATCATACATACGTCCTTCCAGTTTTGCTTCTGCTACTACGCCAGTCAAAGTAGTTCCACTATTATTTGTAAATTCAAGTTTATAATTAAGATTGTCCCCAAGTCTTGCGACATAATCACGCGATCCATTCACTTCTATATTCGCAACCAAAGGTTGCGACGAAACAACAGATGATTCTTCTATTTTTTGAAAATCAACATATTTTGTTTCTTCACCATCTTGAATTTCCCTCTGCAGTGTTGCTATGATTCTCTTTTCCTCTCTCTCACTGCCATGCATTATACCTTCTATCGTGATTCGCTCTCCAGCATCAGGTACGAGTCGCGCAATATTCCAAATAGCCCTATTGGCAAATGAATTGTCCAGCTCATTAGGCTGTGGACGGACATTCAGAGGAGTAAATCCTTCCGGATATTTAATAATCAACCTCAAGTCATGCAATATCTCATCAGATTCATTTTGGTAATCTATAAAATAATTGACAGTCTGACCATCCACTACAGTTGGAGGCGCTGCTATGCTTATTGGAACTATCAATCTATCTATTTCTGTTTCAAAAAAAATTTCTTCGATAAGATCTACATTCAAATTATCCGGACGAAAGCGAAGCTTGGCATGCACGGTTTCAATATCTCCTTTATCCCCTATCAGCATTGCCTGGAATATCTCTTCACCGGATTTATTACTGCCAATTTTATCTATATGAATAATAACGTTGTCTGCACTTAATATCTTTCCATCCCGCATAGGCAAAGAGTCTTTAGGATATATAAAAGAAAGATCAACATCAGACAATCCTATATTATTGTTATTCTCATACTTAAGCGTATACGTAATGATCTCGCCTGAAGCCGCTTTATCCTGGCTTTCAATCTCTATTACAACTCCTGAACTGCTGAACCCTTTGCGTCCAAAAGTAAGAATCCAGGCAAGAATGACCAAAATGAGTATAATCAGAAGCAACTTGAAATGTTTTCCAAGAAATTGGGCAATGATATCAATCCGCGAACTTGGTTTTTCTAATGATTCAACTTCAAAATCGTTCTCCATAGATATTAGTTTAACATAGTGTTAACAAACTGTAACGAAGAAAAGTCAGCATGATATAATTCATGAATATTCGTATTACTATCATATCCCATTACTTCCATAAAACGCTCATAATCCTGTTTCATTACATTTTTCCAGTTAGTCTCTGACTGTCTGCACAGGGTATTGCTACGCTCAATGTGTTCACTCAAGAATTCCCACAATGCCTCATCTAATTCATTATCAAAAACCAACTTATCAAAACATTCCAGAAAAAAATACGTCACAGACATTGCCGGCAAAGACTGCTTCAGAAATCTATAGGTATCAATTGCATAAGCACTCGCAATGATAGGATGCCCATTGCCTTGAACAAGTGAAAACTCAATCCTATTCAATACATCCAGATGCTGTCCTTGTTTAGATGTGGGCAAAACAACGCTTTTTGCACGATAAGTCTGTTTGCCCTGATCCTTTGTATAGCAAATAACCATTTCATCATGTTCCTTAATAGGAATCTTCTTAAGCACAATTGCTTCTAAACGCATAAGTTTGATTTAATTCTTAATGCCTAGCCTAATTTTACTCTCAAGAAAGTCTGCTTCCTTATCAACGGTATATTTATCCCAAGTGGATTTCTTTTTCAAAGATGTATTGGTATCTGTTGAGATTTCTTTAGCATGCTTATCAATAAAGGCAGACACTTCTTTACCTTCCGAATTCCAGTCAACTATAATGTGATCTTCCGGCATATTTTCTCCCCTCTTTCGAAGTTCCTGTATATATCTGACTAAATCTCTAAGGTTACCTTCCTCGATTAATTCAGGAGTGAGTTTTGTATCTAATACAACAGAATCTTTCTGATCTGCATCATAGACAATCTCTTTAACATTCACCTCTTCTTTAATATACAGATAAAGATCCTTTGGAAATTCTTTATTCAAAGTTACTGATTGCAAAGGCTGTCTTACCTTAATATTCTTTTCTCTTCTCTGTGCAAGGCCTAATGTCACAAGTTCGCGAAGCTCATGCATCTGTTTCTCAAGTTCCGGCTTGATGCGGCGCTTTGATACTTTTGGCCAGTCTTCAAGATGAACAGATTCTTCATTATTAGCTATCTTCTTGTAAATATGATCAGCCATAAATGGCGTGAATGGAGCAATGATCTTGCTTAATTCAATTAATAGATAGCGCAGGAATTCAATCATACTTTCCAGCTCTTTCTTATTCTTAGGCTTCTGAAATCTTGTACGCGAGCGCCTTATCCACCAATTGGACAGATCTTCCACCACAAAAGCCTCAATAGCACGGCTTGCTGATGTTGGATTGTATTCATCCAATGCCTTGGTTGCTTCACTAAGCACAGTATTAAGTCTCGACAAGATCCATTCATCAAGCAATGATTTTGGTTTGGATTTAGTATTTTCGTGCTTGCTGTTTCCTGCATAGAGCTCATAAAAATGGAATGAATTTAAAAGAGTCATTATAAATCCGCGAAATTCCTGCTTTACATCTTCCATATCAAAAAGCTTTGAATCCCCCGGAGTATTCACTGTGTAAAAATACCATCTTACTGCATCTGCACCATATTGATTCATAACATCCCATGGATCAACTATGTTCTTGAGAGATTTGGACATTTTCTTCCCATTCTTATCCAATACATGCCCATAGGACAAAACACTCTTATAAGAAGAACTGTCTCCCAAGGCAGTTGAAACTGCAAGTAATGTATAGAACCATCCCCGTGTCTGATCAATTGCCTCTGTTATGAAATCCGCTGGAAAATTCTCTTTAAATAGCTTCTTATTCTTAGCAGGATAATGCCATTGAGCATAAGGCATTGAACCAGAATCAAACCACACATCAGCAACTTCAGGGATGCGATCCATACGGCCTTTGCACTTAAAACATTTAAGATGAAGGTTATCTATGAATGGTCTGTGTATATCAAGTTCTCCTTCATCGCTATAAGGATAGTTGGGCATTGTAACAGTATATATCTCCCCTATCTGCGGATATTCATCCTTTTTCCCTTTACGCGTTTTGATCCACTCTTCAATTCTCGTTTTGTATTCTTCAACAAGCTCCTCTTCGCTTTTACTGCTTAATACTCCCTGCAACCCCCATATTGGATCTCCATGGCTTATTATCAGAATCTTTTTATTCTCATGTTTTTTCTCCATTTCCATTACAAAATCGATCATGCGCACTTTCATATCACGCCAGCTCTCTCCGTCATCGTATTTTTGATCAAAATTTTCTCTCAAAAAATTCTTCATAAGGACCTCGATATCTATTCCTTCGTGAACGCTCCCTGAATCAATTTCTTTCAAACGATTATCAACTTCAAAAGACATATCAAGTTCCGCCCCTATGATACGCGCGGTTTGCTTAGTTCGCAAAAACGGCGAAGTAAATATCAGGTCAACTCCGCCTTGTTCTTTGAGCTTTGAAGCAATTAATTTTGTCTCTTCTACGCCTTTTTCTGTAAGCTCATAATTATCTTTTTCCAGCTTATGTGAGCTTATGCCTTTGCCCAAATTCTTAGTACTTTCACCATGACGTATTACATAATATGTATTGCCTTTGGTATATCTATGCTTCTCAAGTTCTGCTATCGAGCCTATGACTCTTTTGCCTTCGCAATCTTTTTCAGTACATCTCCAAATAGGCAAAGGCGTCCCCCAATAACGAGCGCGTGAAAATGCCCAGTCTTTGACTTCGCGCAAAAACTCTCCGAATCTTCCATCACGCAAATGACTAGGAAACCAATTTATTTTGTTATTATTCGCAATCAATTGCTTTCGAAGCTTGGACATTCCAACAAACCATGAATCCGTTGCATAATACAAGAGTGCAGTTTTACACCTCCAGCAATGAGGATAACTATGAGTATATTCTTCTGTCTTAATGAGCAATCCTCTTTTATTCAAATCATCTTCTATAGCTTTCTCTGTTTTAGCATTCTTAACATATTGCCCCTCAAAGCCTGGAACGTCTTTTGTGAAGTATCCCCTGTCGTCCACTGTATGATGCTGTGGTAAACCAATTTTAACTCCTAATTGATAATCATCTTCACCATACATAACAGCAGTATGCACTATTCCAGTACCATCTTCTGTAGTAACGAAATCTGCAAGATAAACTATATGCGATTTATCATTCTGAAGGGGCTTTACGTCAAATAGCGGTTCATATTCCAATCCAACTAATTCTTTCCCTTTATACTTAGTCCCTGTTGGTTTCCCTCTTATCGCTTCTATGCGTTCAGTGGCAATAATGAGATTGTCTTTGCCAAATTTAACAATTGAATATTCAATATCTTTACCAACGGCAAGAGCAACATTACCAGGTAATGTCCATCGAGTTGTTGTCCATGCTGTTAAGAAAGTATTTGGCTGTATATCTTTGCCTCCAATCTTTTGATTCGGCTTGAGTTTAAGTTTTACATAGACTGAAGGTTCAGTTACATCTTTGTATCCTTCTGCAACTTCATGGCTCGAAAGCGAGGTTCCGCATCTCGGACACCATGGAAGCACTTTGTATCCTTCATAGAGTAAGCCTTTTTTATCAAATTGCTGAATGATGTGCCAGAGCGATTGCAAATATGGAGTTTCATAAGTGACATATCTGTCTTCCAAATCAATCCAATGCCCGGTGCGTGCAACAAATTCCTCCCAGTCTGTTTTGTATTTCCAAACACTCTCTTTGGCTTTTTTATTAAATTTTGCAACACCGTATTTTTCTATGTCTTTTTTACTTTTAAAACCAAGATCTTTTTCAACTTCAAGCTCAACTGGTATTCCCTGTGTATCCCAACCAGCACGACGCAAACAATAGTATCCACGCATTGTCTTATACCTAGGCCAAAGATCCTTAAACGCCCTTCCTATTAAGTGATGTATGCCTGGCTTGCCATTTGCTGTTGGCGGACCGTCGTAGAAAACATAGCGCTTCTTGCCTTTATTCTTCTTTAATGACCTGTGAAAAATATCCCTGTCTTTCCAGAATTTTAAGGTTTTTTCTTCAAATTTTATGATATCGAACTGAGACATAAAATAGCCCATCCCAAAAGACAGGTTTATATAACTTTAGCTTATGAATCAAATTTTCTCAACTCCTTAGCTCATAATTTATATAGATTCACAGTTTTTTGAATATTTTTCATGTTCTACACTAGGCGGTCTGAAGCTATTGAACCATTGCGGGAGGGTTGACATATTGAAGAAATGTATGGTATAATATATATGGCTTCATGAATCGAAACATCAGCATTGGGCTGACGTAATATCGTGGAGTCCCCTTTTTCGGATAAGAAGAAGGGCTTCATTGAGCGGTGGGGGCGGATCAGTCCCTATATTCCGTTCAAAGGAGATATGAGATGAAAGAATCGGTCAGTACCCATAGGCACGCCCGCAAAGAATCCTCTTTCATCTGGAAGCGTGCAGAATCGTCTTTCGTTGGTTTTCTCTTCGGCCTGATCTCGAGGGCCAAGGAGTACAAGAACTACACAGTGGCGAACGTAGCGTTCGCCTTCCTGCTCGATTACTGCTTCAACCGTATCCGTCCGCCAGACTTGTGTATGCTCAGGGCGGAATACATCTTCGACAAGGGGGTCAGCGAGTATTTTGTCGGGGTGACAGACCGTTACGATCTGGTTTCCTTGACATGCAGGGCATCGGGATGCGTTCACGTTATTCCCGTTCCACTGCTCACCCAAGAGACAATCTGTGCCTCCTTGAAGGTCAGTCTCCTAAACATGGCGACGGCCCAAAAGGTCGACTGCTTCGAGGAGACTGAAGTAAAGAAAGTAGAGCCTCTTCAAGAGTACTTCCAAGAGTACTTCAAAGAGGACGCCAACTTACTCTTGACTCTCTTGGGAGAAAAGGAGATTGAGAGAGTAGCGCTTCTTTACTTGCAAGAAGGTGAAGAATGCGTGGACAGACTGCAGAGGATGATTGATGGGACTTTCGAAGTCCCACCTCCTGAAGAGGAGTACAAGGAAGAAGAATAGCCCCTACGACCGCCGTGAGGCCGCTTACACCAAGCTCGCCAACATCGGCGGTTCTCACTTTTTATATAGAACATTAGATTCCCGCATCTTCTATCCCTCTAAACAATGTAGGATTATATTCGTTTGTTATGAATCAAATTTTCTCAAGCACTTGGATTCCAAGAATATATAGTCCGCGTTCAAGGGTTTTGTTTACTGTTTTGATTAATGTAAGTCTGGCTTTGCGACGAGATTCATTTTCATCTTTAAGAATTCGAGTTTTCTCATAATATGTATTAACTAGATTGGCTAATTCATAAACATATAGAGCTACGTGATTGGGAGCATGTAATTGAGTGGCGCGAAGCAGGGCATCAGGAAATTCCATGAGATGTTTGATGATCTTCAATTCTTCGGCATCTTTGAGCTCTGAAATATCGCCACCAGAAGCATTATCCTTTGCTTCGTCTGTCGCCTCCTCTGCCTTGCGTAATATGCTGAATAGTCTTGCATAGGTGTATTGCAAATACGGACCAGAGTCTCCTTCAAATGAAAGCGACTTTTGAAAATCGAATACGATATCTCTTCCCGGGCTTTGTTTAAGAATCGAGTATTTAATGGCCCCTATAGCAACACGCTCTGCAACCAACCTACGATCATCCTCATTCAACTCCTCACGATCATGCATTTTTTCATAAATGATCTTCTTAACATCTTCGATCAGGCCTTCAGCTGTAATTATGTCTCCTTTGCGTGAAGACATCTTACCGCTTGATAGACGCAGGAAGCCATGAGGCACATGTTGAGTCTTCTTCGCTATATCAGGCATAATTTGTTCCATTGCTTTCAATGTAACTTTAAAGTATTCAACAATATCATTACCCGTGACAATCAAAGAAATATCAGGATGATATTTTTCAAACTTAATCTTATTAAGCCCCAATTCTTTCGCCTCGTATGTAGGTAATCCCTTAGAACTGACAAAAACTCTAGTATGTAATCCATAATCCTCCCCCTTAAAAATGCGCGCACCCTGACTTTCCGGAAATACATCGGGATTAGCATTCACAATCTCAAGTCCTGCATCACTCATTTCACTTTCAAAGAAATAGTGTTCAAACTTTGTTCCAAGACGCTGATATATTGTTTCAAAATATGCCAAAGACCATTCTCTGCCTTTGTCATAAAGATCATTTATCTCACTGCCTTCTCTTTTGTAAATTTTTTGATTTAGTTCGTCTATTTCCTCCTTGGCCTTCGGATCATCTTCATAAGCATTGTTGCCTTGAGCGTACGCCTTACCCATATATGCCACCTTGATTGCAAGTTCTTCATTATCAGCAGGCATCTTGTCAGGTAATTGCATCATACCCCACACAGCCTTTGCAACATGAACACCAACATCTCCCTGATAGTTAGCACGTAGGACTTCCGCACCAGAAGCATCATAGAGCCTAGATATACTCTCCCCTATCGCATTGCTCATAAGGTGTCCTACGTGGAACTCTTTAAAAGGGTTCGGATCAGTAAACTCAATCATTACTTTCTTGCCGGCAAAAGTATCATTACTGCCATAATTATCATCCTCTGCGATACGCTCAAGCTCACTCACTGCTAATGCATCGTCAAGAAAAAAGTTAATATACCCTCCTTCGACTTTAATATCTGCTATTCCATCCTCCACTGTCTTAGCCTTAAGCATTGCTTCAACCAATATTCCAGCCACTTCCTTAGGATCTTTTTTTAATTCCTTAGCCGAAACAAAAGCAACATTGGTCGCATAATCCCCAAAATCTGATTTAGGCTTATCTATAACGATATCCCCCAATTCAAAGTCAGGAGCCACCTTGGCTACACTATTAATAATGAG
The DNA here is from genome assembly GCA_043821485.1 of Parcubacteria group bacterium. Taxonomy (GTDB): domain Bacteria; phylum Patescibacteriota; class Minisyncoccia; order 2-02-FULL-40-12; family IGHO2-01-FULL-4-A; genus JBDRCU01. The sequence goes on along the minus strand of JBDRCU010000057.1, from coordinate 63,538 downwards.
TTGTCGTATTTTATCCTTAATCATATATATACTATTGTAACATTTTTAACAAAAAATTCTTGTTGCCTTATCTTTGTTCATGATACAATAAAACCATGTTCGATGAAGAAAAACAAACCATTGAAACAGTTAGAAAAATCATTCCCTGCGTTGTAAGCATTGTCATCAGCAAATTTATTCAGGACAAGAAAAAGCTTGCCTCCCCTACTCTTAATCCTTTGGGGCAATTTGGCATACCATTGCCTGAACAAGATCTTACAGATGATCCGAATAATAATATACCGGACAATCTTAAACATCGCGTCAAAGTGGGTGGCGGATCTGGTTTTATAGTAAGCTCTGATGGATTAATTGTTACGAATAAACATGTGGTCTACGATGCTGATGCACAATATACAGTTATAACAAATGACGAGCATGAATATACAGGACGCGTAATTACGCGCGATCCAATCAATGACGTTGCGATTTTAAAAATAGATGTCAAAGGACTGCCTGTGGCAGAACTTGGAGATTCAGATGGCGTGGAACTTGGCCAGACTGCTATTGCGATTGGTAATGCTTTGGGAGTTTTTAATAATACAGTTTCAAAAGGAATAATTTCAGGCTTGAGCCGAAAAGTTTCTGCATCTCTTGGCAAAGGACAAGTTGAGAATTTGCGTCATGTTATGCAAACTGACGTAGCAATCAATCAAGGTAATTCAGGAGGACCTTTAGCAAATCTTCAAGGCAAAGTTATTGCCATTAACACGGCTGTGATCTACGGAGCGCAAAATATTGGCTTCGCCATTCCTATAAATTGGGCAAAAGCTGACATAGCGGACCTCAACGAACATGGACGCATAATACGCCCATATATCGGACTTCGATATGTGACGCTTAATAAAGAACTAAAAGAACAATACGAACTGGATGTGGACTATGGGGCGCTTGTCATCAAAGACCATATGCCGGGTTCGACTGCAGTAGTTAAGGACTCCCCTGCTGACAAGGCTGATATAAAAGAAAATGATGTAATCCTCACAATAGATGGACGCAAGTTAACAGAAAAAAATGAACTTGCAGATATGGTTGATCGCCACAAGGTTGGAGATATAGTAGAACTCAAAATACTTCGCAAAGACAAAGAATTACGCACAAAGGTTAAGCTGACAGAGAGGAAATAGGTACAATATGGATACCTCATAGACACATCTTCAAATAATTACGCGTTTATAGATAGCCAGAACATAAATCTTGGTATTAGAGACTTGGGTTGACATTTAGATTGGAAACGTTTCAGAATATATCTTCGTGAAAAATATGGCATTAAGAAAGCTTATATATTTATTGGATTTATCCCAAAAAATCAAAATCTCTATACTTTCTTAAGAAGGGTCGGATTCATCCTGATATTCAAACCTATCATTCAGAATGAACAACAAAACAAGCCGAAAGGTAACGTGGATGCCGATCTTGTCTTGAAAGTAATGATTGAATATGAGAAATACGACAAAGCGATAATAGTTACCAGCGATGGTGATTTTCAATGCTTAGTAAAATATCTTTATGAAAAAGATAAACTTTGCAAAGTACTCAGTGTAAATCGCAAAAAATGTTCCGTGCTCCTTAAAAAAACTGCTAAATCAAAACTTGATTTTCTTGAATCAACAAAAGAACTTCTGAAATACCGAAAATGAAAAAGCACCCCGGTAGGACAAAACCTACAAGCGTGCCTCTCCCTAGTGATTAATGATCTAATTATAGATGATTTACAAAACCTGTCAATAAGCTTATTGTAATAGTATGTCCTACGCTACCAATCGAAAAGCTTCATATGATTACGAAATCCTCGATACCATTGAGGCTGGTTTGGTTTTGAAAGGATTTGAGACCAAAGCAATCAAAGCTGGGAAAGCATCTATCAAAGGAGCTTACGTAAAAATAATGAGTGGAGAGCTCTGGCTCATTGGAGCCACTGTCTCCCCTTATCAACCGGGTAATACTCCCAAGGATTATGATCAGCAACGCAGTCGCAAACTCCTCGTTACCAAGACTCAACTCAAGCACCTCATTGGCAAAACCGAAGAAAAAGGCATAACTCTTGTACCCACTAAACTCTATGGAACACGTGGTCTGGTAAAGCTGGAAATTGGCATTGCCCGAGGCAAAAAGAAATATGATAAACGCGAAAAGATCAAAGAAAAGGAGTTTAAACGAAGGAAAGATAGAGTAGTCAAACAATACTAAAATACCTCTTGCAAAAAAGCATGACCTATGCTACCGTATCTAAACCTGTTAGTGACAGAGCGGTCCCCCAAAAGGTTAGCCCGTTATGTCTCGAAAGTGGGTTACCCTTTCGGTCGGGCAGGAAAATATTAGAATCTAAGCAGAAAATACTTTGGCTAAGAAATTATATGTAGGCAACCTTGCCTACGAAACGACTTCTGAACAGCTTAAGGAGCAGTTCTCCGCAGCTGGTGAAGTTGAAGAAGCTGTTGTCATCACTGACAAGTTTAGTGGACGTAGCAAAGGATTCGGTTTTGTTACAATGGTAACCGATGAAGATGCTACAAAGGCTATTGAAATGTTCGATGAACAAGAATTCAGTGGCAGACCACTTAAGGTCAATGAAGCACGACCAAGAGAAGATCGACCAGCAGCATAAGTCGCAAGACTTATAAGTCACTAAAAGACTTAAATTAAAATACCGCCGGGCTTCGCCCGGCGGTATTTTGTTTACATAAATCCTATCTATAGATTAGCTTCTATCCGCCTCATTATTGCGCTAGTCTGGGATTTATCCATAATTCTTTTAGCTTCAGGCCATCTTGCTTCATCCTGATAAACTTTAATAAAATATTGATCATAATTAACAATCATAGCTCCTTCTCCTCTCTCATTACTATAATACCCCTCTGAAACGCCCGATACTTTTGGTATGGGTGATTCCCCTCCAAATGCCATTATTTCCTCGAATGTGTATCCTTCCAATTTGAATGTATGTAATAGAAGCTCTGCACCAGTTCTTTTGTCTACATCAGGATTAGATACAGTTAACAAACTATCAACCATTGTTTTAATCTCTAGCTCAATTACCAATGCTCCTTCCTTGGCCCTATCCCTTATGTCCTCTTCTCCGTATTCACAAAAATCTATCCTGAAACCTGCATATTGCTTTGCATAGTTATAGCCGGTGCGGTCTCTATCTGTATCTGACAGATAAACTTCCAATGGAACCATAGGACGCCCCATTATAGAACTTGCCTGTTCTCCAGTAAGGAATCTACTACAGCCAGCGGGAGCTGGGGTTACTTCTAATACTGGAGTTGGATTTGGACTCTCTTGACTGTGACATATATCTATCTCACTAATCACAAATTCCTGATCTGATATATCAGTATCTTGTTTACATGATATTTCATTATCTTCTAAGCCATGCTCTATTATTCCATATGCACTAGCATTGATTTTTGATGCACCATTTTTTGTATATGTATATTCTGATTCTGGACATATGCTTTGTCCTGGTAGTCTTTCATAACATCCACAGTCTATTCCTTGTTGTTCGTTTGAGTCATTTATACAATCTCCTTGGTATTCATAGATATTGTTATCTTTGTATACGATCTCACTCATTGGACCATTATCTTGATATTTCATTCTCCAAGAACCATCTTTAAAAGATAGGTCTATTCCTATGCCATCGTTTGCTTCTTTGGTACAAGTTGTTGGCTTATCGAGATTAAGAGAGCCTATATAGCAGCCTTCGCAGGTACAAGCAAGAGTGGATTCAGCTCTTTGAGGAGTATGACGACTAATCCCTTGAGTTTGGACTACACTGAATGCATTATTTAAATCCTCAAAAAGATTCTCACCATTCTTATCGATTGCTTCATAAAGTTTAAGTATAAACATGCCTGGCCCTATTATCCCAATGCTTTCATCCCCCCTATTTTTGTAATCTTTTACATAATTACTTCCTATGACAAGAGGCCAGGAAAATCTACCTACTTCGTCGGCTTTAGTTGCTGCCAGCACCGTAGTTCCAGGACTATCAGCTACTATCTCTGCCATTCCCTTACCAGAAAAACACGAATCTAATACAAGCATTTTATTACAACTGTCCATTTTATTTAAAGCATGGATTATCTCGTTTGAACTGGCAGCGATCATAGTACCATCAGAGTCTTTACCGATATCAAATGTCCATACTTCAGATGTATTCATCAGCTCCCATAAGTCCCGACTTGGTGGCTCCTCTGGCAATACAGTCCAAATATTTTCTCCTGTTTTCTTATTAATCCAATGTCCATCGATGCCAGTATTACTTCCATGCCCTCCATAAGACAGAAAAAAATCGTCTCCACATTGAATCTTATTTGCTATTTTATTTACTGCACTACGGAAATTGGCTTTACTAGTCAGTGCATCTGTTCCCTCAAAAAGCCACGGGGTATGGGGCAATAAGTCTGGCCTTATTCTTTCAAACTCTTCTCTAGACCATGACAAATATTCTATATTCTCATCCTTATATCCTCGATCTTTTACTAAATGATAAAAGATCGCTGCTTCATTTTGAAAAGCAGTCAGATCTCCAGAACCTGCAATCAAGATTGCGTATTTTTCATTTCCTTCTGCAAGCTCTTGGGCAGATGCCTCTGGTACAGACCAAGGATTTAATACTCCCAGTACGTTCCCTGAATCTCGACTTGGTTCCATTACTGAAATTTGTTCTTCTACTGTTAATTGATCCTCTTCAATTACACCCAAAAATGCATTACCGTCTATTACTGGATACCATTGTTCTTCTAACGCTATGTAATCACCAGAATCTTTATCAATGAATAGATAAAGTACATCATGTGCAAACATTGCTCCTGGATCATAATCAATGAAATAGAACCAGTAATCCCTGTCTAATGCTATAGGGATACCCGCTCCTGTACGTATATCATTACTAGGGCCCACTACATCGTCCCACTGCGATACCATTGCTTCTTCAGTGGCACCTTTTTCAGACATAATTCTTTCTACAAGCATCGTTATTTCTCCTGTTGTAGACACCGGCAAATCTGTTGAAACAGGGTTTACACATGTATGTCTATACACGTCTTCATAAAATCTCTCTATCAATTGCCAGCTATCTTGATCTGGAAGAAATAGGTCTAAACTACTAGACACTTCTATCTCTTCTAATAGCTCGGGGTTTGTCTGTGACGTTATCTCTTGTGCATTCCTTATTGTTTGAAAGAACCCTTCTCTATCACTACATTTAAAGTCATTATCTTTCATATCCTTCATCGCATTTTGAAAATCCAAAATTACCAATTTAGATTCTAAAAACTTCTTCTCTTCTTGAAAATATTCATTATCTGAATTTTTATGATTCTTCAGTATATCTATAGCTTGTATTAATTCTTCTCTAGATTGATAATCTAGGAGCTGCTCATTCAATTGAGTTAACTCTTGAGGAACGCCTGTATCTTTATTCTTTAGATACCAGAATAGGGATGCTACAACTAAAATTACCACTATTACTGCTATTAGTATGGTCAACCATCTCTTATTGCTTTTCGGGGTCGCTGTTGGCTGCTGGGATTGAACTGGCTGAACGGGTCGAGATCGTCCCCCACCAAGAGCTATATCTACATCCCCAGCCTGCCATCCTGAAGATAGAAGACTAGATCGTATTTGATCATCTGAAATACCAGCTTGGCGTTGTTGAGAGATGTAGGTTGTGAGTTGAGGACTAGACATAGAGGGATATTAAGATTAATATATCATCAAAACCTGCATTCATCATGGCTTTTGAACAAACTCCCATATACTTGGAGCGTCCTCTATTACGGACTCTCTAAAATCTATCCCCACTTTCCTAAGTTCGCTCTTTACCGTATCCAGCTCTCCTGGTGGAAATCTGTCTTCGGCTTTTTTTACTACAGCGTTTTCATACTCTTCTATACTGCATTCTTTACCTGGCGTTTCAAAAAGTTCAGAAGAGACATCCCTTGTGCATAGATCTTTCGGTAATATTGGCGGTAGTCCCAACTCATCATCAAGTCTTCTATCTGAATGCATCATCTCGATATCTATCTCTTCTTTAGATAATAGACCAAATTTATCTGAAGGATAATCAGCATAAACCCATTTACAATCATCGACTCCACCTCCTGAATCAAATGATCCAAAAAAATCCGAAGCAAGATATACCTTACCATTTTTAAACACAGTTCTCTCTTCATAACTAAGGGATATACCTTCGATACTCCCCCCACTACTAACCATACCTCTTGATTGTGCATGTGAAATGAAATCTCCTTCTTTTCTTTCTTCAGATGAAAAAGTACAAAGTATACTCTCATCTGATACAACTGGTTCCGGCGTATCCTCCTTCTCTTCACATAAGAACTCATTGTCGTGCTCAAAATTAAATGGACTACTAAGATCAGTATCATCTGCTAAATCATCTACTGCCTCACATGTTACCTTACCTGGATCATTCTCTTGCCAATGAGATAATATACCGTAGGCACTCGTATTTGATTTCCTTACACCTGATTTATCAGTAAATGTATACTCCTCTTCTACGCATATACTTTCAGCTGGATACTTATCAATACAACTACAATTTACACGAAATTCGTGTTCAGGATTATTATCATCACAACTTTTCTTATCTACATATAGATAGTGAGTCTTATCATCATAGGTTACAATTCGACCATCACCTGGTATGGGATAAACTATCTGCCAACTCTTATCTTTAAATGTTAGCCAAAGTGGACTAGAAGAGCTTAATTCCGTCATAATTTTACATCTCGTAGGCTCTACTAGATTCCTTGTAGTCCCATCAATGCTGGTAATTCCGTCAATAAAACATGCAACGGTTTTATATATATAGAAAGATACTTCATTTTCGTATCGCTTACCGGACTTATTAAATGCATGCAGACGCAATTGGTAATTCCCTTCCTCTAAATCCTTTATGTCCCATTGTCCTAAAATCCCATCTTTTACTTCTTTAGTATCCCTAAATATCTCTATCCATCCTGTCTTTGGATTAGCTCCTTCTTTAAGATATTCCAGGACATAATAGTCAATATCTGTAATAGATACTAAACCTCTAATTCCTAGTGGCTCTAATCTTGTTGCATTTATACCTTCATTTATCCCAGGATATGTTATCGCTACCTGCTCAAAACATTTTTCTGCTTCTGTAGGATTACCTTCTTCATCAAATGGCTTTAAGTCATCCTTGGATAAAAGTAGTGACTTATATGCATCTACTCTCCCAAATCCTGACTTTGGATCGAATCCTGGCTCTTCTACATCTTTTGCTCCGAGCTTCAATGCACATTCCACTTCACTTGGTGTTAAGGTTTTATCCTGAGCTATAACAAGAGCTGCTACACCTGCTACAGTAGGGGCAGAAAAGGAGGTTCCCGTTGTCCCTGCATATAGCCCTTTCTCATCGACTACAGATTCCTCTTTATCATATGTCGCATCACCTGGGAACATTGTAGACCATGCTCCTAATATGGGTCTCTTCCAAGTTCCGCCTGGAGCAGTCACATCAATTGTTGGTCCATAGTTAGAATAATCTGTTTTTTTATCATTCTCATCTACTGCTGCGACAACTATTGCTTCATGAATATTTTCAGGGGAGCCAAAAGTCGTGTCTCTATGATCATTACCTGCAGAAGTAACATACACCGTTCCCTTATTTACCGCATAGAGTACTGCCTCAGTAAGATCAGCAGATACAAGAGGAACTCGATAACCCAAACTCATATTTATTACATCCACATTCAAATCGGCTGCTTTCCTTATGGACATTTCATAACCTAAAGATTCACCCTCTATGCCATTGCAAGAAACTGATCTTATACCCACTATTGGTATAATCTTTGCTTTTGGTGCTACACCCACCATACCCTTGCCATCATTCTTGGCTGCCAGAATAGAAGAAACCATTGTACCATGAGTCTGAGTACAATCGCCTACCCATCCCTTATGAATACCTCGAGGTTTTATATCGGTATCCTTCCATCCGTAGCTATAATAATAGCCCTCTTGAACGTTCCCCTCTAAATCAGGGTGTTCATGATCCACGCCCGAGTCTATCACAGCTACTGTAACTCCTTCTCCCTTCGATATCTCCCATGCCTGTTCCATATTTATGAGTTTAAAATTCCATTGATCATCATAATCGCCCCCTAATGACCCTTTTGAACGAAAAAATGGATCTGATGGCGCATCATCTAGATATGGTATATACCTAGGTTCAGCAAATCTAACTTCTGATGTCCTCTGCAAATCAGTCATTATCTCAAGGATATCTGTGTCTTCTGGTATATGTAATGTATATGAAGTGCTTTGTTCATCTATTCCTCTATAGTTTCTTTCTAAGTCTGTAGAGTTATATTGATTGAATAGAGATATTAGAGAATTAGGGTTAGTATCATCTAATTGATCGATGGGCGTTAACCCTTCAGGAAGATCAGTTCCATTTTGATAAGTCAATCTTTTATCATTTCTGAGACTGAATACTATCAATCCTTCATAGTAATCTACTCCCGGAGTTATGGTAGTACCATATGCATTGATTGTTGTTCGCTTGGTTGGGGATTGAGGAGTTGGGGTTGGATCAGAAGATGAATCTCTGAAGAAAAGGAAGTACGAAGCTATGAGAGCTATGATGAGTACAGTCATGACTATGATTAGGATAAGAGTTTTCTTTGAAGAGGTTGGTTGGGGTTGTTGCACTGGTTGAGGTTGTTGAGTGGGCTGAACAGGTTGCGTTGTTTGAGCAGGTTGAGCTTGTCCCCCACCAAGAGCCGTATCGATGTCTGTAGCCTGCCATCCTGAAGACAAAAGACTGGATCGTATTTGATCATCTGGAATACCCGCTTGGCGTTGTTGAGATATGTAAGTTATTAGTTGAGGATCAAGCATAGATTAATTATATCATTAAGCATCCAATTTATTCCAATATAAAACACCCAAAAGGGTGTTTTATATTTTTTCTTTGTGGACTCGGGATGTTTTAATATGAACCTTTTGGTGAGGGAGATGAGGGGTTTTTGGGAATTGGGTGGTGTAATTGAAGTTTGAATCTACTATATATGAGGTTGACAAAAGAATATATTATATGTTATAATATACATTAAATTGACAGAAGACCCGGGAAGGGGGCTGTACTCGCATAGGCATTGTGTCTATAGCGAAAAGCAAAAATTAACCCCGAAACCTCGTTAGGGGTGGGGTACTTTAAAAAAGGAGGCCAAAAATGGCCTACGTGCATCACACCACAAAACGGGAGCTCAGCTCCCTCTCTGCCATGGTCCTCATGGTCCATGGTAACCCAATAGATGATCTGGCCAAGGCAATGGATGTCCTGGCCAAGTACGACGTCGATGTCGATGAGTTCCTGAAACTCGTCGACAATGCCACCAAGCACATTGACAAGTGCTTGGACAGCAACGGCAGAGGCCAGTTAAAGGGCGTCAATGCCCTGGGCTACGGCCTCTCGGCGATGAAGCTCGGGGTCCAAAAGGACCCCACCTACGAGTTCATGAGGGCCTCCGCGTTACAGGAGGCCGTGAACTACTTGCTCGCCCATGTGGTGAGTAGAGAGTGGGTCGAAAGCCGGGCGGCTGCTACCGCCCAGTAAGTACAGATGGGCGACCCCTGCTCACACGAGCAATCAGGGGTCGCCCAGAATCAAAAGAGCATCACACCTGTGACGCTTTTTTGTTTGAAAAGGTTCAAATATCCCTGGGAGTCAACAAAAATAACCCCCGTAAAATAAGGGTTATTTCGTTTGTGGACTCGGGGGGAATCGAACCCCCGTCTGAAAGTTGATACAAGATGATACTACACGTTTAGTTCATTCCGATTTACACCGCCTGATAAGGAATGAACAAAAGCTCAGGCAATGTACTATGGGAATTGCGATGTTCTGCCGTCATAGTAATAGCAGGCAAAGTTTCTCGCTAATGACGCCTTATCCCCCTAGCGAGAATCCGAGGTAAGACGGTAGCTATACTAAAAAGTTATGCTACTGCCATTTGTGACATTCCTGCCATAGATGGCATTTGATAAGATGTGTTTGCACTTATCTTGCACCGACATTATTTACGAGACATCGGTAAACTCGACGTGCTCAATCCTGTAAATGAACCTCCATCGAAGCCTTTCAAGCCCGATTGCATTATACCATTTTTCAAATTTAAGTCAATTTTAAGTCAAGCGAGTTCAAGAAACTAGCGCAACTTATTCCGATCCCAGATCAAAGAAACAATCCCAGCCAAATCCAGAACATTCCTCAAGATTACCATCTACTCCTCCCCAAGATGATGCATCAATATCGCTATCATTAGCGAGATTCCCTTCATCAGGATAACCACTATCAAGGTCTGCAGATATCTGATACTTATTACCAGAACTAGCATAATCATAAGACCAATCCCAGAATGGATCATAAGGTTCTTCCATCAAGTATCCTTCTGTAACCAAATCTCCAAGCATATCTGGATATTCACCGAAATCATCATAATACATCTCTATTGCAGTACGGAGATTGTTCACATCTGCCACCCTCTTTACATCATCTGCTGCAGAATTATTATAATCATAACCAGAATCCATTCCATCCATCCCCTCAATAAACTCAATCAATGTAATATAGTCTTCCGGTTCTTCTACTATAACAGGCTCATTAATATCTCTCATGTGAAAATCAAAGGATGTCTCCATAGAGCCCAAATTTTCTACATCTATATCTAGATTAAATTCCATATCATACGGAATTGCACTATCATTTCCAATAGTAGCTGAACCCTCTAAACTTACACTTTCTAACATCTTCAATATCTCTGCCTTCCCCTCTGCTATTTCTTCATCTGTAAAGTCCGAAAGATCTGCATCTCCAAGTATCATATTTTCAATTCCAAATAATTCAAAATATATTTTATCCATCATTTCCGTGAAAACAGGCATTGCTTCTATCCAAAAATCCACAGTCTCTTCTTTGTTCACTGTAAATTTGGAACTAGTTGTCTCCTCCCCTTCTATCTCAGGACCAGAACCAGAACTCAAAACCTTAACGATGTCATACTTACCCATAATATCGACGAATTGATCCATATATGGTTCCAACAAAGCATTCAAACGCTCTTCATCTATATCGTCATATGTCGGAGCTCCAAGAGAACCTGTGAGTTCCTCAAGTTCTGCAAGATCTTTAGGGTCTATCTTAATCCACTTGTCTGTACTTATACTAATACCCAAAGGTGACATACCTCCGATTCTATCAAGCTTCACATATACGACATCTCCTATTCCTTTCATCTGCATACTTATTGAGAGTGGCTCATCTGTTCCTGTCATATATTCAAGATCAGCTCCTTCTACCCCAACATCCATATTCATTTCAAACTTTTGATTATCAATATCCGTGGTATCAGAAGCACCATTGATATCAACAGTAAATGAGATCTCCCGACTCGATGGAATGATAGGAGATAAGGCCAAATCATCAGAAATCTCATCCCCCATAAATACTCCAAAAGTATTAGCAAGGCCACCAAGAAGGCCTGAAGAGTAACTATTATCAGTAATCAAAATGTTAAATGACGCTTCAAAAGTCATAGAATCAACTTCCTCCATACTCTCAATTACATCTACAAGTAATTTTTGTTCAGTCTTGCTTCCCAAATACGAATATCCTGCCCATGCTACGCCTCCAACTGCCAGAAGAACAACAACTGCTATAACAATCTGAGTTGCACTAAAAGAACCTCCTGCAATAACTGGGACCGTTGAAGGATTTGGTGTATTTTGTGTTTCCATAATATTTTATTTAAATTATATAAATCAATTACTCTATAATACCACTTTTATAGCCTAATCACAGTAATAATGTCAGAAAAGCAATGTTGATAACCTAAAACCCTTAAAATGATAGAATACATGTCATAGTTATAGAATTAAAACTCGAATACACGATGGCATAGATCACCGTGTCCTAAGAGAAATATTATGGATATGAATCAACAACAGCCTCAACAAGGACCGCCACCTAACCAACAATATCAGCAGCAGCCACAGCAACCACAAGGAGCTAATAATTCACATACGCTGATTATTTTAGGGTATGTGATTCCAATTTTGTTTTTCCTAAATCTCAAAGGACAGACAGAACGATTTCACGCCAACCAACAACTCATACTATTCCTAGCTGCCGTCATAGCATCAATAGCGGGATGGATACTTCTTTTCATCCCATTCCTTGGCTGGCTGGCATGGATGGCAATCAATCTAATACTATTTATATTGTGGATCATAGGCATAATGCATGGCGCAAACAATGAGATGAAAGAACTCCCTATCATTGGAGGAATGAAGATATTAAAATAGACCAGCCTCTATAGACAAAAAATATCTAAATAAAACATGCAGTTCTATAACTGCATGTTTTATTATGCTAAGAGATTGAGGTTAATTATACTACTGCTCTTTATTATTACGATAAAAGTTGTGTTCCATTAGATGCAGTGTAATATCTGCAACAATTTTTAATACAACCAAGACTAGAAGAAGCGAGACAAGCGACCACGTCCAAGCCATGATTCCTCCTGCAACTATTATGAAAGCATGCATGACCCAAATTCTTTTATATGGAGCGCGCGTAACGCTCTTTGGCGTATATTTCAAATATTCTTCACGTCCTAAGAAGTTAGAACGATAAGAATACCAATGGCTTATCCAGAATCCTATAAACCCGATTATCAAATACGAAAACGATAAATCATATTCTATAAAACTTGTTGGAGTCTGAAGTAAAAAGATAACTAAAAGGATTACCAAAAAAAGAGCGTCTACTAATATGAATACGATAAAATTGAAAAGAAAATAACTTGCAGGCCCGAGGAGTCCAAAAAGGAGTCCAAAAAAATGTTTTTTGGGCCTATTTCCAGTAACTTTAAAAATCTTCTTGTATCCGAAATACCCTATTACCACACTCTCCATCCAATACAAAACCAAAATCGTGACTACACCCCAATCCAAATATAATACCCCAAACAAAGGAATCAGATTAACTAAAATCAAAAGAAATAATGCACTCAAACTTGAACCATTTTTTTTAACCATATTCTTTAACGTCAAGTGTAATCAGTACTAATCATATATAGGAGGTTCTATATAACGATAGGTGCCCAAAAAATTCGTCCCTAAACTACAATAACCGAAAGTATCTGCTCTAGTGATTTCTACCTCATTGTAACTATAATTCATCTCAAGTATCCTCTCTTCGTCAAGAGGATTTGCCAGATCAAATTTAGCTCTTAGAGTATCATCATCATACGGTTCTCCTCTAGCACTTATGTAGCAGTCTGCTGGAGCCATTTCAGAAGACCCTCCGCTACCTTTTAATTCAACAATATATTGATCAGAATCGTGAACCGATCTAAGCATTAGAAAAGAATTAGAACCATTTCTATCCATGTTGTAGTATCTATAACCTTCAGTATCAGGATATACAATAGGCCAAAAACCATAGTACTCATCACATTCAGGCTTTCTCCTATATTCAAGTATCTCAACTTTAGATTGAGTCTCATCTAAAATATACTCTCCTGACTCTCCACAGTCTCCTAGTCCGCGTCCCATCATAATAGTACTTAATATATTATTATTCTCATTAAATCTAAGCCCCCAAACTATCTCATCATTTCTCCAGATGCCATCATCTAGAGGTATCGGAAATGACAGAACTGTAAAATTTCCTCCCTCGTCCGAATAAACAGCTATAAATTCACTGTTATATGCCGCAGAATAACAAAGTATTGTTACCAGTATACCGTTGTCCGATTCATGTATTGATATCGGATTATACGCATCGTTCATACCCTCGCATGGGACATCATTTTCATTTAAAACTTCAACCCAATCTGCATAGGTAGCATCATATGGATTACCAAAAAGAAAAGACGTTTGTTCAATATTTGATATCTCGGGCGAAACTGATGGCGTAGGGGTTGAGATACCATCGTCTCTGTTGTAGAGCCACGCAACCACAATTATTAAAATAATCAAAATCACTACGCCTGCAATCATCGGCCAAATACCTATCTTATGCTCCTGGTTGTTTATTTGTTCTTCCATATGTATTCATTATACCACCTACTTTTTATCGTGGAACTTCTTATGCACCTCTCGTAACTGCTTGTCTGTCACGTGAGTGTAAATTTGAGTTGTTGTTACAGATGAATGTCCAAGCATAGCCTGCACTGAACGGATGTCAGCACCATTGCGAAGAAGGTCTGTTGCATAGCTATGGCGTAATGTATGAGGCGAGACCTTCTTGCCTACAATGCCTGATTCAATTGCATACTTTTTAATGACTCTCTGTATACTGCGTGGAGTGAGACGAAGGTTTTCGTATTTTTCAAATTTTTCATCCTTAGGAACTCGTATGAAAAGCGCCTCATCAGCATCAACTCGTTTATCTAGATATTGAATAATCGTAGACTTGGCATCATCAGATAAAAAGACCAACCGTATCTTACTGCCTTTGCCTTTTACAGAGAACTCTCCCCTATCAAGATCAATTGAGTCTCGATCTAGTGAACATAACTCTGATACGCGAAGCCCGGTTGAAAAAAGAGTCTCAAGAATTGATTTATCACGAAGTCCTGCAAGCGTATTCATCTTTGGAGAATCCAAAAACTTCTTTAACTCGCCTTCTTCAAGGAATTCAACTTGTCGCTCTTCTTGCTTGCCAAGCTCTACTTTCTCTGCCGGAACAGTTTGTATATCCCGCTTCGATAGATATTTCAAAAAAGCCCTAAGCGCAATAATGTGATAATTTTGAGTTACCTTCTTAAGTGATTTGTCTTTGTTATCGGTCATTCTATTGAGATGCAGTCTGAATTTGCGGATCAACTCTTCAGTGAGCTGTGAGGGTTTGTCTATTTTTGCAAAAATAAAGAATCTAGATAAATAGTGATCGTAATTTTCTACTGTTTTGGGGGATCTATTTTTCTCAATTTCTAGATGTTCAAGGAATTGGTTTTTGAGATCTTTGATATTCACATATATAGTATAGCAATATATAGCTGTGTCGCACAATAAGATGGACTTGCATTTTATGGGTTTTTGTGATATTTTTGTCCTATGCTAACGACTCAGAAGAAAAGCAAAATCATAACCAAATACGCACCCAAAGAAGGAGATACTGGTTCTCCTGAAGTTCAGATTGCACTTTTTAGCGAAGAAATTGAGCAATTGTCCAAACATCTTAAGAAACATAAGAAAGATAATAGTTCCAGACGCGGACTTTTGAAGATGGTTGCGAAGCGTCGCAGACTGCTTGAGCTTTTAAAACGAGACTTTCCTGAAAGACATGTTAAAATAGTGAAACAGCTAGGTTTGAAAAAGTAAAAAAATTTCCATAATGCCCCGAATAAATCAATCTTCTTCAGCAGAAACTCAACACCAGCGTGTAGGTGTTTTTATTGATGCCCAAAATATCTACCATTCAGCCAAGAACCTCTATCAAGCCAAATTTAATTTCAAACGCTTGCTCGATGATTTAGTTGGCAAACGCAAGCTAATCCGAGCCTTTGTTTATGTAATTAAAACAGAAAGCGGTGAGGAGCGTGCATTCATAGAAGCCCTCGAAAAAAGCGGATTTGAAATTAAGGTCAAAGACCTGCAAGTCTTTTCAGGAGGCATGAAAAAAGCCGACTGGGATGTTGGGATGGCAATGGATACAGTAATTCTTGCGGATAAAATAGACGCAGCAATTCTAGTAACAGGAGATGGCGACTTTATACCGCTAGTAGAGTACCTCCGTATCAATAAAGGTCTTCGCGTGGAAGCTTCATCCTTCGGCAGAAGCACATCAAGCAAGCTCAAAGAGGTAGTTGATCTGTTCCGAGACTTAGACCAAAATCCTAAAAAGTATTTAATAAAATAAAATATTATGGAAACACTACAAAACGAACAACCGATGGAACAAACAATAAGTGACACTGCTCCTCACAAAAACAACGTAAAGGCGTGTCTGATGAGCCTATTGGTTCTTGTGATAATTTATCTTATCCTCTCATGGATTGTCGGCATATGGCCATTTATGAAATCCCTAGACACCTCTGACTGGCAGACCTATAGAAATGAAGAATTTGGATTTGAGATAAAGTATCCGGTCCAAAATAACAACAAAGATGTATACTATTATGGACCACCAATTAATTGCGGTAATTACTCCCACAGATGGAACGTACCCTCACCAATACATTCATTGTTAGAGATAAGAATATGGACAGAAGAGGATCGCAATTATAATCTATCAAATTGCGACGCCGAAGAAGGCTCTCTCCCAAATGTCTATTCGTCCCCGGAAAATATGAATAAGGCATTACAAATGCCAGTCGAAGGAAAATGCTCTCTAAAAGTTAACGGATACCCACTCGACGCAGGCAAAAACGAAGTAGAATGCACTATAATAGAAATCGGCGAGAAAAAAGGAATTCAACTTCCCCCTTATCAGGAATATTACAAGGGTACTATAGACATAAAAACTTATATAAAAATGCACGAGGGCACCTGGATGCAAATAACTGAGAGCTATGAGAGTCCGGAAGGAGAAGGGTCAGGTGAATCCGATATTAAATATTTCGACGGATCAATGCCGACAGAAAAGATTCCTCAATGGGCAGTAAGAGAGGCTGGTATTATTTCCCAAACTATCAATTCAATTAAATTCACTTCTCCATCTTTTGCGTCAGTCCCTCTTACAATATCAGAAATAGATTCTGCAAAGACCGTATTAACTGATTTCTTCGATTTTCTGAACAATAAGCAGTTCGAAAAAGCTGTAGCAATATTTGAACCTCAGTTTGAACAGGGTAGTACAATCTTGAGGGGCCCAGTATGGGAGGGTATGAAGGCATTCGCACCATTAGAGCATAGAGACAATAAGGCAAAAGTTCTAGAGAGTTATTGTCACGACCTTAACTGTTTTTTGTCAGTAGAAGTATTGACCATTCGAAAAGAAGATCCAGACCTATATGTATTGAGTGTACAGTTTAGGAAAGACGATGGCAGTATATTAGAGATTGGTCCATGCTGTGGCATGCAGGTAGAGGAAGATTATATACCTACAAGTGAATTCACCTTTGGAGTTAAAGAGATAGATGGCGAATGGAAAGTAGTTACTGCTCCGATATACATTCCTTAGTGAAAATAAAATAAATGGAGGTTTGGGCAGAGCCTGGTTTTTCTCAAAAATCGTGATATAATCCCGTTAGTAATATAAATCACATTTCTGTGTGAAGTGGTGCGTTATGCTTTGATATGGGGCTTTGGCCGGCCTTTTGTTCTGCAAAGGGCCGGCCAGATCCACATCGCTCAACTTCGTGCAAGTTTGTGAAACAATATGGAAACAAAAGTATATACCAAAGAGTATGCGGGTAAACCGCTAACTGTTACTTTGGGCAAATTAGCCCAACAGGCAAATGGCTCCTGTCTCGTACAGTATGGGGAAACCACCGTATTGGTAACTGCCACAATGTCAGGACCAAGAGATACTGACTACTTCCCTCTCACTGTAGCGTATGAAGAACGCTATTATGCAGCCGGAAAGATAAAAGGATCCAAGTGGATCAAACGTGAAACGCGTCCATCTGACGAAGCAATACTGTCAGGCCGTGTTATAGACCGCGCATTAAGGCCTAGATTCGACAGTCGAGTCCGTAATGAAATTCAAGTCATTGCTACTGTGTTCTCATTCGACGGAGAGAATGACCCTGACATACCAGCTATCTTCGGCTCATCCCTGGCACTCATGATTTCCGATATCCCATTTGATGGGCCTATTGGAGGCGTGCGCGTAGGAAGAATAGACGGAAAATTAGTATTCAATCCTAACTACGAACAACGCAAACAAAGCGACTTTGATATTCTTGTTGCTGGTACAGCTAATAAGATGAACATGCTTGAAGCAGGACTCAATATCGTATCCGAGGAAGACACTGCAGATGCCATATCAAAAGGATTTGAAACTCTGCAGACAATCATTCAATTCCAGAATGAGATATATGGAGAGAATAAATTAGAGAAACAAGAGGCTAAGATCAGTGAACCTGATGCTGAATTTGCTGCTAAGGTACGCGAGTTTATTGCTCCAAAACTTGAAGAACGCATGTACGGAGGCACAAAACAAGACCGCAAAAAAGGTATGAATACTACAAAGGAAGAAATGGAAGAATTTGTAAAAAATACCTTTGCAGAGGATCCAGATTTTAAGACTAAACTCAAAGAAACAGAAACAATATTAGAACAAGAAGTAGATCGCATAGTGCATGAAAATATAGTAAAAAGCGAGAAAAGATTGGACGGCAGAAAGATAGATGAGATAAGAGAGCTAAATGCAGAGATTGGAGCATTGCCTCGTTCACATGGTTCAGCAATATTCAATAGAGGCGCAACACAGGCTCTTTCAATCCTGACACTAGCATCGCCTGGCATGGAACAATGGGTAGAGACAATGGAGATGGATCTGACTAAGAAACGATTCATGCACCACTATGTATTTCCTCCTTTCTGCGTAGGAGAAACAGGACGCGTAGGATTCCCAGGACGCCGTGAAATCGGACATGGAGCATTAGCAGAAAAAGCTCTACTGCCATTAATTCCCTCAAAAGAAGACTTCCCCTATACGATACAGGTTGTTTCTGAAATCCTATCTTCAAACGGATCTTCGTCTATGGCTTCTGTTTGCGGTTCCACTCTTGCGCTTATGGATGGCGGCGTACCAATTAAATCCCCTGCAGCGGGCATTGCTATGGGATTAATGCTTGATAAGGACGGTAATAATCATAAGGTATTAACAGATATACAAGGTCCCGAAGATCACTATGGAGATATGGATCTAAAGGTAGCCGGCACCAAAGATGGAATTACAGCGCTTCAAATGGATGTAAAAGTCGAGGGAATTGATCATGAAATATTGCTTAAGACCCTCAAACAAGCAAGTAAAGCTCGCATGGAGATACTGGAAGTAATCACCAAGGTAATCGGCGAACCGCGTAAAGAACTATCTGCACGAGCACCAAAAATAATTACATTAAATATCAATCCGGAAAAGATTGGTCTCTTAATAGGCCCCCATGGCAAGACCATAAATGGCATTATAGATAAAACCGGAGTTAACATCGACATAGAGGATGATGGAATGGTATTCGTAACTTCTGAAGGAGGTACAGGAGATTTTGATGCAGCTCTTAAAATGATCAATGCTATTACATATGAACCAAAAGCTGGAGATGAATTCGAGGGCAAAGTAACAAGACTTCTAGACTTTGGTGCTTTTGTTGAATACATGCCTGATAAAGAAGGTTTAGTTCACGTAAGCGAGATCTCCCGAGAAAAAAGGATAAACAAGCCTTCTGACGTTCTAAAAGTCGGTCAAAGTGTACATGTTAGTGTGAAAAACGTAGACGAGTATGGTAGAATAAACTTAACTATGCTTACTAAGGCATCCTAATGTCTCCGGTGTATTAACGAGACATTATGATGTCTCAAAATATATGGCAGATACACCACAACCACAAATAGGAGGACAAGGAGCTAAGCCTCTAGCCCCTCCACAGCCGCCCCCACAACAGGGCAAGCCTCTTACATTACAATCGTCAATAAGGACAATGAGTGATGATATTGCAGGCAGAGCGGGGGCTCCATCAAATATTCCAACACCAGCACCTTCTGCTCCACCAGCTCCACCTAAACCTCCAATGGCTCCTCCGATAGCCCCTGCACCGAGAATACCAGCTCCCAACATATCTCATAGACCAATGCCTAAGCCAGTTGGTAGCCCGCCACCGCTTTTTGGAGGCGATAAATCTTCTATGGGCCCGCCATCCAAACCAGTTGGAGTACCGCCAATGCCCGCATCAGGGATTACACCGCCTCTGCCAAGACCTAAGCCTGGCATTACTCCGCCGCTGATAGGCGCTCCAATCGGCGGAATAAAACCGCCCAAACCAAACAGCGGATCCAAGGCTACAATAATTATTACTGCAGTTTTATTAATCGCTATCATAGCTGTATTAGTTTGGTTTTTTGTAATTCGTGATTCAGAACCGAAGTCAACGCCAACGCCTATACCTACAGCGACTCCGACACCAACGCCTATTTCACTAAATGACCTGCTATCCCCTATCAATATCCTGATAATTCCCGCAGAAACAGATGCAATATCAGGTATTACACAGGCAACAGACGAAAATCCTCCCTTACCCGGAGATTTGGCAGTATACTATTTAGTTGATTCCGATGATCAGTCCCAAAATCGTTATACGTTCAGTCATTTCGCAGACAAAATGTTACTAAATCCTCCATCAGAAATATCAACAGCAGTAAATGATACAGAATTCTACTATACTTTATTCGGCAATTCAGATGGAACAATAAGTCGCGGTTTTATAGTAGGATTGACCAATATGAGTCTTGCGAACAATGGAATACGTCAGTGGGAGACTACTCTTGCAGACGACATAAGAGATTTGTTTCTACTTGATCCAAGTCAGGCAATATCTCAAGAATTTATAAATATGAACCACAGGGGCACAGACGTACGATACAATAACTACTCGACACCGTTGAAATCCATAGACCATGCAACTGTAACCTTGTCAAGTAACGGC
Source organism: Parcubacteria group bacterium (assembly GCA_043821485.1). GTDB lineage: Bacteria > Patescibacteriota > Minisyncoccia > 2-02-FULL-40-12 > IGHO2-01-FULL-4-A > JBDRCU01. Next base: position 42,842 of record JBDRCU010000057.1, on the reverse strand, counting down.
TCCTACTTAATCGTCACAAATTCTAGAGATCATATGTTCTCAATACTAGACAATCTTGGAGGCGAAGTCCTTGGCAAATAAAACTTAGTTATTTAATCAATCTAATAGTCCGTGAAACATTGCAAAAAAATCCAGTTTCTGGTATCTTTACCTCGCAAATATAAACTTGCAATATGGACGCGAAACACGTAAAACAACTTAAAAAAGCTCTAGAGGAAGAAAGTAAAGCAATCGAAAAACAGTTAAAACAAATTGCCCGTAAGAATCCTAATGTGGAGGATGATTGGCAGGCAAATTTTAAAAAGATGGACTCTTCCAATACTCTGGACGAACAAGCCCAAAACGTAACTACATGGGAGCGACAGCGCGCAATAGAGCAGGAACTTGAAACACGGCTCAAGGAGGTAAAGAATGCTCTTAAAAACATCGAAACTAAAGATTATGGTAAATGCCAAACATGTAAAGCCGAGATCAATATGAAGCGATTGAAAGCAATTCCTGCCAGCACAAAGTGTATAAACTGCGTCAAAAATAGACCCCAACTCACCTAATGCCAATTAGCGTCTCCTCCGGTGCCATACAGGGACTCAATGCCCTGGTAGTTGAAGTTGAAGTAGACACCTCTCCTGGTCTGCAATTTTTTAGTATTATAGGCCTTCCTGATAAAACAGTAGAAGAATCCAAAAATCGCATTGCTTCAGCAGTCAAAAACTCTGGCTATATCGGACCCAAACAAAAGAATATTAGAGTTATTGTAAATCTCGCACCAGCGGATATCCGCAAGCAGGGATCTTCTTATGATCTGCCCATAGCGCTTGGCTACCTTTATGCAACCAAGCAAATCAGAGAAAATACAAAGGATCAAAAGCACAAAAAACGCCAAATATTCTTTGGCGAACTCTCACTTGATGGCTCGGTCAGAAGAATTAATGGCGCACTACTATATGCCTCTCTTGCTGTATCTAATGGCTTTGATGAGATAATAGTGCCTTATGATAACGCTCCAGAAGCAGGAGTAGTAAAAGGCATTGATGTTATTGGAGTTAAGAGCCTATCCGAGGCCACAGAACATATAAATGGCAGTATGGTCATATCCCCTTTTCGTGGACAAAAATACCGGACAAATACCGGACAACACTGGACAAAAATACCGGACAAAATAAATGTCCATGATTTGTCCGGTATTAAAGGTCTTGAGAATGCCAAACGAGCTTTATTCGTAACTGCCTGTGGTGAGCATAATATATTACTTCATGGCCCTCCAGGATCAGGCAAAACAATGCTTGCGCGCTGTTTGCCTGGGATATTACCTAAAATGGATTATGAAGAATCTATAGAGGTAACCAAAATATACAGTGTACGCGGGCTTACTCGCAACATATCCCTACTCAAAGATAAGCCCTTTCGTTCTCCGCATCACACCTCATCATCAATAGCCCTTACAGGAGGTGGATCATGGCCATTGCCGGGAGAGATATCACTTGCCCATCACGGAGTACTATTTCTGGATGAATTCCCAGAATTCCGCAGAGATGCCATAGAAGCACTAAGAGAACCTCTTGAAACAGGCTCCATAAGTATTGCACGAGTTTCAGGCACTATTACCTTCCCTGCTCGCTTCATGCTAATAGTAGCAATGAATCCATGTCCATGCGGTAAATATGGCAGTGAATCAGAAGCATGCACTTGTTCTGCAAGTGATGTCTACCGTTATCAAAAGAAACTATCCGGTCCCCTGCTCGATAGAATTGATTTACAGGTAAATGTTCCGTGTGAAACATTTGAAAAACTATCTGGCAAATCCTATGGATTAACCAGTAGGGAAATCACGAAAGAGGTGTCTCGTGTCAGAAACATACAAATGAAACGATTAAAAAAGCATGGAATTAAAACAAATAATCAAATCGGACCTTCTCTTATTGAAGATATCTGTATACTAACGCCTGATGCTCACAATTTTATAAAAAAATCTATCACTGAAAGATTCGTCTCAGGACGCGGATACCATAAAATTTTAAAGTTATCACGAACAATAGCAGATATAGATGAAGAAGACATAATCCAAAAACATCATGTTGCAGAAGCAATAAGTTACCGCACCACCGTCAGCACATAGGTTTAGCATCTAATTGTTCCGCATGAAACATTGTTCCGTGCGGAACAATTCCAATAAAAAACGCCTATCGAACTATTCAATTGTTAATACAATTATCTAAAAAGGATTCTTTGCTCCAATAATATCAAAGTGCAGATGGCATCCGGTAGATTGACCCGTTGTTCCCATCAACATTATCGTATCACCTTGATTAACCCACTGGCCAGCAGACACGAAAACCTTACTGGCATGTGCATAGAGAGTTTGCATTCCATTTGGATGGTCTATTTGAACCATAAGACCATATCCACTATTCCATCCTGAATATCGCGCATCACTGACAATTCCTGAAGCAACAGCACGGATTGGAGTTCCACAAGCAGCTCCGAAATCAACGGCATTATAACGATAACCATGCAATCCCTGTGTTCTTACAGATGCGGGAACCGGATGAATGAAATATCCATCTGCACTCACAAGAGTCGTACTTGCCTTATATGTAACCCTCGAACTTGCGGCATATTTGGGCGTAATCTTACCTTCGGGCACCATAATCTCCTGTCCTATCTTAAGGTCGCCTGCATCCGAAAGCCTATTAAATGCGACTATATCCTCTGTATCAACATCATATTCACCAGCAATACCAGAAACAGTATCACCATTAGAAACCTTATGAAGTACGCCATCAACTGGCAAAATCTTAAGCCGCATACCTGGTTTAATGAAATTAGCATTACTTATATTATTGGCCCACAAAACAGTCTGAATCTCAATATCGAATTTTGAACCTATACCAGATAATGTATCTCCTTCCTCAACAGCATATGTAATAATCTTGTCTCCCCTTGTCTCTTCTGCCACCCTAGTTGGATCACTTATCGTAAAATTGCCTGCAATAAGAGTGCTATCATAGATAGTTGCTGATGGCATTTCTCCATTACTCGACAGATCTCCTACATCAAAGACAGTACCGATATTACCCTTAAGTGAAGCCATGGAAGCTGTAAGCTCTACACTATCTACTGAGTTTGAAGCATAGGATGAATATCCTCCTTCAAGCGCATTTCCCTTACCTGCCACGACTACGAAAGCAAGCACCAAAACAAAAACCAGCCCGACACGGTCGCTCTTAATAAATGTTGGAATTGATAGTTTCTTAAAGAAGTTTTTGAACTGCGTAATAATAAATTTATGGCTAGTTAAAGCAAAACGTCCTCCTTCGAGAACGTGGAGGAAGCTTACTCCTTTTAACTCAAATCGTCAAGGAGATAGTTGATAAAATATGCAAAAACATCAAAAATTGGGCTTTTTAGGCGAAAATATTGCCACACACTATCTCAAAAATATGGAGTATAAAATAGTGATGCGTAACTACCGTAAAGCCTGGGGAGAGATAGATATTATAGCCAAGAAGAACAACGTCTTTATCTTTGTTGAGGTCAAAGCGAATGACAAAGATTACGGCATAGAATTCTCACCAGAAAAACGAGTCAATCCAAACAAAATTGCAAAGATCACCAAAACAGCTAAGCTATATCTTGAACATGAACAAGGCAATCCAAACGCTAAATGGCAAATAGATATCATCTCTGTCACACTCAACCGCCTCACACACAAAGCACGAATACTTCATTTCAAGAATGTAGCAGAGTCATACAGCTAGCCACCAGAATCAAAAAAGCACCACATCGTGATACTCTTTTGGTTGTGGGCGGCCACAGTATACTAAATACGTCTCTTCTGGGCCACCCAATGGTTAGTACTTCTGAAAAATCACTTCCGGAGGTCGATGCGAAAATGTCCGGCAGAGCACTGCGCCTTTCCTTGTATGACCTTGAGTTCGACGGTGCACTCCGGACACTCGATTGCAATTGACTCCTTTTTACAGGTTGGGCACTTGGTTCCATCTTCGGTGACTTGGAGGTTTGATCCGCAGAAACACTTGATATCCTCATGCGGCACCTCATCATCTCTATCAACTTCCATACCCTTACCAGCCAGCAACCCAAGGCGAACGACTAAACGTTCGCCCCCACCGGGCTCACCCTGTTCTCCCATGGCGAATTCTCCTTTAATCCCAATTTTATCATTATCATTATTTCTCGCAACCCTCCTTTGAAAAAATCGTTAAAATGCTAAGATAAATATATGAAAAATGGAACATATGATCTTAAGCAGGTAGATCAATTAGTCAAGGAAATAGCACTACAGATACTTAAAGATGACTCTACTGCCTCTCGTACTAAGGCCCAAATCATTCGCCTACAAGGCGATCTTGGCACTGGTAAAACTACATTTGCCAAAGCTTTTGCCAAGGCATTAGGTATACAAAACCATATCACTAGCCCAACATTCGTTATTGTGAAACAATATAATGTTCCACAAAGAGGTGAGAGAGATAAACAGAAATCCGGCTTTAAACAGCTAATCCATATTGATGCTTATCGCATGGATACCAAGGAAGATATCGAGACTCTAAACATCGAAGAATTTCTGAACGACCCTTCTAATATCGTTCTCATAGAATGGCCAGAGAAGCTAGGCAAGCTCATCCCAAAAAACAGTATAACCATCAAAATCGATCACAAGGACATCACAACCAGAAATATACAAATCAGTCTCTAACCGTGTTAAAGTGATAGCAGAACTATGAAGAAGAAACTAATATTGATTGACGGGAATGCCTTGGTACATAGGGCTTTTCACGCTTTGCCTCCTTTAACCGGACCCTCGGGCATGGTTACTAATGCTGCTTTTGGCTTTAGCTCAATACTAATACGGACAATCAAGGATCTAAATCCTGACTATATTGTTGCAACCTTTGATCTGGCAGGACCAACTTTTCGCCATGAGGAATTTGCCGAATACAAAGAACATCGAGTTAAAGCCCCTCAAGAACTCTATGATCAGCTTCCAATAGTCAAAGATATTGTTAAAGCATTTGGAATACCAATCTATGAAAAGCAGGGTTTTGAAGCTGATGACGTAATCGGAACCATTGTTAAAAATGCCAAGAAGGAGAAAGACACTCAAATCATTGTAGCAACAGGGGATTTGGATACGCTTCAATTAGTTGACGGTACAAAAGTAATTATACTAACAATGAAGAGGGGAATGGGAGATACAGTCATTTACGACGACAAAGCAGTAAAAGCACGCTATGGTCTTAGGCCGGATCAAATGAATGACTTCAAGGGTCTTAAGGGTGATCCGTCTGACAATATCCCCGGAGTACCTGGAATTGGAGAAAAAACTGCAACCGCACTAATACAGGAATTTGGGACATTGGATAATCTCTACAAAAAACTTGAATCAAAAACAGGGATATCAAAGGACAAGGTTTCAGAAAAGCTTCAAGAGAATCTTCGAGAGCATAAGGATCAGGCAATGTTTTCCAAACAACTATCCACTATTGTTACAGATGTAGATATTAAATTTTCAATGAAAGACAGCGAATGGAGAAAACGTCTAAATAGAACTGAAATAGAAAATCTATTCCGCCAATATGGATTTTCAAGTTTAATGAAACGTCTGGATAACATCGGTCTTGGCACACAAGCAACACTTGATATGGGGTCATCTTCGTCAAAGGGATTCAATAAACCAAAGACTGAAGTACCTTTATCTCAAGACTCTCCGGAAAAAATAGCAACCAGCATCAAAAAACAAAAAGAAGCAGCGTTCCACATGGAACAGAAGGAAGAGAAACTTTATGGATGCTCGGATGGAAAAAGCTGTTTTGTATTGGATAATCCTATACCAAAACCAATCAAAGAAGTGCTAAATAACCCTGATATTACGATAATAGGACACGACGTGAAACAAATCGTGAAACATTTTATAAAACAAAAAATCCAGCCTAAAAAATTCTTTGATACAATGATTGCCGCATACATGCTAAACCTCGGCAGTGGCAAATATGAACTGTCTGATCTATGCCAAAGCGAACTTGGCAAATCCATACCACCAAATACATCAGCCCAAGAATTCCCCATCCGCATATTACAACTCAAAAAATATCTGGACAAAAAACTCCAGTCCAGTACATCAAAAAAAGCCTTTGAAGAAATCGAATTACCTTTAATTCCCGTACTTGCTGACATGGAATTAAATGGCATTAAGATCGATACCAAAATATTAGCTGACCTGCTTACAATCACAAAAAGCGAGCTCTCCAAACTTGAGCGACGAATCTATAAACTTGCTGGGAGTGAGTTTAATATTAATTCTCCTCAACAGCTTGGATCAGTGCTTTTTGAAAACCTCAAACTCAAAACAAAGGTACGCAAAACAAGCGGGGGAGCACTCTCAACAGCAGCTCCGGAGTTAGAAAAAATCCGCGATGAGCATCCAATAATTGACCCGATTTTACAATACAGAGAGCTCCAGAAACTGAAAACAACCTATATAGAACCCTTTCCTGAATGGATAGATGAGGATGAAAGAATCCATACAACATACAATCAAACAGGCACTGTAACTGGAAGGTTTTCTTCAAAAGATCCTAACTTACAAAACATCCCAGTACGCACGGAACTCGGCAGAGAATTCAGAAAAGCATTCATCCCTGAACGCGGTTATAGACTTCTTTCATTCGATTATTCTCAAATTGATTTGCGTATAGCAGCGCATGTAGCAGGGGATAAAAAGATGATCAGAGCATTCAAAAACGGGGAAGATATCCATACGCGAACTGCTATGGAAGTGCTTGGAATTACAGAATCGCAAGTCACCAAAGACATCAGACGACAGGCCAAGGTACTCAACTTCGGCATTCTCTATGGCATGGGTGTGAGAGGCTTTGCACGTACTGCAGGAGTAGATCAGGCTCAAGCCAGAGAGTTTATGGACAAGTACTTTGCAGAATTTTCAGGCATAGCAGAATACATGGAAAATACGAAGAATCAAGCTTATAGCAAAGGCTATGTAGAAACGATCTTCGGCCACAGAAGATATTTCCCAAATATTGATTCTGGTATTCAACAACTTCGCGCTCAAGCTGAACGTATGGCAATAAACATGCCTATACAAGGCACTGCAGCAGATATTGTTAAGCTTGCCATGATAAAGGTATACAAACACCTCCAAGAGAAATACAATACTGATAAAATACGCACACTGCTTCAGGTGCATGATGAGCTTGTATTTGAAGTTCAAAAAGATATTATAAACAAGGTCGCTCCAGAAATAAAAGCTATAATGGAAAAAGTTTACAAGCTAGATGTCCCATTAATCGTAGATATTAAACAAGGCACTAACTGGAAAGAAATGAAGCCATTAGAATGAGATTAAGAATATCAAAAACAAAACTATATATCTGGATTTTTGTCATTATAGCATTGGCTTTACTTGCATTTCTTCTGTCGGATGCCGGAAGGCAAACCATTGAAATTGGCAATAATAACGGCAGCCTGCTTGATAAATTCGCCCCATCAGATTGTAAAAACCCAACCAGCCGGCCAGTTGCCATAATGCTTTCTTCAGATCCGGAGCCCCGTCCGTTGTCTGGAATCGGTCAGGCAGATATTGTTTTTGAAATGCCGGTGACAGAAGGAGGAGTTACCCGCATGATGGCAATTTATCAATGCGAACATCCCAAAGAGATTGGATCAATCAGATCAGCAAGGCTGGATTTTATCCCTCTAGTTCAGGGACTTGATGCAATATATGCGCACTGGGGAGGAGAGGCAGAAGCTCTTAAACAGCTCAATGCCGGAGTTACAGATAATGTTAATGGCTTGATATACGACGGAACAGTTTACTATCGCAAGGATGGAATTCCAATGCCTCATGATGGTTTTACAACACATGATAATCTCATAGATAAGGCTCGAGACTTAGGATATAGCACAACAGATGAAAGAATTGATTACAAATACGAAAAAAGTGAAAGTGAGGGAACACTCGAACCTCCAGTGCTATATACAGATGATTTTGAAGTGTCATGGTCTTATGACGCAGAAACTAATGCATACAGCAGAATACGTGCAGGAACGCCAGAAATAGACAAAAATACAGATGAACAAGTTGAGGTAGCAAATGTCATGATAATGAGAACTTCATGGTCGCCGATAAGCGTAGACTATATCCGCGTAGATACTATTGGATCAGGAGATGCCACCCTCTACAAAAATGGGGAATTTATTAATGGCAGATGGGAAAAGAAATCACACTTAGGCAGTCTCATGTTCCATGACGAAAATGGAGATGAAATGATTTTTGCAGATGGTAGCATTTGGATAGAGATTGTTATAGACTAATCTCACAATGATCATCTTTCTTTACGGAAAAGATGCTTATCGCATCAAGCAAAAGGCGAAAGAACTTGCTAAAAAACACGCCAAAGACGGCACAGGTACGTCCTATCTTAATCTCGAAGAAAATGAAGATTATCTAAAACTCGAAGAAAAAATCAAAGTAACAGGACTCTTTTCAGATAAAGAAATTCTCGTAATTCGCAATGGATTTTTACATAAAAAATTACTCGATCTGCTCAAACAATATGACGTAGACAAGGACAAAGATCGTTTATTAATAATCACAGAGAGCTCAAATCAAGCTGAACTCAAAAAGAAAAATAAAGACCTATTTGAATACCTTGCTTCGAAGGCTATTGCCACAGAGATAGAACCATTGGATGGTACGCGTCTTAATTCATGGGTTATTAAAGAGGCATTAAATATGGGGCTGATTATAGACAGATATGTTGCTCAGAAACTCATAGATTCTCTCACCAATCAGGATAAAAATAAAATGGCCAAGGACACTAAGCCTGATCGCACATGGCATATTGCAACTGAACTCGCAAAGATTGCAAATTCTAAACACAATAACAAAGACAAGAAGGCAACGATTGAAGACATAGAAAATCTTGTTATACCAATAATAAATCCTAATATATTTGCTTTCACTGATGCCGTAGCATCCCGCAAAAGGGGAGTAGCAACCAAGATGCTCTACAGCCAATTGGAAAAAGGAATGGACCCATATTATCTGCACTCCATGCTGGTCTATCAATTCAGAAATATGTTAAAAATCAAAAGCATGATGGCAGAAGGCATAGCTCAACCAGGAATAATCAACAAAACCAGACTACACCCATTCGTTATCCAAAAGACTTCAACACAAGTACGAAACTTCGATTTAAATGACCTCAAAAAACATTTCTGTAAGCTCCAAGAACTGGAGCTCAATTCCAAAAACGGCATGATAGACCTCAAAGACGGCTTGTATCAATTTATCTTCTCAATCAATGGATAACTTATTCAAAGTGTACCATTCTCTGCATCTTGGAAAGTTCGATTAGCAGTAACGGATGTTTTTTGAGGGTTGGATCTTGTTTGAGTAATGCCTGTGCTTCTGCACGGGTCTTTTTGATAAGCTCTAAATTTGCCAAAGATGACATAGTTAAGTCAGGCATGCCTGATTGTTTAACACCTGCAAACTCACCCGGACCACGGAGCTTAAGGTCAATTTCTGCAAGCTCAAAGCCACTACTTATTTTTTCCATTGATCGTAGTCTTTGACCTGAAATACCATTTCCTGAACTTGTAAAAAGCAGACAGTGAGACTGATGTTCACCTCTGCCTACGCGCCCCCTGAACTGATGAAGCTGGGCAAGACCGAATCGTTCAGCTGACTCAATCATCATTATTGTTGCATTAGGCACATCAACCCCAACTTCTATTACGGATGTTGAAACCAGCATATCGTATACTCCGTCGCGAAAATCACTCATGATTTTTTCTTTTTCCTTAGGCTTGAGCTTACCATGGAGCATGGCAAGTCTGCGGTGGGGGAATATGTTTTTAGATAATTTTTCAAATTCATCTGTGACAGCTTTGACCTCTGCCCACATAAGTTTTGCTTGCGAAACTGGCTTAGAAGGATCAAGTTCATCGCCATTACTGCTACCATTTACTTTCGATAGCTCAATTCTCGGACAAATCACAAAAACTTGCCGACCAGAAGCAATTTCCTTATCTATAGATTTATAAGCTTCATCTCGTTTCTTATTCGATATCACTTTTGTAGATATTTCACGCCTACCTTGAGGCTTTTGCTTTATTAATGACACATCCAAATCCCCATATATTGTAAGTGCCAGACTGCGGGGTATCGGAGTAGCAGTCATTGATAGCAAGTGAGGAACTAAGCCCTTAGTCTTAACTAATTTCATACGCTGTTCAATACCGAATCTATGCTGTTCGTCAATTACAACCAGTCCGAGGCTCTTAAATGCAACATCCTTTTGGATAACAGCATGAGTGCCAATTACAATATCAAACTCGCCATTTTTGATCTTTTCATGCATGAGCTTTTTGGAAATCTTTTCTTCTGTAATCTCATCTGTCGGCCACTGTCGAGCATGGGATCCGGTCAATAATCCGACCTTAATATTAGGTATTTTTGTCCTCTTTGAACCTCCTGTCAAAATGGAAATGATCGTATTAAAATGTTGCTTGGCAAGAATTTCAGTGGGAGCCATAAGTACTGTCTGATGCTCTGTTTGAACCACCTGATATGCTGCAATAAGGGCAACGATAGTCTTGCCAGCACCTACATCACCATTGAGTAATCTATTCATTGGATAAGTCTTTTCAATATCCTGCAATATCTCAAAAGTCGCCACACGCTGATCGTCTGTTAACTTAAATGGAAGCTTTTTTACAAAATCAGCTACAAGGTCTTTATCAAATTTTATCTGCGAAGCCTTGAGAGTGTGCATCTTTTTACGGGTAAGCAAAGCACGAAGTTGAAACAGCATAAGCTCCTGAAATGCAAACCTATTGCGTGCCTTTTCGTTCTCATCTATCTCATCTGGAAAATGGATATCGCGGAGTGCCTTAAGTGCCTCTGGAAATTTATACTTTTTAATGATGCCCTCTGGTAGGGGATCGGGAATTGTTTTGAGGTAGTTTAAGATTGGTTTAAGAAGGAAACGTATGTACTTGGAAGTGATTCCTTGAGTCTCTGGATAAACTGGTACGAGTCTGCCTGTATGCTTAAGATCGGTTGTTGCCTTCTCATATGACGGGCTGGATAGACAAAGTCCCTGCTTATCCAATGTCACCTTGCCTGACAGGCTCACTACAGTGCCTTCAGACAGCATATCTGCGATATATGGCTGATTGAACCACACAACTCGAATGCTTCCCGTATCGTCTTCAACCTCTGCATTCACGATGACCATGCGCCGTCTCCACGCACGACTTACCTCGATAGACCGTATTACTCCACGCACACTCACCACCTGCCCTTTATCAGTAATATCTGCAATTTCAGTAAGTTGGCTAAAGTCCTCATACCGCGAAGGGAAATGCCATAATAGATCTCGTATGGTCTCAATCCCAAGACGTTTAAACTTAGGCACAGCCTTAGGCCCAATGCGGCTCAATGTATCAATTGAAGAATCGAGGTCTATCATTATGGGATTATTGTATCATAAAAGCCGCCTTCTGGCGGCTTTTATGATATTTGGCTTAATTTAGTCTAAGAATCTAAAACTATCTACTATGGTGTTGAAGATATCCAAGTGATCTCCGCCCGATTCATTAAAAGAAAACTCATAGATCAAATCGTCATGTTCCACAACAACCCTATGCAATCCCCATGCTTCATTACTATCTCCTCTGTTAAGAAAACGTTTTCCAGAGACACCATCAACTTTAATATTTTCACTTGATTCAATCAGTAACATACAATAATCTCTGTCGTACGATTTCAGACACTGCGGTGCAACATCATCTAAATATCTCTCATCTGTTGTAGTACGTATCTGGATTGGCGCAGAAGAATAGGGTTTGTCTTCCAATGAAGATGTATCAAAACCAAGAATACTCACTGTCTCGTCATCTACATTATAATATCTGCTCCACCACCACCATGGGTGGATTTTTACTTCATACCCTTCGCGTTCATTCGTAATAACCTGCCAATCAGATGTATCCGAGATTATATCGCCACCTTGGTCATCATCCTCGTCATCTGAAGGCGTACCCGGAGGCACAGGCGTGGCAATATCATCAGGTGTTTCGGTATCTGCTGGCGTGGGTGTTTCAGTATGCATACCATCAACAACTACGTCTCCGCCATCATCTTTGATGAATCCAAACCACAACGTAAGCGCAACAATAATAAGTATCAATATGAATAATACTTTCATAATATTCTAGTTAAATAATTATTCGGAAAGGTATATTTCAGACCCTTGCTTTGCTTTCTGTGAAAGCTTAAGAGCCACTTCATCGCCTTTTTTCGCAGACTCTACATCTTCGTGATCTACCTGCATTGAAGATACAGTATCTTCAAATTCAGCATCACCGCGTACGACTTTAATGGCGTCTCCTTTGTTCAAATTGGCAGTAAGCTTAAGTACTGCAACTCCAAGCTTATCATACCAATGGGTCACCTCTCCTAATTTCTTGGCCATAATAATATAGTAAATTAAATACATACGACCTAGTAATACTGTATCGCAATGAGTTCAATGAGTCTAGTGCACCCACGAGGAATCGAACCTCGATCACGGACTCCGCAAGTCCGCGTTCTATCCGTTAAACTATGGGTGCAATACTATATCCCAATCTTATGGCGAAGCTTTTCTTCAAGAGTTACATGATGTTCTTCTTCGGGTACGAACTCTAGCAGAATATCCCTAATTTGAACAGGATCCTGCGCCTGAAGAGGAATTTTTACATAAGATTTATGCCATTGCTTCAATTGCAGACTCAATTCATATACATCCAGTTCTGGAACATAATCTATCCAAAATGATTCAAGATCATTAATTAAATACGCTTTATCATCAACTGATACTCCTACACTCGAGACCTCAAATTCAACAATAGGTGCCTTCTTATGAGAGGTGACAAGGATAAGTACACCAAGCAAAGCAATGACGACTGTAGTCAATAGATTGCTGTCAAAGATATAAACTAAACCAGCAATTGCAAAAAGCACGATTGCCGTAATTATCGTATTGCGCCTATGTCCGCGAACATAGTAAAGCGGACCTGACCATGATGCTGATTCAGGAGGAAAGATAAACTGCGGCTCGCCTATAGCCACATCTTCATCCATTCCATATGCACTATAATCTATATCTTCTTTCATAGATATATTTTACTACATGTACACAAATCAACCAACATTAATATAGATATCTACAGAACGGACTTGCTAAATATGGTATATGACTGATACTTGTATATAAACCGAGGAGGACAGAATGAATACAATGCTTACTCCTGAAACATTCCTCGCAAAAGTCCGCGAGGATAAGCCAGAAACCCTAGAGGTGCAACTTGTTTCAGTCAGAATCGGCTGTGTGTACACCTTCTTCTACAGGAAGGGTGAGAAGATCATAAAGATTCATCTCCAAACCTTCAATCCAGGAGAAGTACCTACAGGCAAACATGACTGGATGGTGGCATGGGACAATAAAGACGTGCCTACGACAGCTAAGGACGTCTTCAGTAGGCTCTTTCTCAAAAGCCACGTCGGCGAGAATCTATCTCATTTCGTTGTCCGAGATCCAGTACAGTTCCTTCCGTAGAACCCGCCCAAGGCTGAAACCCGCCTTCGGGCGGTTTTCGCATTTAGAGACAGTAGCATCGTAATCTAAGACTCTATCCCCGGTATTGAAAACTGATGACAAAAGTCTTTAATTTCTTTTTGTAATCTATCAAGATTAGCCTGTTCTTTATTATGCTCAATAACTTCAATAATCCATCCTGCCAAACACCGCATATCGTCCTCTTTCATCCCTCGCGTAGTCGCTGCTGGCGTGCCTATTCGAAGACCGCTTGGAGTAAACGGAGGATTGGTATCATCTGGCACAGGACTCTTATTCGTAGTAATCCCAACTAAATCAAGGATCTTCTCAACTTTACCTCCATCCATATTAAATGACTTAACACAGTCAATCACCATCATATGATTATCCGTACCACCTGTTACAAGCACTGCTCCACGCTTCATTAACTCATCAGCTAATGCCTTAGCATTAACAAGTATTTGCTTTGTGTATTCCTTAAATTCCGGTTTCAATGCTTCGCCCAAGGCCACAGCAATACCTGCTATATTATTCATATGCGGACCTCCTTGAAGACCTGGGAATACAGATCTATCCATAATCACGGGCAAATTCTCTTTACTTATCTCAACTTTTTTCAAAGGATTGCCCGGCTTACCTTTGGTCAAAATTATACCGCCTCTTGGACCGCGCAAAGTCTTATGTGTTGTTGTATTAACAATATCAAAACCGTAATCAAATGGATTTCGCATTACGCCTCCTGCAATAAGGCCTCCGATATGTGCAACATCTGCCATAGCAAAAGCTCCGACTTCATCTGCAACACGTTTAAAATCAGCATAGTCATAATCCCGCGGATAGCTGGTATAACCGCACAAAACTATCTTGGGTTTATGCTTCTTAGCAAGCTCCATCAATTCATCAAAATCAATTTTGCCCTCATTCTCCGGATGAGTCTTATACCTAATCCAATTAAATAGCTTACCCATATGACTAACTGGATGACCATGCGTAAGATGCCCTCCATGAGTTAAATCCATACCCATTATTGTGTCTCCGGGTTGAAGCAAAGCCAGATATACCGCCTGATTCATTGGAGAGCCGGACAAAGGCTGAACATTGGCATGATCGGATTTAAAAATCTTCTTGGCACGCTCAATAGCAAGAGTTTCAATAATATCCGTATATTTATTACCTCCATAATACCTCCTCCCTGGATACCCTTCAGCATATTTATTGGTAAAAACCGAACCCAATGCCTCAAGTACAGCACGGGAAACATAGTTCTCTGAAGGTATTAGCTCAATGCCATCTCGAACACGATTCTGCTCGCCAGACAAAGCATTGTAGACATCCATATCCTGTTTTAATGCTTCATGATCCATAGTCTATTTATTAAACAATTCTTTAAAATATTCAAATGTTTTTTTCAATCCTTCGTCAAAATCCGCTTTAGCCTCCCATCCCAATAACTCCTTACTCTTGGATACATCTGCAAGAGTGTCATGAGGCTCAATAAGCGCAGGACCATGCTCAGGCGATATGCTTTTACCGCTGAAAATTATAATCTTATCCACAACTTCATTCACTATATGTGCGCGACCTCCTCCCACATTAAATGACTGTCCAAAGCATTTTTCATTATCGGTCATCATAGCAATCATTGTTGCCTCTATTACATCGTCAATATATGTAAAATCCCTTGTCTGTTCTCCGTCTCCATTTATGAAAAACCTAGCTCCATTAAACAGCCAAGCATGAACTTTGCCAATAAGCAATGCATATGCTCCTTCATGATTCATGCGTCGTCCAAATACATTGAAAGGACGCAATGTGATGGTTTCCATGCCATGCATAATATGGAAAAGTCTTGCATAGTGATCCGCGGCAAGCTTCTGCAATCCATAAGGGGATAGGGGTTGGAGCACCATATCTTCCTTAAAAGGCCGTGTTGGTGGATCACCGTATTCAGATGAGCTTCCATAATTCACAAATCTTTTTACTCCATGGTCATTCGCAGTGATTAACAGATTAAGTGTCCCATTCAAATTTACATCGTTGGTCTCACGCGGTTTAGCAATAGATAGGGGTACTCGTGCAAGCGCTGCAAGATGCATAATCGCTTCGGGCCTCTCTTTTTCAAATATATCATTCAAATCTTCTGTAATACTGCGTCTGTATATCGTCACATCATTGTCTTTGTGTTGAGCAAGGTTCTCTTCTTTACCCTCAGAAAAGTCATCTATTACTACAACTCTAAATCCATCAGATATTAATCGATCAACAAGATTAGATCCAATGAATCCCGCACCTCCTGTTACTACAATTGTTTTCATAGTAATTCCAGTATATATGAGCCGGACACATACGCAAACCCCGCGATACTAAATTGCCATCAAGAATAACCCTTTACACGAATATATCACATGTGATATATTGAAATCCTATTACCTAAATATATATTATGTCTAAAAAATCAGATTTCCCTCAACAACAAAAGATTGGCCATCTAATTGCATGGCTACGCGAACAGCGCAGGATGACGCAAGGAGAATTTGCCAAAGCTCTCAAAACAAGCCAAAGCGCAGTTGCCCGCATGGAAAAAGGCGAACAGAATTTAAGTACGGAAATGCTTTTTCGCATGGGACATGTACTCCATAGAAGTCTGATTAAACTCACTGGCTCAACTATGAACTTCCGAATAACCGGAGGCAAGAAACTATCAGGTACTATTACAACCAACACTGCTAAGAATGCAGCCCTTTCAATCCTGATTGCTTCGCTTCTCAATAAAGGCAAAACAACACTTGAATATATGCCTCGCATTGAAGAGGTCTTTCGGATTATAGAAGTTCTTCAAAGTATAGGTGTGTCAATCAAATGGATAGGAGACAAACTTGAAATCACGCCTCCAAGACGCATTAAGCTCGATAAACTAAACAAGAAATCTGCCAAACGCACTAGAAGCGTATTAATGATGATAGGCCCATTGGTACACCATTTTAAAAACTTCGAGCTACCGAATGCAGGCGGTTGCAAATTAGGCAAACGAACTGTCAGGCCTCATTTATTTGCACTTGAAAAACTCGGAATCAAAATCAAAACAACTGACACTGCATATCACGTACAAGCATCCCGTCTCAAAAAGGATCAAGAAATTATAATGTATGAAGCGAGTGTTACTGCGACTGAAAACATCATAATGGCTTCAACACTTGTTCCGGGTAAAACCACAATCAAAATCGCATCTTCTAACTATATGGTTCAAGACTTATGTTATTTCCTTGAAAAGCTCGGCATAAAGATCGACGGCATCGGTACTTCCACGCTAGTCATCCATGGCAAAACCAAAATCAAAAAAGACATCTCGTATCCAATCATGCAAGACCCTATTGAGTCCATGCTCTTTTTGTCTCTTGCCGCAACAACCAATTCAACGATCACTATTACCCAATGCCCTATTGATTTTCTCGAGTTGGAACTCCTACATATGTCTAAAATGGGCTTTAAATACAAAATTCTTAAACGCTACAAGGGCAGGAATGGTTACACTAAATTAATGGATATTAAAACCTTGCCCTCCAAATTAGTAGCGCCTCAAGACAGCATCCATCCGCTACCTTATCCTGGCATAAATCCAGATAATTTACCTTTCTTTGTACCTATTGCAACGCAAGCAAAAGGTAAAACATTAATCCATGACTGGATTTATGAACAACGAGCTATCTACTATACAGATATGAATAAGCTTGGAGCTGAAATCACGCTTGCTGATCCGCACAGAGTCTTTATAGACGGCCCAACCAAACTCAAAGCATCTCAAATCGTCTCGCCACCAGCACTTCGCCCAACAGCAATAATACTTATCGGCATGCTTGCAGCAGAAGGTACTTCAATATTAAGAAATGTTTATTCAATAAATAGGGGATATGAAGATCTCGTAACCCGCCTTCAAAGCATAGGGGCTGATATTGAAATAATGGAGAGTATTTAGGCTATTTTAGACAAAGTCACACATCTTGACTTTACCCGTTATATATGGTAAGGTGTCTTTATAGTTAGGCGCTTTATAGGCGCCTTTTACGTAGAAAAACGCCCCTAAACTGGCTATCAAGCCGGAGGTAGAAAATGAGACAGAACGGTTTCGGTTTCCAGATCTTGATCGTGGTAGCGATGATGACGTTCGCAGCTTGCAGCTCGAATCCGGTCACCCCCGACACGCTCGGGGAAATCGGCAGCAACCTGACCGCCGACCACGCGCCCACCCCCTTCACTGACGGCGAACAGGGAAGCTTCCGCGACATCGAACTCCTGAACGAACAGGAATTCGAAGGAAAAACGGATCGCCCTGATGAGGTCTTCGGACTGATGCCCGGGGCCACCGTGGCGAAGAACGAATTCGAGGCGAAGATGGACAGCCTGTCCACTGCCTCCTCGGCTCTCGTCCTGAACGGCGACACCGCCCAGACCGCCAACGCGGTAGATGAGACAAACTGGGAGATGTTCAGGATCGAAGACTTCCGGATGAACCGGAAGAAAATCACGATCAAGCTGTTTAAAAAATTCGGCAAAGAGGAATACTACGCCGGAAGCTACGTTGACCTCTGGGTCCTCAATGTAGAGTGCTCCAGGTACTACTACCTGGGGTACGTATATCTGCCAGCCCAAGCAAAGGCCAAGGTGACATTCCGCAGGCTCAACGACCTACCCTGCGGCCCTTATCGTATCTACGGAAGCATATGGCAGTGCTACTACACCTGCTACCACTATTCCGCCAAGACCAATAACGTCGCGTCGCTGGACTGCGAAACCGGCGGCAAGACCTGCTACGACATGTGGGCGCAACACTAAATCCGGACGACAGTAAGGTCGTCGTCCCCTAGAACCTCAAGCGCCGGGCTCCCATTACGGGACCCGGCGCTGATTCGTTTTATAGCCTATCTAATTCAAAGTTCTCTCGAATTCTTTAAGCTCTAATAATATCTCTGAGAGATGTTCATTTATCTCATTATCACTTACAGTCTCACGATCTCCTTTGAAATACATAAATACGGGTATCAAAAATTTATGATCCGAAGTAAGACGCAGTATCAATCTGAATACTTTGCTTTTTCCCTTTGTAATTTCTTTAATTGAAAAACGTACTTTATAAATATTGTTACCTAGATGAACGTGATGGGATGGGCTGAATCTTCCCAAGACATCAACAATAGTACGCTCTAAACTGCGATACTTCTTTAGGTAACCCTTAGCACTTTTTAAAAAATAGGGGAGTATGACAACTCTGGGCATATGTCAGATATCCGCAAGCTGCTCTTCGAGCGACGGAATCTTTTTGCCTTTGTACAGTCTGGTCATATGCTTATCAATTTGTTTTACGAGATAACTTCTCCGTTGATCTGACGTCATACCTAACATTTCAAGCTCCTGTAAATAGCGAAGTGCTGCCATACGAAAAAATTCAGCTTTACTGGAAAAGCCGTTTTTCTTAATACCACTAACGATTCTTCTCTCGAGGGTGGTCGGTACTGTAAAATTCACAATAGGCATGATATATGGATTATATATGGATCTTATATATGCTAACATTTTGAGATCTCCACTGTCAAGAGATTGCTAGACTGTCACATGTTTTAGGTATAAACATATTGCACCTAGATTAGACCAAGGACTTGATTAGGTGTTTTACCATTTAACCCACAATGTTCCAAATCATTGTAGTACATATTCCAGAGTCTAACCTCATCCTGAAATTAATATTGTTTTGTTCATACTTATAGTTTAACATAAATATCTATGTCAAAAATTCACAAATGCAATGGTGTCTTGGTCCAATGTATAGACTGGAGAATACAAAATACCCTAGCAGAACTGCTTAAGTCTCTAAATATAGAGACTGCAGACCGCGTATCCATACCTGGGGGAGCAGGCAAACAGCCTCAACTCGTCGATGAATGGTGCGACCTTTCATGCAAACTTCATGAACCAAACACAATAGTACTCACAGTGCATGAAGACTGCGGTGCTGGTGCAACGAAAGACGATCTAATTAAAGCCTTCAATCGTACAAAACAAAAACACTCTAACCGCACAGTCAGAGCATTCTTCGTAAATCTTGATGGGAGCTGGGAAGAATTAGATTAAACCCAAACAACTCAATCTAATACATGTCTCGGTTGAATCGCCACGCCTATAGATGCTAGCAATGCAAGAACCCCCATTACTGTAAACAGATGATCAAATCCAAAGCGTGTTACGATAAGCCCTCCTACAAGGGTGCCTATCATAACAGCGATATTTAGAATAATATTCCAATCGGCATATTCTCTTACATCGATCTTTTTGTCTATATGTTCTGCAAAAATTGTATCAAAAGAAGGGATTGCCAAAGCATCTCCAAGCCCAAGAATAATCTGCACTATCAAAAGACCAGTAATCGAACCTACAAAAAGATATCCGAACCATGCAATAGCGCTTACAAGATAACCCATTGCAAGAAGTTTTCTTTTATGACGGATCCTATCTCCTATGCGCGCAATTATTATTGAAAAAAATGTAGCTGAACCTATGAATACAGCCCAGGAAACACTTACCATCATTACACTACCTCCAATACCTCCTACAAAAATAGCATAGAGCGGACCAAGTAATTTGGCCGCAAACATAAAAATCGAATTATAGAAGAATAAGACTTTTAGCGTACGGCTGATATTAGGCATATGGGTATTATAACAAAAAATCCATTCTACTACGATTCCAAATATCCTACAATCCTGCCACGGTCTTCGTTCTCTTTATCACCCTTGAAGTATATTTCTATGAATTCGATCCTTTTCTGCTCCCTGATGTATGCATAAATAATCCGAAGAGACGACCCTTTCAGATACCTACAAAAAAGACGCGCCTTTACTACGTCTACGTTTCCAATACTTGAAACAACATTAAAATGCCTTCCCGTACCCAGGGGCAGAACAGAAACAATACGTTTAAATTCATTCAAGTCACCCTGAAGAGACCTGTATTTTTTCAAAAGCCTTTTGAATTCTTTTACAAATTCCGGCAGCTCGTCAAAGTTCATCATCGTAATTTCTCACGGAATACCTTTCGTCACGATAAAAGACACTTTCATATGAAAGAGGCTCGCCACGCTCAGCCGTTTTCCACGGAATGTCTCCATGCGAATAATTCTCTATTTCTTTTGCATTCTTGTCCGAAAGGCGCGCAAGCACATCATCAATGTGCTCAACTTCACGGGCTGTGAGCCTGCCAAGATCAGGGCGCTTAAGCGGAAGATACTTCTTTTGTTCATATTTAAAGTATTTGCTGTTCACGGTTTCTATCTCTTTATCTGCCTGCATGTCTTTGATTATGGGACCTAGCTCAACTGAAGTGGGCCCGTGATGATTTTTAATGTATGTTGCACCCATCAGGTTTTCTTCAAACTTTTCATAATAGTCAAAATCAATAAAGTAGAGTAATTTGTGTAAAACCGTTTCGCCAACATTGGGTTTCCCGCCGATCTTCCCAAGTATATACAAAAGTATCTGCTTAAACTTATCCAGATTCTTACTAGTTACGCGAATCTTAAGATCAACCTGCTTTAGTCTGCTCTTTCCTTTCTCTATAATCACTTCCCGCTTCGGCACCTTGCTCGTTTTGCCAGCAATGAAGTCTTCAAATCTCATAGCAAAAACATCTGCAATCTTTCTCGCTTCATTTATAGTCAAATCTCGCTCTCCACGCTCAATCTGCACAAGGGTAGGGCGGGAGATACCAAGCTCTAATGCAAGATATTCCTGCGAGAGATTAAATTTTTTGCGTTGTTGTCGTATAAGCTTTCCAAACATAATACACCAGTATAACTGATGTAAAAAACTTTGTCAATAACTTATGTAAAAAAGTTATACACAGATAGAATCTACTTATATTCAAAAATACAATTTGGCGGAGAGGGCGGGATTCGAACCCGCGGACCCCTTGCGAGGTCAACACATTAGCAGTGTGCTGCTTTCAACCACTCAGCCACCTCTCCAATGCACCTATACTATACCTAATTTCTGGGATAAATCCAGCTATTTCTTCCTTCTTACAACTCTTGATTTGCGTTTTGGTTTAACTTTCCATTCTTCCAACATATCAAATAGTCTTTCTTTACTTTCAGGTATTTCATTAATCAAAAATGAACAATCAGGATAAGCAGAGCATCCGTAGAACAGTTTACCGCGTCCGCGAGACTTGCGTTCAATAAGTTCGCCTTTACCACAATTAGGGCAGTCAAAACCGATCCTTGTTACGATTTTGGCTATGCCTTTGCACTTGGGATAATCTACACATCCAAGAAAATATCCAAAACGTCCTTTGCGGACTTTCATAGGACCCTTGCACTCGGGACATATTTCGTCTTTGGTTTGGATTGCGAGAGCATCAAGCTGTTCCTGCTCTTCTGGCAAGGGCTTGGTTATCTTACTCTCTGGATCGGGACAAGCAAGAAATTTACCATTACGTCCAAACTTAATCATCATATTCTCACTGCAATGTTCACACTTAACATCTGATTCTTCTTCTACTTTCTCCACACTTTCTTTCTTTAATTCAAGATTCTTTTTAAATGGCTGATAAAATTCCTTAAGAACTGTTGACCAACTAAGTTTGCCCTCTGCAATATCATCAAGCTCCTCTTCAATATGCGATGTAAAGTTCATATCTACGATTTCAGGAAAATGTTCAACCAGAATATCATTCACAAGAAAACCTACTTCAGTTGGCTTGTATCTCTTCTCTTCTTTTTCAACATAATCACGATCCTGAATCGTGCTCAATGTTGGAGCATAAGTGGACGGTCTACCAATACCATTCGCTTCAAGTGCTTTAATCAATGTCGCATCACTGTATCTTGGAGGTGGTTCAGTAAAATGCTGTATATTTTCCAATTTCTCAAGATTGAGCTCTTCATCTTTGGATAATTCCGGCAATTGACCTTCAATGTCACTACCATTTCCATCATCTCTGCCTTCAGTATATACACGAATAAAGCCATCAAACTTCACAACCTGACCATTGGCTCTGAATGTATACTTCCCAGCTTCAATATCAACTGCAGTCTGATCAAAAACAGCAACAGCCATCTGCGTTGCAAGAGTACGCTTCCAGATAAGGTCATATAACCTTTTATTAACGCTATCCCCGCCCCTTAAATCTTCTGCGCTCTTCGATAAATTAGTTGGCCTAATAGCTTCGTGTGCTTCTTGTGCTCCTTTGGATTTAGTTTTGTATCTACGCGGAGTATCCAATGCGTATTTGGCTCCGAATGTTTTTGTAATAACTTCATGTGCTTGAGACAATGCACTTTCCGCCATATTCAGACTATCCGTTCTCATATATGTTATGAGTCCTGTTTCATAAAGTTTCTGTGCAATCATCATTGTTTGTTTTGCTGACAGTCCTAATTTGCGTGCAGCCTCTTGCTGAAGAGTAGAGGTAATAAATGGGGGAGAGGGATTACGTTTTACTTCTTTCTTTTGAATATCGATTACTTTGTAATTGGCTCCTTCAAGAGTGTCTAGGATTTTCTTAGCATGATCTCCGTCTTTGATCTCAAGTTTATCTAATGCTTTGCCGTCTTCTTTGGTAAGGCGTGCACGAAAAGATTGATCGTCTCCCTTCTTTGCAAGGTCTGCTTCAATGGTCCAATATTCTTGTGCATTAAATGCTTCAATCTCACGTTCACGTTCAACAACAAGGCGTACTGCAACACTTTGTACTCGTCCTGCCGATAAACCATAACGAACTTTCTTCCACAAAAACGGCGATAGCTCATAACCCACCAATCTATCCAGAATGCGTCTGGCTTGCTGTGCCTCAACCAAATTGCTGTCTATCCCATGCGGATGTGCTAATGCATCCTCAATAGCACTCTTGGTAATCTCATGAAAAACGATTCTCTTAACAGTCTTTGGATCTTGCTTCAATATATATGTTAAATGCCATGCAATAGCTTCACCTTCACGATCCTTATCAGTAGCCATTATTATTTCATCTGACTTAGCAGCTGCTTCTTTCAATGCCTTTATTGCTTTACGGGCTTTGGTTGGAATAACGTACTTGGGTTTAAAGCCATGTTCAATATCAACTCCCATATCGCGTTTCGGCAAATCTCTGACATGTCCAAAAGAAGACAATACGTTGTAGTCTTTAGATAAAAACTTCAAAATTGTACGAGCCTTGGTAGGGCTCTCCACTATAACTAATTTCATATCTTAAAAATTTTTAAAACATTTCATACTTTCCATCATTCGTATTGCGAACCTTCTTATCCATTTCCATTATCATCAAAGTTGCACTGACAATTGATGTACTTAAACCAGTTTCCCTTACTATCTCATCTGCTGTCAAGGAGTTTTGCTTGATAACTGCTAAAATCTTTTTCTCGTTTTCGTCTTCTGGTTCGACTTCAAGCTGTTTTTGCTCCTGAATTAATCCATAATCTTCCAATATATCTTCACTGCTTGTCACAAGCTTTGCTCCTCTATTAATTAACCAATTAGTACCCTGTGAATTCTTTTTAAAAATAGATCCGGGCACTGCGAAAACATCTCTATTCTGATCAATGGCATGTTTAGCAGTAAGCATTGTTCCGCTTTTAAAACTCCCTTCAACCACAAGCACTCCACGCGACAAACCACTGACTATACGATTGCGTTGTGGGAATGAAAACCTCTGCGTTTGATATCCACGCGGGAATTCCGATATTAATGCTCCGCCTTGTTTGATGATCCTTTGTGCTAGAGCAAAATTTACTCTAGGACAAATTGACCTATCCGCTATATATGTAGCTAAAACTGCTACAGTCAGACCTCCTTCATCTAATGCAGTCTTATGCGCAATAGCATCAATGCCATAAGCCAAACCGCTTACAATGGTAAGCCCAGCACGAGAGACTGGACCAACGATATGCTCTGTAGCTTGCTTGCCGTAATCAGATACTAGCCTTGTGCCAACAACCGCGAAAGACTCTGACTGTAAGGCCTTACGTGATCCACGCACATACAATAGAAACGGGGGATTGTGTATGGATCTCAAAGACGTCGGGTAATCCTTATCCAAAATCGTAATCATGTCAATACCATCACGCTCAAGGTACTGCCATTCGCTCTCGATATTGAGACGTCTTTGCCTATTTCTACGACGCTCCCTATCACAACTAGTAAAGCTTCCCTCACGACCCACAGCATCTCTAATAAATGAACTAAGATCTGCGCTCCACGCACCTTCCCAATCCCCATCAAATGCACTATTTATCCGCTCAAGCGCCAAAACATTACCGTCAACAACGATATTTATTGCATTAAGATATTTGAGATTATCTCTGTCAGGTATCAAGATTTTTGAGCGCCTCAATGGCACGCTCCAAAACCTTTTTCAATTTTACCTTTTCAAAAAATCCAAATTTAGAAAGCACAAAGTCTCCAACTGCTTTTTTCTTAACAGCTACTGGCTCTTGCTTGCGTGCACGATCAAGTACACCATTTGCAACTCCTATTCGCAATCTTGAAAATTCTTGTGTCTTAAGATGATCCACTATTGACTCCACTCCATTATGTCCTGCACTAGAACTTGAATGCGACATCTTTACTGTACCAAAAGGCAAATCCAAATCATCATGAACAACAATCATTTTATCAGGAGTGTTTTTATAGAAATCAAGAAACTTCTTTATTGCCAATCCTGAATTATTCATAAATGTCTTTGGCTTCAAAATTATTAATTCATGTTCATTCCAGTCACCACGAGCAATATATGCATCAAGCTTCTTATAGTATTCAAAAGATAGGCCAACTTCATTGGCAAAACCATCCACCACAGCAAAACCAATATTATGCCGCGTACCTATATATTTATCTCCCGGATTCCCAAGCCCAACGATTAATAACATGTAAATAGTGTACAGCCATTGATTATTTTCCACAAATCATTACCCTTGAAGCAAGGTCTTCGGCAATAAGCCAAAAATACGGAGGTGCAAAGAATGAGCTACAGGTCCGAAGTAATCAATCCCGGCGATGAGATGTCTAGACTCGGACATCAAGTCTGCTTGGCAAGCAGTGGAAACTGTCCAGCTGTGACGATTTACCCACAGCAGACAGGACATTTCCGCGGTGGCTTGCCCGAATTCCTCTGGAGGGAGCACATCCTCAAGTTGATGATTGATCGTCGTGTCCGCGAGACGGTCCAAAACGATGGAGCCGGAGGCAAGCCCCAGTTCTTCACGCTTCTGAACGAAGAGGAAGCCTTCAACGATCTCGGCTGGGAAATCATCACCATGAACGCCGACGACGTTGTGGCAGGCGGCGGCTTCCCGGCCATCATGGCGAATGACCTGAACGTCAAAAGGGTCACCGCCAAAAACATCCATCTATGCCGTGCCCTGTGGAACGGCCATGGCGCAGCCCTTCGGCAAGCCGGACTTGCAAACATCACTGGCGAAACCGCGGTCATGAAGCACAGCATCACTGCCTTCTGCGACACCGACAGCGATGGTCAACTCGTGCTTACGTGGGGCGGAACATGCATCGGTCTTACCAGGACCGACCTGCGAATCGACGGTTCCAGTATCAACTCGGGAATGGCAGTCGTGGGCTTCAGGGAGTTCGGTTACCGCTGCAACGGTGGTACAGCCCTGACCAATATCGTCCTGGGCACGTGGGGACCGGAAATCGATTTGATCTCGAACAATGCAACCGCCATGGCATACGTGAAAAAGCTCACTGTTCCCTCACGGAGCTATGCCAGGACGATCACACGACTCCTGGGCTGGACTCAAGATGGCGAACCCGGCCCACCACTGGCCCGCATCCACGGCATCGCGCACGTCACCGGTGGGGGTGTATGGAGCAAGCTCGGAGAACTGTTGCCTGAAGGGATTGGCGTACACCTGGACCAGATGCCCGAAGCACCGGAAGTTCTGCTCAAAGCACAGTCCCTCTCACTACAGTGCGGCGACTCACCTCTGAGCGACTACGACTGCTACAACACCTTCCATGGCGGTTGTGGTATGTTCGTCATCTGCGAACCAACGGATGTCCAAAGGATCTGTGAGGAGGCATGGAAAGACGGGCACGAGGCTATGGTTGTGGGGAAAACTGTCCACGCCGGCGTCCCCGATCAAAAGCTCATTATCGAGTCCAGATTCAGCGATCGTGAAACGCTGAGCCTGAAGACTCCCGGCGAATAAGAAGGAGCATACGCCGGAACAGTACATATACCAACATAACCAGCACCCTGGCCCGTGTGGTCGGCGCTGACGCGCCGGCCCCACGGGTCTTTCCAATTTTAGATACTAGTGCTAGGCTCTTTGCAACATTCAAGGAGGTCGCGATGTACTGCCTCATGTGCGGAGAGAGGCTGTGTAAGATTCCGACGATATGGAAACCATGCCGTAGCGAGCCCGAAGCCATATCACTGGAATGCTCGGTTTGCAGGCGCTGGCATTGGTTCTGGCCAGCAGAAGAGGGACGAAACCGACCCGTTCTAGTGGATACTATTAGGTTCTGCCGACTCTACAAAGAGGCGGGCATCACCGGAACAGAACTGCTCGAAGGGCTCTACAGGAGTCCCAAACAGACCGATCAGATAAGGTACCTACCGTCGTGAGAAGGCACGGCGACGAATTCGTCGCAGTTCTCACGGCGTTTTCGTTTTTATACCAAAAACACGCATTGATTTCACGAATTTTTATGATATAATTAACTTCACTTCACATATTTATGTCAGAAGATCTACTTAAAAATGGTCCTGATCTATCAGGCTTGGGTGCATATTCAGATGGCGATACACCAACTGGCACGCCGGAAGCCGGACCACCAGATGAAGAATTCCTAAAAGACGACTTCACAACAGGCTATAAAAGCCTTGCTTTTATATGGGAGATAATAAAGATAGTCATTATTGCTCTTGTCATAATTATCCCAATCCGATATTTCATAATCCAACCATTCTATGTAAAAGGTGCTTCCATGGAAGAAAATTTTCACGACGGCGACTATATCATAATCAATGAATTCAGTTATCGCTTTACAGATGACGAACCTGAACGTGGGGACGTAGTAATATTCCGATTCCCTGAAGACCCTAAAAACTTTTTCATAAAACGAATCATTGGTCTTCCAAGTGAAACAATAGAAATTAAAGACAACAATGTCACGATCTACAATACCTTGCATCCCGAAGGCGTAACTCTAGATGAAAGCAGTTATCTTTCTCCTGACCAGCAAACAATTGGAAATCTCTTAACCAAATTGGATCCCAATGAATATTATGTATTAGGAGATAATCGCAGACATAGTTCTGACTCCCGTTTCTGGGGACCTGTGAATGAATCCTTGATCACAGGAGAAGTTTGGTTCAGGGCATGGCCATTGAATGCTATCTCAGGATTTGATACGCCTGATTACGATATCTAATTTAATACGGTTAAATAACAAAAATATGCCAAGAGTCAAAAAGTTACAGATTCAGTCAGTGAAAGGAATGCACGATATATTGCCCCACGATCAGCAGTATTGGGAGTTTATTATTAAAAAAGCAAAAGGTATTTTTGAAGACTATAGTTTCAGACGAATTGATACTCCAATACTCGAACAAACCGACCTATTCGTACGTTCAGTCGGCGAAGCAACTGATATTGTAGAAAAAGAAATGTACAATCTGCGCACCAAGGGAGGGGATAGACTTTCGCTTCGCCCGGAATTCACTGCAGGAATTGTACGCGCCTACATTGAACATGGTATGCATACAATGCCTCACCCTGTACAGTTATGGACTCATGGCCCATTGTTCAGACATGAGAATCCTCAAGCCGGACGCCTAAGACAGCACTATCAGTTAAACCTTGAAATATTTGGAGATGAGATGCCTGCGGCCGATGCACAAGCAATATTTATTCAATATAAAATCCTTGAAAGTCTTGGTGTCAAGAACCTCATTGTAAAACTCAATAGCATTGGAGATGCAGATTGCAGGCCCCAATATATTAAGGCTCTAAAAGATCACTATAGAGGATCAGCTAAAAGGATATGTGCCCAATGTCTAAAAAGAATTAAATCAAATCCTTTGCGAGTTCTAGATTGCAAGAAACCAGACTGCCAAGAACATATTAAGAACGCTCCTCAATTCCTTGAATATCTGGATGAAGACTGCAAGAAGCACTTCAAAGGAGTTCTCGAATTCCTTGATGAGCTCGAAGTTCCTTATCTGCTCGATCATACGCTGGTACGAGGACTTGATTACTATACTCGTACGACTTTTGAAATAATAGTAGAGAAAGAAAATGAGAAAGAAGAAAAAGAAGATGAAAAAAAAGAAGGCGAAGAGGAAGAAAAGAAGATTAAAACAAAAAAAGAAAACGAAAAACCCAAATCAGAACCACTAGCTCTTGGCGGGGGAGGTAGATACGATAAATTAGTTGAACACATGGGAGGGCCGAAGACTCCTGCCATTGGCTGGGGAATGGGAATTGAAAGAATCATACTCGCATTAAAAATCCAAAAGATCGAACCTGCATCATCTAAAAAACCCCCGAAGGTATTTATTGCACAATTAGGAGAACTGGCAAAAAGAAAAAGTCTGGCATTGTTTGAAGAATTCAGACGTTCAGGAGTATCTGCAAAATCATCATTCGGCCGAGACAGCATAAAGGCACAACTTCGGGTTTCTAACCGCCTTAATATTCCATACACAATAATCATGGGCCAGAAAGAAGCTTTGGATGGTTCAGTAATTATTCGCGAAATGGGTACGGGAGTACAAGAAACAGTGCCTGTCGAAAAAGTGATTGAAATAATCAAACAAAAAACTAAAGGAAGATAACTGAAACGATATGAGTGAGAAAGATATCTTTTGCAAAATGGCTGAAGGTAAAATGCCAGTAGACAAAATCATGGAAACCGATGAATGGTTTGCTATAAATGATATTCACCCTCAAGCCCCATCACATGTATTACTTATTCCCAAAAAACACATAGCCGACGGCCTTGGCGACTTAAAAAAAGAAGACGAAGAAACATTGGGAAGAATGATACGCGCCACAGACGAGATAGCACAAAAAGCTGGCATAGCAAAAAACGGCTACAGGGTAATAATCAATAAAGGATATCATGGAGGACAGACCATACCGCATTTGCATATTCATATTCTTGGAGGCAAAAAATTCAAAGAAGACGAATTAGTGAGATAGACATAGATATTAAACTATGGTACTGTATTATCCTTAGTTTGTTATATTTAGAAAGGAGGCAATTATGGAAGTAAAAAGAAAACCAAATGAAAGTACAGGAGCGCTAATACGCCGTTTTGGACGTTTGGCACAGAAGCCTACTAAGCAGGCCAAGGCAAAACAATACAAGCAAAGAAAGGCGAGTCTTCTTACAGAAAAAAGAAGAGCCATTATGCGTACGCATTTACGCACATTGCGCAAGCATTTACAGCGCATGGGCAAACATGACAGAGAAACATTTGAAGAAGAGAAACAAAAAGTAAAACGTACAATTAAACTATAATAAAATGTTAAAAGACCAACTTCAAAAAGAGAACAGTGAAGCCCTTAAATCAGGAAATACATTAAAACGTTCTGTACTTGCTGCAATATTAACTTCAATTCAGAATAAAGAGTTGAACAAGAGGACGATTTTAAGTAAAACTGAAACAGATCCTGTCAAACTTGAAGAAGGCAGTAAACTGTCTGACGAGGAAATCATGGAGGTTTTATCCAGCGAAGCCAAAAAGCGCAAAGAATCAATTGAACAATTTACTCAAGGCAATCGTTCTGACCTTGCAGACAAAGAAAAACTCGAACTTGAATTAATCAGTGCATACTTGCCGGAACAAATGAACGAAGAAGATGTGACTACGATAGTCAAAGAAGCAATTTCAAAAACTGGAGCCAGTACCATACAGGACATAGGGTCTGTAATGGGGGAAGTAATGAAAACACTTAAAGGCAAAGCTGACGGCGGGCTCATAAGCAATATCGTTAAGAAAGAATTAGGCTCAAAATGAAACTAGATCTAGTATTCAGGAATACTTCAAAAAACACCGTGCTAAACAGGGTGTTTTTTGAACGAATCATTGAAAAAGCTCTGTCTATTGCCCAAATATCAAGTCCGAAGATAGAGTTATCTATTAATATAGTGGGGCTAAAGCGCATAACTGATCTCAATAAAAAGCATCGCGGGAAGAACAAACCCACAGACGTATTGTCATTTCCAGTACAGAAAGACTTAATTAGCACAAAACCTCATCCAGGTGGTATAATGAATCTTGGCGATATATTTATCTCGTATCCTTTTGTAGTCCGCGAAGTCGGGACTGACAATAAAAAGATCAAAAACCAGATTATACTGCTTACAGTTCATGGATTACTTCATCTTCTAGAATATGACCATGAGAGGTCATCAAAAAACGAGAAACAAATGTTCGCATTACAGGACAAAATAGTACGTAGCCTTTAATATATTATAGATACAATGAGTAAGTATACAGTTTGCGGAATTGATATTGGCAATTCATCAGTGAAAACCGTAATTGCTGACATGAATACAGAGACAGGACGTCCCCGCATTATTGGTATTGGCAATGCTCAGTCAAATGGCTTACGCAGAGGGATTGTTGTTGATATGGAAGAAGTTATCAAAAGCATTAAGCAATCTGTATCACAAGCAGAACGTATGTCAGGAGGTTCTGTTGACCGCGCATATGTAAGCATTAGCGGACCATACATAAAAACACAATTATCCCGCGGAGTAGTTGCTGTATCGCGTGCTGACGGCGAAATATCCCAGAACGATATTGATCGCGTAGTTGAAGCAGCTTCAACTGTAAGCCTCCCTCAAAATTACGAAATTATACATATCATTCCCAAAAATTTCATCATTGATGGGGCTGAAGTAGTAAAAAATCCTCTTGGCATGAAAGGAATCCGTCTTGAAGTAGAGGTATTACTAATAGAAGGGTTATCTCCATACATTCATAATCTCACAAAAGCAGTCCAAAACAATGGAGTTGAAATAGCAGAGCTTATCTATTCTCCTTTGGCAGCATCCAAATCAATGCTCGACAAACACCAACGAGAATACGGAGTACTGCTCCTTGATCTCGGGGGAGGAGTAACTTCAATGGCACTATTCCACGAAGGAGATTTAATGCATACAGCTATACTGCCTGTTGGAGCCAAACATGTTACAAATGATCTTGCCATTGCATTTAGAACTTCCATTGATAATGCAGAGTTAATCAAAAACACGCATGGATTTATTGGAACTGCTGAAAAAAATAATAAAAAAGAAAACATTGACCTGTCAGACATTACACAAAATGAAGACATGACTGTTCCTCGAAAACATATTGCGAAAATAATCGATGCGCGTATTGGAGAACTCTTTGATGTTATTGATGCTGAACTTAAGAAAACACCCGGTATCAAGGTATTGCCCGCTGGAGTGGTCCTTGCTGGTGGCGGAGCTAATCTAGCAGGTATAGATGTGTTTGCAAAAAACCGCCTTGGCTTATCAGCCAAAATTGGAGGCTCATATTTCATGGAAGGACTCTCTGAAGCAGTTATTGACCCTGCATTTGCAGTTGCTGTAGGACTTGTTGTGTGGGGATTTGAAGAAGAAGATCATCCAAGAAGATCACTAGCCGGTGGAACAAGCAATATTCTAAAACGAGCAGGCAAATGGTTTAAAAATTTCCTACCATAAAGCTCAAAAATCCCAGATATCCACAGAAATCAGGGGTTTATCCACAGGTAGAAAACAGGGACATTTGCCTCTGTCTTGTTTTATCTGGATAGATATGCTAAACCGGTAGCACTATGACTCAGGTAAAACCAACTTTTGAGACTTTCGCACGCATAAAAGTCGTTGGTATTGGCGGAGGTGGAAACAAGGCAATCCAACGAATGATGGCCTCTAAGATACATGGAGTTGAATTTGTCGCTGTAAATCTCGATGCACAAGACCTCAATATTGCTAGCGCGCCTAATAAAATCCTCATAGGTAAGAATATCACCCGCGGTTTGGGTGCTGGAATGAATCCTGAGATAGGGAAACAGGCTGCAATGGAAAATAAGGATGAAATTTCAGATGCGCTAAAAGGCGCTGACATGGTATTCATAACTGCAGGACTTGGAGGAGGAACAGGAACAGGCGCTTCACCAGTTATAGCAGAAATTGCACGCGATGTTGGAGCATTAACTATTGGTGTTGTAACAAAACCATTTTCATTCGAAGGAGCTGCACGATCACGCATTGCTGATGCTGGCTGGGAAGTGCTTCGCAATAAAGTAGATGCATTGATTACAATTTCAAACGACAGATTACTTTCAATAATAGACAGGAAAACTCCTTTACTTGAAGCGTTCCAAAAAGTAGACGACGTACTTCATCAGGGAGTAAAAGGAATTTCAGATTTGATTACCGTACCAGGTATTATTAACGTGGACTTCGCAGACGTAAAAACAGTGTTAACAAATTCAGGATCAGCACTCATGGGAATAGGTGTTGCAAGCGGAGAAGATAGAGCAGCCGATGCAGCAAAGGATGCCATAAGCTCTCCTTTGCTTGATGTTTCAATAGACGGAGCAAATGGAGTGCTGTTCAATGTCTCTGGAGGCAGCGACTTGGCGATGGCAGAAATAAATGAAGCGGCAAAGATCATTACAGCAAGTATTGATCCCGATGCAAAAGTAATATTCGGCGCAGTTGAAGATAACTCTCTTAAAAAGGGCGAAATCAAGATCACTGTTATTGCTGCTGGATTCAAGACAGGCACTGCTCATGTAGAAGATCTATTAACTAGGTCCCCGGCAGAAAGCATATATAGTGATATGGCAGACGGAGTCCCTATCATTGATAGAAAAGAAGAACGAGAACCTATAAAAGAGGTAGTAGACAGCTCTGTGGCCAATGATGACGAAGATGATTTTGATATTCCAGCGTTTATAAGACGGAAGATGAAGTAGTCTTAAGGCCTTTTTAAGAAAACACGCACAATACGCGTGTTTTTTGATTTTTTGATAAAAATTACTCAATTGAGGCGAGGTTATCAACAGTTGTATAGCTTGCCTTTGAGAAGTACAATAGGTAGACATGAGTCGTGGGTGAAGATGAACGACTCGCGGGTTAGCCTTTATACAACAGCATACTCAAGGACGCAGAGTGTGTTGTTTTATTCACAAATAACTTATTCAAATAAGTTATTTAAATAATTTTTATGACAAGATCTCACACTCTGCAAAATCCCGACACCGTTGATACTTCAGATGCCTCTTCTGAACGATTTACATCCTCTCAACGCGGAGAAGGATTAACATGGAAAAGAATTTTCGGCTCCAATGATCCGTATGATGCAATCTCTTGGGAAAAAAGAAATGCAAAAATTACCCGCGGAGACGGTTCTGTTGTTTTTGAACAACTTGATATTGAGGTGCCGGAATTCTGGTCGCAAACAGCAATAGATATTGTTGCTTCCAAATACTTCCGTGGCAAACTCGATACGCCTGAACGCGAGACTAGCGCGCGTGCCATGGTTGACCGTGTTGCAAATACAATTTCAGGATGGGGATTCAAAGACGGATATTTCAAAACACAAATTGACTACGAAAACTTCAAACAAGATCTTAAATATCTTTTAATAAATCAATTTGCAGCTTTCAATAGTCCTGTTTGGTTTAATGTCGGAGTATATGAACGTCCGCAATGCTCTGCATGTTTTATCCTTGCAGTAGAAGACACAATGGAATCCATCTTAAAGTGGTATCATGATGAGGGATGGATTTTTAAATATGGTTCTGGGTCAGGAGCAAATCTTTCCAAGCTTCGATCGTCACAGGAATCTCTTTCAAGGGGAGGCAAATCATCCGGTCCCGTTTCATTCATGAAAGGAGCTGATGGTGTTGCAAATAGTATTCGTTCTGGCGGAACAACAAGACGCGCAGCAAAAATGGTAGTTTTAAATGCTGATCATCCCGACATCAAAGACTTCATATATTGCAAAAGAAATATTGAAGACATGGTAAAGGTGCTTGAAGCAAGCGGAGTTCAGAATTCAATTGAAGGAGACTTGTTCGATCCCTACACTTTACTGCCTTATCAAAATGCAAACAATTCCGTACGTGTTACTGATGAATTTATGAAAGCGGTAGAAAGTGATGCCGATTGGAATTTAAATGAAGTCACAACAGGAAATGTAGCTCAGACTCTTAAAGCAGGCAAGGTCATGGACTGGATTGCAGATGCAGCCTGGCATTCCGCAGATCCAGGAATGCAATTCGATACGATAATCAACGACTGGCACACATGTCCAAATTCAGGACGCATTAATGCGTCTAACCCTTGCAGCGAATATATGAGCTTAGACAATAGTGCTTGCAATCTGGCTTCCATAAATCTACTCAAATTCCTTAAAGAAGATGGAACTTATGATATCGAAGGATATAAAAACACAGCAAAGACAATGATAACAGCTCAAGAGATACTAATCAGCAATTCTTCATATCCAACGCCTGAAATAGAAAAAACCGCGCATGACTTTCGACAGCTTGGCCTTGGATATGCTAATTTAGGAGCGCTCCTTATGGCTCTTGGCCTACCTTATGATTCTGACGAAGGACGTACAATTGCAGCAGCATTAACATCAATAATGTCGGGAGAAGCTTATCGCATGTCAGCTGTAATAGCAGGACGCATAGGACCTTTCAATGGCTATGAAATGAATCGTAATGAAATGCTTAGAGTTATCAAAAAACACGGCCGTGCAGCGGAAACTCTTGCACAAAATTATCGCAAAGCAACAGATACTAACGGACATCTCAATGGAAATGGAAATGGCGTCTCACCCGGAGTAGCGCGTGTCACAATGAATGGATCAACTCCGACGGTAACATTGTCATCTACAACAGATATAGTTTTAATGAATAGCTCATGGGTATCAGATTTAATAGATGTAAGTGAACAAATTTGGAAAAATGCATATGCATTGGGAGAACAATATGGTTTTCGTAACTCACAAGCAACAGTACTTGCACCAACGGGTACGATATCTTTCTTAATGGACTGCGCGACAACAGGGATAGAACCAGAACTTGCACTTGTTAAATACAAAAAGCTCGTTGGAGGCGGAACGCTCAAACTTGTTAACAATCTTGTGCCGTTAGCTCTTGAGAAGCTGGGTTACGAAGAACAGGACATCAAAGATATTTCTGCATACATTCTTGAGAAAGGAATGCTTGAAGGCGCACCACATATGAAGGAAGAAGACATGCCAGTGTTCGATTGTTCTTTCAAACCAGCAGAAGGAAAGCGAAGCATTGATTATCTCGGACACATCAAGATGATGAGTGCTGCTCAACCCTTCATCTCCGGAGCAATTTCCAAAACAATCAATCTGCCGAATGATGCTACCAAAGAAGATGTACGTGATGCATTTGTACAATCATGGAAACTTGGACTTAAAGCAATGGCAATCTATAGAGATGGATCCAAAACCGTACAAGCCCTTAGTACGAGCGATAAAGAAAAAAAACTCGTTGAACAAATAAACGGCCATACCAGAATCAAACTTCCAGACGAACGTCCGTCTATTACTCATAAGTTCACAGTTGGCAAACACGAAGGGTACATAACGGTGGGAATGTATCCAGAAAGCCGTAAGCCGGCAGAGACTTTCATAACTATTGCAAAAGAAGGAAGTACGGTCTCTGGTCTCATGGATGCAATTGCAAAGCTAACATCAATTTGTCTGCAATCAGGAGTACCGCTTAAAACACTAGTCAGACATTTCAAAAATATGAGATTCGAACCAATGGGACCAACACAAAATAATGAAATTCCGTTTTCAACTTCATTTGTAGACTATATATTTACATACCTAGGCTTTAAATTCCTTAGCGCAGAGGATCAAAAAGAACTTTTTGGAAAGATACTAAATGGCAAAACCAAAGAATCAAGTACTCCTACTGCAACACTCGCTTCAACCAGTAAAAAAGACGATCCTTGGAATCTCAAAGTAGAAGAATCACATACAGACGCCCCTACATGTGAATGCGGAACCATAATGTTTAGGGCTGGATCTTGCTACTCATGCCCAAATTGCTTTGCAACAACAGGCGTTTGCAATTAGAATAGAAGTATGAAAACAAATATCATAATAGTAGTTGCTGTAATAGTAATAGCGCTGATTTTCGTATTTATGCAAAAGGATGACAAATTAGCAGGAGATGATCTTACCCCAACACTAAACACGGAAGAGCCAATAGAGACTCCAGTCGAGACAGTACTAGTTCCAGCACAAACACCTCCACAGGCCACCCAAATTCCAACTCCTACAGAAACAGTAAGCAGTGCACCTGAACCAACTCCGGAAGCAACACCAATACCAACTCCGACACTTACATCAGAGCCAACTGACGAACCTACGCCCACTTCAGAATCAACACCAGAGCCAACCATAACACCGACGCCAGAACCAACACCTCAAACAATCATAGTCGAACGTACCAGCTATGGCTTTGCACCAAATACAGTAACTATAGAAATAGGAGATTCTATAGAATTTAAAAATAACTCATTTGAGACAATAAGACCTGCAAGTAATCCTCATTATACACACGATGCATATCCTGGACGTTATGGCTGTCTTATGAGTACATTTGATGCATGTACTAATATGGAGCCTGGCCAATCATGGACATTCGAATTTGAATTTGCAGGCAGATGGGATTATCACGATCACCTACATCCAACTAATAACGGTACGATAATAGTAACCGATCAAAATCAGAACCAATCGATGCTCATACCAAGCACACTGTTTTCTTCGATATACTACCTATTATTAGGATCGATCTTTCGATAACATTTCCTTTATCTTTCACTCTATTGTAAAATATAGCTATATAACTAAAACGTCTTTGGCGTAATTTAATATGAGCAAATCATTTATAGTAATTGTAATAATATTAATTCTTGCAATTATCATAGTTCTGGCTATGGGTCCGGAGCGAACAGCAAATGAAGATGAGGATACTCTAGTTGAGACTCCAACGGAGACACCTAGCAGTCCCCCTAAGACTAGTACGCCTCGAGCTCCTTCATCACAGACTTCTGGCCTTACCTATGAGGAAGCACTCGTACAATTTGCAGGCACAAGACTGCAATTTGACGCAAACTGTCAGGTAAGTCCTGGGAGGTTGTCTCTTCTAAACGGAACAAACATAATGCTTGATAATCGTTCAGGGGATGCAAGATGGGTTTCCTTGGATGGCTTTGCGTATCAAATACCCGGACTTGGATTTAAAATAGTCCAGGCAAAAGCCGACAGTACCCCTTATACTATAACAATTGGCTGCGGATCAGCTGTAAATGTTGGAAGTCTTTTAGTCCAGTAATAACTCAACAATAGTTAACTAACATTCTTTATGAAAAAATTAATAATATTTCTGATAATCATTATTGCTGGATTTGCATTATCTTCTACCGCCAACGCAGCTAATCAAAATGTATTAATCGTATTTGATGCATCAGGATCAATGCTTGATAGTTTTGGAGGAACAACACGTATAGATGCAGCTAAAGCAGCTGTAAATGATCTTCTTTCAGGATTTGATTCATCAATCAATTCAGGATTAAGAGCTTATGCTCATATATCGAAATCAGATAAAGGACAAGCATGTATTGTTACTGATTTACTCCAATCATTTACTACAAACCACCAATCAGTGATAAACAAGGTTAATAGTATTCAAGCAGTAGGCAACTATACTCCCACAGCATATGCATTACAGCAAGCAGCCAATGACTTTGTCCCAGGAGAAGATAATACTTTAATACTACTGTCAGATGGCCTTGAGACATGCGGAGGCAATCCAGCAACAGCAGCCAAGGCGCTATGTGATGCAGGGATAAATGTTAAAAGCTTCGTCGTGGGTCTCGGAGTAGACTCCGCCACAAGAAGCCAATTACAAGGGGTAGCTGATTTAGGATGTGGTAAATACTTTGATGCTAGTGATACTGCTTCACTGCAATCAAGTCTCGGAGCTATTACTACGGAGCAAGGGATAGATAAATCCAGTACAGATCCGTCAATAGAGAAAACAAGAGTCAGGGGAGGCAATGGCTTTACGGATGCAGTGCCAGTTACAGTCGGTGAATACCAATTAGATCACCATCAAAGAGAAGGAGACTTTGACTATTTCAAATTTAATATGGAACCAGACGCAATATACAAGATAACGCTTAGAAATACGGATGAACATATAAAATACGATGCAAAAACCGATACATTCGTACCAGCCAGTGAAAGCTCCTCTCCAAGCATAGTCATGATAATGCACATCGCTGACAGACAGAAAATAAAAAGAATAACGTCAACTGGCGAATGGAGTAAAACTGAATACTTTGTGCAATATGCAGATGGAAGAATGAAAGGAAGAGACCAATTGCCATTCTATAGCCTTTCCAACTATCTAGAAATAGATGAATCATCTCTGTATATCCTTGTAGGAAATGACTATACAACGATGCATAAAGATTCGTCATTCAAGATAGAACCCGTTGATGAATATGGGGAACCGATTTCAAGTACAAACTCCCCGACGCCTACAGCAGAAATTGATGGCAAAGATGATACAGACGAAAAAACAGGCCTATCAAAAGAAATTCTTGGCTTACCTCTCTATCTGTGGCTGATCATCGGAGGAGCAGTTATCGTTATAGTCATAGTAATCATCCTACTTATGAAACGAGGTAGTGGTTCGGGTACACCAACAAGCATGCCGCCACAACAGCCACAACCTCCAGTACAGCCACCGACTATACCACCTCAGCAAATACAGCCTCCTCAATCACCGCCACCAGCACCTCCTACAGTCCCCCCGCAGGTACCACCACAACAACCACCAACACAATAACCAATAAGACCAATATAAAACAGCCCTTTAGGGCTGTTTTATATTACTCAGATATCTATTTACTTACGTTTGATCAGAACCCAAAACCTGATCTAATTTTCTAATCCTAAAAAAGGATCTTGGTTTTATTTTCGGTTCTCGAGGATCAGACCTAAACATAACCACCAATTCAAAATGAACAACTGGATTATTCAATCTAACTCCCTTTTCACCAGACATATACAGTTGAATATCTCTTCTTCTTTTGGGGCTTCTACAGAGCACATCAAGCACAACAACTGGTTCGAGTTCCTTTCCCTCCTTACATACTACAATAGACCCTCGCGGATATTCTTCCTGAAGTTTCAATATGTCTTGAATTCGTTCATCTTTCAATCCACTATCTTTACCCCTCATGCCTTCAGCGCTCATTACATACTCCATCATAGATTTAGCAAGAGCTTTAGTACGCGGTGGCTCGAGATTCCAACCTTTCAAAACTTCCTCCTGATCAGATGTAATTTCATATCCTGGCGGCACATCTGGCACAGCCATACCCTTTATAATGGCTAGTTTATCCTGAAATAGTTTCTTATCTCCTGCACTTAGTACCTTCTCTTTTTTATCGCTTTTCCTTTGGGGTGGCTTTTCCTGCATAATATATATCTAAATTTATACCAATATTTAATAATAGAATGTATGTGTGGGCCTCCAGTTGACGCTGGCGACCCACACAGGGGTACACAAGACCCCTCAAGACCTCCTGGGTCCTTAATAACAACCTAACAAAAAACTCAGGATTTGGAAATACTCCCTATCTATTTGGGTGATTTAATTTGTTGCGGGGGATTGAGAGGTTTAGAACTTGTTTAATGCAGAATATAGGCTATTGGAGGTATGAGTTTGTTAGAGAATAGGTATAAAACGTAAAGACCGCCCGTACTGACGCTACCTCCTTTCTAGGTTCAGGCGGTCTTTACGGCGGTCATGATTTGGTACTATACAGACCCTCCTATGTGTTGATGACAACGGCGTAATCCTCAGCCGTCAGTCGTTCACTACTCTCGAGAGCCTCCTGCTGAGGACGAAGTCGTTCATCCCACGCTCGAAGCCTCTCTTCATACAGCTTTTCACGTTTCTTTTTCTCTTCGTCTTTCATCCATTCTGCTCCTGCAACTGCTTGCGGTGGATGTATGTGACGACAAGAGCTCCGAGAACTGCTCCCAGAATTATTCCTGGAAGAAGAAGCTTGACGAAAGCAAACCAGAGTAACTCGAGCATCTGCGCCTCCTTGAATATAATTAAAATAACACGATACAATTTATGATACAAACAAGTTCAAACCATCAATACCCTTACAAAAATCACCCCTATAAAATAAGGGTGATTTGCTTTGTTGCGGGGGTTGGATTTGAACCAACGACCTTTGGGTTCTAATGTTACTCCGATTACTCGGAGGTTCGGACTATCCCACGACCCCTCAAAAGAGTAGGGTCCTCCCATTATAGTCTCTGAACCTTTCCTTCGATTACTCTCAGGACTTGGCTGCTGATTGCCCGTCTGTTTTAAACAGATTAGGGTTTCCAGCAATTTCGGGAGTTTTTCCACATTGTATTACTACAATGGGTCACAATTACTTATGAGCCCAACGAGCTACCGGACTGCTCCACCCCGCGATAATATATTCAATTGTAAATCTTACTATAATGGAATTTATAATAAAAATCAAGCTCAAGGTTCTTAACTTGTAATATATACGAACCTAACATATAATTTAATATAGGTATAACTCTTAGGTTCTATGGCGAAATCTCAAGAAAGAATAAAAGCCAGACAATTAAGACACACAGGTAAAAGCATAAAAGAAATAGCCCTTTTAGTCTCAATCTCAAAAAGCACTACTAGTGAATGGTGTAGAGATATAGAGCTAACTGAGCTCCAGATACAAAGACTTCTTGCACGAAAACAAGCTGGCATTAGACGTGGCCAATTAAATGGCGCATTGAAACAGAAAAATAGACGTATAGCAATTATGCAAGAGTATGAGAAAGAAGGCATTGAACAAATGTCTAAAATGTCTAAAAATGAATTTTTTGTTGCTGGCTTAGCTCTTTATCTAGGCGAAGGCTCAAAAGGCAGACTTGGTTTCACCAACTCAGATCCCAGAGTTATTGTATTTATGATAGAATGGTTTATGAAGTTCTTTGATATCACTCATGAAAGAATTGCCCCAACAGTATTTATAAATGTAATGCACACAAAACGAGAACAAATTGTAAAAAAATATTGGTCTGATTATCTAAATATGCCCCTCGAACAATTCAGGAAAACTACATTCATAAAATCTAAACAAAGAAAGGTATACGAAAACTATGATGATCATTATGGAACATTGCATTTCAGGATATTGCAAGGAACCAAAATCTTCTATAAAATACTTGGACTGCTTAATGGCCTACTAAAATCAAGCATAAAAGCAGATAGTAATGGCAGGGTAGCTCAACTGGTTAGAGCACCAGTATCATATACTGGGGGTTGCGAGTTCGAGTCTCGCCCCTGCTACTGATATAATAAATACATGTCTAAACAAAAAAGAGTATTACTCAAAATTAGTGGTGAAACAATGTCAGGGGTTAATAAAAGTGGGTTTGATGGTGAAGCACTTAAGTTCCTTGCAGAGGAAATAAACGAGGCAGTTTCTACAGGAACAGAAATTGCTATCGTAATGGGAAGCGGAAACCTCATACGCGGTTCCCGTCTCGTCAGTGAGTTAGGAGTTACTCCTGTTGTAGGGGATCACGCAGGAATGCTTACTACGGTTATCAATGCCATAGTTCTACAGGACTTTCTTGAACACACATACAATATAGACACGCGTACTGCAAGCGCAGTAGAGGTAAATACAATAGCAGAACCATATCGCAGGCGACGCGTAATGAGACATTTGGAGAAAAAAAGGGTTGTAGTACTAGCTGGAGGAACTGGCAATCCAAGATTCACAACTGATTCCGCTGCGGTTTTGCGCGCTATCGAGATAGAAGCTGACATGATAATAAAGGGAACTAAAGTAGACGGAATATATAATAAGGATCCCAAAGAACACGAAGATGCAGAATTTATAAAACGAATCAATCATCATGATTTTGTAGATCAAGAATTGCACGTACTAGACAGTACTGCTGTGACTCTAGCAGGAGAAAATAACATGGATATTAGAGTATTCAATATCTTAGAAAAAGGAAATCTCAAAAAAAATATTATCCGGAGAGGAA
>JBDRCU010000056.1:0-2289 GCA_043821485.1 Parcubacteria group bacterium | reverse complement strand
AAAACTTCATCCCAAGTTAGCTCCATACAAAATTGCTGTCTTGCCGTTGTCGAAAAAAGAT
The DNA here is from genome assembly GCA_043821485.1 of Parcubacteria group bacterium. Taxonomy (GTDB): domain Bacteria; phylum Patescibacteriota; class Minisyncoccia; order 2-02-FULL-40-12; family IGHO2-01-FULL-4-A; genus JBDRCU01. The sequence continues at coordinate 2,228 of JBDRCU010000056.1, read as the reverse complement.
GAGTTGATTGCTCCGGCTCGAGAAGTGGTTGCGCTTTTAAAGAAAAAATATCACGTTGATTTTGACGAAACTCAATCGATCGGTAAGCGATACCGCAGGCAAGATGAAATTGGTACGCCGTATTGTGTGACAGTTGATTTTGACACACTCCAAGACAAGGCTGTCACAGTTCGTGATCGAGATACAATGAAACAAGAAAGAATAAAGATTGATGAGCTTGTTAGTTTTTTTGCAAAAAAACTAAATTAGTATGTTGCATAAAGAGCATCCATCATTTTTAACTGAATTAATAGGTGAGTCGGTACCAGACATGTTGCCAAGACGTAATTCTGATACTTTTCGCGAGCGTCATATTGAAATCCTACGAGAAGTATCAGAGCCTGGGCATATGTATGAGCCAAAGCGTTGCGTTATAGAACGCACAGGCTCTATATGGGTTGACGCGCTTGGATCTTTACATGAAGCATCAAGATCTTTTGCACGCACAAAAAGAGGCAGGGCGTTAGTATTTGGACTTCAACTGATGAGTCATGGAGGATCTCTTGTTGAGATGCCAAAAAATTTAGAAGATGGATTATCTGAGATGGTTGATTGGATAGATAAGACTTATATCGAGCCTGTTGTGGAGGCGATAGATGAGGCGCGTGTTCAGCTTGAAACAATTGAAAGAACTGTAGAAACAGTAGATGATAGGCATGAACGCATGAATGAAGCATACGATGACGCAGCGGACCAGCTGCGTGGCATGGAGCATTTAAAGGATCAATGGGGTGAGCAAACCATTGAATCCATGGCCCAAACAATCGAACGATTTGATGTTCAGAGCATGTGGGAATATCTTGCAGAGAATGGTCAATTGTCTGTAGAGCAAGTTTCTGTAAATTCGGATATTCGTGGTGTGTTTGTGTATGATGATCTAACATTAGAACGCATGGGACAGACATATGACGCATTAGTTGAGAGTGGAAGAATAACGACTCGAGATCCACATGCGTTTGAGGGATTGGAACATTTGCAACATGCGGCAGGTTTATATGATGGTGGTTATGTTTTTTTAAATATGAGCGATTTATTAGAATCAGCTCAAGAGTACCAATACGACCCTAACATCGGTCTTGCAAATGTTATTAAACATGAATCCATTCATTCTTTTCACGCGGAATCGTTGTCCGACTGGAATGGCACACTATATGAAGGAATGGTTGAATACATGGCAGAGGAAATGAACAAGGTTGAGTATCAGCAATATTACGGTGAAAATTATGCTGGTTTTGTTGGCTATGATACAGGAGATGTGGCAACAGCTGCCGTATTGGAGGCATCTCTTGGAGAGTATAGTAAGTTTTTTTATTCAACATTAGTTACTGGAAATACTACATTGGTTGTAGGTGCATTTGATCAAATATTTGGAGAAGGATCTTTTTCAAAAGTTAATGAAATGCCCGATGAGTCAGCTCCTGCAAGGTTTATACATTTTGATCGCGTTGATAAAATATTGGATTTATCAGGCGAGAGGGCTCAGGAGATTGTCAGAATTGCAAATGAACACTTATGTGATGACCAGGGAGTTATATTGCGCATCGATTCCGATGGAATTCGTGGAACCGTTATGGCAAGCGGTAATTTTATGTCTGGATATGCAAATGGAAATATAGATATGAATACTGTAAATAATAGAGAAGTGCGAATTTATTATTCAGTGCCAGGATATTCAGATAACAATGTAGATGTTGAGATGAATCTGATTGATCGTATTTTTGATGAACAATCATCGCTCGGATTAACTTATGCAAGACCGGATGATGTTCGCGTAGGAGATGTTTCTTATGAAGATTTAGTTAGATTAACTATTGACGGAATCCATGTAAAATAATTTTATGCAAAAAGCCAAGCAGCTAAAAAATGGTCTGCGTTATCACCTTATCCCCTTTGATGGCACGCAAGCGGTAACAGTTTTAGTTCTGACAAATGTTGGTTCACGTTATGAAACCGATAAAGTCTGGGGAGGGTCGCATTTTATTGAACACATGATGTTTAAGGGCACAAAGAAGCGTCCAACAACGTTGGACATTTCAAAAGAACTTGATCGTTATGGCGCCCAGTTTAATGCCTATACTGGTAAGGATTTAACAGGGTATTACGTTAAAATCGCATCAGACAAAACTGAAGTTGCTATTGATTTATTGCACGACATGCTTTTTAATTCAAAGTTCGATCAAAAAGAACTT
>JBDRCU010000055.1:0-3286 GCA_043821485.1 Parcubacteria group bacterium | reverse complement strand
GGCTGAAATGATAAAAAAATTAAGCAGGCTGCGTCAGTATCATAAATATGAAAAAATCTTGCTTTGTCCAACTACCCACAGTAAAATATTGACTGTTACAACTAAATAGAGTTACCTCCAATATCCACCTAAAATACAGAGAAGAGGGAGAAAGATGAAAAAAACAATTATTGCTTGCATACTTGGTTTGACAATAATCACATCCGGCTGCAAAGAGAGTATTAGTAGATACAAAAGTTTAGTTGAAGAAAAAGATTCAGCAATAAAAACATTGCACGCGGAAATTTCAGATAAAGATGGCATCATTTCCGAATTAAGAAAAATAAAAGATGAACTCGATAAAGAAAAAAGCCAGCTCTTAAAACATAAAGAAGTCGGGGAAGTAGAAATAACAAATATAAAATGGGAAGAAAAAGAACGGGATTTTCAATTTGTTTTATCCGGAACTATAAAAAACACAGGTCTTGCTTATCTTAAGGACGTTACTTTGAGAGTTACATTTCTTGATGAAAAAGGAAATCCTCTTGTTGCAAAACTATTAAATGACCCATTCGAACGCGGATCAGAAACCACGCGTTTCTACTACCACGCAGCTGACTCTCTCGGAACAGGTAATTCTATAGAATTCAAAATGATTATATACACACATCTTATACACCACGAAGGTAAATCAAGAATCAGACAATGCATTAAAGACCCGAAAGCCTATGAATTGGTTGGTTTTTTTGTTTCAGCAAAATAGTTTTTGTGAGATTTGGTTTTGTTTTATATAAGAAGTAGGAGGATTTGGTTATGCTTAGATATGGAATATTATGCACACTTGCTATACTAATCGCAATTGCTGCAGCTTTAATTGCAATTCAAACAGCGTCAGCTCACGTCGATGAAGACTTAGGCGAAGCACTACAGCTTTACAGCGGATGGTGCACAACTCCTCCAACTCTCGATGGCGAAATAGCATCAATAGGAAATCCCGCTGAGTGGGAAGCCGCTTTTGTCCGGAAAATCACACTTGTGAGAGCTTCAGACAATTATATTGATCCTAATCCCGCATATTTGTTTCTTATGAATGATGCTAATTTCCTTTATGTTGGTGTTACTTATTATCATACCAATGTAGGCGACCCAAATAGTATTCGTCTTTACTTTGATGAAGGCGCGGCTGGAGGTGACCATAATGGAACAGGAAACCATGGACTCACTGCTGACAACGAAAACGCTATTGGCGCTTATAGGACAGAATTGACTTTTCCAAAATGGGATAAATATTGGGATGGTTCTGCTTGGGTAGATGATGTTGATGGTATAGATTATACTTATTCAAGTGGTTACTATACTAATGTGTATAACTGGGAATTTGCCATTCCTCTTGATAATTCAGCCGAAAGCACGGACGACCTCAACAACATTAACGGTGGCGATGGATTAGTTCATGGTGATGATATAGGATTCTTACTCGAAGTGTGGAAAAACGGTACTCCCTCCGAAGGTATGTATTACTGGGATAAAACAAATTATAATACTGATGATGCTTCTGGCTGGGCTGATGTTCGGCTTGGTAAACCAAGGTCTTTTGTAACATTTGGCGCTACAAAAAATGTTAAAGGTAATCCTACAGTAGACGGCTCTATTTCAGAAAACGCCTATATTGGCGCTTACAAAAGAAACATTACACTTACCAACTTTGAAGGCAGTTCACATGAGGCGACTCTATATTTCGTGCAGGATGCTGCAAACGACCATATCTATGTAGGAGTTAAGGTCTACGATACCGTTTACTCAACAAATGACTATTGTCAAATATATCAGGAACAGAGAAATGCATTTTTCACAGCGGACAGGGATTATGTTTTAAACGATGAACGTGAAAACGCTTTAAAAGTCCAGGAAAATGTTCTATCAGACTTTTGCTATGAAAATCCGGGCGGTTCAGATATGGGATTATGGGAAGCTGATGTTGACGGCGTTGAAACACAGTTAGGAACATCAACTTATGACAATACAAATAATTTATGGGAGTATGAATTCAGAATCAGTTATATTGCTGGATTTGATGTTAATATCCAGGATTTAATCTGCACAGATACAGCCCTTATTGGTTTCCTGGTTCGTTACCATGATGATGACCAGCCCGCCGGTGAACAGGAATTCTGGTGGGATTGTGCCGCAAACTCCGATTCCGAGTTTATTAACGATTCAGCAAATTTGAATCTGTCAACAGGATGGGCATATCTTCAATTGGGTGCGCCTCTTACTCAGATAATTCATCCTGAAGACAATATAATTTTGGAAGGCACTTATCCTATAGACGTTTATGTTGAACCGCAAACGGGAATTCAAGTTAACAAGGTAGAATATCAGTATGCAGGAGCTGCTATCTCACAGTGGATTGCGTTAGATCAAATCGGAACCACTAATTGGTGGAGTAAAAATTGGGATACCACCGAAATAACAGATGGTGATTATGAAGTTAGAGTCAGAGTTACTTACGCTGGAGCAAGTGAAGTAGTCCAAATAATTAATATTACTATTAATAATGAAGAAACAGTTTCTACTCCGCCTGCAGTCACAGTCACTGCGCCTGCTGAAGGTTCTGTTGTCAACGGCGCAGAAACAATAACTTTTGATGTTGACCCGGATTCTTCTCTGACTATTGTTGATACGGAAATCTCAATAGATGGCAGTGCATGGACTAACGTCACTACTGCTCCCTCCGCAGATCCGTGGGATGATGGTTCGCATACATGGACTACAAATAGTGAATTGAATGGTTCGCATATTTTCAGAGTGCGTGCTCAGGATTCAGGCGGGCAATGGGGATACTCAGAAGCAAGGCTTGTTGTTGTTTCAAACAACATTTCTACAACAATTACATCACCGACAGCAAGTTCAGTTATTAATGGCGTTCAGACAGTCACATTCAATATTGACCCGGAAACAAACGAAACTATTACAAGCACTCAATTTTCTATCAACGGCGGAACGTGGACAGACGTCTCAAACGCTCCTACATCAGGCGGAAATTGGGATGACGGTTCCCATATAATCGATACCAGAACTATGACTAACGGTTCTCATAGTATTCAGATAAAAGCAAGTGATTCTAATAGTCATACGGGGTATTCCAAAATCATCATATTAGTTGTATCAAATGAAGTAAACGTCACCATTACAGCTCCAACAGCAGGTTCTGTTATCGCAGGCGCAAATACTGTTACATTCAATATTGACCCGGAAACAAACGAAACTATTACAAGCACTCAATTTTCTATCAACGGCGGAACGT
>JBDRCU010000054.1:0-4118 GCA_043821485.1 Parcubacteria group bacterium | reverse complement strand
ATCACTAACAACCTGAATGTAGCCTTCAGCGTTTTCCACGATCAATATATAAACTGGTTCCAAAACAGGCGCATACTGCCGTTTGATTTTATCAATAATCCTTTAATGGGATATTTATACAAACGTAGAATACCGGGAGTTTTTCATAAACAGTCATTGTTCGCTCAAGACGAACTCGCATCTGTTTATCACTTCCCGGACTCTCGTTATAACCCAGTGCCAATTATTAAATGGCTTCAATACAAAGTACTTGCTCCTCCTGTGGAGTTGCCATTAGAAGGTGTTCTTATCGGTCGCAACACATATCGTGGTCAAACAAAAGATATTAGAATTATGAGAGATGACAGAACACGTCACCAATACATCATTGGTAAATCCGGTTCCGGTAAATCCGTGCTTTTAAGTTATATGGCACGTCAGGACATCCTGAACGGAGAAGGGCTTTGTCTTGTGGATCCACATGGAGACCTTGTAGAAGACACTATCCAGGCAGTTCCAAAAGAGCGCGCAAAAGACATTATTGTCTTCGATCCAGCTGATATTGAACGTCCTATGGGACTCAATTTACTAGAGGCCAAAACTCCAGAAGAGCGTGACCGAGCATCACTCGACGCTATGGAAATCTTCATCAAAATTTTTGGTGATGAAATCTTTGGTCCACGTATTCAGCATTACTTCCGTAATGCTTGTCTCACTTTGATGGAAGATGAAGAAGAAGGTGCAACACTCATAGATGTACCTCGCATGTTTACAGATGAAGACTTCTTAAAATATAAACTTGGTAAGGTAAAAAACGTTGTTGTTCGTTCATTCTGGGAACACGAATATGCAAACACTGGTGACCGTGAAAAGCAAGAAATGATTCCATATTTCAGTTCGAAATTTGGTCCATTTATTACAAATACAACCATTCGTAATATCATTGGTCAGCCGAAAAGTGCATTCGATATTGGTGAGATTATGAACAGCCAAAAAGTACTTTTGGTAAATCTTTCAAAGGGTAAAATTGGTGATCTAAATGCGCAACTCCTTGGTCTAATTTTTGTAAATAAAATCAGTATGGCTGCTATGGCCAGACAGGAAATACCAAAAGAACAACGTAAAGATTTCTATCTATACTGTGATGAGTTCCAAAACTTTGCAACAGATACATTCGCTTCGATTCTTTCTGAAGCTCGTAAGTATCGCCTTGCTTTAATTATGGCGCATCAGTACATAGCACAGCTAACGAAAACACCAACTGGTCACGACGACACACGTGTAAGAGATGCAGTGTTTGGTAACGTGGGTACAATGCTTTCCTTCAAAGTTGGTGCGGATGATGCTGAATATTTAGCAAAAGAATATGCCCCAACCCTTTCCGAACAAGATATCATCGGAATCGCAAATTATAAGGCTTACATCAAACTCAATATTCATAACACTACCTCTCGCCCATTCTCTATGGAAACAATTTGGGACCCAATAAAAAACGAAACACTTTCAGAAATCCTACACAAATACTCACGCATGAAATATGGAAGGAAGAAGTTGTTCGTGGATCAGGAAATTGAAGCTAGATTAGGGATAACATAATATCTAACATCTCAGGTCTCGGAACTCAGATCCGATCTGATATGTAAAATCTGAGATCCAAGATTTAATCTGAGATCCGAGCTTCGAGCTCTGAGATATTTGCCTTATTGAGAATAATGTTATTAGACATCGAATTGTAGCTTATGCTACTTGTTTTTTTAGCATAAACAGGTAAGATATTAAGGCATATTTTTTTAAATAAAATAATCATGATAAAAAACAAGCAAACTATTTCACTAGCAATTGCGTTATCACTTGTTGCACTAGTGCTTTCCGTTTATGCATCTATTGGTGCTTATAAAATTAATAACGAAGAAACTTTTAATGAAAAAGTTGAAGTATCAATCGACGCTTATGTTGCTAAAAAACAAGCAGAAGTGGATCAAGCTCAAAATCCTACACCAACTGAACCAGTTGAAGTAAGCATGGATGACGACGCGGTTAAAGGAGACGACGATGCTCCAATTACAATGATTGAATTCTCTGACTTTGAATGTCCTTTCTGTGGAAGATATTTCCGAGATACACTATCTCAGATTCAGGAAAAATATATAGATACAGGAAAGATTAAATACGTATTCCGTGACTATCCTCTAGGCTTTCACCAATATGCATTATCAGCAGCTATAGCTGCAGAATGTGTTCGTGCAGAAGGCGGAGATGATGCTTACTACACATATCACGATACACTTTTTGCAAATCAAACTGCTATTGATTCAGATAGTCTAAAAAGTTATGCATCCGACATGGGTTACGACATTGCTGACTGCTTAGATTCTGAAGAATATGCAGATGAAGTACAAAACGATTTCGATGCAGGTTACAGCTACGGAGTTCGTGGTACACCTGCATTCTTTATAAACGGTCGTTTCATTTCAGGTGCACAGCCATATGCTTCATTTGAATCTGTAATTGAAGAAGAATTAGCTAAATAATATGAAACTCAAACAGCTATTACTCGGGTTAGTTATCGGAGTCACAACTATCGTGGCTCCTTTAGCTTATGCAATCGATCAGCCAACTGATACCGTTCGTATCGAAGTGTTCGAACGTCAGGATTGTGGTCATTGTCAGGATGAAAAAGAATTTCTGAACAATCTGCAAAAAGAACGAGGTGATTTGATTCTAATTTTTCACGATATTGCAGAAGCTGAGCACAAAGAACACTTCATCGAATTAGCGGAGCTAGAGGAAATCCCTAAAGTAACTCCAATTACAATTATAGACGGAGTTATTTTACAGGGATTTGATACCGACAAGACCACCGGACAAAAAATGAAAGCCCTTATAGATAGTGCAAAAGGCAAACCCCAATTAACATTTGAAGAATTTGTTGCAGCTGGAGGAAGTAAATATGTTGAAAAATCTGACGCCACTTGTGATATAGAAGGAGAATTAATTGAATGTGCAGATGACCAGGCCGACTATTGGGTTACGGTTCCATTTGTTGGTCCTGTAAATGTTTCAAAGTATTCTCTTCCAATTCTTTCCTTAATTCTTGGTTTTGTAGATGGATTCAACCCATGTGCAATGTGGGTACTAGTCCTATTCCTCACTATTTTAATGGAAGCTGGCTCACGTCGCAGAATGCTCGAAATGGCTGGTCTCTTTATCTTTGCTGAGGCTGTTATGTATTACCTCATTCTCAACGTTTGGATGACGGCATGGGATTTTGTGGGCCTTGATGCATTTGTTACACCAATTGTTGGAGCCGTTGCAGTAGGTGCCGGTTTATTCTTCCTCTACCAATTCTACAAAGCGGATACAACTTGTAAGGTTGGCAGCCTAGAATCAAAGCGAAAGACCTCTGAAAAAATCAAACATTATGCAACTGCACCAATGACCATAGCTGCCGCAATAGGAATCTTGGGCGTTGCATTTTCCGTAAATATCATTGAATTTGCTTGCAGTGTGGGTATTCCACAAACATTCACAAAAGTTCTGGATCTAAACTATCTCAGTTGGGCAGGGAAGCAGGTATACAATGCCATCTATATTCTAATGTACATGATCGATGATTTAGTTATTTTCGGCATTGCTCTGTATAGCTTTGATAAGATCGGATTAACTACTCACAAATATACCCGTGCTTCACACTTGATAGGCGGAACTTTAATGGTGATATTGGGGTTGATTTTACTTATAAAACCAACGCTATTGGTTTTTGGGTAATCTTTTAAGGAAATAGAACACAGCACACAGGAAACGGCTGAGTCCTGAGTCCTGTTTCCTGTGTGCTGAAAATAAGAAAAATCTCTTTATTAAAATCATACTTTCGTATACAATATTTGTACAAGAAAATAAAAATGATTTCAAAAATAATAAAACAGGGGCTTTTGTCTATCTTATCAGTTTTGATGCTTGGAATATTTGCATCAAATTCTTTTGCGATGGACTATTCTGAGCGCGAAATTGTTTTAGAAAAAACGGGTACAGAACTTTCTTCATATCTAATCCACGAGGAAAAACCATTCAACTCAGTAGCAATCCGCTTAGATAAAGTCGTAGATGGCATCGAGGTTAATTTTGGTAATGGTTGGGAA
>JBDRCU010000053.1:0-2262 GCA_043821485.1 Parcubacteria group bacterium | reverse complement strand
ATGGATAAGCCCTGGTTCCATATCAGAACTGACTCAGCATAAGGCAGTAATTAGCATACCGCGTTGCAAGATACTTGATTTCCCAGAGACTGAAGACCTTTGTCTTATCGGTTGCCAGAGCACTTATCCGATGTGGGTAGCTGAGCAATTTAAGGCGAAGATGGAATTTAAGCGCGAAGGTAATAGTTGTACATGTACTCTAACTCCCTTGCGATAGCGACTGCCAACGATGTCGCTCCCTTGCGACTCGCAAGCATCAATATGAGGACTAAACAAAACCGAGTATTGTGCAATCCGGGCATCACACAGACCGTTAGAAATTAAAAACATATTATTTGTATATGCACAACAGTCTTCTATTCTGCATAACTCGGGCAAGATGTAAGGTACTTTTTTGAGCAGATTTTCTTACTGTTGACAAGTTTTAGAAGTGGGGCTAGACTCAATTTCAACCTGTGAGTCACTGTGACAAGGAGGGAAACAATGCCGAGGTTTATTGTCGTCCACAGCATGCCTTACAATGAGGAGCAAATTATAGCGACTGCCAAAAACATGCCCAGTCAGCTTCAATCGGACGTATCTTGGAAATTGACTTACTGTGCTTTCAACGACAATCGATTCTTCAGTGACTGGGAAGCCCCCAACAAGGATGCCGTTGAGCAAGTATTCAAGTCAACCCAGATACCCTACGATGCTGTCTATCCCGTACGCCTTCTTGATGTGAGTAAGGTAGAGTTCCATGAATAGCGAGCAACACTGTATCATAGCGGAATGACGTTGCAACTTTCCCCGAAACGCAGCGGAATTGCACAATACACTAACTTGTGTAATCTTGCATAAAATATATGAGGTTCACTCAACAAATATCAAGGGTGCTTGATTTATTTGACGCACGATTTCCCATCAGGAAAGATATCTTTCTAATGATGTCAGGCTAACAGCTATTGAATTATCTTAGCTGAGTCGGGGCGATATTTCGCAGCTTTGGAATGAGGAATTTAGCTATGGCCTTAGAATTATTCCAGATGATGTTCATATCTTTTTGGCAACAATCATTGTCATCCGGGTGAGAGCCAGTATGATAGTCGGCGTGCTCCCTCCATTTATATAGTGATTGAAGTTTAATACCTAATCCCCAGCCAGCTTTATCTTTTAAAACCCTGCATAGTTTCATATGATCAGGCGCTCTATATGTGGGTACAAACCAGCCTTTTTTTAAAGTTGACTCACGACCAATTAGATGACAAGCATAATAGGCTCTATTTACTGCAGTTCGGTACGCAGCTTCGGTCACATCACTATCAGCAATCGAACAACCTAATGTAAAGTAATCCCCTGGGTCGAAACTCAACTACACCCACCTTACATCTACTGCGATGATATCACGTACATAGTTGTTTATTAAATCCGGTAAGCTATTTATGTATCTCTCAAGTTCTTCAATAAGCTGATCCCAAAGTTTCATTGCTGTATCTGGGTCTGCTTTGATTTCAATATTTAGAATGGTCTGTTTCCAATTGGGATCATCGATAGCTTGCCAATTGCGTATATCATAATCTAGCAGTTCAATATCATTACTTTTAATTATGGGTCTACAGATGTCAAGGAAATTACCTAATACCCAATGATTTATATCAGTTTGTTTAACTGCATCCTCAATTTCCCTTGGTTCACTTGAGCTTGACGGCACGGCTAATTCCAACGCAGATTGGCCACCATAATCTTCAATGAACGCCGCACTTGTTTTTTTCTCAGGAATCATATTCAACTGAAGGGGCAACTTTGGCCTAATAGACATTGATGCTGCCGTGAACTTAGCACAAAATTCAAATCCGTAAGTTTGATCTTCAATTGAAGTTGTATGGATATATTGCAACGCTCTTTGCGGCTTCATTTGGAATAACTTATCTTGAGGATCATGAATCCTGCTCGGTACTGTTATCATAATCCAATGCCTTTTATTATAGTATCTAATTCATTTTTCATTTTTATATATTTTTTCTTTGTTGTTTCTTGCTCTAAAACTTCATCGGCCAAATCCTCAGTAAAGTTGGCATTCACGATTATTCTGTTTGAGGTCTTATCTGCATTTCTAGGGTTCATTCGCAACCACATAGTTGATCCTTCAACTTCAGCCCATAGCTCGCTTGCAGCGCCAATTACTATATGATTTATTTTTTCACTTACCTTTTTTACGTCATATACTCCTCTAGAAATAGCTTCAATTGCAGGCATATCGACAGTCAAATTGTATATATAATT
>JBDRCU010000052.1:0-14290 GCA_043821485.1 Parcubacteria group bacterium | reverse complement strand
GATTTTCTTGCTCGCTACGAGTTCGCGTCAAAATTTGTTAAAAATAAAAAGGTTTTAGATATAGCATGCGGTGCTGGCTACGGAACCAAAATACTAAAACAGCAAGGTGATGCCAAAAGCGTAGACGGAGTTGATGTTTCTGTTGATGTTATTAAATATGCAAAAGAAAATTTTTCAACAAAAGATGTAAATTTTTTGATTGGCGACGTAATCACTTTCGGAGAAACAGATAACTATGATGTTATAGTATCTGTCGAGACGATAGAACATGTAAATAATTATAAAAGTGCTTTAAAGAATCTACATCGCATATTAAAAAAGGCCGGCACATTACTTATCGGTACACCGAATAGGATAATAGTTGCACCGCATAACGCCTCCCTGCATGACCCTTCACAAAATCCTTTTCACTGTAGAGAATTCAGTATTCAGGAATTAAAAGACGATTTAAGACAAGCGGGATTTCATGTCGAAGATGAAAATGTATTCGGCAACAGACAACAAAAATTCTTCAAAAATAAATATCTCCGTAGATTGTATAAAATTATTCGAAAGCCTGATATAAAATCGAATCCAAAGTTCGAAAAAATATATGCTTCTCCCAGATTCTTCATAATAGTTGCGAATAAATAAGGCTGGGAAAACGACACCCATCTACGCAACACTTTCTTAACTGCTATTCAAATGGCACCGTTTATACTTCTTTCCTGATCCGCAAGGACATGGATCATTCCGTCCAACTTTATCTGATTTTATTTGTTGATCTTGTTTGCGTTCTGCCTGACGATTAGTTTCTGATGATACTCCGCTTCCAGATTTAACTTGATCTGCTCCTCGAGATGCATCTTCGTGCTTTTCTTGCAAATCACGTCTATTTTCTGGCTTCTTGATAAATCCTACTTTATAGACCATATTAGCTACCTGTGTGCCAATAACGCCTTGCAATTCATTAAATAAACGCTGGCCTTCAACTTTATACTCAACAAGCGGATCACGCTGTCCATAGGCACGCAGGCGGACTGAATCACGTAGGTTCTCCATAGTTTCAAGATGATCAATCCATAGTTCATCTATTACGCGAAGCAATACGGCTTTCTCAAGCTTGCGCATAGCTTCAGGCCCTTGTTGTGATTCCTTTTGAACGTATGCAGTATCAGCAATACCATAAAGAAGTTTAATCAATACAGCTTCCTCGCCTGCTTCTGCTTCATTAATTTTGGCATGTAATGTTCCTGCGTCTTTTGGATTTAAAGGGATCATTGCCTTGATGCCCTCTGTAATCTCTTCTGTATTCATGTCTTCATGTTCAGTATGACCATGCATAGCAACAAGCCTGTCTATCTGTTCTTTTATATATTCAATTACACGATCCTTATTATTTTCCGATTCAACAATCTCTCTTCTAAGTTTATAAATAGCTTTCCTATGACGGCTCATTACATCATCATATTCAAGTACATGCTTGCGTGCATCAAAATGATGGCCTTCGATCTTCTCCTGCGCTTTTTCAATCTGGCGAGAAATCATCTTATTCTCTATGGCATCATCATCTTTTACTCCAAGGGTATTCATAAGGGATTTCAAACGGTCTCCTCCAAATATTCTGGCAACATCATCTTCTGTTGAAATGAAAAACTGTGAAGATCCAGGATCTCCCTGTCTTCCTGCACGTCCGCGCAACTGATCGTCTATACGCCGAGCTTCATGGCGTTCTGTACCAATTACATGCAAACCTCCAAGTTCACGGACTTTATCTGCATCTTCCTTATTGGGAGGATTACCTCCGAGTATAACGTCAACTCCACGTCCAGCCATATTAGTTGCAACAGTTACAGCGCCAAGCCTACCAGCTTGAGCAATAATGGAACCTTCCTGTTCATGCTTTTTAGCGTTTAAAACTTCATGGGATGCACCTTCACGTTTAAGATAAGATGAAACTAATTCATTTTTTGCTATGGAAACAGTACCAATGAGAACTGGCTGACCCTTTTCACTTCGTTCTTTGACTTCGCGTGCAAGAGCTCGCATCTTGCCATCTTCTGTTTTATAGATACTGTCAGGCATATCCTCGCGAATCATAGGCTTGTTCGTTGGAATTACTACAACATCAAGATTATATACTTCATGAAATTCTTCCTGCGAAGTCTTAGCAGTTCCTGTCATACCGGATAGCTTACCGTAAAGACGGAAGTAGTTTTGAAAAGTAATTGTTGCAAATGTGCGGGATTCTTTCTGTACATAGACTCCTTCCTTTGCTTCAACCGCTTGATGCAAACCTCCTGACCAACGGCGTCCGGGCATAAGGCGCCCCGTAAATTCATCAACTATTATAACTTGACCATCCTTAATAACGTACTCCTTATCTTTATGGAAAAGAATCTGTGCTTTAAGCGCTTGCTCTAAATGATGTACATATCTGGTGCCTCCTTCTTCATAAATATTCTTAAGCTTCAATATCCCCTCTACCTTATTAATACCCTCTTCTGTTATTGAAACTGCACGAAGCTTTTCATCAATATTATAATCAACATTTTCTTGCAACTTTGGTACAACACGGGAAAACGTCTCATAAAGATTTGTGGACTCTGTATCCGGTGCAGAAATGATCAAGGGAGTACGCGATTCATCAATCAAAATTGAATCAACTTCATCAACTATTGCAAAATTATGACCCTTGGCCTGCGCAATCTGCGAAACATCATGTACCATATTATCGCGCAAATAGTCAAAACCGAATTCATTATTCGTACCGTATGTAATATCTGCTTCATATGCTTCACGGCGAGAGTTCAAAGGACGCAAAAATTCATGGACAACTTTAAATGCTCCGCTCGTATCACGCTCTTTATCTAATTCAGCCTTCTGGTCGGGATCGTATATAAAAGATGCATTGTGGTTAACACATGCAGTCGTAAGTCCCAATGCATCGTAAATCTGCCCCATCCATGCAGCATCACGTTGGGAGAGATAATCATTAACTGTTACAACGTGCACTCCCTTGCCTTCAAGCGCATTGAGATACACTGCAGCTGTTGCAGCAAGGGTTTTCCCCTCACCAGTACGCATTTGCGCAATAGAACCCGTATGAAGCGCCATACCGCCTATTAACTGCACATCATAGTGCCTTTGTCCAAGCGTACGCTTAGCAGCTTCTCTAACTGCAGCGAATGCTTCTGGTAATATATCATCCAATGTTTTTTTGCCTTCAAGTCTTTTTCTAAATTCTTTTGTTTTATCCTTAAGTTGATCAAGTGAAAAAGACTCGAACGTTTGTTCGAGTTCGTTAATGGTTGCGACGATCTTTTCATATTCTTTTATCTTTCCTTCGTCATTATTGCCAAACAGTTTGGAAAAAAAGCTCATGTTTTATTTTTACGCCTCCTTGATCGTTGTTTTGTCTTATATCTGCGCAACTGCCCTTTTATGTCGTCTCTTGCTTCATCTAGAGCCGGGCGCACTCTTTCATGTTCAACTGCTGAGCGGAATAATGTATTACCCACCGAAAGATTTATTTCTGCATAATGGACCTCTCCTTTTCTGTGATGCTTAGATGGCCTGCCAATCTCTATTCTAATCTGTGCGACAGCTTTTTCTTTATCAATAAGAAGCTTTTCAATAGAAGAAACCCTTGAGTCTATATACTCTCGTATCGTCGAAGGTATATCAATATTTGTACTCTTTATGATGACCTTCATCTTTTGAATAATAGCATATAAAGCCTATAAATCAAACCTCTCTAAAAACACACAAAACCCGCAGAATGCGGGCTTTGTGCTTGCGTAGTTACGAATAAGACTATTTCTTCTTTCGTCGGCGTCGAGCCTTTTTCTTTGGTG
Source organism: Parcubacteria group bacterium (assembly GCA_043821485.1). GTDB lineage: Bacteria > Patescibacteriota > Minisyncoccia > 2-02-FULL-40-12 > IGHO2-01-FULL-4-A > JBDRCU01. The sequence goes on along the minus strand of JBDRCU010000052.1, from coordinate 10,454 downwards.
CTGCCTTTTTGACAGCTTTCTTTCGGCGCTTTGTTGTCTTCTTCTTTGCTACCTTTCTCTTTTTGGCAACTTTTTTAGTCGCCTTCTTTCTTCTTTTTCTTGCTGGCATAATTTTAGAAATATTTTTAGCTAAAAATATTTTTTATATAAACGATAGCCGACCGAACCTCTTAGTTAGTAAGTTCTCCTATCGCTGCTTTTCTAAAAACTTTTTAGAAAATCTCTATACTTAAATTTTATCCGACAAAAAAACTTTTGGGAATAACAATTGTGGATAAGTTTTAAAATAAAACATGACTGCGTCGCATTTTATTTTTTTAAATTTTAATTTATACGATCGTAAGAATTTTGTTCCAAAGTATTAAACAGAAATACAGAATTAAAGTTTCTTCCTTGCTCAAAAAATATTCTACTATTAATTTTTTCTAATGTTGCCGTATCATCTCCCGTAATATTCATTAGATAGATAAATCCGTCGCTCACTTCTCCATTCATGTAGTAATTTGATGTTACAAATGCATCACGAATTTCAGGTTCTACAATATTAACGGCATCAAAACATCCACGCGCACCCAAATGTCCGTATTGCAAACAAATCTCCGGACTCAAGACTAATCTTTTATAACCGAATTGATTTATTATATAAATATCGTTGTCTCCACGAGCTCTTATAAAATCCCCTTCTTTAAGCCCGAAATTTTCAGGAATTGCGCTGGCACCATTAATAACAACTACTCCATTACTTCCATTTTCTGTAGCAATAACATTGAACAACTCCGGATTGACCTCATCCCCTATAACTTCTCTACTAAGTATAAATTCCAGATGCGAAGAATCTTCATTACTACCGAATCCCGACAATCTATCAGTCTTTAATGGCATAAAAAGTATTCGATCAAATTCTGTTCCAATATTTGGAATCTTAATGTCTTGGTTGCTTGCATTTAAACGCTCCTGTCCTATATATAGCTTTCCATCATTACCAAATGCAACATAGGTAACGACAAAGCTTGAAAGTGAGTTTGAAGAAAACGAAATATTTAACTGATCTTTTCCTTCTGGACTTGGTTCAATGCCTATAATTTCATACCAAAATCCGGCCCAATCTTTAAAATCATTATTCAATGTTATATTATCACTGTCATCTATGCCAAACGTGCTCCATGCAGGAAAGATACGAAAACTATCCAAACCCTTGCGATCATATCCGTAAAGATTATTTTGAGAAGTATCATTAACAATATTTGCAATCATCCAATTCATATATGCATCAATTGCATCATCGTCAAAACCATTCTTAGACAAAGATTCATTTAAACTCGAAATCCCCGCAAGATTATTATCTAATGTGTCAGTTATTATCGTGGAACCATATTTGTCAGCAAGATATTCACCAAACATTGTAATCTGCCCATAATCTGCAAAAAGATTTTTCCATTCAGTAAGACTGTCATATGGCTGACGCACAAGAGCTATTGCACGTCGTTCTAGTGTGGATCCTGCAAAGTCATCACTATAGCCAAGCATCGTAACAGCATATTCTGAACGCAACTCATTGAGCCATACATCATCTGATATATTACGCATAAGCTCTTTTTGATTAAAAGATATCAGATGCTGAAATTCATGTCCCAAAAAAGGATACATCTTACTTTTGTCATTTAATTGATTAATGTTAATAAAAATCATCTCGCGCGCATTCGAATTCTGACGTTCTTCACGCGTATATTCATTTACACTATCAAAATATCCTCCAATATTCGTAGTCAAATCAGATAATACTATTGTTATCTTACTCTCACCATCAATCCCGGGATTTGGTTCACTGCCAAAAGTATTAGTAAGAAGAGGATAGATATTACTATCAAATTCATCCGCAAACTCCCGCATACTTTGCATCAAGGATGCTCGTTGTGAATTTGTAATACGCGCCCAATACGCGTCTTCTGTATAGAAAAAGGCGCGAGTGGAAGTATATTGAAGTGTTGCGTCTATCTTACTCCTGCTTCTGGAATCATAAATTGAACTAACAGAAAAAACTTGGTTATCACCGTATTCATAAGCAGAAGCAGGAACAGGAACCACAATCATAAAAGCCCCTGCCAAAATTAAAATAGCGAGAATCGCTCTCTTCATATTATTAAATTAACACAGTATATTAGACGTTTCTAGTGGGTACAATGTTTCAAAGGACTTCTGCATCATCCCTAAAACGTGAAACCGCCGGGGGCGCGACGGCTCACGGCGGTAATGTACTATCTCCTTCCTTCCGCGAGAAATCGACCCAAACCTTAAACCACTCGCTGATCGAAATATATGGGTTCTGCCATACTGCTCTTACAATACCCTCTATTTCGACCTGTTCTCCTTGAATGACTAGTTTCTTGCGTCTCGCAACGATTATCAGATGCGAGTTATTGTGAGAGCCCGGATACTTCTCCATCATTTTGTATGCAAGAAGTTCCGGCAAGAACATGTCCAGTTTTGCAAACGCTCTCAGTATAGGGACCCTTTCTTCTTCCGAGAGTCTCGGTTCCTTCATCTTTCCTCCTCCATGAATTCAAGGGAAGGACCGATTACTCCTTTCTCTTCGCCTCTCTTAGCAGTGCCGAACCTTTCACACCAGATTTTGATCCCGTCCTTTACTATCGCATCTGGTGTAGGATCGAATTTGCCAAACTTGGCTTTAGCGAGTGCGAGAGCTTCTTTCTCATTCGATGCAATCGCAACTACCACCGTAGCCATCCTCTTGATAAGCTTATCCGATCTATAGACTCGGAAAATTCCAAGCTTTTTCCCTTTCCTTCCAGAGTCCACTTCTTCGCCTCCCTTCAAAGCCCATATATCACATGAGCTGTATCTAAAAAGACGTAAAATACGCCTATCGTGTTCTATCTATACACTAATTAAAAGCTTTTGAGAAGAAGTCTAGTTTATTATCTCAATTTGAATTCTTCGACAGTTTTAAGAAATTCCATTCCAAGATCGAAAATCATTTTTTCTCGGAGGGCTTTATCTCTAATATCCAGCATTCCTTGTTCTTGGAGTACGCGTTCAGCTGCTTCAAAAGCATCCCCTGCATTAAATTCCATAACTCCCCATGGAGGATCCACTTCTGGTGGCAATGCATTGAACATGTTTTCTATAGTACATGAAAATAGCCCTGTTGTAGCATCCCACTGCAATTTATCATTTAATCCATCACAATCTGTAAGCCCTGATCCAAAAGTCTGTTCTGCAGAAAAATCTCCTCCTACATCCAAAAGATAACTAGGTCTATTCATCCCGATTCCTATCCTATCTGTTGCTGCATCTGTAAATAATAGATTCTGATTTGTATCTCCTTCAATTCTGAAATTTGAAATAGATCCTGATTCATTGAATACTACAGTCCCATCATTCGTTACTAATGCATAGTTAACGTCTCCCACTGTTTGGGCATCTATATATACACCATATGTATTAGTGATACTCCCTGAAGCAATTTCTGTAAAAGGTTCCACATAAAAACCGTAAGCTTTATCAATTGTACCTTGAAAAGCAGTAACTTTAGATTGGATAGCCTTAGCATTCATTACAAGCCCTGGGCTTGTAACAGAAACTCCTCCGAATAATCCAGTCAGATCACCTGTCATCTCATATCCTACTAAATTTGCATTTGCGACAAAATATCCTCCCCAAGCATTTTCTGCATTATTCCGAGTAAGTGTGGTTATGAGGTCAACTTTCTGCGCTTTCATTGCTGAAGTGTGATCTATCACTGAATGATTTATTGTAAGTTTGGCTGTAGGGAAATGCGTTCCTATACCCACAAGATCTGACAAAAAAAGATTGTCATCACCCCACGTCAAAGTATTTCCCGTCATAGAGATAATAGTATTCTCATCAAGTATCATATTATCCATTAATTCATCCCAGTCTATTATGCCACTTGCTAATGCGGATGTAGATGTACTAAAAATTACATAGAGAACGAACACTATAGTCAAAAATGTAATTATTGTATATTTCATTGAATTTTTCATATGACACACTATATCACATTATAATACGTCTGCAATATGGACAAATACCTTAAAATATTGTATATTCGATCATCAATAGATATTCCTAAATATCACCTATGTTACGCAAATTCACATTATTTCTCGGAGATATAGCCATTTTATACGGGGCATTATATGGAACCCTGCTTCTTCGTTATGGCGGAGATTTCCAATCTCATATGGATCAGCATATAATTCCCTTCACCCTCATATTTATTGTATGGCTGATCGCTTTCTATATTACAGATCTTTACGAAATCTCTATTGCCAAAAATAGCCTGCAATTTTTTACACGGCTTTTTTATACAATAATAGTAAATGCCGTTATAGCATTGTCATTCTTCTATCTCATCCCCTATTTCGAGATTGCACCTAAAAGAAACCTCTTCATATTTCTGGCTCTGGCATTAGCTCTATTCATAGCTTGGCGCTGGCTATTCAATCGCCTATTGATCAAAAACGGTATTATGAACAATACCCTTATCATTGGAGCCTGTCCTCAATCTTATGAAATATATGAATTTCTACTCAAACATCCACAGCTTGGATACAATGCTTTGGGAATTCTGGATGTTCAGGAAAAAACCGCTGTAGAAATTCTTGAAAAGCTAGTACGGCAAAAAAAAGCCAGGGTTCTAGTACTAAGTCCTGATGCATACAAAATTCCAGATATTATACAAATTCTTTATTCTCTTTTAAGCTTACGCATAGAATTCTATAGTCTTTCGGGATTTTACGAACAAGTGACTGGGAAGGTCCCTCTTGAAGTAATTGATCAGGGTTGGTTTATAAATAATTTGTCGGAAGGAAGAAAGAGAGTTTATGAAACTGCAAGCAGGGCTACTGATATATTAGGTGCTATTATTATGGGGCTTGTATCTTTAATATTCTACCCATTCATAATGATAGCCATTAAAGCCAGCTCTCGCGGTCCAATATTTTACAGCCATAAACGCATTGGACAAGCAGGAAAAATATTCACTCTTACAAAATTTAGAAGCATGATAGCTAATGCAGAAATAAACACTGGAGCTGTATGGACTCAAGAGAATGATCCTCGCATAACAAAGGTCGGATCATTTTTACGCAAAACAAGACTGGATGAACTCCCACAATTATGGAATATATTGAAAGGAGATATGTCTTTCGTAGGACCACGATCAGAACGTCCTGAATTCCATGAGAAACTCAAAAGAGAAATCCCATTCTATGAAGAACGTTATCTTATTAAACCAGGCCTCACTGGCTGGTCACAACTCAAATTCGGTTACGGTGCAAGCGTTGAAGATGCAAAAGGCAAATTACAATACGATCTCTACTATATCAAAAACAGATCTCTTCTATTTGATCTGGGCATAGTCTTGAAAACTGTTAACATAGTGCTTGAGCAAGCTGGACGCTAAAGCGCCCGCCCTATGCTTTGTGCAAAAGCCTCAAATTCAGCTCTATAATCAGGGTGTAAATTAGCACCAAGACGTGCTATCTCAAGTGCTGCATCAACACTTCCCACGGTCTTATATGCAACTGCAAGTGATGCAAAGTACTGGGGCTCGCCTGCATTTATTCCAATCAGTTTTTTATACAATTCAATAACTTTTTCAAAATTACCCTCGGTTGAATATACAGTTATTGCTCTTATAAGCTCTGCTTCTCCAGCAGAAAATCCATTCTCAAATGCTTTTTCAAGATCTTCAAGCCCTCCCTTTGTATCCCCGTTCTCTATTTTTGTTAAACCTAGATACCACCATGAAATTCCTACTAAAGGATTCAGATCAACTGCCTCCTGAAATGTTTGAATGGCTTTATTGTTTTCACCTTTATTTAAATATGCCTGAGCTACTTCATAATATGCCCGGATGAACTTAGGCGATATCTCAAGAGCTCTCATACTATGCTCAAGTGCCAGATCATTATAGTTCGATTCTGGTTCCATGCTACCTAATATCACATACGCACGGCTAATATATAGGTGTGGTAAATAATCGAGTGGATTGCGCTCTATGAATTCTTTCTCGTGCTCAACGATTGAAAGCATTACTTGTCTAGGATCACGTCCATCTTCTCCAATACCATTTACATTGTTAAGGGCATACTGTGCAAAACGATTTTTACCATTAAGAATATCATAGGAGATGAATGTATTATAAGAAAGAGCCTTCTCGAATGTGTCTACAGACAGTGCATGTTCATCCGCCCATGAAAAACGTATAGCTTCAGTCGTTGTATTGTTCGCTACGGCAGGCCTTATAGTCGTAAAGTAAATTGAAAAAACAACCAGAACCACAGACCCCAGTACCAACACAGAACGTAATATTTGCCTATCAATCAAAGGAGTTGCTAAACGATCTATCTGTTTAGTTTTCTGTTCATACAAATAATATACAAGTCCCATAAAAGTAAAGAATACTAAGAAATTAGCCGAAGTATCAAAGAAAAAGAAATTATGCACCACATATGCAACAATACCCGCAATAAGAGCAGCTATTGTTATTTTATCTCTCTTGTCTTCCGCAAATTTCCATAACCTTTTTAAATAAATACCCAATACAACAAAAATCGATATATACGCTATGAATCCAAGCGCACCCATTGTAACAAGAACTTCTACGAACATATTATGCGCCCGATCAAATAATGTTTCGGCTCCCGGTTTATCAAAAAATCCCGGATTAAAGTGTACAGAGAATGGAACATTAAAATTTTCCGGTCCCCAACCAAATATCATAGTCTTTGCACTATCATCCCAACCATCAAGACCCGCCTGCCATGCCCAAAGCCGAGTTTGAACTGTACGCGTACTAAGTGAAACATCAGACAATCTCTTGAGATAACCGCTATTTTGAACAAAGTTTGCATCACTACTCATTATTAAACCAAGTTCGAATATTACAAGAACTATGATAGTACCTACAAGAATATTACGTAAAATCTTATTTCCATTTGCAAATACATAAAGCAAAGCAAATACGACAAGTGAAGCAAAAACTCCAAGTATTGCTCCTCTTACTGCAGTAAAGAAAACTGCTATTATATTAAATGCAAAAATCGCACCGTATAAAATCCTGCCACTATCGCGTTTTGCTTCAGCAGCTAATGCCAGGGAAATAAATGCAGTTACCAGCATATATCCCGCAAAAAGTGCTGCATTGCCCAAAGTACCGAATATTCTTAATCTATCCCCTCCTCCGACAATCCTTATTATCCCTAAAATGGATTCATAGTTTGTCATCTGTAAAAATCCATACATAGCAGAAAAAACGCTTACCCATACTGTAATTTTCAAAAGTTTAATCCAATGCTCACGCTCACGAAATACAGATACAAGAATTATGAAAAATAGCCAAAAATGCGCAAAAGTAAAAAATCCTCCCATTCTCTCAAGCATACCCCAAAAACTTTGACCTACATTTACACCTGTCAGAGAAGTAATTAAAAACATTCCCGTAAAAGCAGATATTGCCCACAGGAGAGTATTTCTTGCAGGAAGATAGCTACGATCCTTAAGTATTAAAGCTAAATACAAAATACCCAATATCTCTACCAGCGTTCTGAAAAAAATTACTTTACCAAAATGAAACGGAGACAGATAGTCCGTAAAAAGCGGAGATACTAATGTTTTAAATATGGGAATGTAAAATATATCCGCAGCAATTATCAAAGGTATGAAAGCTGAAATATATATCCCCCATCTTATGAATTTTTCTAAAGATGACGGTTTTTGGTATTTATCTTTTTTACTCATCCTTAAAACTCTTATTAAACTCCTTTATCTTCTTCCACGCTTCTTCAGTCTCTATATCTTCGGGCGCAATATCAAGCTGTTCTTTAACTTCAGGGTCCCATGGAATGTCTCTATAGATTATCACGTAAGCATCTTCATCTCCAATATTGGTTATTAAATGCGCACAGCCGGGAGGATACTTTATAACCTTAAAATTTCCATCTCCCATTTCAATTTCTTTTTTCTCGTTTTTACTATAATAAACAGTTGATTTCATTTTTCCTTTTATACAACTCACATGATACGTAGCGAGAGCATGTATATGATATCCCTTTTGAACTCTGGCACCAGCAACAGTTAAATATACCTGCCCTTTTAATCCCTCCGCAAAGCCATCATCTTCGCTAAGCACCTCCAATACAAAACCATTCAGCTTACCGTCCACACCTTTTGTATCCACCTTTTTAGATTCTTTTATTTTGATAACCTCTTTACTCATACAAAAAACTATTTTATATGCTTATTAATACTTTCCATCTTTTTCTGTACACGACTAACCCAGTGAGGATTATCTTCATACCACTTAATTGCCACTTTCAATCCTTTATTAAAATCATACTCCGGACTCCAGTGAAGACGCTTCAACTTGGACGCAGAAGGCGCATATCTTCTGTCATGTCCCGGTCTGTCAGTAACATATTCAATTAATGATTTATCTTTCTTCAAATTCTTTAATATGCCAAGAGCCACATCTTTATTCTGTTTATACTGATCAGCGCTAATATTATATACTTCGCCGGGCTGACCCTTTGAAAGGCAGATTTGAACAGCGCGTGAATGATCGCGAACATATACCCAATTACGAATATTCAAACCTTTGCCATAGAGAGGCAGTTTCTTATCTTCAAATGCACGCAATACAAAAAACGGCATCATTTTTTCCGGATACTGATATGGACCGTAGTTGTTTCCTGAACGCGTTATTACTACTGGTATCCCATATGTCCTATAGTAAGCCAAACACATCATGTCTCCGCTTGCTTTTGTACTTGAGTATGGATTGCTTGGACGTAGGGGCGACTTCTCAGTAAATTTTAATTTTGAATTAAAAGGCGTATCACCATAAACTTCATCTGTACTGATATGAATAAACTTCTTAACGTAATCATTATCCTTTACGGCCTCCAATATATTAAATACTCCAAGCACATTTGTTCGCACGAATTTTTCAGCTTCACCATGAATGCTTCGATCGACATGCGTCTCTGCTGCAAAGTTTACAATATAGTCCGGCTTATACTTCTTAAAAACGCTTTCCACTGCTTTTTTGTCTGCTATATCGCCTTTTACAAACTTATACCGCCTGTCTTTTTCCACGCTTACCAAATTATCCAAATTAGCTTCATATGTCAGCTTATCAAAATTAATAATACAGATATTGTCATTTTTGGATAATATATAGCGAATGAAGTCAGATCCCATGAAACCATATCCTCCTGTGATTAAGATTGTTCTTTTCTTCATGCTATATTATTAGACGAGCTGAGGCTTTAAAATTTCATTAAGCTTCTTTGCGACGTACTTAGCGTCATCCATGGTCATTTTTGTATTGATAGGAATATAGATATATTTGGACTCTAATTCATTCATTTTAGGCAATTTTTCTCGCTTTCCTCCAAACGCTGTAAAAATATCATTTCGCAAATGTGCCATATTCGTATCAACGCCTGCCTTCTCAAGTTCTGATGCAACATGATCTCTATCGCTTACCAATATCCCATAAAGCCAGCATGATCCGCCGGAAACAGTTGCACACTTAATATTTTTATCATAATAATCAGTAATTCTTTTCCTGTGCTTTAAATACTCATCGCTATGCTGTAAACCTACCAGTCCCATCATTGCTTCAACGTCATTCATCTGAAATTTGTATCCCGGCTCTTTAATATCCATTGTCATCTGTCTTTTTTTGTAAGGTTGCCAATTGGCTCGCATTTTTGCTTCACGGTCTATTCCGAACCAGCGCAATTTCTTAGCGCGCTTGTAATCCTCTTTATTCTTAACCACAAGCATTCCCCCGTCTCCGGTTGTGAAATGTTTAATTGCTTGGAATGAATGACAAATATATTCGCCGTGCTTTTCTCCTACGCCAAGACTTTGCGCGGCATCTATTACAACAGGTATTTTATGTTTCTTTGCTATTTTAAAAAGCTTCTTATCTACTGGCAAACCGCCGAGAGTTACTGCAACAATAGCTCTGGTCTTAGGAGTTATCTTTCTCTCAACATCATCAGGATCAATTGTAAGATCATCCTTTATATCGGCAAACTTAATCTTAATCCCATTGCGCGCAAAGTGCAGATTGGTTGCTGTACATGTCAAAACAGGCGTAATTACTTCATCGCCTTTTTTAAAATCAAGAAGATGGTATGCAAGCTCAATAGAAGCAGTCCCAGAACTCACTGCTACGCAATATTTATATCCAAATTTTTTACCGAATTCCTGCTCAAATTCATCAACCTTATGAGCTTGGCCAAGCCAGCGATTACTCATATCAGCCGGAAATGCCTTATTTACAAGCTTTTGAATTTTCCTTCCATTATATGAAGGCCAAAAAAGAGGTATATTTCTCTTAGATTTCATAGGTAGAAATAGTATACCCTATGATAACGAAATTTCAATGATAT
>JBDRCU010000051.1:0-10355 GCA_043821485.1 Parcubacteria group bacterium | reverse complement strand
TGAGGAACATAACCGATTCGATCAGAAATATGGTCAATGTTTTCAGGTGTTTCATCAAGAATAGATATACTACCTGTGTAAGGGATAAAGCCAAGGAGCGTTTTAACCAAAGTCGTCTTACCAGAACCATTTGGTCCTAACATTGCCACAACTTCGCCATGTTCAATATCAAAAGTAATATCTTTCAGGATATTATGTTCCCCGAGTTGGACATTTAGATTTTTTACGGATATTGCAGGCATTCCTTATTGTAATACACTTTTTAGCTCTTGTAGATTGTCTAGCATTAAATCTATATACGTGTCCTCATCAAGATCTCCTGTTTCAATTGGATTGAGTACTTTAACTTCGATGTTAAGATCGTTTGCAATTGTTTCTACTATTTTTGGTGAAAACTGCGGTTCTGCGAACAAGGCTGTAATCCCAAGCTCTTTGACTGTGTTTATAATGTCAGCTAGATCAGAAGGGGAGGGTTCTTTGCCGGGTGTTTCTTCAAATACTGCTGCTTGGTTTAAATTGTATCGTTCTGTGAAGTATCGAAATGCAGAATGAAAGACGATGATGTCTTTTTGTGAAAATTCTGTAACAGTGTTTCTTATAGTTTCATCAAGTTCAAGGAGGTCTGCGATATAGGATTGTGCATTTGAAACGTACAGTTCTGTATTATCAGGATCATTCTGTACAAGTGCATTACGGATAACTGTAACTTGTTTAATTGCATTGATTGGATCAAGCCATATGTGCGGATCGTTTTCTTGTAGAGCGATGTCTTTGCTAGTATCGATTATTAACAAATGATCATTTCCACTTGCTACAATGATATCCTCTATTATAGGTTCAAAACCCATGCCATTGATTATTAATATATCAGCATCATTGATCTTTTGTATATCAGAAGGCTTGAATGAACTTACATGCGGTGTCTGGGTAAAAAGTATATCGAGCTCTATTTTGTCATCAGCTATATTGCGAGTAAAATCATAAAGAGGGAAAAACGTAGCAACAACATGTAATTTGCCGTCATCATTATCATTTTTGAATGTATCAGAAGGCACTAAAATCAAAACCAGCAACAATGCCACGACTATTACCGCCATACCGATTACTAGGATTTTAAGTTTTATATCCATATAGTTATTGTACTTTAACCAAGTGACCAAGTATACTGTGGAAATATAGATTTAGCAAATAGTGCAATATGCAGGATATTATCGAAACAATAAATAGTATCAAGCCAAAGCATAGCCAATCACTGATTGGTATAGATGGACTTGGTGCTTCTGGTAAGACTGTTTTTGCTCGTAAGCTGGCAGATAAGCTTAGCAATGTTTCCGTAGTAGCTATTGATGACTTTATTAAACCCTTAGATCAACGCACGTTTGAAGTGAACTCGGATATTAGTTCTGATTATGATTGGGATAGATTACAAAAGGAAGTATTCGATTCGATTATTGCAGGTAAACAAATCAAGTATCAAAAATTTGACTGGGATAAAGATAAACTAGATAAGTGGATCGAGATTCCCAAGGATAACATAATAATCGTGGAAGGAGTGTATTCCACGCAACCAAGATTCAGAAATCTCTATGATTACACAATTTGGATTTCAATGTCTCGTGATAAACGTATTGAAAATATGATTAACCGAGAGGGGAGAGAGACAGCTGATAAATGGCAGAGACACTGGATGCCCAAGGAAGATAAGTATTTTGAAACAAGGCCTGACAAAAAAGTAGATAAAGTAGTCTAATTTGCTTTTTGCTTGACTTTTAGGTATATTATGAGTCCCTCTATAAGGAGGTTTTCTTTTATGAATAATACAAACAATAAAGACTGGAATTACAAATTTGTCAGATATTTCCTAAATAATAAGCAATTAACCGTATTGCTTTTTCTAGTCATCCTTCTTGGAGGACTTTTTGGCTTTAGTCAGCTACGTACTGAAGGATTTCCGGAGGTTGAGATACCTTTGATTGTGATCAATACCGTAGTCCCTGGAGCCGGACCAGAAATAATTGTTGATACAGTCACACTTCCTATTGAAAACGCACTTGCAGACATTGATGATATAGAGGAAATGAGTTCAACATCTCAAAATAATGTGTCCACTATCCTTGTAATGCTTGAAGCCGGAGCAGATATTGTTACTGTTGCGCAGGATATTAGATCGGAATTATCTCCTTTAATATTGCCGACAAGCGCTTTGGAGCCCAATGTTTTTGTTCCTGAAATTGGAGGATCAACATTTATCATCGCAGTGACTGGTTCGATATATATTGGAGACTTACTTGAAGAGAGCAGGGTTATTGAAGATGAATTGATTTCTCTGGATGGAGTACAAAGCGTGGAATTAATGAGCGACATTGATAGGAAGATATATATAGATCTAGATCTTCGATATCAAACTCTGGACGTAGTTGACCAAATCAAAGCTGCTAATATTTCATTCCCTCTGGGTCAGACTTTGATCGACGGCATGCAGGTATCGCTTGCAGGTAAGAGCGAAGTCAATTCAATTGAAGATATTCGAAATATACCTATTGTCATTAATTCACCGTTTGGGACTGTTGTCAAAAAACTTAATGATATAGCATCAATATATGAATCGCTTGATTACAATAATCAGATTCATAGAGTCGGTTTTCAAGATTTAGATACGGGTGAATTTTCAATTGAAGCAGGGATTCTTTATGATGTCCGTGCTAAATCTAATTTAGATATTATTGAAGTCGATAAGGAAATTAAGGAAAGACTTGAAGACACGCGTATCAAATATCCTGACCTAGAGTTTGTTTCAGTATTCAACCAAGCAGAGCAATCTAAGATGCAGATAGACGAGCTTAAGCAGGGTGCATTTGGAGCCAAATTAAATACTGATAGTGGATTTGATTTTCTAGGGTATATCTTTGGAGGTATTTGGCTTCTTACAATTGTGATGCTGTTATTCGTTGATTGGAAAAGTGCAGTTCTTTCTTTGATTACTATTCCTTTGGTATTTTTGTTTACATTTGGAATCCTGTGGATGCTTGGCGTTCAGTTAAATACGATAGTTTTGTTTTCTCTTGTACTTGTCCTTGGACTTGTAATCGACCCTGCTATTGTAGTTTTGGAATCAATAAAAAGATATACCGAGATTGGATTTGAAGGAAAAGATGCAGCGCTTCGTGCAGCATCTGCCGTAGGGAGGGGAGTATTCATAGCAGTATTTACATCTTTTGTGGTATTTGTGCCATTCGGAGTGGTATCAGGTATGTTTGGAGAAATTATCAAATTTATTCCGATAACGGTTATCCCTGCTCTTGCTGCATCCTACTTTATCCCTATGTTTTTCTTAACATGGATGGGCGCCAAATTTTTTAAATCAAGCAGTAATGGTCTGAAAGATGATAACGACATAGCTAATTTATGGAGGATTGCCAGGGGCTTCGTATATATGAGCAGAGGGATACTTCGCAGAACATGGCTTCAAGTTGTAATTATTGTACTCGGTTTTGCAATCCCTATCTTGATAGCAGGAGGACTTTTTGCATCAGGAAAGATACAACAGGTTCAGTTTTCACAACCGGATGACATTACATTTTTGACTCTTAGTGTTCCATTGGAACCCAACATTACTAATAGCCAGCGTTTTGCCACGGCACTTCAAGTGGAGGATATTGTTCTTCAGGAAGGAGAGAATTTTAAGGCAATGTTTTATGGATCAATGAATCAATCGAGCGGATCTGATGCTCTATCCATGGTTTTTGAATTAGTCCCTCTTATTGACAGGGATTTCAAAAGCAGTGAAATTGCAGACAGAATAGAAGAAGATCTGGTTCCTCTTTTTGGAGAGAATGCGCGTGTAGCTGAAACAGGAGCGGGTCCTCCTGAAGGGGACTATCCGGTAAGTGTTGAGATATTCAACAACAATCCAGAATTACTTAAATCTGCAAGCATATTGATAGTTGAGCAACTGAAAACTTTTGAAAAAGTCGTTGCTGTTAAATATGACGGCGACAGAACTACAACAGAATTAACAGTGAAATTAAATGAAGATCTTGTTGCTGAACGCGGTTTAACGCCTCCTGCTGTCTATGGACAGATTGCAGGCATACTTGGCGAAAAGGATTTATTTGAAATTGATTCTTTTGAAGTTGTATTGAGAGTTCCTCCGTCTTCACTTCCCGGTTCTTTTGATGAACTTGAGAATTTAACAGTTTTTGGATCATTAGGCCCAGTAAGAGTAGGGGACATTGGTGTGATTTCTGAAGAAGAAGTTGCGGGAGCAATAAGTCATATTAACGGAGAAAGATACGTCTCTGTCCTTGCTCGAGTACAGGACACTAGAGATGCAATAACAGTTCAAAGAGAAATTGATGATTGGGCGAAAAATAATGTCGAGATGCTAGGTCTTACAGAAAGAGACCTTCAAGACAGGAGGGGATTGGATCAGTTTGAGCAGTCATTCAGAGATCTTTATCTTGCAATCATTTTTGCTGTTGTAATCACTTACATAATATTTGTGTTATTTTTCAAATCATTCGCACAGCCATTTGTAATTCTTTTTGGTATCCTATTCATATTAGTCGGTTCACTGCCTGCATTGGTAGTATTTGCAAGAGGACAGTTTGGTTTCTTGGAAGTTTTGGGGATTATCATATTGATTGGAGTGGTAGAAAATGTTGCAATATTTCTCATTGATTTTGCTAATCAGAGAGTTGAGAGAGGCATGGATAAGAAGGAAGCAATTGCTTTGAGCTCTGGAATAAGGTTTAGGCCGATTTTTCTCACGCAATTAACCTCTATGGCAGGACTTTTGCCTTTGGCTGTATTCTCACCCTTCTGGAGAGGGCTTGCAGTTGTTGTTATAGCAGGAATCATTACGTCCGGAATACTATCGCTTTTCACTACACCGGTTCTATATAACTGGTTTACACGAAAAAAGACCGTGGAAGAAGAACAGCCATTATCCACAACCCTCCGCTTTACTTAATAATTTAGTGGTATAATATCCCTATAATCATATAGGCTTTATCGGGGTAAGCGAGATTTGCTTTGCAGATCCGTATTCTCCTAAGCATAAAAATATATTATGAGAAATATGAACAATAAGGGGTTTACCCTTATAGAAGTCCTGATCGTAATAGGAATTATTGCGATTTTGGCGGCAGTAGTTATCGTTGCTATCAATCCTGGAAGACAGTTTGATAAAGCAAATGATACAGATCGTTCAGCAGATGCGAGTCAGATTGTGAGCAAGATAAGCGAATATAGCGTAGATAATAGGGGAGCTGTTCCAGTAACTATTACTGCAGTTGATACAGAGATTTGTGCAACAGGAGCAACAAGTTGTGATGGATTGATTGATTTGGCTGTGTTAACAGATAGCGGTACATATCTTGATGAAATGCCACAGGATCCAGAATGCAGCGATGTTTGTGCCACGAATGGAACAGGATATTTCGTTGTAAAAGAAGCAAATGGAAAGATTACAGTTTCAGCACCATATGCAGCATTAACAACCATATCCTTCACTCAGTAAATTTCTGCAATCTTAAATACAAAACCGGCCGTAAGGCCGGTTTTGTTATGGAGATACATACGCTTCGGTCTGCACTTTTTAGCGATAATCAATCAAGTATTTAAGTATATCTAGTTCTTGGTTAAGATCTCGATCATTGATCTCTTTCATCTCGTCTTCAAAGTATTCAGCGAAATCTTCAAAGATATCTTTGTAGTGCGAGTCTATCCTTAATGCGACTGATTCACGCTCCCATCTTCCAAGTTGAGGGTATGGGGGGCATGATGGCACTTCACGGATTAAACATGGCTCAGGGGCTATTATGCCATCGTCATAGCCAATCAAAGGCATTGGTATGGGCTTGTCGTAATGGTTTCTTTCATCGAATGTCCAGTTTTTCATTAAGTCTGCATATCGTGACAGTAATACTGCTTTTCTGATTCCATCATTGTCAAAATGTTCATTGCTGCCACCTAATATAATTTCTTGAGTATTCTCGTATTCCCGTCCTTCTCGGTCTTCATAGCTGACAGTAAGCTCCATATCAGCATCAGAGCGCGTTCTGAGAAGCTTGATAAGCACTATGCCGCCTTTTGTCTCTCCATCTTCACTGGAAGAGGGGAATAGCGTATTAACGTACATAATCCTACCTGTTGCCTTGTCTGCTTCTGGTGAGCCATATACGTTGTCTATCCTGTATCCTCCTGAATCGAGTTCAAGTTTTAAATCAAATACCAGAGGCGTAACCATGTACTCAAATTCATCATCCATTCTTTTTTTAAAGTCCCGAGATGAATGAACAGAGTAATAGTTTGCACCGCGTGTTTTAGTTATTGATTCTATAAGTTCTGTATTGAAGTCAACTCCGATTCCGATGAATGTTGTGTGTACATTGTCGTTACTATTGTCATCCATCATTCTAAGAAGACCGTCTTCACTTAGTTCGCCAATGTTTGGCTGAGCATCTGTAAGGAATATGATTCTGTTTTCATATATTGATTGATCTACCTTGTGGTATTCATCAAGCATATCTGTGGCCATTTCCATTCCGGAAGACATATATGTTCCTCCTTGAGGCATAAGATCTAATATGTGATCTTCAAGGCTATCCATGTCTGTTTCGCCGATATATCCTAATTGTTTTGCCATGTATGCGCCGTCATCAAATAGGACCATTCCAAATTTATCATCATCATTAAGATGTCCTAACAATCCTACAATTGATTCTGTAGCAACTTCCATCTTTGTCTTATTGCTTTCTTCATATGCTGGGGTTTCAATATAGTTGCCAAATTGATCGTAGTAATATTTATCGAATGGCGAGCTCATTGATCCGGAAATATCAAGCACAATGATTAGATTAAGTCTTTTGCGTTCAAAATCACTTTCCTTGATTCCGGAATTTAATCCTACTGCAAGATAGTATTCATCATCCTCTGATAGGGGATCAGCAGTTACTGCATAACTGTATGAAGGACAAAACAATTCATCGCATTCATCCTCCTGCCCTGTGTCAAAGTAATAGTCATAAAAGAGCCCTTCATAAGTGATATCCGTTGGCAATGGCAGATAATCATTTTTAATATTTTCTCTAAAATTATTAATATCTTTAGCTCCACCAACTGAGAAGCCAATGCTTTCATTTGAACCCATTCCCATACTGGCATCCACAGCCGGTATAGGCGCACCAATTTTCTGATTAGAGGCAAAAATACCACCTCCGCCTCCACGGCCACCATATCCGCTACCATAGTCTCCACCAGATCCAGCTTCATATTCCCAGTCATCAACCCTATCGCCAAAACTGATATCAATAGGGGGTGTAGGGGTCGGATTTGGATCGTCAGGATCCAGAATATCAGGTACTATGAATATAACGATCAATGCCAAAACCAAGACTCCAAGAGCCAATATTTTTGTTTTCATATTATTAGAGTTATCCATTATATATTAAAAATAACGGCAGGGAGGCCGTTATGTGACTGGGGGGAGTTAGGGAGAGGACCCAGGCGGAAGAGTTCCGCCCGGGCCCATCTTGGGAGCTTGGGGCACCATTGGAGTTCTCGGAAGAGCCGCTCTAGTCCGGTTGATCCGCGTCTGTCCGGATGCGGTTCTCCTCGATGTACTCCACGCCGCTCTTGATGTATGGATAGAGCTTGTTGATGCCGTTTGTGGCTTCCTGGAGCTGCTTTTCGCTGATCCCGATGCGCTTGGCGATGAATGTTTGTCCATTGCTGTAGTCCCAGTTGCCGTGCATGGTCAGACTGAACGGTTCGCCAGTCTTCGGCGTGATGGTCACCGCAAACCTATGCGTGCCGTCGGGCAACGCATCACCCTGCTCGAAATTGATCGTTGCAGGAGCGGATTGCCGGAGGAAGTGCCAAACGTACGGAAGCACGAGGTTCGAGGCGCAGTCTCCGACCTCTCCTCCGACGAATTTGCACTCTGCCTCGCTGTTGGCCGGGAAGATGTCTCCATCGATGAAGCAACACTTAGCATCTACCGGTTCATCCGGCACGGGACAGGATGCGCCCATGCAGACGATGACGACGAAAACACTGAGAGTCGCACGTTTCAGGGTCCGATTCCGGATCATGTCGACCTCCTCTCTGGGCATTGCAGCCCGTGTCGACCTAGGAGCTCCAAGCTCCTAGTACTTGTCGTTACCCTACAAGTATAGCCATTTTTTGTCAAGGTGTTGAAGACTCGTTATTATCAGTGGGCGAAGGAGGTGGGATCTTTAGGCGTATGAGCTTGATTTCATATCGTAATAATGAGAATATGTGATCATGAAAAAGGAAACATTGATTATTCTCTGTATGATTAATATTTTAGTTTCTCTGAAAGAGATCCCATTTAAGGAGCCTGATTTGCCTGCAGGTGGATTCTTTTATGATCATGAGCAAAGTATTATTTCAGTCCGGATGTCAGATATGTCCAGTACGACTACTTCTAGCCTAGCAGGATTGAAGATTATGGAGGGGGGATTCTAAGAAGATAGATTCAAAGAGGATTGTTGCAAAATTTGTAGTGAAATACGAATTTTTTTTTAAGAAATCCTTCCAGGGATGAATTTCAGGCTTGTGGATTGGGGATATCTATTCATCATCTTTAAGCTCCCAACTTGCCAAATGTTTAGCCGCTAACTCTTTTGATTTTTTGCCTAGTATCAATTCTCGTATTTCGATCAGTAATTCTTTTGGCTGCGGGGCACTACCTTTGAGCATTAATCGATCCATAATTTTTATCAAAAGTTGCTCATCCTTTATCCATAAAGAGAGTTCGTAGGACATTTTAGTTAATTCTTCGTAGTAATCATAGAGTTCACGCTCATTTAAGATTTCTTTTTCTTTTGCATTGTATTTTGCCCATTTCGCCAAGAATGTTGCGATTTTTGCGGCTTGAATTTTTTGCAAAGAATCATTTTCTAGTTTTTTTGTAAAGTGATTATTCAGCAAGGTTCCAATGATAGTGACCCCGATTCCACCTGAAATAAATCCTATTACGATTGTTTGCCAAAGATTTGACATATTGGTTTATTTGATAATTTTTTAATGCGGGCTATTTGGGTTCAGTACTTAGTATATACAAGCAGTATAAGGGTTTTTGAGCTATCGTTCCAGGGGCGAATTTGAAGTTCATGTGTCTTGAGCTAAAGTCTACCCAATAAATTAAAGCGGACATTGTTTTCCTTTAGTAAGTCTATAAACAATTTACTACTGATTGCGATTGCGTTTTCGACTGATATCTCTCTTCCAGAAGAGCTTTTGCTTACTCGAGGTTGTGTAACTGACGCTTGTACGCCTACAACAATACCATCTTTATCAAAAACAGGGCCCCCGCTCATTCCGAATAGTCCGACATCTCGAACTAAAAATCCATCATGTTTTCTAATAACCCCCATACCATTGTCGCTATTTGCAACAATTTTATCCAATACAAACGACGGTTGAAAGTACCTTCTGACTCCTCCTAAATTTAGACCACCCTGAGCATTTTGTGATATTTCTGCCAAGGGGTAGCCACTAATACAAACAGACCGGCCTTCCTCGGGAACATTTTTTGAAAGGTAAAAATATTGCGAACTTTTTATATTGACTTTTCCAATCAGAATATCCAAGCTATTATCCCTTGCAATCTCTTCAATTTGTAATCTAGGTTTTTGAATCTGTTCCGGCAGCCGTCCTATAAAAAGGAATTCAGTATTCTGGTCTGCGTTGTCAAACGCATGCGCAACAGATATAAAATACCCGTTGGAATTAACGAAAAATCCGGTGCCCGCTACACCGATCTCGGCTTGGTTACCTTGTTGTCTCCAGCGGAATATTGGGAACATTGATTTTTTCGAAATTTTTATTGCTTTTACAAACATTTTTGAATAACCCATCTGGGTTATATTCGATAAAACTTAATAATGTTGGCTAAGGTGGGATTCCTCTTCCTCCGTCGCTCGACGTGCTCGTTTCACTAGCACAAGTCTCGCTCCTCCTCCAGAGCCGGGGTTCTCGAAAACGTGAAGCAGTTCACGTTTTCTCGATACCCTTCGAATCCCACAAGACCTATGAGATGTAATGATTATTGTAACCCCTTCAGGGCTACAATAATCATTACATTGATCCGTACCCCATTTAGTAGACACTTTAGGAACACACCACCCGCCCCTCTGATTGAGCCAAAAGATGATCTCTGTACTCAATCGGAGCCATCTTGTTCCTTGTCCACTGCTTTCTTTCGTAATTGTAGTATCTCATATATTCTTCAATTCTCAAACGTAATTCTTCTAAAGATGTGCAGGATTTGTAATCCAGCTCGTCTTTCATGTGGCCGAAAAAGGATTCAATCGGCGCATTGTCTA
>JBDRCU010000050.1:0-3071 GCA_043821485.1 Parcubacteria group bacterium | reverse complement strand
CCAAGATTATTATCATATTCTTCATCGGGCCCAGGTTGCGGAAAAATCCTCAAACATCCAACATTTTTTTCCTGCATGTATTTTAGAAGTGTAAGCATATGCCTAGTATCAACTGAATCTTGTAGAAGATAATCATCCTGAAGATAAAGAATATACGGAGTATTTATTTTATCCAATACGGTACGTATATTATCGGACCACCCTCTATCCTCACCAACTCGTATACTACTTATTTTGTTATTGGGATACTCTTTATTATTTGCAATCAAATATGTTTCAAAAGGACAGTCAGGCCAATATTTAAAAAATAGTCTAAAAAATGGATCCCAAAGATCATTATATGAATCACATGAAGATATGATTACGGCACATTTTTGATTTGAAGTTCGTTGATTATCCATGATATTTAGAGAAAAAACGGACTCCTTTGACATGCTTGCGTTTAAATTCCACAATCCACGCAAGAATACTGGCTATCCAACTGAATAAATATATCCAGACAGTATTAATAAAACGGTTGTCGAACTCGCGATATTTATAGGTTATGGCCTTTATACTGGGATCTAGGTGTTCAAACTTATTCTTGTAATCAGGCTCTTCTTTCCTATAAAAATCAAATTTATCTTTAACCTGTTTGGGATCACTGTATCCGTAATGCTTAAGCCTATAGGGCGATATATAGCGTTTCTGTCCTATGCCAAGAATCCAGCCACAATGGATGTGATTATTCGGGAAATGGGCACTTGGCACATTGCGCCACATCTGTCTCTGTGGCCGAAAAGAATACAAAAACCAATATCGGTCTATTCTACAATGTATGTCATCAAGCCAATAATTGCACAGACGGAATACAATATGATCATAATGACTTTTCATATAGTTCTCCATGATATTTCTGGTGAGATGTTTTTCAAAAACTTCATCATGATCAATTACAAGTATCCAGTCTGGATTTTCTTTTTTTGCCTCATCGAGCAATAATATTTTATCACGTCCTTCGTGATAACCCTTAGTATGCAGAACCTTTTTTATCTTTGGAAAACGTTTATAAATCTCAAGAGTACCATCAGTTGAATCATTATCTGCAACAATAATTCCATCTGTCAAATCCGAAAGGCGCTGGAGACATAATCCAATTGTCTGAATATTGTCCTTGGCTCGTAATATGGCAACTAATTTCATAATGACTATTTAAAACAATCGATCAATCGATTCTTATTCATATTTTCTTAATAATAGATGAAACGTCTGAAAATACCAAGGACGAATTATTTTATATAATAGTATGGCTCCGTATTGCAATATTGGATTTTGTACTTTCAAACATATCTTTTTCTCTCTAATATCTGTAACGTTGAATCCTGTCTGCCTCAATAGTTTCTTTATTTTAGAAAAAGTATAATAGTGCATCTCATTTAATCTTTGTCTGCCTGCCTCCTTTGTGGATCCTTTCTGCTTTCCAAGTATACCAATAAATGTATTACACATACTTCTCGGAAACCAATTTACAAAATAGAGGTGATAGTGTGGATCCTTCATAGAAAATCTATTCGGAACACTCATATATACATATCCATTCTTTTTTAACACACGGTACACCTCCCTAAATAAAGCGATAGGATCTTCAACGTGTTCAACAACTTCTCCAACATTTATAAAACCAAACTCTTCATTTTTAAAAGGCATGTTCTCTGCATTACCTTTTTCAACTTCAATATCTATTTCTTTTTCTTTGGCATTACTATATGATCTTTCGATATGTTCGTCAGACATTTCTAATCCAATGGGACGCGCACCACACAATGTCATATATATGAGAAAGTATCCTCTGTCCGAACCAACGTCCAATATACGGCGTTTAAAAATATCTGGAATAAAAACTGATAGACTATCAATGTGTGTTTTCATAAAATATCAATCTGATAAAAAAGTTTACAACTGAATTTTAAACGCCCTTGCCCAAATTTGAAAATTCATAATGGACATAAATCGCTTTATATTCCCTCTAGTAAAATGCGAAACATCGTCAATATGTTTTTTCCTTAAATTATTTAAATCAAACAATTCTGCAGTTTCTTTATAGTAATCATCAGAAAGCACTTCGCGAACCATTTTGCCGTAATCGCTATTCATCCACTCAACAACAGGCGCATACCAGCCAGTCTTGGATTTATCGATAATATAGTCGGGTAGGTGGCCTCTATACGCTCCTCTTACTAAAGCCTTTGTTGCTCCTCCTTTGAGCTTTTCTGAAGATTCTATTCCCTCGGCATATTCGACTACATCGCGCGCCAAAAATGGAAAACGCCCTTCCATACCAAAATTCATTGCTATTTTATCAGTCCTGATAAACTCTTCATCTGCAAGCCAAAGCTTGCGATCCATGTATGCAATAGTATTCTCCGGATCGGGCATCAAGTTTTGCATATCAGGATATTTCAATGATTCTATGTATTTTGCAACCTTAACATAACCAAAATGATTAGCTAACTTGTATATATCGCTAGACAATAAAGGAACAATACGATTAAGATATGCCCATCTGTCATAACTGCGATTCAAATGCGGTGACTGGCCTAAATTTGTATGTTTTTTACGAATTGCAGCAGCTGTATGCCAGAGATCAAAAAGCGGAGATATATGTTTCTGGTATCTATGCGACAATTTGAGAGATTCAAGATAACGATCATATCCAAGGAATAACTCATCTCCACCGCTCCCGTTTAGAATCACTGTAATATCACGACTTGCATGTTGAGCAAGCAACCAATATGCGGGAACAGAAAAATTATACCTAGGCTCCTCAAGCGTCTCAATCGTCTTTTCTGTCGCATTGATAAAATCCTTTTCTGTTACGATAAGCTCATGGTGATTAATCTTGTAATCGTTCGTTAATCGCTTAGCTGCATCAGCATCTTCATTAAGTTCTTTTTGTTTTGTCTCAAACCGTGTTGTATATGTATTAATTAAATCTTTACTTTCTTTTGCTAATTCATGAAGGATAATTGTTGAATCCAGTCCTCCGCTTAAATACAAACCAAAAGGACGCAAACCCATAGTATGTCTTTGAG
>JBDRCU010000049.1:0-12001 GCA_043821485.1 Parcubacteria group bacterium | reverse complement strand
ATCTGAAGGCTTTAACAATAAGATCAAACGACTAAAAAGGATGGCTTATGGTTATAGAGATATTGATTATTTTAGGCTGAAAATCCATCAACATTGTGGGCTTTTAAACCCGAGACTCCACAATTAATACGAAAGAACCAGAAATTGCCACAACGTCAGAACAAGCAGCCTTGGGTGCGGGTCAAATGTCAACATCAATACAACAACAAACAACATCTATGCAACAGATGGCAGGTGCGTCTCAAAAACTCACAGATCTTTCATCAGAATTAAGATCAGCTTTGAGAAGATTTAAGGTCTTGGGGCAAGAGGATATTGATGATGCTGAATTAAAAGGCATGAACAAGCTGCCAGAGGATGAGGAAGGAGAATAGAGGTAATGTTATGGAGCAAAAAACAACAGACAGGGATATAAATGTTATGATGAGCAAAAAAAGTAATGTTATCCTTGAAGAAATGAAAAACAGCCCGCGTCATGTTAGAGAACAAGAAGAGCGACTGGAACAGTTAATAGTCTTTAGATTAGGTGAAGATGAATTTGGCGTTAGAATTGAAGAAGTCAGAGAAATCATCAAGGCCGGCATTATTACCCCCATACCTGATTCACCTAGATTTATTAAAGGCATTATTAATATTAGAGGCGAAGTCATCATCACAATTGATTTGAGGGAGCGTTTTTTTCTTTCACCACCCAGAGATCCAGATGAACTACATATTGTAGTAACAAGAGAAGCAAAAAATCCTTTCGGTCTTTTGGTCGATGAGGTGACTGAGGTCATGAGACTGCCAGAGTCCAACATCAAAGACACGCCAGGTCTTGTTACTAAAATACACGAAGAATATGTTGTTGGGGTTGTTGTCCATGAGAACCGGCTCATTATATTACTCGATTTAAAACAAGTGCTTTCAGAGGATGAGTTAGTGAGATTGGCAGACATACAGAGGGAGCATGGTGCTGATGATGTAGAGGAAAATGACGAAGACCAAGAAGGCAGTATAAATAAAAAGAAATCGAAGAAAAAACAGAAAAAGAACTAAAAGCTATAAGCTATAAGCAGTAAGGATTAAGGATTAAGCTATAAGGATGAAAGCTTAATCCTTATAGCTTACAGCTTATAGCTAAGAAAATTATGTCCAACCAAAGATTAAGTGTTAGTTTACGAACAAAACTCATGTTTGTTTTGCTCACTATCGCCATTGTTCCAATTATAGTCATTTCTTATCTCACCTATACAAGAACCGATATATATCTAGAAAAGACACTCACATCGTCTTTCAAAGGTATATCAGAGATAAAATATAGAGCCATAGAGGCCACGATAACTGATAGCATTGACCAAGTTGAAAGAGGTGTGACTTCATTACAGCTTATAGCTTCAATTTCTGAGCTTAAGGCTATTGAGGTTGAAGAAGAAAAAAGCACAGCATATGAAAAATTGCGTAATAAACTCAATGGTCTCCTTGGTGAGAGCGCAAAATTTGAAGAGGTTTTCATTATTGGTGCGTCTGGAATGATCACAACCTCGACAAATAAAACAAATGAAAACAAAGATGCAAAAGATTATGATTACTTTGTCAAAGGCAAAGCAAAGACATTTATCCAAGGCGTGTTTCTTTCACCCATTACCGAAAAGCCATCGATTGTTATTTCAACACCAATAACAAAAGAAGACAAAACCTTAATAGGTGTGCTTGCAGTAAGACTAAACTTAGATTCACTATACAGCGTCGTTCGTGATTATACGGGTCTTGGAGAAACCGGCGAAACAGTTATCGTTGCATTAAGCGGAAATGACGTTGTTATATTAAATCCTACGCGATTTGATGAAAAAGCAGCTCTTGAGAAGAGAATAACAATTGGAGACACCATAGGAATTCCTTTACAGATGGCAGCAGAAGGAAAAAGCGGCCAAGGTTTTTCAACAGATTATAGGGGTGTAAAAGTTTTGGCGTCTTGGAGATATATTTCTGTTGTGAATTGGGGGCTGGTAACAAAAATGGATGCCAAAGAAGTTGCTCAACCAAAAAAAGAAATGGCTTATTATATTTTACTTGCTTGCATATTGATTGCGTTTATTATTTTTCTGGTCGCCTTTATTATGGCCTCTGGCATTGTTAAGCCAATTAAAGACCTTACAGATGCTGCAGATAGAATTAGCAAAGGTGATTTGGGAGTTCAAATAAATATTAAATCACGTGATGAAATTGGTAAATTAGCAGAAAGTTTTGAGCGGATGCTGGCTGCCATTAAATATTTGAAGGAGAAGGAATAGATATGGCGCTTTACAATGATGTCATTAATGTTGCAAAAAACTATCTCGGCATTGCCGCTAAAGAATATATTGAAAGAAGGTGTCGTATAGCCTTTAAAATTGAATTACAAGAACTAACAGAAGAACACTTAGAAAGGCTTGCAGATACAATTGAATTAACGGCTACAGCCTATATTAGTGAGGAAAAAGTAAAAAAATTTAAAAATGAGATACTTGAATTAAAAAATCAGTGAGTTTTGTATTAAAACAAATGGGAGATTAAAATGTCAAAAATACTTATAGTCGATGATTCATCATTTATTCGTTTAAGATTAAATAAAATATTAGCTAAACAAAAGCATCAAATAGTTGAGGCAGGATCAAGCAAAGAAGCTGTTGAAACATTTAAAAAAGAAAAACCCGATTTGGTTTTGTTAGACATCATTATGCCCGATGGTGAAGAGGCTGGAGTGCATGTTTTAAAAGAAATATTAAAAGTTAATCCTGATGCAAAGATAGTGATGCTGACAGCTGTGGGTTATGATGAGATTATTAATGAATGCAAATCTGTTGGAGCCAAAGAATATCTTATTAAACCTTTTAACGAAGAAGAAGTATTAGGTTTGGTAGAAAAGTATCTTTAAGCTATAAGCTGTAAGCTTTAAGGATTAAGTGGGGATTAAGCTTAGTCCTTACGGCTTATAGCTTATAGCTAATAAATGATAAAAGTGCTCATAGTAGATGACTCCCTCTTTATGCGTCAACTCATCCCACGTATGCTAGCTGGTTTTTCAGACATTGAGATTTCTGATACAGCAAAGAGCGGACAAGAAGCTTTAAAAAAGATAGCTAGTTTAAAACCTGATGTTGTCACACTAGATCTTGCCATGACAGGCTGGAGCGGCCTAACAACACTAAAAAAAATAATGAAAGAATATCCCACCCCAGTGATTGTCTTATCTGCTTATAGCGCTGAAGATGCTGATATTACATTAGAATGTTTAGAAGCAGGTGCTGTGGGGTTTGTTTTAAAGCCATCAGGTGAGCTTTCTTTGGATATAGGTGCTGTTAAAGAGCAACTAGCAAATGAGATTAGAGCTGCAGCAAAAGTTGATGTAAATAAAATCGAATCGTTAACAACAAAGACGCAGGAAACACTTGAAAGTCATGTCTCAGAAACAGACAAAATTGTTGTGATTGGGGCCTCTACAGGGGGATTGCAAACACTAGAAATTCTTTTGTCTGGATTGCCAGGTGATTTTAATCTGCCTATTATCATTGTTCAACACATGCCCGCAGTTGCTTTTACAGAGAGTATTGTAAAAAGATTTAAGCAAATATGTAATATGGTGGTTAAAGTTGCCGAAAATGAAGAACAGATTCATCATGGAATTGTTTATGTGATCCCTGGTGGCTGCCAGGCTCAATGCATGAAACTTAGTGAATCAAACACGGTAATTACAATTGAAAAGGTTAATAGCAATAAACCAGGGACAACGCCTTCTATTGACTTGGTAATGAAATCAGTTGCTAAAATTTATGACCAAAAAACTTTAGGTATTATTCTAACAGGCATGGGGTGTGATGGTGTTGAGGGAATGAAGGCAATAAAAACATTAGGGGGCACAACAATAGCTCAAGATGAATCTGCTCTTATCTTTGGAATGCCTAAAGAAGTGATCGATGCAGGTGTGGCAGATTATGTTTTGCCTGTTGAAGAAATGGCTAAAGAGATTGTGAAGTTTGCTTACTAGCGGTAAGCTGTAAGCCGTAAGGATTAAGCTTATAGCTTATAGCTTGCAGCTTAAAGCTTAAAGCTTACAGCTAAAAATATGAAGACATTTAAAGATTTAATAGTTTGGCAAAAGGCACATGAGTTAGTTCTGAAGGTTTATAAAGAAACAAAGAACTTTCCAGCTGCTGAAAAATATGGATTGGTTTCTCAGTTGAGAAGATCTGCGGCTTCGGTGCCAACAAATATAGTCGAGGGCTATAAAAGAAGAAGTGATAAAGATTACGCGCGTTTTATTAATATAGCAGAAGGTTCTTTAGAAGAAACGAAATATCATCTTTTGTTAGCAAGAGATTTAGATTATTTACAGAATGATCAATATAATGAATTAATAAATATATGTGAAGAAATAGGAAAAATGTTATTTGGATTATACAAAAAACTTAAAACTTAAAGCTTATAGCTTATAGCTTACAGCTTAAAACTATTTTATTACTGCAATCTTTTTAGTCTCATTATAACTTCCGGATTGCATGTGCACAAAATATATCCCTGAACCGACCGGATTGCCGGCAGTATCCAAACCGCTCCAGAAATACGTATAGATGCCCGGAATTAACTGTTCATTAACAAGCTGTTGTATCTCTTTGCCCTGAGCAGTATATAACGTGAGTTTTACATCAACTGTTTCTGATATGCCTACCTGAATAATCGCCTGAGCATGCCCGCCCGGTTTGAGTATGCTGTTAAAAGCTTTGAGTTCTGTTGTTTCCGGGATAATATCCTGAGAATAAATATCATCGGGCTCAGGTTCAGGATCCGGCTCGGGATCAACTTCCGGATCAGGCTCTGGATCAATATCCAGATCAGGCTCTGGATCCCCCAGTCCTGATCCGTATTCAAACGCTCCCATGTCTACACTGCCAGCTAAACGCAGATTACCGTCCGCATCAATCCTGCACCAGGGCAAAACGTCATCAGTACCAGTATCTATGCACGGCGAGCCTTCTATCAGAAACAGGTTCGCGTTGAGCATTGGGTCGCTGGTTGTTGATTGTGCACCCCAGCTCCCCGTTCCCGCCGCCTGCCACTGGGATAGCGACATGTGTATCCCATTATAAGTGAATAGATCGTCTGGTAGATTGGGGACATACCAGCAGTTGTTATGAGACCGCAATAACCAATCTGTTGCGACTACGTCGTTGTATGAGATGCAGGGAACTCCCTCCGCATTATCGGCAAGTGGTGCGTACAAGACATTATTGAGGATTTGCCAGTTCGACGAAGGCATGTTGTCCGTAGCGTTCATTCGTGCGAACCGCGTCCAATCGGCGCCAGCCTGGATTACAGTGTTGTTGTAGATGCGCACGTTCCGTCGCACAGAGTCGTTTCCATGGTAACCGTTTTCAATGTTGAGAAAATAGCCTGCTTCTCCGGGCATAAAGAAGCTGTTATTGCGGATAGTAAGCCCGTCCACAGCGGCAACATTGATGCCTATCCGCGAACCTATCTCAAACTCATACAAATTACCCTCAAATAATACATGTCTTGGCACGACAGTATCACTGTCATTTTGTACATTGAGTCCAACATCGAGTAATCTGTTATATGAAGCAATAATCCACAGCCCTTCTTGACCGGGACTTGTCGACGAGAGAAATCTTAGGCTGTATCTACTTGCAAGTGGACGCTCGAAATGACAATGAGACAAAACGATCTTGTTCGCATAGGTTCGAAGGAATTGCGTGCCAAGTCCGTCAGTCACCGTGCAACCCAGGACAGCTGATCGACTGGTAGCCGTTGAATAAAAAAAGTAGTTTCCTCCATTGACTGACTCGCAATCCTGAATAACAACGTATTCGCTATTAGAAAGCTGGAAGGAGCTGAATACTTCCCAAACTCGGCATCGAAGAACAAGCGTATTCGAGCCGAGGCTGTGAAAACCATCGCCCGAAATCTCCGGATAGGGACCATCGATCCACAGATCTACAAATCTGGCATCAGTCATATCACGGCCAAAAAGAAACACTGTTCCACCAACGGCAAGCACGAATCGTGGATGATTGATGCCTGAGCCATAAGCGTCAAGCAAAAGAGGGCCGCTTACAGAGGGATTAAACATGTCCGTAACCGCGAACTCATCATCACGTTTGAATCGGAGCCTTACGTTGTTCGCAGCGAGTGTCTCGGCCTTGGCAAACGTCCGAAATGGATTCGACTCCGTACCTGCATTCGCATCGTTGCCGTCCTCTGCAAAGTAGTAAGTGGTCCAACCGCCATCCGGTTCAGCTGTCGCCGTGATGTCCATCGTATACTCATGCATCCCACCCTCGTCATCAATTACCGTGAGCTGCACGATATAAGTGCCGGGATTTTCATATACGTGAGCCGCATTCCAACCGAACGCAATATTTTTCGAGTAAGCTGTATCATCGGACTTGCGTGCTCCAACATCCCACGTACCAGAGCCGGGATCGCCAAAATCCCAAGCGTAGTGAAAGCTTGCCCAGTCAGCATTCTCACCGCCATCAGTGACAATGACCGCATCGCTCATATTGCTTATAGGCAGCTCATCAGGATTGATCCAGATGTGCAGGATGGATTCTCCGTCACTGTCAGGCAGAGAGAAATCTCCTCCTCCAAAAACATTCACCGCACTGCCGCCTGAACCACCCGGTGCCGCCCATGTCAAACTGTTGTTGCTGGCCGTGTATGTAAGAGTTCCTATCCCGAGGTTGCTACGGCAGTTCACACGCATAATACGAACACCTGTGCAGTTCACCGGTTGTGATAGGAATCCGCGAGGCTGAATCACACCGCTGGACCAAGCAGGATCAGCAGTGTCAACTGTATCAAAAAACACACCTAGAGGCATAACCCCGGAAGTACGTGACGCAGCAGTCATAGGATTAGCAGAATACCCCACCCTTATGCATCCAATAATTAATATCAGTGAAACAATTATTTTTTTCATAAGTTTTGCCTTTTGTATTTTCCTGTACCCTAAACCCTGACTACTATACCCTATTTAATTACTGCTATCTTTTTTGTATCACTGAAATTTCCGGATTTCATCCTCCAAGAACAATGGGCGGATGAAGTCTACTTTTACTGCACCCATTAATTTCTCTCTGCTACTTTATTACAGCAATCTTTCTTGTTTCAGAATATCCTCCAGACTTCATATGCACAAAATATATTCCTGAACCAACTGTTTTACCTGATGAATCTGTTCCATCCCAAGTAAACTCATGTTGATCAATACCACGTTCTTCATTTGCAAGAACAATAATCTCTCTTCCTTTTGAGTCATATATTTTTACAACCAGCTTACCTGGTTCTTTCATGTCACAACGGATTATTGCTTGATTTACTCCTGGTTTTAAAATATTATTAAATACTTCAACTTTTGTTTCTTGAGGTATGCTTCCATCCGCCTGCTGTCCTGTATCAGGATCGGCTGGTTCAGACGGATCTTCCGGTTCATCTTCATTTCCATATTCCTTCCATTCCCAACTGCTGCCGTAGGCAAATGCGCCCGCATCATTTCCTTGTGTATACTCACGCGGAGCACCGGTGAAATCATCATAATTAATCACCTCAGCGCCTGCATTAATCGCTTCTGAGTTTTCAGCTAATAATAAAAAGTCTGGATCATCGGGATTACTGGATGTAAATACTAACTCTGCGTGCTCTTCATCTAAACGCATTGAATTGGTATCTAAACCAGTGGCTGTCTGCCAATCTTCAAGCATATATTCCTGCGTTTCACCGCCGACAACTGCACCAAATTCTGCCGCAGCACCCGGAATATAAAACATATTATTATTTGATATAAAATGAGTATACTCCCTTTTATACCTGATAACTTTTGGAATAAATTGTTCAACATCAGAAAGCGCATATATTAAATTATTCTTTATAACAGATCCATCGATATTGTATGCACCGTAAAAAAACGTAAAACCGCCGCTGCTCTGGTATGCAGTATTGTTATATATATGCCAGTTATGCCAGGTCTGGACATCTTCTAAACCGCCGAGAAGGACGGGCGCGCTGATCCGTACAAACACATTATTCCGTACCGTAACATCATCTGCTCCCCACGAATGAACAGCTGCATTGCTGGGCGCGCTTATTTTCCACAAGTTCCTTTCAACAATAATATTTTCCACATTTTCTTCAGCATGATAATCTGGCGCAGTATTTTCCGGGCCCATAGAAACCATCCATTTAACATCACCTGAATCTAAAAATTGATTATCAGAAATAATACATAATTCTGTTTTACCTCCAAGCTGCGGTTCAATAGATGCATATCCGCAGAATTTTAACTGAAGCTTTGTCCGTGCCCCTCGTCTAAATATATTATGCTCAATAATTGAATTGCTTACATACGTTCGTAATAAATGTCCTATGCCAACTAAATCAAATTCTAAACCAAGAAATGCTATATGACGCGCATTTGCATAAAAAATGCCGCCGCCATATTGATCAATAAATACAGAATCAACAATAAAAACATTTTCATAGTATTTAATACTATTAATTGGAGTTCCAAAATGTGAGAATTTTACCCTGAGTATTAAGGTATTTGTATTTGGATCAATTGCTCTTTCGCTCTCCGTATGCGTTCCTTCAAAATCAATATCCATTACCCGCACATCCCCCATCTCGTTAGCCATTTTAAGGCTCAAAATAGTTGAATCCTCAAGCGCTGATTTAACTAACGGCTTTTCTCCTGATCCATATGATCCAATGGTATGCGGGCAATGCTTATCGGAATTCACATAATATGCTGTTGGAGCAGTAAACGCTTCATCCCGGCAGAAAAGAACTCTTCTATTCCCATCAGCCTCAAACAGCCATGTCATCTGCTCTCCAAAATTACTGCTGGTAACTTGCTCGCATCCTTCAGGTGCTCTTTCAAAATTCCCGGAAGTTGATACACAACGTGTATTACTTCCTGCATAAATAATTTCCGGATTTTGCACAGTTATGGTTATCTGCTCACTGCTTGCATTGCCATATATGTCTTTAACCGTTAACTCTACAACAAATTCTTTATCCGTTTCTCCATCAGCAAACACCGGTTCAAACACATGGGCGGCAAGTGCTCCTTTTGCCTTATTTTTACTTCTGCCGTTGGTGCGCCAATTACCACTCTCTGGATCATCAAAATCCCAGGTAAAATCAAGATCATGGAACGGCCGGTCAACCTCATCACTAGTTGTTGCAACTGCATCAAAAAAGACAGCAAGCGGAGCCACTCCTGATGTGCGCGACACATCAACAGTAATAATAATCCCTGCAAACACAATATTTAAACATCCAAGCATCAACAAAAGTATTAATAGTATCTTTTTCATTTTATCTCTTTTTATATCGTTTATTTTACAACAGCTATTTTCTTGGTTTCACTATAACTTCCCATCTTCATGTGAACCATGTAAATCCCTGAGCTGACTGTTTCCCCTGATGCATCTCTCCCGTTCCAAATAAAGTGCATTGTGTACTCCGTTTAATATTTATGTTTTTCTGTGATATTGACGCTTATTTAATCACCGCTATTTTTTTTGTCTCTGTGCAACTCCCCATTATCATATGCACAATATAGATTCCTGAACCGACAGAATTCCCCGATTCATCTGTTCCGTTCCATGGGAAAGCAGGACTGCCTGCATCGTGATATCCGTTAAACACTGTTTTTATTTCTCTTCCTTTTGAATCATATATGGTTACTTCTAATTTCCCCGGCTCTTTCATATCACAGCGGATTAGCGTTTGACTTGTCCCTGTCTTTAAAATATTGTTAAAAACTTGTATTTTTGTTTCTTTGGGGATTCCTTCTTCTGTTTCAGGATTAGTCCCCGGATCATCGCCTGATACAATGGTAACTTCAGCAGTGCCTGATATCTGGCCTTCAGAAGCTGTTACCGTGAAAGGGCCTTCCACTAATAAATCAGCGATAAAAATACCATCAGCATTAATCGTACCGCCTCCTGAAACACTCCATATAGGATTGATTATATATGTATCTCTGTATTGATCCTTTCCTTCAGCAGTAAATGTTTGAGTTTCTCCCTGTATTATTTCAGCGGTTTGCGGATCAACTGCTATGGTCATTAAAGCAGGTTCATCAGGTACCGACACCGTTATAACACGAAATGCTTTCCCGGAATACTCATCATTATCAGTAACTGTTAATGAAGCAGTATATTCACCCGGCTGAGAATATACATGAGAAACAATACTGCCGGCAGCATCAATCGTATCATCATTGGTAAAATCCCATTCATAACTTTGAATACTTCCATCATGATCATAACTTGCTGTCCCGTTAAAATTCACTGATAATGGAAACAACCCATGATCCGGATCAGGTTCAAAAACTGCAACAGGATAACTAATACCATCTCCATCTAAATTAATCTCACCATAATCAATCAAAGAATACTGCCTGTCAGTATCATTGTTCCAATGATCACAAACACCAAGCCCTGCGTTGGCAGCATATTGTAAAATGTCATCAACTCTTCGAAAAGCTCCGATTGCCGTACATTCACGGTTTAAATAATCAAACATGACAGAATCAACGGCAACCGGATCCTGACTGAAAAATAACGTTTCAGGAGGCCTGTTATCAAAAGTTACCCAGGGAAGCGGACTGTGCGTGTTATTATACGGATGCCCCATCAATCCATCACCGATAGTAAGCCTTGTTTTATCACGAAACACCGGATTTAAGCTGATATCAGCAAGAGGATTGCATTCAGGAGAATATAGAGAACCGGTTATATAAAAATAATTATGTGCATCAACCCATCCTTCATTTTGTCTTCTTATCAAAACACTTCCAAAATGATTTTTTAATCCTAAAGTTATATTTGCTTTATCTCTTGCAGGATCATCTGGAGTATCACTGTGCCCTTTCAACTGAGGAATATTTATAATATGTTCAGCTTCAACAAAAATCTCAGCTGGTTTAATATACATTTCTGTTCCATCAGCACCGATACTCATTGATGCATACGGAGAATCCCAGGCAACATAATCAGTATGATGTACATTGGGCCTTCCACCGATATCCTCGACACTGCTGGTGGTCGCATATTGAATATCCGGATCAGTAATTCCCGCACGAAATGCATCATTGATCGCACGTGAGGGATCAACAATCCATATCTTATCCGAAGGGATTCCTATTGAAACAAGGCCATCAATAACCGCATTAGCTACCTGCGGATATGCATTCATGGCTGAATCACCTTCAAAATTATCCAATCTCCAGATATTATTAAAATTCATTTTTAATACTACATCATCCCCTGACTGATACGGGATTAACGAACTCCATGCTTCAGCTGACGTGGCACAGCCAGTCAGCGAAATAACACCTCTTTCTACCATCCGGTTAATCTCAGCCTGATCCATACAGTTGCGAGGATTGCCGTCACTCATGCTCTCCCAGGTTGTTGCCAGAGAATTATGGACTGATACAACACGTGGATTCAGGTCATCAGCTTGTACCTTTTGAATAATGACCGGGAAATCCATCAATAAAAAATCCTGTCCGGTTGATAGTGATATTATCACTAAACCAGCAAAGATTGTTCTCATCCACCGAATATTTTTTAAATACTTCCAGAAGAGATACACAAATGTGCTCTGCCAAAGCATTCGAATCACCATGCAGTGATTCCATAACAAAGCCTGCTGACAGGGATATAGAATCCTGCTCGGCTTAGGAATCACTCGGATTAAAAACCAAAAAAGAGATGCGATACTTAAGCATAAATACATCCATAGTAAATGCTTTTTATACCGCTCCTTTAGTATTTTCATATTTTATTCCTCTTTCTCATTTGTTCCTTGCCTTGTTGTTTTTAGTTTTATATTATCGTTTTGCGTTTTTAGCTTTACGCTATTTAATCACTGCTATTTTTTTTGTTTCTGTATAACTGCCTGCACTTATATGCACAAAATATATCCCTGAACCGACCGGATTGCCGGCAGT
>JBDRCU010000048.1:0-2431 GCA_043821485.1 Parcubacteria group bacterium | reverse complement strand
AAGCTGTTATATTGTGAGGTGTAAAATGGACACAGAACAAGCACTTATTTCTAAGAAGAAAGTATGCACAAAAGAAAAGCTTGTGCCTGATTGCCTTAATTTTAGCTCGGGCAATTTCTGATTTTATATAAAAAAGGGGTCGTTCCTTCGGAACGACTTAAAGCCCAACGGAGATGAATAATATGATTAACGAAAGACAGATACAAGAAATGCAACAGATGATAGATAACATATCTGTGATAATTGACAGCAATATCAATAATAAATCTATTCAAGATGATGCACAAAGATTATTAAAATGTATGGAGGAAATACTTGATGACAAACAAAAACCTTTAATTGTAGATAATGAAAATAATCTTAGATGGCAAGTAGGCTCACAAAGATGTGGAATCTGTAAAACGGATAAAGATATTATTCAATTTGAAAGAGATACTAAAAGAAAAGGACTACCAATCAAAGAGATTGCTTTTATATGTAAATCCTGTGCTAAAAAAGAAGGATTGCTTACAGATTCCAATCAAGTTACTTGTGATATTTGTGGAAAGGTTGCACAAACTTATGATTACTTTAGTAAGAAAGTATGTAGTGATTGTATCAACGCAGAAGAACACGGAGAGAAGGCTAATAATTAGTCCGTTGGGCTTTAGTCCTAACGGACACGCTTAATTGGGATTTTATCTCAATTATTCGCTAACGCTCATAACTCTCGACACTTCGTGTCGAGCCTATCGGGAGTAAAATCCCAACATTATATCCAATCGCCTTCGGCGACTCTAAATTAAGCCCCCTACGAAATGGAGATGATACACTCCCAAAATAAATCCGACTAAAAGTCGGGGGTTTCTCACGCAAACCCCTTAACTTAAACCTTTCCCTCTGACGAGGTCGTGCCAACGGCACTAAAGGTTTAATGTGGGGTTCGCTCAACGAGAACCCCCTACGATACGAGCAACCACCTTCAGCGTGAGGTGGTCGCCATGACTAACAATTTATATCCGCACTTTAATCCAGAAGTGCATAAGATTGAGAGCAAAATCGCAACGGTGAGGACATCTCATCATTGCAAGTATAACATCAACTATCACATCATATGGATACCAAAATACAGGAAGAAAATATTGACGGGAAAAGTGGTTGAAGTGCTTAAAACAATAATCAATGGGCAATGCCAGGAAATCGGCATACAGCAACTCGCTTTAGAAATTATGCCAGACCATTTGCATTTGTTTGTAAGTGCC
This sequence comes from Parcubacteria group bacterium, assembly GCA_043821485.1. GTDB lineage: Bacteria > Patescibacteriota > Minisyncoccia > 2-02-FULL-40-12 > IGHO2-01-FULL-4-A > JBDRCU01. The sequence continues at coordinate 1,190 of JBDRCU010000048.1, read as the reverse complement.
AAGCCAACAGTAACACCATTCAGGATAATCCAGAAGCTCAAAGGCAATACGTCAATACAATTAAGGAGATGCTTTCCTGAATTAAGATACTTGGGATATGAACAGCATTTCGGCACTGGCTTTGACAACCTCTGGGCAAGAGGTTACTATTGTGGTTCAGCAGGTCATGTATCACAGGAACAGGTCAAGCGATACATTCAAGAGCAGATGGGTAAGGATGTGTTTGAATACGATATCTATGGTTGTCCTGCTGAATTGAAAGGACAGCTAAAGATAGGTGATTTCTCGTGATTGATAATAAATTCATCCTTGATGCTTGCTGCGGTGGTCGTATGATGTGGTTCAACAAACATCATCCTAATGCTATATATATAGATAATAGAGTTGCTGAGAAAGGCCACATCCAAAAAGGAATTAATCCTAATCATCAAGTTAAACCAGACATGGTTATGGACTTCCGTAAAATTGATTTTCCAGATAAGAATTTCAAACTTGTAGTTTTTGACCCACCACATCTTACAACTCTTGCCGAAAGTTCTGTGTTGGGAAAGAAATTTGGCTGCCTTAATGCTGAAACATGGCAATCAGATTTAAAAAAAGGATTTGAAGAATGTTGGCGTGTTCTTGAAGATTATGGAGTATTATTATTCAAGTGGAGCGATATAGAGATACCCTACAAAAAAGTGCTATCATTCATTAAGGTTAAACCGCTTTTTATGAATATTACTGCTGGACAAAAGGCACTTAAAGACAAACACAGAAGTTTTTGGTTTTGCTTTATGAAGATTCCTCTCACCGTAAACAAGAAGGAGGACGCAGGCATTCCCCCCACTAATAAATTAGTGGGTATCCTGCCTGACGATTTATGATACAAAATGGAAAATAAAGAATTGAAAAAAACTTTTTATGATGATGTTGGTATATGCCACGAATTTATTTTGTTGGCAGATGATGTATGGAAAAAGGAAGAGATATTCATAAATTTTTCAGTAAGAGTCCTTAGAATGATTGCTTTGGAAGTTGAAGTACCTGTTGAATATGTTGGATATGGCAAATGGGGTGGAAGATTAACTTGGGAAGATGAATCTGATGATATTGTTAAAGAATGGGTAGATAAAATAGAATCCCATCCAACATATCAGAGCCTAAAGGAAGTATGCAAATTAGCAACGTATAGAAAGGAAGGTTCA
>JBDRCU010000047.1:0-27162 GCA_043821485.1 Parcubacteria group bacterium | reverse complement strand
TTGAATCATGCATCAATTGTCTGAATTTCGAATCATCAGATGATTCACTCTTCTTCTCTGGCAACTCTATCCAGCCAGTATTAAGCTCTTTTGTTTTTAAATCATATTGCAAATATTGTCCGGGTGATACTTTCTTAACATTTCGGATAAGCGTTTTATACCCCGGAACATATCCGAGAACAAAATATATATGCGCTGAATCCACATCAAGCTTTCTTTCCACGCCTTGCGCAAACAACCCCCGCAATTCAGATGAAAACGCAAAACTATTTTGATCTGCATGATAATACAAAGGTTTCATGCCTCCGTGATCTCGCGCTAATAGAACGGTCTGCTTCCGTTTATCATAAAAAGCTAGAGCAAACATACCATCAAGTTCCGACAAATACTCATATCCGTATTTTGTAAGTCCATTGAATAAAACTTCTGTATCACTGTTTGTGATAAATTTATCTCCTTTTGCTTCCAGCTTATTACGCAATTCTTTATAATTATAGATTTCGCCATTATAGGTCAATACGTAATTCTTATCATCTGATACCCATGGTTGATGTGAATTCTCAGGCTTTTCTATTATTGCCAATAAATTATGACCAAATGACACATTCTCATCGACAAAATTCCCAACACCATCAGGTCCGCGATGCTTGGTCGCTCCATTCATTGCATCTATTTTTTCTCTATCCTGTGAATTAAAACCGTTGATTCCGCACATATTATTCCTTAAATACTGAATAAATTTTTCCACTGAATATCATGCTAACATAATGCATTAAATATCTAAATCTGAAAAACATACTCATTGCTTTCTTAAAAGCTAATTGCGCTTTTTTAAAATCACCGCTATCTCTATACATGAGTCCGAGTCCGAATATTTGTCTTGCAAAAGATACAGGTCTTGCTTCAAATAATTCAGCATGCTTTTCTAAAATCATCTCTCTGCCTTTTATTCTTCTAAAGGGGATCATTAATGAATGACCCTTATGCATATTAACATGTACTAATGGTTTATTGATCCCAAGTCCCTTATACTTTTGCATAATCCTAATTAATAAGTCCGTTTCCTGATGGCTTGGAAAATCTTCATCGAATAGCCCTACATTATCAAATACTGATTTCTTGATTACTAGCGTAACATTAAGAAATCCTGAAAAATATTCCAATAAAAGATTTAAATAATTATCAATTCCGTCCGATACGCGGGTTGCCTTTCTGCAATCGTTATAGATATTCTCTACTGCTGTAAAACAAAAACCCACATCTGCAGGAGTCTCTTCGAATGCCTGCATCTGAATTTCTAATTTTTCCGGAAACCATTCATCGTCATCATCAAGAAATGCTATAAAATCTCCTTTAGACGCTTTGATTCCTGTATTACGCCCAGCACCTCCTCCACGGCTAATCTGATGCTGAATATATGTTATTCGCGAATCATTAATTTCTTTAATGACATCCTCCGCTCTTTGCTCAATCCCATCGTCAATAACAATTATCTCAATATCTTTATAGGTTTGTGCTAAAACTGACTCAACTGCTTTCTTGAGTGATTCTGGCCTGTTATGGGTTGGAATGACGATACTAATCACGTATCTTTGAAATCTTTTCTTTCAATTTCGGCAAATCTTCCTGTACAGTTTTCCAGATCCTATCTAGCTCAACGTTGAAATAGTCATGGGCGAGGACATCTCTCATGCCCATGGCATCTCTCCATCTCACATCGCTGTATTTCTCTTTAAATTCTTCTGAAATTTTCTTGACTGCCTCTCCGATAATTTCTATTCTCCTTAATACTGCGTCCTGTAATTTTTCATCTCTTTCAAAATCCCCTTTTTCTACTCCACGCATATATTCCTGTATATGATCAATACTTTCGACAATGTCATCTATGTATAACATCTGATCTCTACCCATAAATAGCTACTTGACTGTTAAGTATTACATCGCGAATACGCGGTTTGATAGATCGATATTCCGCTATATCCACGTCTCTTCCCAGTGCATCTTCCAAGCTAAGCTTCAAATCAACCAAATCGAATAAAGATTTATCTTCTGGAAATTCAATAAGAAAATCTACATCACTGCCTTCTTTCGCTTTCCCATGAGCATAAGAGCCGAAAATAGACGAACGAATAACGCCCTTTTCTTTAAGGATTGGCGTGGCTATTTTTTTTATTTTCTCTATATCCATGCCTATACTATATACCAAAAAGATAGAGAAATAAAGGTGAGAACGACAGAAGCCCGAGGGCTTGTGGACTCTGCCTCAAATGTCCAGTTTTCTTTTTATTCTGCCGAATATCGTTGGTTTTTCTTTCTTTCCATGAGGCAGCCACAAAAAGTATCTATTATCCCTCGAATCCCCTTCTACGTATACAAAATTCAAGTTCTTCTTCCATGCTATATAGTTGAAGCTTAATTGATCTCTTTTGCTGTTATCTTCAATCTCATTCCACCATGCTTCCATTGCATCAATAACATCCAAAGCATTATGCCGGCGGACTATTATCATTCCTGAAATCAAACCATTATCTCCTTTGTATCCCTCCTGTTTGTATCTCTCAAGCTGTTTTTTAATCAATTCCGGATCGTCTTTTCTTTTTCCTTCCTTCTCTCTTTTGAACAGCATCTCGCCTTCTTCATAAACTGAATTTCTTGAATCCATTTTGGTCTGAGAATGATCATACATTGCAATATTCACATCGTTTAAATATTTATCAATCAACTCATTAGCATCTCCGCGCAAAAGCATATTTCCATCAGCCCAAATACTGTATTCATATTCCGGCAAATATTCATGAGGCAGTATTTTGTAAATTTTAGCTGAACGCATCGGATCTTCGTGAACTGGCTGGACTTTGCGTATATCCCAAGTCTTTGACTCCAAATCCATATCTGTAAAACATACAAAATCAAATCCTTTGGGAATAAATTCCGGCTCGTGAAGAACATCGTATTTGCCGAATATAGCTGTATATATAACTTTTTTATTCATGTAATACTTCTATGCTTTTGCAGATAACTTAAAAATTAATTTATATGCAAAAAATCCCGGAAATATTTTTCCCAAAAATGTAAGTCCTCTTTTATATAAGTTTGGATAAAAATGATGCTCGGCTTCAATCGCAAGATCACATTTCTCAAACATCTTACGCGCAGTCTTAACAGTAAAAAATCTAATATGTCCAAAATCCATTATGCCTTTTTCTTCGTACTCAAATTTACCAAAAAATATCTTAAATCTATTTTTCCAGAACAAAAGATTCGGAGTCGTTACAATAATCATTCCATTCGGCTTCAGAAGTTGTTTCAATTTTTTAATAAAAGATTCCGGATCAAATAGATGCTCGATGACTTCAGTTGCGATTATTGCATCAAACTTCATAGCCATCAAATCATCGGGCCATGCTCCATTTTCAAAATCAAAACAAAACCCTTTCTCTATATGCTCTTTTGCAAGTTTCAATGCTTCAGGAGAAATATCCGCTCCATATACAGTATGTCCTTGTTCACCTAATACCTTGGCCAATGATCCACTCCCGCATCCCATATCCAAAATGTCTGCAAGTTTATCAGGCATAAAGTCTTCGATATGCTCAAGTCTTCCCCCTCCTAAACTATACTTATTCAATTTTTTATCATAATAAGCTGATTGTTCCATACTAGAAACTTAATGCTTTTTTGAGGTTTCGTCCAATAATTTCGGGCGATAGATGCTTTTTGAAGATCTCATATCCACCCTGAGCGATTTTTTTACGAAGAGGTGCGTCTTGTTTTAATTCAAATATTTTTTCTGCAAGATCTTCTGGATCAGCTAATTTGCAAAACAATATATCTTCTCTGTCAGTAAATAGCTCCCGCAAAGCAGGGGTATCAGAAGAAATAACGGGCTTTGCCATAGCGACAGATTGGCATACCTTATTCGGAATAACCCGTTTGGTTTTATTCCTATCGCCAAAAATACCAAGCATAATATCCGCCTTAGAGATGTGCAGAGGTAACTGCTCCAGAGGCATTGAATCAATAAATGTAATATTCTTTGGATTTATCTCACGAACAAGGTCCATAACTTCATCTGTTGTCTGGCCTCCTCCTATGATTTCAAAATGTATATCAGGATCACGAGACTCTATTATCTTAGCTGCGCGGACGATATATGGAATTCCCTGAAGGGGAATAAATTTTCCATAAAACAGAACCAGAAACGGTTTTTCTATATTAATTTTGCCTTCCATGTTTTCGGCGTTGAGGTGTGTTCAATCTCCAGCGCAGCCAGATGGACAAATGGCTGAGGACCAATATCGCGCGCCCATGCAATCATTTGTTCAATTCCTTCTGGCAATTGAGTCTTCGCTTTATACCCGAGAAGCTTCTTTGCAACACCGTGGTCCGAGTATGCATTTATCACTTCTTTGGGTCTCAATGGCATATGTTTCGGCTGGAATTTTTTGGGAACTGGACTGCCATTAAAAAACTTCTGCATCACGACATCTGCAAGCTGATTAATCGTATATGCTTTGTCAGCGCCAAGATTTATTGTCTTACCTTCGCATTTCTTAGACAGTGCTGCCTTTACCATAGGCTCGGCAATATCATCAATATATGAAAAAGCACGTTTCATTTCTCCGTCTCCATAAACGTAAAAGTTTTTATCCTGCATAAGACGATTTATAAAAATGCCGATAACATTACGATATGGGTCTGTAAGATTCTGCCTTGGACCATATACATTATGCGGACGAATAATTACATATTTAAAACCAAATACATCTGCCATTACTTTTGTATTTTCTTCCATGGACATCTTTGAAATACCATAAATATCCTCTGGTTGAGGAATCATACTTTCCCGAAACGGAACCTGCTGTGCGCCGTATACGCTCATTGAGCTGGTGACAACAATCTTTTTCAATCCATTCTTAATTGCAGGCACAAGAACATTCATATATGCCACTACATTACGGTCCATAGCGGAAAAAGGCGTAAACTGACTTCTACCCTCTGCAGCATCTGCAGCAAGATGAAGGATTAGCTCTGGTTTAATCCGTGCAATATATTTTGCAGTCTTTTCACGATCACATAGATCAAGCTTAGTAAAATACTTCTTTTGAGATACATTATGCATAAAACCTCCCGATAAATCATCTACTCCATAGACTTCATGTCCCAAGTCAAAAAGCCGGTCATATAGATGACTGCCTATAAAGCCAGCTGAACCTGTAACAAGTATTTTCATATGTTTTTATACAATAGTACAAAATGATTGATTTTTCAAGTAAGCCTATCTTTACAGATGAAATACCGAGTCGTCTGCGCCTACGAGAACTCTTGTATATTTTTTAGACGATCCGCCGAATGTTTTCCTGAAATAATCAATATGCTGATCTGTATCGCATAAAATCCTATCTGCGAGCTTACATGCCATCCATTCAAGAAACCAGTGATACCATGCTTTAGGACTGTATTTTGAAAAAAGCTTTCGGTCAAAAGTATAAGATTCATAAACCGAATAAAAACCATCCATAATTACAGATTTTCTGCTCAATAGCTTTGCAAGAAGAACCATTAGACGACTATCAGAATGTCCGACAATCATCATGTCATATTTCCCTTTTATCGCTTTGTGTTTCTTCCAAATATTACGGTATCTCGCTATGCCTCTTGCATTATCATTACATTCTATGATTTCAACACCATTAAGCTCGAGTCCTTTGATAACGACTCTATTACGCGCATATTTACGATCATAATCACCAAAATAGCAAATCTTCATATCCATTCACTTATTATGTATTCCTTCAATGCTTTTTCCCAGGAGCGCATAAACTTAATTTTTGATTTCATGCCTTCATATCCGGATCTTTTCGCATCTACTTTGAAATAACTAGCAGAAACTGGAATGACTTTTATTCTCTTTTTACTTATCTTAACTATTTCACGAGCAACTTCATACCTTGAAGCTACTCCCTCATTGGATAAATGAAAAATCCCCTTCTTATCTTCTATAATCAATTTCTTAAGTCCTGCCACAAAATCCTTACCAAATGTTGGAGAACCGTATATATCCTTAACTGCTTTAATTTCGGGTTTATCAAGCTGACGCATAATTTGGGCAACAAACTTTTTATCTTTTTTCTTTCCGCCTCCAAAAATCCAACAAGATCTTGCAATAATGTAATCTTTCAATAAATTCTGAACTATTAACTCCCCTAAATATTTGGATTGTGAATAATAATTTTGAGGATTTGGTATATCATTTTCTTTATACGGACTCTTCTTTAAACCATCGAATACAGTAGCAGTTGACACATATACAAATTTTGCGTTCACTTCTTTAGCAGCAAATGCCATATTATATGTTCCTACACTATTTATCTGATATGCCAGTTTCGGCTTCCTTTCTGCAAGATCCAAATCAGTCATTGCAGCAAGATGAATAATCACCTTCGGCTTGTATTTCTTCACCATCTTCAATACTTGTTTTGAATTCGTAATATCAAGGTTAGATTTATCAGTTTTAATCCCAAAATCAATATATGAACCAATCATACCGTCAGCACCTGTAATTAAAGTTTTTGATAAAATTTTATTCATGGATAAAATCAATAATTTTGCGTGCACGTTTATTCCACGTGTAATTAATGCTATCTTTTTGCGCATTTTCCTGATATTTACTCCAGGCATACTTATCTTGAATGGCATTCAGTAATGATTTCTGAAGGCCATCTTCTTTATCGGGGTCGAATAAGATTGCATTCTTATCATTGATATACGCATGCAATGAAGAAATGTCTGGCGCAACAATTACCTTTCCAGCTGCCAAGTATTCAAATAACTTTATTGGCGAAGTTGTTAAGACGTGCTGATTTTCGGGCAAAGGCATAATAACTATATCAACTGCATTTATATAATCTTTTATGTCCTTATATGCAATATGTCCCGTGAATACAACCCTATCCTCTGACAGTCCAAATTCTTTTGCTTCTTGTCTATAATGGATAACAGCATCATCCGGACCTCCTACTATATATAGCACTGCGTCTGAGTTTGCTTCTTCTATATCTTTAAATGCTTTAAGTATGCTTTTTACTCCTTTTCCACGGCCAATCATACTCAAACTTCCGATATATGCCAAAATTGTTTTTTCTTCTGGCATTGCAATTCTTTTTCTAATACCCTCTTTTGCTTCGAAAGTTTTAAAATATTCAACATCAACTCCATTCGACACAATTAATGCTTTTTTGCCGAATGAGTCATAATGCTTCTCTAATGATTCCAAAGTACCTTCAGAGTTTGCAACAATTCTATGAGCGTTTTTAAGAATGCGTCGCATCCACCATCTTGGACGCGCAGAACGATAATCATGTATTTCAGCAATAAACTTATACGGCAAAAAGCTTAAAAGAGTAAGTGCCGGATAATCACGTGCATAAAATATATTTCCGTTTTTCTTCACACTGAATAAAATTTTCCAAAGTATTCCAACATCAGAAGTAAATGCCTGAATAAAATATCCTATACGATTTCCTCCTAGAAACTTAAGACTCAAACCCCATGCATTTTTTACATCAAAAACACGTTCTATATCATAATATGAAAACAAATCTTCTTTAATAAGATTGTGTCTATGTGCAACCAGAAGCATTGTATCAATACCCTCGCGCGCAAAAGCTTCGCATGATTTCACTATCTGTAATCCATGCGCTTTTTCCGTAGGCAATCTTCCATTAAAAATATACGTAAGTCTCATTATCTAAATTTATTTTCTATAAAACGATTTGATAAGAGTACATACACGATGCACTTCAATATTCGTAAGTTCCGGGAATAATGGCAGGGAAAGGATCTCCCGCTCAAGCTGAACAGTTACAGGTAAATCGCGCTTAGTATAGCCAAGACTTCTATAAATAGGCTGTTCATGCACTGGGACCGGATAATGCACCAATGTGCTTACACCATGCTTTGCAAGATACTTCTGCAATTGATCGCGTTTCTTAGTCCTTATGACAAATAAGTGCCAGGATGATTTGATATTTTTTGTTTCTTTTGGAGGCAGAATAATAGGCACGTCTCGCAATTCTTTAATATACATATTTGCGATTTCTCTACGGCGAGCATTCATTGCACGAATTTTTGTCATTCCCCATTTCAAATATCCGGCCTGCAATTCATCAAGCCTACTGCTTACTCCTTCGTACTCACTAATGCATCTCTTTGTTTCACCTGATGTTCTCATTGCTTTCAACTTGATCGCAAGCTTATTGTCATTTGTGACAATTGCACCTGCATCTCCTACCGCACCGAGATTCTTAACTGGATAAAAACTAAAGCATCCCATAATGCCATATGTTCCTGCATGCTTGCCGTAATATTGAGCACCTATTGCCTGTGCAGCGTCTTCTATAACATACAGGTTATATTTCTTTGCCAGCTTCACAAGTGGCTTCATGTCTGCCGGATAGCCGTAGAGATGAACTGGTATGATTGCTTTTGTTCTTTTTGTAATTTTTGTCTGAATTTTTGAGATATCAATGTTCATTGTTTCCGAATCAACATCAATAAGAATTGGTTTCGCGCCTGCCAAACGAATTGCATGAACAGTATACGGAGCAGTATATGAGATTGTAATGACTTCATCTCCTGCACCAATATCAAGAACCTTCATAGATAATATCAATGCATCTGTTCCGGAATTAACTCCAATTGTATATCGTGATCCAATAAACTTGGAAAATATTTTTTCAAATGCTTCAACTTCGGGACCGAGAACAAAATAGCCTCTTTCAAAGACTTTTTGTATAACTGAATTAATTTCACGGCGATGAGCTCTATAGCGCCTCTTTAAATCTAAAAATGGAACACCCATTATTTTTTATTATCTATGAATTCTAAAAATTTCTGATAATCTCTAATGTAATCGCTTTCTTTGAAAAAGTCATTTGCCAAAGCAAGTAAAACGCAATCTTGTGAAAAACTATGCATTGTAATCCAAAGCCCCGGCTTGATTCTAATACCGTATGACGGATCGTCAATCAATATAGACTGTTTATTCCTACCATCATCAATATCCAGGACGAATGATCCATTTATACAAAATAGAAGTTCGTCGAGCTTTTTATGGGCATGTTTACCGCGTATTGCCTTCGAATTTCCAAGTGCATTAATGTAATAGATACGCTTGATTTTAAAAGGCATATTACGCCCTGATTCAGCAATATACAGATTCCCATCAGGATAATCATTAAAAGAAGCCAGCTTTACAATACCCGAATTCTTTACTTTTAGCCTTATTTTATTACTTAAACGATTTATTCTCATGATAGCTATTATTACCTAAACTATGCCACATACATGACCAAAATACAATCATGAGATCAGACCTTCTTATATACCAAAAACAACCCTGAGCCATAATAACGGAATGGCGGTAAGAGTCCCAAAACTTTTATAATAAGCTTCTTTATGCCTGTACTGCCTTCTCCTGCGCGACGTGCATATATTTCTTTAAAACCATTTTGTTTCAATAGTGTTGTCACTTCATATGCACTAACAATATATTTAAGATCATCATCCCCTTTTTCATATCTACCTCCTGTCTGCATAATATTTTGAAAAATCGTTCTGAATGTGAGTACACCCAAAAAACGCTTAATGATATCCCAAATACGTTTTAATACGAGTACAAATTTTTGCCATCTTGTATAATGGCGCACTGCACTAATTGTTGATTTTGGATTTTCAAAATTTGGAGATAGTGCAATAAATAATCCGCCAGGTTTAATAACACGCATCATTTCTTCGAGTGCCGTCTTAGGGTCATGCAGCATCTCAATTACCTGAATAGAAAGAACGATGTCAAAAAAATTATCCTCAAAAGGTACCTTCTCTGCAACTCCTTCTATAAAAACATGATTTGGATAACGCTCTTTGCCACGTACTATGCATGAAGGCGTTGGATCTAAACCATAATAGCGCACATCATGGGATAGATGTTCAAGTGTTTCCGCCATACCACAACCAACCTCAAGTAAACGCGATGATGAGGATTCGCTAATATATTCATCTACAATCTTCGACATACGACTTAAGTCACCTGTCTTCCATTCTTTTTTTCTATTTGCATGATCATAATAGACGCCTGGATCCTCAATTATTGTCCTGTCGTGTTTATCAATCATATTTTATACGCTCACGTGCTTCATCAATCCCATATGCAAACATCTCATGACGGCGAGGGTTGGTAAAATGCTTGGCAACTGCAGGAAATTCAACAGCCCCGCGAAGCTTATACTTATCTTCAGGAAAGAATGCATGTGAAATTTGAGCGAGCACCATCCCCCATCCTGTTTGTTCAATAAGGTGCCCATTAGGCTTAGTGGTATGCTCAAAGTATTCAACTACCCAATCAATATCTATCTTTGATTTATCAAATACCATTATGCCTGAATTAAGACGCGCAGCATCATCTAGAATATCCGGATGCTTTTTCTGATATGCCTCGCTAACGTCAAGCGGATTTTTCCCATCTCCATATACTGCATATATTGCGTCCATATTGCTTCTGCCTTCTACAAAATCAATAATCTCGGTCGGACGATCGTAAAATAATATGTCATTATCAAGAACAAGAACACGACGCGACATACTCAAAAAAAGATGATCAAGGAACATGAGAATAAGGACATTTGTACTCTTCCGATGTCTTTTAATAATATCTGGTATACTGGGAGAATTATTAAAAATCGAATCCGCTTCTGCACGTCTTAAAACCTTCACATTAGAGAATTTACTTTCAAATATCTGCGCAGTTTTCTCATCAATCGTACCGTCGTCATGCACCACAACACGTGGACAAAGCTTAGAGTGGTACATAAATGAACGAATTGTCCAATAGGTCATCCATAGTCCGGATTTTGGCGTTAAAATATGAACTTCAAAATCATCCTGTTTTTTACATGAAATCGGTTTCATCCCACGCAAAAGTCGAAGTAAAAAAAACTTATTATTTATATACCTCTTCCACTTGCCTAAACCATATCGATATTGAATCATCTTTTTTACAAAAAACAATTCATTTTTCAAAAATTTAAAAAATCTTTTCATTACAATTTGGATAGTTGATTTAATACAATAACAATTTCCTTCTGCCATTGAGGCATAGTGATCCCATAAGTTTTCTGTATATTGTCTACATTCAGCCACATTTCTTTTGGACGACGCGCAATAGAAGCTGTCTTAGTCTTCTCTACTGGGGCCTTGGAGACTTTGCCTGAAAACTTAGAAAATTTGGCAACAATAATCTTCCAGATATCTGCTTTATTAACTCTATCTAAACTCCCCACGTGCAAGATACCTGTGCCTGAACTTTTTATCAATTCTTCAATCACCCCAGCCAAAGTTTGCGTACTAATTGGATTAATCCATACATCAGAAAAAAGTGTAAATGATTTATCATTTTTTGCTGCTTCATAAAACCATTGAACGAAACTTGGATGTGCACCAGTAGGGCGTACTCCTATGGGATTCATCCTTAACACTAGTCCCTTCTCATATTTAAGAATAATGTTCTCTCCTGCGACTTTTGTTTTTCCGTAAAAATTAATTGGGCTTGTTTTATCTATTTCATGATAATTACCGCGCGTACCGGAGAATACCATTGGCGTAGAGAAAAATATTATTTGCGCATCATATGACTTCGCAAGCTCTGTCATATGTCTTGTACCCTCAATATTAGCCAAACGACATCCTTTTTTGTTTTCTTCACATTCATTTACATTAGTCATCCCAGCGCAATGTATTATACAATCAATATGTTTAAATTTCTTTTTTATCTTATTCACTGAAACTCTTGAAGAAATATCCGCATAAACGATTCCTGAAGTATGTTCCGTATCAACTGCATGTTCTTGTTCGTTATAAAGTCCTATGATACTGTACCCTTTAGAAGCAAAAAACTTTACAAACAAAGAGCCAACCATACCTCCTGATCCTGTAATTAATATTGTTTTCTTTTTAGATGTTTTCATATGGAAGTTAAAAACCTTTCTAAACGTTCTCCTACAGATCTTCTGCTAAAATGTTCAATAATATATTGTCTTGCATTATGACCTAATTCTCTCCGAAATGCTACATCGCCAGCAAGTCTATCCATGGCTTGTTCTATCTCGTCCACACTCCCCGGTTCAACCAATATTCCAGTCTTAGTATCCAAAACAGTCTCTTCAAGTGATCCGGATCGGGTTGCAATGACAGGAGTCTCGCATGCCTGTGCCTGAAGCATAAGCAGGCCAAACTGCTCCTCCCACCCCTGATATGGCTGGGATGGATGGATCAATACATCCGAATTAGCAAAAATAGGTGCGAGCTGATTTATCGGCTGCCATGGCAAAAATGTAACATTATCGCTAATTCCCGATTTCTCAACAAATTCTTTCATCTCATCATGTAATTCCCCTATACCAACCATAATTAAATGCGTATCTGGACGGCGTTTAACTACTCTTTTAAAAGCATGCAGTGTTGGAATTGGACCCTTCCTCTCTGTAAATGTAGATGCAAAGAGAAAAACACAGTCAGCATTTTTAGCATACTTCTCTCTAAAATCACTTTCAATATCCGGCTTAAAGACATCTGTATCGACTCCTGTCTGAGGAATAATGCTTGTCTTCAATTCCGGATTGTGTTTTAAATACGATTCATGAATTTCACGAGCACGCTCTGTTCCGAACAATCCTGCAGTACTCAATTCTATATTACGCTTCACTAACCATTTAATAATCTTCAATTTGAATCCTGACATACGTGAATCGTAGGGTACGTTTTGCCATGTAGAAAAAACATGTTTCAATCCGAGTTTACGCGCCAAACGCGCATACAAATATGTTACCAAAAGATTCGGTTCGTATGCACTATAGAGTACATCTCCTTTTTTTGCATGTTTCCTCAAAATACGTCCAAGCGAAGGAATCCATCCTTTGAGCTGGCCTCGTAGTACAGGATAATTTGAATGGTAAAAATATGCCGAAGCTTTTACCTGCTCAAATTCATCCGACAGTGTAGGATAATATGTTTGCTTATCACCTTTCGTTGACTTCCATTCCTTAGGCAAAACAAAAAAAAGTTTTTTTTTATCTTTAAAATAATCAAAGATATGATAATTGTGTTCGTAAATATATGTATAAGATGTTACAAAGATGCGCATAATATCTTTTTTAATTGAAAACCTAGCACCTTTGGACATGTATGTTTCTGAAACATATTGTATCCCTGTTTTGCAAATGATTCCCTCAAATGCTTATCATCTTTAAGACGAATAATACCATCAGCTAATGATTCAGCGTCTGCAACGTCAACCAGAAGCACATCATCCCCTGAAAAAAGCTCACGACTGGCGGGCGTATCAGAACTAATCACCGGTTTTGCCATTGCAATGCATTCATAGACTTTATTAGGAATAACTCTTCGCGTCTTAGGTGTATCCCCAAATATACCTAAGCAAACATCTGTACGGGCGATACGTTTTACTACAGTATCAAGATCTGCAAAACCTTCGAAATGAGTATCTTTCAATTCAAGTTCATCAGCTAGGGTAAGCATCTTTTTCTTCTCCTGCCCGTCGCCTATGATTGTAAAGTCTATTCCCTTGCCTTCAAGAAGTTTAATAGCTTTAAGTATATACTGAATACCCTGCAACGGTATAAATCCTCCATAAAACAATACTTCAAAATCATATTGTTTTATGGGCGCATCAGCAGGATCAACGGGTTTAAATATACTATCCTGCGCTCCTATGAAGATACTTTTGAATTTTTCAGCACGCCCGCCGAATGTTTTAATTGCATAATTCACATGCTGTTGAGTATCAAAAAGCACAATATCGGCAAGACGGAATGAAATCCAGTCAAGAAGCCAATACCATAGGGCTTTTATGCTACATTTTGGAGCAAGTTTTCTATCAAAAATATTTGAATCATAAAGCGACACAAATGCATCAAATACAACTGGCTTGCGCGTAATTAATTTTGCAAAAGGAACAATAATATGTCCTAAAAAACCAACTACCATAATATCGTACTGTCCTTTCAGTTTTCGATGCTTTTTAAAAAGTCTGACAAATTTCTTTAATCCGGGTGATGAATCCTGACATTCAATAACATTAACATCATTTTCACGTAGTCCTTTTATTAAAACAGAATTTCTGGCATATTTAGGATCATACATCCCGAAATACAATACTGTGATTTTATCTTTTTTCATATCTTCTTTCATATTCTATGATTTCATAATATTAGCCAGACGCGGAATCAGTATCTGAACATTATGATTCTCTATAACATACTCTCGAAATTTCAGATCAACTTTAGTATTTGCTAATATTATAATCTTTTCAGCTAAATCACTTGAATCATTTTCGTCGAAAAGCAATGATTCCTCAAGGAATCCACGCGATGCATCATTAGAACTCAAAACCTTTGTTCCGCATGCCATAGCTTCCAAAAGCACTTTATCTAGACTTCCTGTCTTACTCATATGTATAAAAATATCTGCAGACTGATAATGCTTTACTAGTTCTCTATTATTAATCTTTCCCAAAAATGAAAAATTATTTTCCATTTCCAAACTTTCTATATGATCCTTTATATCTTCCAAATATTTTCTATCAGATTCAAATGTAGCCTCTCCTATAACATCTACTTCAAATAGTAGCTTTTTATCTTTGAGTATCCTGCATGCATCTATGAGTGTTTCATAATTTTTAATAGGAGCTATGCGTCCGATGCTAAGCAAACGAAGCGCATGAGACCCATCTGCCTTCGCATTATCCACATGTACAGATGATGCAAAAAGTTCTGTATCAATGCCATGACCCGTGATGCGAGCCTTTTTAGATTTAATCCTAAAACTCTCTTTTGACGCAGTGAAAACGATATGCGAAAACCATACCGCAATACGAAGTTTAAATGTAACTCCGCCGGAGGTATACCATAAAAAAATTCTTTTACCCATCAATCGCCATACGAGTCCTCCAAGAACAGTCCAAATAGGACTCATATGTACAAAAACTACATCATAATCAGAACGCTTACCAATGATCATTGAATAAAAATTCTTTAACTGTACTGCTCTGTTTGCTCCATTCTCCTTGCCCATGGATAGGACAGATACGTTTTCAGACAATGAGTAGCTTCCTTTCTCCAAACAAAGCACAGTAACACGATCAAAGTGCTTGGCAAATTTATCAATCCATTCTATAAAAAAGCCCAAAAGCTGATCATTTTCATTAACTTTTTGAGTAATTATCAAAAGTTTCATTTAATTTTTATCCTAGCACGAAAAGGTGCTGATTATCCAACCTTATTCCATGGGGCGTCAGGAGCGCCAAAATGGCCGTATACGCAATTTTTTCTGTATATTGGCTTACGGAGCTCAAGGAATTCAATCATCTGCTTGGGCCTAAAATCAAAGTCTTTGAGCAAATCAGCCGCAATCAGCTCCCCATTTTCATTTACTGCGCTTACCATAAGGGGTTCTGCAACACCAATTGCATAAGCAACTGATACAAGGCATTTCTTAGCATGGCCCTGCGCAACAAGATTCTTTGCTGCATATCTGCACATATATGCTGCTGATCTATCTACTTTTGTTGCATCCTTGCCAGAGAATGCTCCCCCTCCATGAGGGATGAGTCCTCCGTATGTATCTATCATTATTTTTCTTCCAGTTAAACCTGCATCTGCAAGGAATCCACCTTCAGTGAATTTACCAGTGGGATTTATTAAAACCTTATCATCTTCAAGTGAACCAACAATTGGTTCAATGAGTTTTTCTTTAATTGTCTTATGCACTTCGTCTTGAGAAACATCTTTTGAATGCTGACAACTTACAAGTACTTTAACAACCTTATCTCCTTCCATAGTTACCTGTGCTTTTCCATCAGGACCAAGCCATGAGACTTCACCGCTCTTACGAAGCTCACTCAATCCTCTTGTTAATTTATTAACTAAAACAACACCTACTGGAAGGTACTCTGGAGTTTCGTCAGTTGCATAACCATACATAATGCCTTGATCTCCTGCTCCTCCTGTATTTACGCCCATAGCAATATCAGGAGCTTGTTCTGATATACAAACTACTACCTTAATCGGATCATCATATCCTATGCTTTTATATACATCCCGTGCAATTTTTTCATAATCTACATCTGCATTAGTAGTAATCTCTCCTCCCAAAACTACAGTTCCATGACTGCCAAATGTTTCTATCCCTGCGCGCGTATTAGGATCTTGTTCCAAACATGCATCTAAAATCGCATCAGATATCTGATCACAGACTTTATCAGGATGTCCTTCTGTAACGCTTTCTACTGTATATGTATGCGGTTCAAATAGAGTCATATTATAATATTTTTTAAAATAAAAACCCTTCTGCGAAAGAAGAGTAATTAAACGATTATCTTCCCCGCAGGGTTTGGACTTAGCACCTTGCCATCTTATATGACAGGTTGCTGGCGGATAATAGGGCCAAATCCCTCCCCGCACTCTTGATAATGAATATATGTTAGCACAATCAAATGAATATGCAAACTCTCACAATATCTCAACAATTTTATGTGAAGAGGTTAATCCTTTCAATATATTGATTCTGCTTTTGGGTATATCCAAATGATCACTCAATACTTCTACGAGTTGTTTGTTTGCCTTGCCGTCCTTAGCAGGAGCAGTAAGTTTAATTTGAAGCTTGCTTTTAGTCAAATACCTTAAATCAATATTCTTTCCTCCTGTTTTTACTTCAATAGATAATTTCATGCTATCCTCCTAAATATAAAACTGCTATACCAACTGCAACTAATGCGATAGCTGAAATTTTCATAATTACATTTCTAATATCCATCTCTTCTTTCAATATGACAGGGCTAAATCTGTGAATAATTACTGCAATAATGAAAACGAATATAGCCTGCGTACCTATAAGTGAATTTACTAATGCTGCAGGGACTAAAGAAAAAGCCCATATGTTAAACAGGAGTCCAAGATTGTCTACTATTGCGATTCCAGCTATGCCTCCTGAAAGCTTTGGGGTCAATGTTTTCCAGTACTTAACAAAGTCTAAACGAATCCCACGAGAGATCAATAAAAGGCTGAATGCAATTGCATTGAAGATACTGCCCCATACGAAAAGGACTGAAAACGGTATATCCAGAGCTAAATATCTAAAAATAGTAGCACATATGGCATATCCAAATGCAGCTATCACCATATACCAAAGGCCTTTTGAAATTTTTTTCTTACCTTTCTCAAACCGCAATGATGCTAAAAAGCTTCCGGCAACTAATATGACGAATGCAATTAATTGTATACCTTTCAAATGTTCATCTATCGCCAACCACGCAATCAACAATGTAAAAATCGGAACCATACTCCACCAAACATTAATACGCGTCACATTTTCTATTTTTAGTGCTTTTGCATACGGAAGTGCTGAATACGAAAATATCGCCGAAGCCACAAACAGCAATACAAGCATTGATAATGGCGGAATAAAAAAATCAATGAATGGAATTAAAAACAAAGCATACAATCCTATATATGCAAGCCAAATAAAATAGACAATAAAGTTCTTTATCCTATGCCCTATTATGTATTTATCACCAACATTCACTAATGCCCATGATAAATTTGTTGCCAATATAATAATTACCCAAATCATACTATTTTTATTCTTTAATCAGTTTCTTCAATTCATCTGCATAATTCTTGATTGCTTGTTTCTTTTCAAATTGTTTAACAATCTCCAATCCTTGTTTTGAAAACTTCTCCTGCATATCCCCGTCCTCAAGAAGCTTACTTATCTTCTCTGCTATATCTTCGCTTGTCCAATCAATAAACAATCCATTTTCGCCGTCTTTGATAATATCAACCATTATCCCAACTTTTGTTGTAATGACAGGCACACCGCAAGCCATGGCTTCAATGGTAACCCCGGGACCTCCTTCAGTGTATGAAGTCATACCAAGCATACGAGACTCATTAATGAGCTTAACCTCTTTATCTACATCTACCCAGCCCGCAAAGATTAAATTATCTTTCAATCCAAGTTCATTAACTTCACGTTCAAGTTTCTTCTGCAACGGACCAGTCCCTACTATAACTGCTTTTACGTTCGGCTTATCTTTCTTAATACGTACAATAGCATCCAATAATAGAATCAATCCCTTATTCCCTGCCAAACGCGCAATAGCAATAACATCATATTTCTTAACAACACTCATTGGCTTAAATACTTCAAGATCTATATATATAGCAGAAATATATTTAAGTTTCTCTTTCGGCACGCCAGCATCAATCAAAAATTCAGGAACTTGCACCTTATTCATCACTCTAACTGCTACAGCATGTTCAGCGTCATGCGCAATACCTCTTTTCATCAAATCACGATATCTTTTCTCCTTATTATTCGCAGGACGCGGATATCCAGCTATATGGAATATTTCAAGTAAATATGGAATGCCTGTTGCTTTATGCAGCATCTTGGCACCCATACCGTTATAGAAAGGCGGGAAATCATGAACAGTTGCAATGTCATGCTTGTGCTGTTTAATTAACTCTTTGCCTTTACTCTTGATCCAGAATGGATGCAACCATAAAGGCCAGGAAGAAGTATGAATATGTACAGTATTAAATGAACCAAATAGCTTGGCACAAGTTGCCTTCTTAAACCACCACTTGCTTCCCGGTGCAATAACATCAATTCTATCCCAATGCTTATGTAACTCTTCAAGAGTATTATAAAACGCACCTTTTTTGCCAAAGGCTGTATCCCGCGCCCCAAAAGATGAAATCATTAAAAGATTCATATGAGGTATTGACACGATAATATCACATATGTTAATATTTATACACTAAACGTGAAACGGATTCTAGATGAGTCCGTTTCTTCTTTTTACGGTCTCACCTCAAGCAAATATCTCAAATATTCAAAGTCTCGAAAATCACCGCCGGCAAATTGCCTAATCTCACGGGCAGTGCGTTTACTCCTGGCAAGTATTATAATCTTTTTGCTCTGTCTTTTCAGATATTTCAATACCGGCAAAAAATCACCATCACCCGACAATACGACAGCTCGACTAAAGGTATTCATGTTCTTCATTAAATGAAATGTCATGTCAACGTCACAATTAGCCTTACGCTTCATAGCCCCGTCTTTCTGATAATAACTTTTCACAGGCTTAAGATAGAGGGAGTATCCGAATCTTTTTAGATTCTTGTAGAATTTCACTCGCTGTATATGACTCTTTAACATTGATTGCTTTAATTTCAACATCTTTGCCTTCAGGGTCAGTTTCAGCAAATGATTCTCAAGTTTTTCAATAGATACTGTATCATCTTTTATATAATCATGGAAAAAATCATAAATCTCAACACCGCCGAAATACATCGCCGTCGTTATGTCATATTTATTTCGAAGATATTTTAATAGCCTTCTATAATCAATCCTCCACCCTAAGCTTTTCTGCCCTCCATAGAACAGATTTGATGCGTCAATAAAAGCAACAGTAGTATCTCTCTTTCGTATCTGCATATGTATTCTAAGAAATGCATTATTCGCCTATTACTGTCAGGATGTTCTGATCTTTTTCGAGTTTTGCTTGAAAATCGAATCATATATTTACAATTGTATCACATTATTCATCTTTTGTTATTAAAATTTTCCTTGTTTCTTTAATCATACATTCAACTGTAAAGTCTTCCAAAGTCTTATACCCTTCTTCAATAAATAATTCTCTTAATTCTTCATTTGTCCATAATGTTTTAATGGCTTCAAATAAATTAAATTCATCATTGTATTTAACAAGAAAACCATTCTTGCCCTGCTGAATTACTTCCTTATTCCCCGGAATAGCAGTTGTAATAACTGGGATACCATAACCCATTGATTCAAGAACAAGATGCGAGATTCCTTCATATCCGGTATTCAATACAAACATTTCCGAAGCCTTAAAATATATTTTTAATTCTTCAGGCGATTTTTTGCCAACCAGAAGCACTTTATTCTTCAATCCTAGATTTGCGATCATTGATTCAAGTGTTTTCTTATCAGGACCACTACCTATTATAACAAGCCTGAAGAAAGGATTGATATCAAGAAGTTTTGGCATTAGCTTAATCAGCATCTTAAACCCTTTCCATGAAACAATCCGTCCAACAGAAAGAATGATTGCACCTGGTATGGCTATCTTCTTACGAGCTTCTTCTTTGGTTTTATCAATAGGTTCAGGGTTAATTCCAGTATGTATGACTTCAATCTTATCTGCTTCAACTCCCCAACTCATTAGAAGAGATTTCAAATAGGATGAATGAGCAATATTTAAAGATGCACCTCGAGCAACCCATCCTTGAAGCCATCGCAAAAATCCTAACCATGGACCGAGTTTTATTTTCTGAAAATCATGAATCATGAATGAAGTCTTTCCTTTATTCACAGCTCCTTCCCAAACACGATCCCCTGAAATACGAAGTACATATTTCTTTCTAAATAATTTGCATACAAATGCAGTCGGAAATCCCGAACTTAATGAATTAAGGGTATATACAATGTCATAACGCGGAATACGAAAAAGCACTGCAAAAAGATAATCTATTTGTCTAAATGGCTTAGGTGCCTTGCACCAAACACGAACGATCTTATATTTCTTTTCTTTATCAGGTTTATACGACAATACAGGAGAATACGTAACAACTGTCACATTATTATCACGCGCAAAATCGCTTGCAATGATATCTGCATAAGTGGCAGGTCCTCCAATGTCGGGACCAAGAATCCCAGTTGTTATTAATATTTTCTTCATAAATTACGACAAAAACTCACAAACCACTCTATTCCTTATACCATAAGCATTGCCGTGTTTCAAAAGACCTAGATAGGAATTAACGGTTTGTTGGTCTCTTGCGCCAGTCAATCTTCTCAACATTCTTCTCTTCATGGATGTACGCAATACTCTATGATCTGGAAAATGCACCCAACCGAGAAAATCAATTCCAGACACTATTGTTTTAATAAACACCTTGTCCGGATGCAGATTTAATTTTAACTGTTTCATTAGAAATTCTGATATTTTCGGTAACATATTTTCTAAATATTGCTTACTATAGTGCAGAAGAATGAAATCATCTGCATAGCGAATGTAGTATCTTACTCCCAGTTTGTGCTTAAGAAACTGATCAAACTCATTCATATAAATGTTGACCAGTAGCTGGGATGTTAAATTGCCAAGAGGCAATCCTGGATTAAAACTGTCTATCACTTGTGATAATAGCCAAAGAGTATCTTTGTCATTTATATGACTTGCAAGAATCCTCTTGAGAATATCATGATTAATGCTTGCAAAAAATTTCCTTATATCGCACTTCAATATCCAGCAAGTTCTTGTATCGTTTCTGCTGACTTTATAGGCAAACGTTCTAAATCTATTCATTGCTTTATGTGTACCATTCTTATTGCGACAGGAATATGAATCTGCAATGAACTTCTTATCAAAAAATGGATAAAGTATTCTATATACAGCGTGGTGTAGTAACCGATCACGCACCCTGGCCTTGTGAATATCTCTCGGCTTGGGATCATTTATCTTAAATCCTTGATACGAGCCGTGACAATAGGTATAATTCACAAGATCAATATACAGATCAAATATATTATCAGCTAAATTAAGTTGGAACTCTTGAACGTCCCGTTTGTAACGCTTGCCCTTGGCGAATTCTCGCCATGCCTTAAACAAATTTTCAACTTTTGCAATATCTTCAAACATGAACTATTCATTTAAGCCCCCCCCCACAAAAAAACCCTGCCAATACTTCAAGAAATAATTACTGCATATAAACTGTGGCAGAGTTATTATATACATTTTGATAAATTAACAAAATTCGGCCTCGGAGTAAAAATTGACTCTCTGTTTATTGATGTGACCCAAAATCTGTTTATGGCAAGTATTAAGAATAGGGAAGAAAAAGGGATATATCTAAACAGGGCCTCGAATCAATTTGATGTCCTAAAATTTCTTCTGCTGATAATCTGGGAAATAAAAAAACTTGATACTAAAAAATATATCGCATTATCTAATCACACATACGAAATAGGTAAGATGCTTGGCGGATGGATCAGGCAAACAAAAACCCCGAAGGGTTTTTGAACGAAGTAGTTTCGAGATGACATGGTTGCCTACATTCCACGAATTAGGATAGTCAATCGGGTTGGCGTTCAGGTTCCACTTGCGATTGACCGAGTTCCAGTTCGCGTTGACTGCCCAGATTATCGTGCAAAATACCATCATTGCCACTGCTCTTTGAATATTCTCGGAGCTGTATCTAATTTGAAAACTCGGAATAAATCCTTATCTCTCCAGTATATCGCACCAAGTATCTTCGTTTTTGAGGCTCTATTATTCAAATCCTTATTGCTCGCCTAGAATTCGGCCGCCGGAAGCCGTAACCGCCGGCAGATTCGCCTAATATCCAAAATTATTCTAGCTCAATTAAACAAAAATTGAAAGCGCTGGTCCCGCCCAGAGGGCAAGACCAGCGCTGATCCAAGGACCGAGGATCCGAAAATCCGAGACCCTAGGACGAAGATACTTGCGAGATGACATGGTGGCCTACACACCACGAACGAGGATAGTCAATCGGGTTGGCGTTCAGGTACCACTTGCGACTGACCGAGTGCCAGCCCGCGCTGACCGCCCAGACCATGTTCTCGGCATCACGAACATAGAAGATGTTCGCTCTGCCATCCGTCAGTAGATCGCCCTCCTGACCCTGTGGCTGCCGCTTGATCAATTCGTAGAAGTGCGCGAGGACGACCTCCGCTTTGTCTCCGAGCTCTCGCAGGATGGCATCGTCCTTAACCGACCGCTCGAGACGCTGAATAGCGAACTCGCCAGTAGGTACGTTCTCCTCTACCTTTTCCAAAAAATAATTCCTGAAGTTGGGCCAGAGGTAGAACCTGATGTCATCCGGATTGAAAGCCTCGCTGGCGACGAAGCGCTCAACAGCGTTGACCTGCACGGTTGTGACCGAGGTCAGAAGCGGGATTGGAACGATTCTCGCCTCACCACGAAGGACCTGGAGGTACTGCTCGAGATTGTCTCCACTCTTGAGTAGGGTAACCTCCTCAGGCGTATAGCCAGCACGGCGCAATGCCATCTTTATGTCGTTTGCGGTTCCGACATCGAGTATGAGTCCTTCACTCATCGTCATCTCCTTCTGCGACAATGTCTTATTAGACTGCGTCGCTTAGCCAGAGGACGCCACCATGGCAGTCATAGCCACAAAACACCAAATATTCAGTATCTTATGGCTACAACCACCAATATGATCAATACTATTAAAACCTATAAAAATACTCCCTAAACTAACCCTATATTCTACATAAAACCTCCCAAAAGTCAAGCATCAACGTTTCTTGCATCTCCTAAGCAAATTAAATCTTACAATATGCCAAAGCGCTGCAATACCGTCTTTCCAGTTTATCTTTTTGCCTTCATCGTAAGTACGACCGCTATAGGATATGCCTACTTCATATACACGAAGCTTGTGACGCGCTACCTCTGCAGTCATCTCAACTTCTATCCCAAAACGATTTGATATTAAACATGGCTTTATAGTATCAAGCGCTTTTTTCGTAAACACCTTATAACAGGTTTCCATATCAGACAAATTCAAATTCGAAAAAAGATTAGAAACAAAAGTCAAAAACCTATTTGCCATGTAATGATGATTGTACAACACTCTATGCGGTCTGTCTGTAATGAAACGAGATCCATAGACAACATCAGCCTTATTATTCAAAATCGGCTCGAGCATATCAGGATACTCTTTAGGATCGTATTCAAGATCAGCATCTTGAATTATTACGATATCACCAGTTGCCTCTTTAAATCCTCTTCTTACTGCAGCCCCTTTACCCTGATTGCAATCCTGAAACCAAACACGTACAGATGAATTCAAATTTTTAAGCACTTCCTTAGTTCCATCTGTTGAACCATCATCAACAACTATTATTTCTTTTTCAATGTCATCCAGATGCACACCTTTCACGCAAGCAATCAAATCCGCGACAGTATCACGTTCATTGTATACAGGAATTATTATAGAAAGTTTCTTCATTTATAAATCTCTCTATACTGCTTAGCTATTTTATCCCATGTGAATTCGCTTTCGATCAGGCTTCGAGCGTTTTGGATAATTTCTTTTTTTAATTTGTCATCTTTTAATTTTTCAATTGCTTTAACAATACTCTGTGGATCGTCTGGTTTGCACATAAGTCCTGTTTCCTCGTCTTTTAAAAAGTCAGGTATTCCTCCGACAAGAGTTGCTATAATCGGTACTCCTGCTGCCATTGCTTCCAAAAATGAAACGCCAAGACCCTCTGAACGTGACGGCCTAATAAACATATCTGCAATTGAAAGATAACGAGGCACTATTTGATTTGGAACATCTCCAAAAAAATGCACCTGTTCATCAATGCCAAGCTTGCGTGACAATGATTCAAAATTTTGCTTTCTATCGCCTGTTCCTAATATTAAAAATTTGTAACTCTCATTTTTCAAAAGAGAGAGTGCATATAAAACATCGTCAATTCCATTTTTGTATACAAGACGGGAAGTTGTAATTAAAACTGTATCACCTTCTTTAATTTTGTATTTCTTTTTTAATTCTTCTTTTTCTTCACTTGTTGCACCCTGTTTGTAATGTTTTACGTCTACTCCATTAGGGATGCGCATGACACTAGCCTGCTCATTAACACTTCGTGCATAGTCAGCAAGATAATTACTTATTGCTGTTATCTTGTTTGCTCTCTTTAAAATAATATTCCTAAAAAATTTAACAAATGCACTTTGATTGGGTAGGTCTTTCCCTTCCTGAAGTGTTAAAATGAAGGGGATACTGTGACGCCAAAGAGATAAGTTCCATGCAGCGCCTCCGGCATGAGAAGCTTGCCAGGAATGTATGGCATTGTACTTGTGTTCTTTGCTAAGACTCCAACCTTTAAAACATCCTGTGATTGGGAACAACCACTTAGCAAGCGAGCCACTTGGGCCGATACGATGTATAGAAACATTCTTCTCTATCTCATATTCCGGATAATCTAATGAATATCTAGGGGTCACTATATCGAAAAAAACATCCGGCATTCGCCGAGTTATCTCTCCAAGTGCTATCTCTGCGCCTCCAATTAACGGATGGTAGGCTGTGACAAACACTAAAATACGAGGTTTTTCAGGGTTTTCAGAGCTTGAATGATCGTCCATTTCATTATATAGTAGGTCAAATTCAGCTATTTTTCAATGATAGATAAACACCCCAAAAAGGTCCTATTCATAGTTACACAATCAGAATATGGAGGCGCACAGCGCTTCATTTTTACCATTGCAACAAATCTTGATCCTAAGCAATACGATGTAACCGTTGCTTTTGGAGAGGTTGGCAAAAAGGATTTTCTTCAGGGAGCGCTAGAAACTGCCGGCATTAAAACTCATAGATTCAAACATCTGGTCCGTAATGCGAATATCTACAAAGATATTCGTTCTGTCTTTGAAATAAGATCATATATTAATAATGGCGGATTCGACACCGTATTTCTAAACAGTTCAAAAGCTGGATTTAATGGATCTCTTGCAACAGTATTTCCTTCACGCATTCACAAGACTAAGGTTATCTATCGCATAGGAGGCTGGGCATTCAATGATCCCCGATCTGGATGGCAAAAATTCTGGATCAAAACGGGTGAACGCATTAGTGCGCAATGGAAAGACTTCATCGTAGTAAATTGCAAAAAAGATTTTGACGATGCCGAACGATTCAAAATTTGTCCACGCAAAGATATTGTTTTAATACACAATGGAATTGATGTTTACAAAACAAATTTTCTTGAAAAAGACGAAGCTCGACTTAAATTATCCAAACTTCTTGAAAAAGGAAATCTATTTCGATCAAAAATAGTAATTGGAACAATTGCAAACTTTTATCCAGTAAAAGGACTGCATCATCTATTAGAAGCAGCTGAAAGATTTAAAGACAATAAAAATGTTTCATTTGTAATTATAGGTGACGGTAAATTGCGGTCAGAACTTGAGGAGACTATAAAAGAAAAAGGATTAACTCATACCATAATACTTGCAGGACAAATTCCTGATGCGTCTCAATATCTAAAAGCTTTTGATATCTTTGCATTTAGCTCACTCAAGGAGGGATTTCCTTGGGTGGTACTGGAAGCAATGGCAGCAAAACTCCCAGTTGTCACAACTAAGGTAGGCTCCACGCCTGAAATGATCGAAAACAACAAAAACGGATTTTTAATAGAACCCGCTCGGCCTCAACAATTAGCAGCCAAAATTGAGGAATTAATCAAAAGCGATCACAACCGTCAAGAATTCGGCATCCAAGCGCATCAAACCGTACTATTTAAGTTCGGTCTCGATAAGATGGTAGAGAAAGTAGAAGCCCTACTCTAATCTATCTAAATCCAAATCCTAATTTACAAAAACTCTATATATAGATCCTGAATAATCATCCGAGATATACAGTAATCCATTTCCATCAAATTTAAGATCAACTGGACGTCCAAACACCTCACCGTCTTCTGCAAGAAATCCTGTTATGAAGTCAAGCGGTCCGCTTTCTGGATTGCCTTCATCGTCGAGATCAAAACGCACTATCTTGTATCCGCGCCTAAGGCTTGCATCTTCTGATCCATGATAAGCAACCAATAGGTCGTTTTCCCATTCCTTAGGCCAGCCATTATCAACGGCATTCTCATCTATGAAAGCGAGTCCAAGGGGAGCTGAATGCGCTTCAAGTTCAATAAACGCAGGTTCAGTTTCTTCACACTTTCTGTTTCTGCTCTCAATACTGCTACGCTCATTAAATGTAGTGTCTTCTACTTTGTAACCATAGCAGAATGGAAATCCATAATGTTTAGTTGCATTCATAATATTAATCTCATCAGGGGGCAAGTCAGGCCCCAGTCCATCGCGTCCCATTTCAGTCGCCCACAATTGTCCCATTTCTGGATGAAGCGTCATGAATACTGAATTACGAAGACCCGCACCAAGCCATGACATATAGGTTCCTGCTGGATCAGATTCAAGTATTGCAGCATATCTCCAATTGT
>JBDRCU010000046.1:0-2162 GCA_043821485.1 Parcubacteria group bacterium | reverse complement strand
CTGAACGATCTTCTATTAATTTTTGACTTCTTACTTCAGTGACAAGACCGTGTTTTTTATGATATTCTTTTGGTATCCATTCATCTTTTTTTACAGTAACTCTATCACCAAATTGTATTTTTTTCATCTAATGATTCCATCCATACTTTCTATAAATAAAACTTGGTTGTCTAAATGTACTTATCGATTGAACAGGTTTTCTCATCGGTTCACCACTTGCATAAGGTGCTTCTCCAAATTCTGTTTCCTTAAAGGTGAGCAAATGTGCCTACACCCCTGAAGTTTCGCTCTTTGATTGACCAACCGCCGTAAGCTTGCGTTGTGTTGGTTCTAAAGTCTTGCCCGAAACAGTGGCTCCAAAATCTTTCGATTTCTTCATTGCTTCAAAACGGCGTACCAAAATAGCTTTGATATGATACGGCTTCATCCATACCTTTATTTCGTCATCGTCTAACCTGGCTTTATTGTTTATTGCGGCGAGATGGTCGTCAGGTAGCACCATGCCACATTTTTGGCATTTAAACATGTCCCCATTGCGGTTCAAACGGCTTACCCAACCGCAATTAAACTTGAGACATGTTTGACTGCTATATGCTCCATTTACGCTCACAGGATCAGAACCTCTGACCATTGATTTAAACTCGAACCTGTCATTCATGATGCTTCGCACCCAGAATGATGTCTGTCGAGAAAAGCAACCCTTACCCACAGGAGGCTTATAGGACGACAAGTCTTCTTTTCCAATCCTCCGCGGCTCCTTATTCAAGAACTGATTTAATGCAGTGTTAATATTTGTTTCGAGCATTGCTCGAAACCGCTGACTTTGACTGTTTAGCTTCTTTTTGCCCAGATTGTATTTCCTAAGCTTCTTTGCAATCTTTGGTTTATTTCTAGACAGTGCATGAAGTTTATTGCGATTTTTTCCTTTTCTATTCACTGCGTCAGCGTATGCTTTGATGTCTTCTCCAAAGTCTGTATAATATCTATCACCATCACTGTCTGTCAGCAACTCCGTCACGCCCCAGTCGATGCCAACATCCTGTCCGTCCGCTTGTTGTACTTTCACGTCCTGTGGAACGTGAACCTCAATGGTTTTATCCTGTCTGTTCAGCACTATTCTGATATTTCCTGAAATTTTGGCATTTCCTTTAAGAGGCACTTTTATACGTTTATCTAAACTCATCAGAGATATGTACTGTGTTCCATTATTATCAAATACCCGATACATCTCCTGATCATATGCAGCGGATCTGTGTAAACGAACCCGTGGGCGTTTTCCAAGACTTTTTCGAATACGCCGAAGTAGATAATTATTTGGTATATTATGCATGAACAATGATTGTACATCTTTAAGCTTACGAATTATTGATAATGTGTCCTGTTTTTCATCGTCAGAAAGATTATCATTACGATAAATATGTCCAGCAACATCAGTTAACGTTGCTTTCCAATACATGTCTATTGTTTGTAATGCATCTTTCAATGCACATTTCCACATTCTTGCCTTTAGATTATGCTTACTGATAAATCCTTCCTTGACAAGATTGTCTCGAATTTCATATGTTTTCAACTTGTCCAAATATTTGATATGTGCATATTCGACTAGAAAAACATCCTTTTGTTCAGTAAATGCATTTATGGTGCTTTCCATTTTTTCAAATTTCTTTTTATTCAATGGTAAACTATACCGCACGACTACCCTTTTCAAGTTCTACATCTTCCTTAATTTGTTTTTTATATTTTCTAAGTCCATAGAGGCGTGAGCTAAAACAATGCACAATTGATAATAAATCTTGAACCATTTCCTCTTGAGGAGATAACGATTCATTATTCATAATTATGATATTTGTATTATGTCTTTTAGCAAACATATCAAACCATTCAAAACCAAATCGTACAAGTCTATCTTTATGTGCAATAATCAATCGTTGAACTTCTCCTATTTCTATCATTTCCATAATTTTATTGAAGTTTTTTCTTTTGAAATTCATACCTGAACCAATATCACTGTACCATTCATCTACTGCATATCCACTTGCAATACAAAACATTTCTAAAGCCTGTTTTTGTCGTTCCATATCATCTTTCTGTCCTGCTGATGATACTCGATAATACACAATTGTTTTTTTCATATCATCTGCTTTTATTCCAACATATTTTAA
>JBDRCU010000045.1:0-4173 GCA_043821485.1 Parcubacteria group bacterium | reverse complement strand
GAATAGTGTTTATCCTCTTCTTTAGCATTCTTACGAATGTGTTATTTACGCGTTCCATTTATGCTCAAAATTCACAGCAAAATGGGTGGTATGACACAGGATACGCAGAAAGCATTAAATCAGCAGAAGAGGGGGACGTTAACGCCGCCGGGCACGTATCAAACGTTAATTACAACAACTACAGTGATTTAATACGAAGAACGTTGGGACCAGTACCTGGGTTTACAACCACAGAAACCGGGATGACCCCTTACAATCAACGGCTTTTGAGTCAAAGTGCTGTATACAATGTAGGAAGTTATATTGGAGCCATGTATGGCAATCCTCCTGCAAGCACCTATGCATTCATCCGAGACGTAGGGCAGACACTTGGGTTTATTCCGAAATCTGCATACGCACAAGGCGTTGGATTTAGCGGATTATCTGCGCTTCTTCCTATTTGGAAGGCGTTTCGAAATGTCGCATATTTTTTGCTTGCGATTATCATGGTTGTCATCGGTTTTCTGGTCATGTTCCGGAAAAAAATCGATCCAAAAACAGTTGTTACTGTCCAAAACGCATTACCTCGAATTGTCATCACTCTGCTTCTTATAACATTTTCTTATGCTATCGTCGGACTTCTTATCGATCTCATGTATATCCTGATTGCACTAGTTATTGGTCTTTTTATATCTACCGGCATGTTTCCAGACATCACGCAACCAAGCACACTTGTTAACAGTAATTTGCTAAGCGTTGTTTTTAAATCTGTATCTCCATGGGATATACCTTGGCGAATTCTTGGTCATACCGGAAGTGGAGTTACAGCAGATATCATTGCTGCTTTGCTTGGCGGGGGTGTTGCAGCTGCAGTCCTCGCTATTTCCGCCAACGTAGTTGCAATACCTGCAGTCGCCCTTATATCCATAGGCGCGCTCATTCTTGGTTTGGGAGGGGCTATTTTCGGTGCGCTTATCGGAATAGGAATGTTGCTCCTCGCTATCCGATTGTTTATATTTTCTCTAAGCACATATATTCGAATAATTTTGGCGTTACTATTTGGGCCGCTTCAACTTCTGATGGGTGCGATTCCAGGAAACGATGCGTTTGGATCGTGGTTTAAAAATCTCCTTGCCAATATATTAATTTTTCCTGCATCCGCAGCAATGTTCATGCTCGCAGCAATGTTTATGAATTTTTCAACCAATAATTCCCCTATGTGGACACCACCTTATGTGGGTTTTATCAGTGGCTCTTCAACAAGTATTGGCGCGCTTGTAGCGCTTGGCATACTTTTCGCTATTCCAACCGTCGGAAAACAAATCCAAGAGGCGCTCAAATCAAAAGGTGGCATGTCAGCAGGACTTGAAGGAGTGGCGGGGGCATTCAGCGGTCCAACACAAATGGGAATGCAGTTGTTCCAATATTGGTCATCACATAAACAAATGGCGGATTTGGGTAAAAAACTTGGCGGTGACAAAACTAAACCTTAGTGGGGTTTTTTATCTGGTGCTTCTGTTCCTTTTTTCGCTTGGTCTACAGCAAATAACATCATTATTACAAGAGCAAAAAGAAGTACGTTGCGAGCTTTGTATGCATAGAGGCGGTTTGGTGCATTTTCATTCAATTTTTCTACAAGCTTATCAAACCTCTCTTCTCCGATAAATTTTGATAACAAACCTTCATCTCCACCAAAAAATCTTCTCCAACTAGTAATGCCGACGTAATCTTTAACCCATTCTTCCGCTCCAGGAGCTTCTTTCCCAAGTTTTCCAAGTAAAAGTTCGAATTTATCATATTCTTCGCTTACTTCATCAAGACCGAGAGATTTTGCTAAATCACCCCAATATTCTTTCATAACAGAAGAATTTTTCAACCCTTTAAGAAATTCTGTGTAGCTGCCTTTGACCTTTGCTGCTTCGAGATACCCCGCGATTGCTTCCAATGAAGAACGGGCGCCCTCACCTGGACCTTGATAGGTAGACACTTTAAATCTCATTTCTTCAAGTGCTTTAGCAAATTTTTTCTCATCGATTTCTAATAAATCACTCTGTAGTGGTATTGTTGAAGATGCTGTACCAAAATCAATCCACGATCTTCTCCAAAGTCCTGTTTTCCCTTCTCCGTTTAGCGTCGAATGGTGAGAAAGCTGTACAAAAACCTTTGGATCTAAATAACTTTTCACTGCGTTGGCAACCTCAGTTCCCATTGTTAATTCGATATGATTAACATCCAAAACTTTATTATTTTCCAAAACAGCTACTGGAATGTCGTTTGTAAACGTCACGAATGAAAAATCATTAATATGTTTAATATGAGTAAATCTTTCAAAACCGTCTGAAAAGCGCCCATAATATGCTTTCATCTGATCAATATATTGTTGTTGAGATAAGGTAAACACTCTTCCTTCATTGTCTTTGTGCGACATCTCAAAAGCATCCAGCATAATTCTCCGTTGTCCCTCTGTCCATCGTTCTAGAGCAATTGAATAGTCAATCGACCCCTCTCCTGAGAGCATAAGCCTTGATTGAATTGTGTCAAAACGCTGTGTAACTTCATCGAGCATTTTAGCTGCTTGTGCACCTAAAGGGATTTCTTCTCTCATGTGTTCCATTTTATAAAAGAAGTGTGGTTGTAATTGAAGTGCTCTCTCGCCTGTAGTTATAAATGTTCTTTTTGCCGTTTCAGTTCGGGCCCTATCTGGAAAAAACCAACCTCTGCCCGATTCAAATAAATCTAGACCAACCGCGATGGATCTCGTTTTGATATCCTCTCCATATAAATGCCGTAGCATTGGATGTTTGTCAATCATTTCCCGAACAACATTTCTTCTTGGCGCACTCTCCCAATATCCATAACAACGAGCCCCCTGTAACTGAGCAACTTCTCCTCCAACATCACACGCTACTTGTCTATATAATTTATTCCTTTTTAAATGAGCAAAAAATGCGACATCTTTCCCGTTATCTGAAATAATTTCATGTTTTTCTTCATATTCACTAAATATCGTGCTCAATTTTTGAAATAATGGGTCTTTACGAATGGCGCTCATTCTTGCTGTATCATTAGCCTCTACTGCATGTTTCCAAGAGCTCGATTTTGTTCGTAATTGATCAAATAATGATGTTGTCTTGTCTGAGGCCCATTGACGAAGAGCTGGATCTTTGTGAACATACCATAATGCACGCGTATTCCACAGTGCTCGTTGTCCTGCCTTCGCACCATTCCATTTCCGTAGAAACCAATCACGAAATCGAAATGTTGCGAGAATTTTTTCTTCTGCATCTGCCGTCTCAAATGCATCAATTTTTTTTAAACGCGCGGCGATTCCGGGATCTAATCCGCGCGCCATAATCTGTTCTTTCTCAAAAAACATTTGGTAACTTGATTCCGCAACTGCTGTAACCGTATCACATAATTGTTCATCATATATCACTGTTGGTTTTGGTATTGCCCCTTTCTGTTCCCCAACAAGTCTATCAAGATATTGATCAAGCTGTGGTTCCCAAAGAGCTCGTTCTTCAAGCATTGCCTGTGATGTTCTTGCTCTAACCTCTTTTATAATTTCAGGAAATGATCGGTCACGAGCTGCAAATTCTGGGTCTCGAAGCAATTTATCATGAATACTTCTCATTTTTTGAAGAGCAACCTCTGATAATCCTCCATATTGTGCTCGCAAACCATATGCTCCCCGTTCATTTATTCTGTCTAAAAGACGTATAAATTGTGTGTCTTTCTCAAAATCAGAGGCCTGTTGAATATAATAACTGAATTCGAGAGAGTGTAATCGATCGGTGTATTGATCAAGAATATGACCTTTTGTATCCAAAAGATTACGATGGGTCTCTCTAAATTTTCGCGCCTGTTCAACGGTAGACCTTGGGTCTAACCGTAATCCTTGTTCTGCGTTATATGCGTCTGAAACAAAATAATCAGTAATCAAACGATATCTATTCATTCGCTGTTCTAGGATTGGCGAATCAAATCCTCTTTCTTTCGCTATTCTAGCAATGTCTTGAGACATCCATTCCATAAATCCCATGGGGTCCTGAATTATTTTGTCTACCTCTTCCCTAGTTAACATAATTGTTGAAGGGATACGATCTTGATTATAATAATCGTTTAATCTACTTCGTAAACGAGACACGATCTCTGCAGCTTTTTCTGTAGCGCCTGGTGTTTTCGCTCTTTCTA
>JBDRCU010000044.1:0-39838 GCA_043821485.1 Parcubacteria group bacterium | reverse complement strand
GGAATATAATACGAAACCGCCTCTTTTTCAGGCGGTAAAAATCCGTTCCTTTTATTTTTTTAATTTGCAGTCTATAAGTCTCGCCTTTTTCCAGTTTGATAACAATCTCTTTAATCACTAGTCTTCTTTTTCTATCGAGCTTTTTGAAAAACCTCTTTATTTTATTCATCCAGGGGCATCAATCTCCCTAAGAATCTTAAGGAGTTTCTCAGCCTTTATCCCTCTTCCTTTATTATCCCGATTTGCATTAAAAACGGTATACCAGCCATTTTTGTCATTTTTCTTAATCTTGGCCGGAGTAATTTCCACGGTATTCCCGTTTGTTTTAACTACAAAATTATTGGTCTTTACAGATTTTCTCCATTCAATGGGCAAAGTAATCTGCCCCCTGCTTGTTGCTCTCTGAATTCGCTCCATTTTCTTATTTTATTACTTTCTTATTTCTGTGTCAAATTAAAAAATCTTATTCCTCAACCGCTATTTTATCGTCAAGACGGCTATCATTATCTTCCTCTTCTTTGTACTCCTCTTTAAATTCTTCATCAGGAGCTTCCATTGTGCCGTCTTCCCTAACATATACGTCTCGGGGCTTAGCGCCTTCTCCCGGTCCAATAATACCCCTTTCTTCAAGCAAATCAAGGAGTCTTGCTGCTCTCGCATATCCTACGCGAAGCCTGCGCTGAAGGAATGATGCTGACGCTTTTTGAGTTTCAATAACAACCTTTTTCGCGTCATGAAACATGTCATCATCAACATCCTCGTCTCCGTCGCCCATCATGCCTCCTAATACTGCGCTTCCAAGCCCAGCTCTTAGGTCGTCTTCATTTTCGGTTTCTTCTCCATCAAATAAATCGTCAGCTTGTTTTCTAATAAAACTGATTACATCTTTAACTTCTTCCTCTGTAACAAGCACGCCCTGCAAACGGAGCAATCTGGAATCTATTGATCCTGACAGATAAAGCATGTCGCCGTTTCCAAGAAGCTTCTCTGCTCCTGCCATATCAAGAATTGTTCTGGAATCAACTTGTGATGCAACACGAAGCGCAACACGTGTTGAAATATTCGCTTTGATCAATCCTGTAATTACTTCTACAGATGGACGCTGCGTGGAAACAATCAAATGTATTCCAACTGCACGAGCCATTTGAGCTAGTCTCACAATCGAAGCCTCCACATCGCGGCCATGGGAAGCCATAAGATCTGCTAGCTCGTCTATTACTATTACAATAACCGGCATTATTTCCTCTTTTTCTTTTGAACGTTTTGCATTATATGAGAATATGTCACGCGACCCTTCTTCGGATAGTTTTTCATAACGCTTTTCCATTTCACGAATCGCCCACTTAAGCGCATGTATGACTTTCTTCGTATCTACTATTACTGGAGTGATTAAATGCGGAATGTGATTATACAATGACAATTCAACACGCTTAGGATCAACAAGAATAAGCTTAAGTGATTCTGGAGAATGCCTATAAAGGAGTGAAAGCAATATCGAATTAATGGTTACTGATTTACCGCTTCCAGTTGAACCTGCAATGAGCAAGTGAGGCATTTTCTCAAGAGCAGTAACAATTGGATAACCAGCGACATCACGTCCAACTGCAATTGGAAGCGCATACTTACTTTTCTTAAATTCATTTGCTTCAAGAATATCTCTCAAACCAACAACTGCTGACTTCGCATTTGGTATTTCAATACCAACTAAGGCTTTGCCTGGAATAGGCGCTTCAATACGGATAGAGGAAGCGGCAAGAGCAAGCGCAAGATCTTTGGAAAGTGCAGTGATACGGGAGAGTTTAACACCAACTGCAGGACGCAAAGTAAATTGCGTTACAGCCGGACCGATAGATACTTCGCCCATCTCTACATTAATTCCAAAGTTAGACAATGTTCGCTTAATGATTGCCACATTTGCATTAATGTCTCCGGGTCGTGGCTGTTCGCTGTCTGAATGTAATAAGCTAATAGGAGGAAGAATCCATTTATCTGATTTTGATGATTTAATTACGAAGTCTTTCTCTGCGTCTGCTTTTACTGCTGGCTTGGAATTATCAGTGCCACGCGCTTCGTTTGCATCAATTACTTGTGATCCACGCTTAATTACAACATCTTCATCCTCGTCCTCATATTCCTCGTCATCCTCTTCATCGTAATCTTCGCTTTCATCATCCTCTTCATCTTTACGAGATCTCATAATCAACGAATCTACTGAAATATCAAGAACAACAAGAATAGAAACAAGCAATATTAAAATGATAATTATGAATGAAGCTGTAAAGCCTACGAATTTTAACAATGGATAACCCAATGCAACACCCAAGTAGCCTCCCTGTAAAATCCGGGCTGGCATTTCTAATTCAGAACCTCCTATAATATAGAACATAGCGAGGAATGCCAGCATGAATAAAACTGTTCCGACTATTGCTCCTTTGTGAACTTCGCGATGAATAGATTTTAAAAACGAAACACCAAGCAATAACAATGCAAGGGGAACCAAAAATACTCCCCAACCGAAAAGTTTAGTAATGATCTCTGATACAAAATTCCCCGCATCCCCTGCGCGTCCAATGAGGGCAAGAACTGCCAATACTGCCAAACCAATAGCCAAAATACCAAAAATCCCATTTTTGGTTTCTTGCGATATACCCAGACTAAAATTAAATTCTGATTCTTCGTCCTTTGATTTGCGCTTTTTCTTTTTCTTAGAATGTCTTGCCATTGTATTAATATACTTGTATACGGGTAATTATTAAAAATGCAATGATAAATCCAACTAATGCAAATATTACACTAGATATGAACCAGAAATGAGTACGGAATTTGGATACTACGACAAAACGCTTCCTGAACTGCTTCATAAATACGTCTACCTTGCGCTCTATGGATGATTCCTGTGATATTTTAGCTGCAGCCCCCATGCTTCCAGTATACAGACGCATAATATCATATCTGCTGATTATTCCTACAAGCTGTCTATTTACATCAACTACTGGAATTGGATTAACTCCATGATGCTCTGTAAACATCATAGAGGCGTCTTCAACTGGTCTTCCCGGCTCTATTGTAATAGGCTCTGCATTCATAACGTCTGCAACCTTCAGAGATACGATATTTTCAAGACCGGGCCTTATCATCCCTTTGTCTTTCTTGTAAACCGGCAACTCCTTCATTAATTGTATGAATGTAGGAAGATGAATCTTTGCTCCTTTGGATACAAGGTCGTACTGTGTTATGATCCCAACTAAGCGATTACTGTCATCCGTAACAGGAAGCCCGTCAAAGTTATGTTCAAAAAGAATCTGAGCAGCCTCGATAATCGAACGTTCAGGACTAATGGTAATGACATGTTTAGTCATAAAATCCCGAACAAGTATGTCGGCCCCCGTATCTGATGCTTCAGTTTTATAAGGCATAGTATAATTGTATCAATGACTGGAAAGAAAAACAAAATTCAGGTCACTCTAAAGGCCGGCCAAGCCATATTAACATTATACAATGGCTCCAATATCCTGGATACCGAAGAAATTGGGTTCAACAAGGATCTTGATGAGAAGTTGATAAAAGGGCTTGACAAATTAATAAAAAGGAATAAGATATACAAACCACTATTGACGGCTGGCTCAGTTCAATCTGAGCTCCAAAACAGCACGTCATATTGTATAGCCCAAGCTTTCGTTCATGGGCTACGACACGTAATATAACGCCCTAGGTATTAAACCAGGGAAATAGTAAACATATATATATCGCAGGTGTCGTCTATCCATAACAAAAAAGAATAACATATTTTTATCATACCTCGCTGACCCTTCGAGGCTTAATTTTTTTGTCTGCAAAATAAATATATGAAAAGAGAGATATTCTCAAAATACGCGGCAGAAGCGGAGGCTCTTGAACCGCCAAATTTAGTCCAAGTACAACTTGACTCATATCAGTGGTTTTTAAATGTCGGACTCAAGGAACTTCTTAGTGAAGTTTCCCCTATTGAAGACTGGACTAATAAGGAACTGAAGCTTTCATTTACAGACTTCAAGATAGAGGAACCCAAATATAATGAGCAGGAATCTCACGATAAAAACATCACATATGAGGCCCCAATGCGCATAAAAGTGAAATTAGAGCATACAAAGACCGGAGATTCCCAGGAACAGGAAGTCTATCTGACTGATTTCCCAATCATGACAAGCCGAGGAACATTTATCATCAATGGTGTTGAGCGCGTAGTCATTTCACAGTTGATTAGAAGCTCTGGCGCATTATTTACATTATCAAAATCCAGCCGTTATAAACGGCTTTTTGGCGCCAAAATAATACCTTCGCGAGGTGCTTGGCTCGAATTTGAGACTGAGTCCAGCGGTGTCATATCTGTAAGGATAGACAGAAAACGCAAGATCCCTGCAACTGCATTCTTAAGGGCATTCGGCATTGGCAGTGATGATGAGATAAAGAAACTTTTCAAAGACGTAGATACCAATGAGGAAATGCCGTATATCTCTGCAACCATAATACAAGATCCTTCATCCAATGAAGAAGAAGGTCTTATTGAGGTATATAAGCGTATTCGCCCAGGAGACCCAGCAACAATCGAGAATGCACGAACCATGATAAAAAATATGTTCATGAGCTTTAACCGATATGATTTGTCCCATGTTGGAAGATATAGGATGAATAAATATTTTGGTAAAAATTATGAAATAAATGAAGAAAACAGGACATTACGTGTCGAGGATATAATAGATGTGCTAAAAGAGATTATTCGAAGAAATAACGATCCCATGGCACAGCCGGACAATATCGATCATCTAAGCAATAGGCGGGTCAAGACCTTAGGAGAATTACTTCAGGATAAACTTCGGGTTGCTTTTGCAAGAATGGAACGAACTATTAAAGACAGAATGAGCACAATGGAAATGGATACTGTTGTTCCTGCGCAATTGATTAATTCCCGACCTTTGTCTGCAGCACTTAAAGAATTCTTCTCATCCGGCCAAATGTCACAATTTATGGATCAAATGAATCCTCTTGCAGAACTTGAACATAAACGCAGATTATCAGCACTCGGTCCCGGAGGTCTTACACGTGAGAGAGCAAGTTTTGAGGTCCGCGACGTACACCCTTCTCACTACGGGAGAATTTGCCCTATTGAAACACCTGAAGGACCTAATATCGGCCTAGTTGGACATCTAGCTCTTTATTCAAAGATATCCCCTCTTGGATTTATACTTTCTCCTTATCGTAAAGTAATAAATGGCAAAGTCGGAGATATTGTATATCTTGATGCAAGCGAGGAGGAAACAGAGATTATTTCATATGCCGGAGCAGAAATAGATGAGAATGGCAAGCTGAAAAAAGCCAAGGTTCCTGCACGAGCTTATGGTGAAGTGAGCCTTGTTGATACAAGCAAGGTTACGTATATGGATGTCTCCCCTCGTCAACCTTTTTCCGTAGCCACTTCCTTAATCCCATTCCTTGAAAATGATGACGCTAACCGCGCTCTTATGGGTTCCAATATGCAACGTCAGGCAGTTCCTATTATCTTGCCTGAATCCCCATATATTGGCACAGGTCTTGAAAAACGGGTTGCAGAGGACTCCGGAGTTATGGTTATAAGTGAAATAGACGGCACAGTACACAGCATTGACGCATCCCATATTACAATCAAGGGGAGAGACGGTAAGAAAAAAGAATACCCTCTTTTAAAATACAAAAAATCAAACCAATTTACAGCTATCAATCACGTACCTCGGGTAACTCTGGGTGACAAGGTCAAGAAAGGCGAAGTTATTGCAGACGGCCCATCAACAAAGGATGGGGAATTAGCACTTGGACGCAACCTTACAGTCGCATTTATGTCATTCGAAGGTTCGAATTTTGAAGATGCTGTAATTCTTTCTGAAAAATTAGTAAAAGAAGATCTATTTACATCAATACATATTGAAGATTATTCAATAGACGTACGTGAAACCAAACTCGGTCCTGAAATCACAACCTATGACATCCCTAACCGTTCAGAAATCAAACTTAAAGATTTAGACGAAGAAGGAATTGTACGCATAGGGGCTGAAGTACGATCGCAAGATATATTAGTAGGCAAGATATCTCCTAAGGGAGAGAGTGATCTTACAGCTGAAGAAAGACTGCTCAAGGCAATATTCGGCGAAAAGTCTCGCGACGTTAAGGATTCTTCATTGACACTGGATCATGGCAAGGTAGGACGTGTTGTAGCAATAAAGATATTTTCACGCGATCAGGGAGATAAGCTTCCTGCCGGCGTTATCAAAACAATCCAGGTATCAATTGCCCAAATGCGTAAGATTCAGGTTGGCGACAAACTTGCAGGACGACACGGAAACAAAGGTGTTATTTCAACTATACTTCCGGAAGAAGACATGCCGTTTCTGCCCGATGGACGGCCAGTAGATATGATATTAAGTCCTTTGGGTATTATTTCCCGTATGAATATCGGCCAGATTCTAGAGACTCATCTTGGATGGGCAGCAAAAGAATTAGGAGTAAAATATGCAGTACCATCAATGGCCAGCCCAACAGAAAAACATATCAAAGAAAAGCTTAGAGAAGCCAAGCTTCCCGAAAATGGTAAGATCTATCTCTCTGACGGACGCACAGGTAAGAAGTTCCAGAAACCAACAACAGTGGGCGTTATCTACTTTATGAAGCTCGGACACATGGTTGAAGACAAAATGCATATGCGTTCAATAGGCCCCTACTCTCTCATTACACAGCAGCCGCTTGGAGGTAAAGCGCAATTCGGCGGACAGAGATTTGGAGAAATGGAAGTATGGGCGCTTGAAGGATATGGAGCGGCGCATACGCTTCAGGAAATGCTTACCATCAAATCAGACGATGTACAGGGACGTGCAAAGACCTATGAATCAATCATAAATGGCGAACCGATCCGCGCACCGCATACGCCAGAATCGTTCAAAGTTCTATTGTCTGAAATCAAAGGCCTTGGACTTAATGTAGAAATGATAGAAAAATAACGGAATATAATATGGATTTTGCAAAATTAAAATTAAAACTCGCATCACCTGAAGAAATTCTTGAGTGGTCTTATGGTGAAGTAACAAAAGCAGAAACCATTAATTACCGCACCCAGAAGCCAGAAAAAGAAGGTCTCTTTTCAGAAGCAATATTCGGTCCTACAAAAGACTGGGAATGTTATTGTGGAAAATATCGACGCATAAGATACAAAGGTATTATCTGTGATCGCTGTAATGTTGAGGTTACACGATCAATCGTCCGACGTGAAAGAATGGGGCATATTAAACTTGCCTCCCCTGTCGCACATATCTGGTTCCTACGCAGTATGCCTTCTCGAATAGCTTCAATCCTTGATATATCACTGCCTAATCTAGAACGTGTGATTTACTTTGCAAGCTATATAGTTGTGACCGTGAATGAAGAACTTAAGACTGAAGCAATGAAAAAGCTTGAGTCAGAATTTAAATCTTTGATTAAGAATACGCCTAACGAAACAGAACAAACTAACCTCAAGGATCAACGCGATCGCGAAAAAGAAAATCTCAAAACTCTTAAAAAATATGCAGTATTATCTGAACTTGACTACAGAGACCTTTCAATAAAATACGGAGAAGTATTTGAAGCAGGAATAGGTGCCGAAGCAATAAGGAATTTACTTGAAGGACTTAATCTCAAAGAGGAAGCAAAAAAGGCAGAAGAACAACTCAAATCCATAGATAATCCAGTAACACAAAAAAAGGCGCTTCGCAGAATCAGACTACTCAAAAACATGGCTCAAAATAACATAAGACCAGAATGGACAATAATGACTGTCTTACCTGTTATCCCTCCGCTTCTGCGTCCTATGGTTCCTCTAGATGGAGGAAGATTCGCGACCTCAGATTTAAACGATCTTTATCGCCGTGTAATTAACCGTAATAATAGACTCAAACATTTAATAGATCTTCGTGCTCCTGAAGTTATTACAAAAAATGAAAAACGAATGCTACAAGAAGCCGTGGATGCTCTTATTGATAATGGAATGAGACGAGGCCAAACTCTGGTATCTGCATCTACTGGCCAGAAACGCGCACTCAAATCCCTTGCAGATATGCTTAAGGGTAAACAGGGCAGATTCAGACAAAATCTTCTAGGAAAACGCGTAGACTATTCAGGACGAAGTGTAATCGTAATTGGGCCTGAACTTGGAATGGGAGAATGCGGAATTCCTAAATATATGGCATTGGAACTTTTCAAACCATTTATCATCCACTATTTAATTGAAAACGGATTTGCACATAATATCCGGTCTGCAAATCATTTAATCGAACAAGGCGTTCCTGAAATATGGGAAGCTCTTGAATACTCGATACAAGACAAATATGTATTGCTTAATCGCGCCCCTACTCTTCATAGACTTTCTGTACAAGCATTCAAGCCAAAACTTATTGAAGGAAAATCAATCAAACTTCCTGCCATGCCTACACGTGCATTCAATGCAGACTTTGACGGTGACCAGATGGCAGTACATCTTCCTCTTACAAAAGAGGCTCAAATTGAAGCAAAAGAA
Source organism: Parcubacteria group bacterium (assembly GCA_043821485.1). Classification (GTDB taxonomy): domain Bacteria; phylum Patescibacteriota; class Minisyncoccia; order 2-02-FULL-40-12; family IGHO2-01-FULL-4-A; genus JBDRCU01. The sequence continues at coordinate 31,284 of JBDRCU010000044.1, read as the reverse complement.
TTAATGCTCTCCACCCACGGAATACTCAAGCCTGCAAATGGTGAACCGGTTGCCATTGCAACAAAAGACATTACATTCGGCTGTTATTACCTGACCAGCATCAATCCAAACGTAAATGCTTCAGATAAACCTTTTGCAAATGAGTCAGAGGCAATGATGGCTTATGACAATGACGTGATCCTGCTCCGACAGCCTATTATGGTTGACGTATCAAAAGATGTCGAAGAAACAAACTCACGTGTAATAAAAACAACAATAGGAAGAATCTTATTCAACAAAGCTCTGCCTGAAGATTATCTATTCATTAATAAGACTCTCAATCAGACGGATCTAAGAAAACTTGAAGCTGAAATCCTGCATCGCTACGGAGAGGATCGTACAGTTGAATTCTTAGATACCATCAAAGACTATGGATTCCACTATGCAACCGTTTCAGGAGTTTCATGGGGAATGGATGACCTTAAAATACCTCCAGATAAGAAAGCCATTCTTTCAGAAGCAGAGGTGATCATTGAAGAAAATAAAAAACTCTACGAGCAAGGACTCCTTACCGAACACGAACGACGAACTAAAGCAATTGAAATATGGAGTATTACCAAAACAAAATTGGAGTCTTCAGTAAAAAAACAATACATAGGAGAAGATGCCGTTAATATGATGGTAAGCTCCAAAGCACGAGGCAATTGGGGTACAGTAACACAGCTTTCAGGAATGAGAGGACTTATGGTTAAACCCGATGGAAGCTTGATCGAACTTCCTGTAAAAAGCTCCTTCAAAGAAGGACTCAATGTATTAGAATATTTCATATCTACTCATGGCGCTCGTAAGGGGTTGGTAGATACTGCTCTCAAAACCGCCAGTGCAGGATATCTTACGCGCCGGCTTATAGATGTTGCTCAAGATGTTGTAATCCAAGAAGAGAACTGTAAAGACAAAGAGGGTTATACTCTTTATCCTGAAGACGGAAAGAATATCGATGAACCAATGGGCAAGCGTCTTTATGGCCGCGTATTATTGGAAGATGTTAAAGACGCAAAAGGCAATATTATTGTGAAGAAGAATCATATCGTTAAACGCGAAGAAGCTAAACGCATAGATACCCTAAATCTGACTTCACCAATAAGGGTACGCTCCCCTATAAACTGCAAAGCTAGATACGGACTTTGTAAATTTTGCTATGGACATGACTTAGCACGACATGAATTAATTGGACTCGGAGAAGCTGTTGGTATTATTACTGCTCAGGCAATTGGCGAACCAGGGACACAGCTTACTATGAGAACCTTCCACACTGGAGGCGTTGCCAGTGTAAGCGATATCACAATGGGTCTTCCGCGTGTTGAAGAAATATTTGAATGCCGCCCTCCGTCTGTTAAAGCACTACTTTCTGATGTAGACGGCAAGGTTACAAGCATAGAAGAAAAGGACCGACAATATACTATTAAGATCGCGACTGATAAGGGCGAGGAACGTGAATTTTTAACTGTTCCAGGCGGACCGCCAAGAGTAAAGACTGGCGATCTTATAACAGCTGGGCAACAGCTTTCAGATGGACCAGTTGATCTTAAAGAACTCTATAAGACATCCGGTGACATATTAATTGTGGCTCGATATATCATTAAAGAAGTACAAAATATCTATTTCTCAACAGGTGAAGGTATAAACGAGAAGCATATTGAACTCATCATTCGACAAATGTTCTCACGTGTTCGCATAATAAATCACGGCGATACAGAGCTTCTTTCTGGAGATGTTATGGAAAGACAAACTTTAGAAGAGGTCAATGACGAAGCCAAAGAAGGAAACAAAAAATTAGCAACATTTGAACAACTCTTACTTGGGATTACACGCGTATCACTATCAACTGACAGCTTCTTGTCAGCTGCAAGTTTTCAAGAAACGGCACGCGTACTTATTGATACAGCTATCACGGGACGTGAGGACAAACTGCGCGGTCTTAAAGAAAATGTCATAATTGGACGTCTCATTCCTGCAGGGACAGGGTATAATGCGGGTAAAAAAACAGAAGAGGAAGAAGACGAAAAAAATGAGGATACAGAAAAAAAGGATGAATAAAATTTTTTAGATTTGATCAAAAGATCCCTGCTTTGCAGGGGTCTTTTTTGTTTTAACATGACTGTGCTACAATAAAACCCATCTCAATAATCACTCTGTCCCAACGATAATATGCAGGAAGCTATATATAAAAAATTTGACTGGCCATTGCTCATGGTCACCCTGATTCTCTCTGGAATCAGCATTGCAACATTCTACCTCATAGACCCTTCTTACAATGAAATCATAACAAGACAGATTGTACTTGTCTCTATTGGCATCCTTGCATTCATTGGCTTCTCATTTTTTGATTATAGAATATTTAAAAACAACTCCCTCCCCTCAATACTATTTTATGTAATCACCGTTGGGTTACTGCTTCTAACTCTCACCTCTCCTGAAATTCGCGGAGCACGCGCATGGACAACTGTTTTGGGACTGCGGTTCGAGCCTTCAGAGATTGCAAAACTAGCAGTACTAATACTGCTTGCCAAATACTTTTCACAAAAACATGTTGAAATATACAGGACTCCACATATTCTTGCTTCGGGCATCTATGCGGGAATTCCTGCAGTCATTACATTTCTACAGTCTGATCTAGGATCAATGATTGTATTTATTGCGCTTTGGCTTGGAATGCTGACTTTTTCAGGAATCAATAAAAAACATCTGCTTGCAATACTCATGATAGGGGTAGTCCTTGCTTCACTCGCCTGGTTTGTGGTTCTACAGGACTACCAAAAGCAACGCCTTGCATCATTCATAGACCCCTATTTAGACCCCCTTGAAAGCGGTTATAGTACGATTCAGGCCAAGACCACCCTTGGTTCAGGAATGCTAATGGGGACTCTTCTTGGAGGCAGAGAGGACTCTGCGTTAATAACAGTCCCTGAACCCCATACTGACTTTGCATTTGCAGCACTGGCTCAAAAATTTGGATTCATTGGCGTAATAGCTGTTCTTGGATTATTAGGATTCTTACTGCTTCGCATAGGGTCAATAACCATTGGAGCAAATAACAATTTTGCCAAGCTTTATGGACTTGGATTAATGATGATAATATTCATTCATATCATAATTAATGTCGGAATGAATCTTGGAGTTATGCCAATAACCGGAATACCCTTGCCCTTCCTAAGCTATGGAGGGAGTCATTTAATAACCCTAATGATAGGGCTCGGACTTATTCAAAGCATAAAGATGAGGGCGTCCTAGAGCCTCTCGGCGATTTAAAACTGTTGCTGAAATCGTTCAATTCCGCCATGACTGAGTAAAAAGTTTTCATTTTCAAAAATATTGGTATTGGCTTCTATGTATACACTTTCAACCTCGCCTTCAAAAACATCAAACCATTGAACTTCAAATCCTCTTGTGGTTTGAGAAAGGAATGTGCGTATTGCTGTTTTATTGACTGCAATGGACTGCGAGCGATTGTCTTCAAGCAGTATCACTACATCAACTTGTGCGACATCAAAAGCTGAATCATTAAATATCCTTCCTTCTGCAACACCAAAAACTGATGACTCGCCTGATTGATAGTAGCCAGAACGCGTCATCACAAGAGATACCCCTTGCGATCCAAGCTCATCAAGCTGCTGCCAGTCTGCTCTTATGATCTTAAATTCTACACGCGAGATAGCAGACGAAGATGGCAAACCGGTTCTAACAATATATTTTTTCTGACTTGGGAGGATATAGAAATCGCCTGAATGAGTGGAGAGTTTGGTATCATTCTCATCAAAAAAATAAATCTCATACCGTACATCTGGAGAGCCAAAATTTGGATTTGGATTACGCACTTGCACGACAAAGTCATAATCATTCTCCTTAACCTCAATCACATCTGTAGAAATTACTTCTATAGGATCCAGCATTGGTCCCGGAGTCGGTATAGGCTGTGGAGGGTAAAGAATACGATAAATACCAAAACCAATAGCTCCGATTATGATTATAAATGCAAGGAAATATATAAATCGTCTGACAAAACGGCTTATTGAAGTCATGCATTAATTATAACACAAACAAAAAACAGCGGGTCGGCGGCTACCTACTTTCGCAATCACGAAGATCACTATCATGGGCCTTGGTGGATTTCACTTCTGAGTTCGGAATGGTATCAGGTGGGACACCACCAGTATAGCCGCCAACTCGCTGTTCTTTGAAAATTTAAAAAACAAAAAAACATATGGACAGAATTCCTGTCCTCACGTCAGGACTGTGTACGGATGGTTTATTAGTAGCATTCGGCTGAACACCTTGCGGTGCTTACACCTATGCCCTATCAACGTGCTCGTCTCGCACGAACCTGTGAAGCCTAATCTTAGGGCCTGCTTCGCGCTTATATGCTTTCAGCGCTTATCAGAACCGAACATAGCTACCCAGCGCTGCCGTTGGCACGACAACTGGTAGACCAGAGGTTCGTTCATCTCGGTCCTCTCGTACTAGAGACAACTCCCTTCAAGCTTCCGACGCCCACACCAGATAAGGACCAACCTGTTTTACACATATTTCTCAACAATTACTTGCTGTATGGACTATACCACCATCCGTATACTTCACGGATGATCGACGTATTATAGCGCCTCACAAGTCGCTATCTGTCGTGATATCACGACAAGTCTCTACGGGGTTAACCATATAAATGGTAACTTCCCTCGGTATTATCCTAAAATGTGACAGGTTAATGAACACAATTATTAGGATTTCACCGATATGAGTCGATTTTGAACATCCTGATATTACTATCAGGAGCCGCCATATTGACGGTCTGAACCCAGCTCGCGTAACACTTTAATTGGCGAACAGCCAAACCCTTGGGAGCTCGTATGATTCTCATATTACTATGAGCACAGACTATGCCTTCATCCATCCAGAACAACGCTGGATTAGGATGCTAGCCGTATGATAGCCCCTCAGAAGGAAGCTATCTCACCCATCCATCAATATGGATTGGGATCAGTCGTTAGAGGAGAAATTAAACTATAATCTTTGAAGTATTTTTACGTATACTGCTGGACCTTACATTGTACCCACTTAGCTTATCTGCTAATTTCGCTACTTTTATAAGATCTCTTTTTTTATCAATTTTTGTATCCAATATCTTCAAAGCTATTTGAATCTGTTTACTCTTAATTACAGTAAACTTCAACAAGATTGGAAGTATGCGTCTTAACGTTGTCTGATTTCTGAATGAAAGCTTATGGGTGTCACGAATTGATCGCCCTAAATACCCTTCACCGAAAACATTCTGTATATATTTAAGTACAGCAATGTTATCTTGATGTTGATAGAATTCCATCGATACCCTCACACGATACTTAAATCGTTTTTCATTGTGTGGTTCGATAATTGCACAAATTGCTCCATCACCATCTAGAAATCCTGCTATATAAGCATGGACTGCATTTTTGTTTAATCTCTTTCCTACGGCGACATCCTTCATTGATATAATTATACCAGTTTTACCTGGGACCTTCGATCTAATATCAACTAGGACTCCACCGTTTTGAGCTAGTTTATTACCCTAGAATTACTTCTTGGGAGAGAAGTTTTAAACACTCTCCACCCCCAGGATGTGTCGAGCCGACATCGAGGTGCCGAACACTGCCGTCGCTATGGACGCTCGGGCAGTACCAGCCTGTTCAATTCTTTTATGAATTAGACTATATCTTCATCCAATTTTTATAAAAAATTGGAGACGGCGTATTATAGTTAGCCATCATTCGCTAAATAGCGAAATCATCACTAACTATCTTCATCCGCATAAATGCGGAATCCAGTCGTTACGGGGTCAACTACATAAATGTAGCGACTTCCCACGAGGTTAACTTGAGAAAAGAAACTTGCTTGCGCAAGGAAAGACCCTCTCAAGCCTTCTTCGTTATAAGCCGTAAACATGTTTATCCTTACGGATAAACGGGACAACATACCCTTCTTATAGCATCTCTGCTATTCAGGGTTTATCCCCGGAGTAACTTTTATTCGATGAGCGCCCGCGGTCCTACGACCAACGGTTGGATCACTAAGTCCTGCTTTCGCATCTGCGCGACATGTACGTCTTGCAGTTAAGCTAGCTTGTGCCTTTACACTATCGCCCCGATTTCCATCCGGAGCTAGCTAACCTTAATGAACTTCTCCGTTACTTTTTAGGAGAAGAGCGCCCCACTCAAACTACCCACCAGGCACTGTCTCGATCCAGCCCTTTCCAACCTGTGGTGCGTACTCTTTTCGACAGCATATCCTTTATCCGAAGATTGAATATGATTACAAAAATTTCCTCCAAACAGGCCAGAAAGGGACGGACCGGTTAGAATTACAAATTATGAAGATGGGTATTTCACTGGCGACTCCAGTACCTCCGAAAAGGCACCTTCAAAGTCTCCCCACTATTCTACGCATCGCAACTCGCAACCCAATACCAAGCTATAGTAAAGCTTCCGGGGTCTTTCGGTCTAAGTGCGGGAAAACGGCATCTTTACCGCTAGTGCATTTTCACCGGGCTATTGGCTGAGACAGTTCCCCAGTCGTTACGCTATTCATGCGCGTCTGAACTTCATGTTATTTCCCTTATTACTAAGGGCACTGACTATATCTTTCTCTATAATGAATTGAGTATGTCTCCTTTCCTATATCTACGTCTTCCTGATGGATTCATTCGGAATGCAAGATTTACTATCTTCCTCAATCCTTTCTTAGTTACATGTTCTCGAGATTCAATCATCTTACAAACTTTTGAAAAAATCTCGAAGTCATTCTGTTTTTTAGATAACAGTGGATACTTCTTAAAGTGTGGGATAATTTTTTCTGTCAAATTCTTTATCTGTCGTGTCTCTAGTTTTAATGTTTTGTCATGATAGTCTCTACGTAAGCTACAGCAATCGAAATGTCGCTGTATCAAATATAGAACTTGTGCTCTATCTTCATTCTGACTAACAGAAAAACTTGGCTTTACTTCCCATCCTGTATTCATTTTCTCACGTTTAGAAAACGATACAGTGAAACATCCTTCACCATCTACGTATCCTGATATGTAACTGTTTGTGTCCATTTTATAGAGAGTCGGCGTATTATGATTAGCCATCAGTTTTCACTTCATCACTAATCATCCTGCCATTTGGCAAAGTCGATACGGGGTTATTTCAATTTCCTAATGTAACTTCCCTCGGTATTACCCATGTAGGGCTTCCCCGTTATAAGCCGACTGATGCTCTGATGTCACCATCAGAGCTGGCAAATTCGCCTGACGTTATTGATATATTTTATTATATCATGTCAGGTCTAGTCTTACCAGACAAGGTATTTTGCTCAAGATGTTACAACAATATATGTTGCGGCACATTTGTGCCCTGCATGTCGCCATGCAGATCGGACTATATCTTTCCATCGCGTTCGTTCAACGCTAGGATCTGACGTATAGTCTCTGAGGATTTCAAGAACTTAGGATTTTTTCTTCTACTATTCATTTGACTCATGAAGGTTATGATTTTAATTAAACCATTTTTTCTTAGATGCTTGCCTTCAGACATATAGTAAATGATTTTCTTAAAGATAAGAAAATCGTTTTTCTTATAAGTCTTGAGTTTGTGCTCTTCGAAAAACGGAATAATTTTATCACGAAGATCACAAAGTGATCTCACGCAATATTTTAACAAATCTTCTTTTCTTCCGTCCCTTCTTTTATTGCGATTTATATAGCCACACTGAAAGTAATTTTTAATTAGCTCCAATGCTTTTATACTACTTTCGCTCTGAGTCACAACGAATTCTGGAAATACTTGCCAACTCTTTCCGTGTTTTACATTTGAATTCTTAATAATGCTTACAGTGAAGCATCCTTCTCCATCTGTAAAACCCGTTATCCATCCTTCGGTTCTTGATCTTTCCTGCTGATTGTCTGCACGAGAAGCATCTTTACTCATGGTATCATTATACCATGAGTAGCCCTCGATACTACAGGGTTCTACCCACAGATTTTCCAGCATATGGTCAGATTTTGTAAAAGCAGCTTTACCTACTTTTAGACAGTTCATGTCTATTTTATTAATTCCCAAGTAGTAGAGAATATCCTCATAGTCGCCTATGAGATCGGACTATATCATCAATGACATCAAGTCATTGTTTGGCGTATAGTCTCTGAGGATTTCCGAGATTTGTGATAATGGGAAAGTGAATATTTTCTCTTTCTCCCTCTACCAACATTTAACAATTCTCTAAGTTTAACTATATCTTCAAAACCACTTTCTACTAGATGCTTTTTATCTCTTATCGACTTTACAATCTTTTTAAAAATTGCAAAGTTTCTTTTCTTCGAAGATGAAAGAAATCTATACTTTTCAAAAAAAGGTACGATTACTTCATCCAGCATCTTAATGTTATTCACTTCATATATCCAGACTCCATCTTTTCTCATTCTGATTCTGCCTGTTTTTAAGTGTCTTTTCATCAATACAAGTACTGTTTTGTCTCGTTGAGCAACTGAAAATGCTAAATACAATTTCCAGTCGAATCTGTAATCTTTTCTATCTACAAGAGAGACGACAAAACTTCCCTCTCCGTCTACAAATCCCGATATATACCATGCTATATAAGCAGGTATCGTATTGATGATAGTGCTTTGTGACATAATTCTTTTTTCTCGGATCTTTCCTGCGGATTGCCTGCACTGATACATTGTTACTGATCTTCGACGAGATCGAGTAGCATCAGATACTAATCAGGGTTTCCCGCATTTGGCCAAATTTTACAACTACAACTGTAATTATAGTTACTGCCGTCGTTCACTGGCGCTTCGGGCTTTCCCAATCACTCCGAAGAGTAAAAAAGTTAACCGTTAACGTTCCAGCACCGGACAAGCGTCACCCCGTATACATCCTCTTTCGAGTTAGCACGGAGTTGTGTTTTTGATAAACAGTCGCCAGGGATCTTTAGCTGCGGCCACAGAGTTACAATGGAAGGGACGAGGGCGCCCCTTCTTCCGTGTGGGCGTCCTCGTCGGGGACTAACCGATGAACTGCTTCTCGCAGTGCGTCCTACATAGATCGAGGACGTGAGACAGGAAGCCCCAGATTCCTCTCGGGCTGTACCACGTCTCAAAAGAGCACCCGCATGGGAGCTCTCTCCTACTCAGTCGTATTCTTTGCATCGTCGCACCTCCATAGTAACTCCATGGCGAGGCTTATTGCTAACTTACGCCTGCTATTTTGCCGAGTTCCTTAGCCAATAATCACCCGTTCGCCTTGGTCTTCTCGACCTGCCCACCTGTGTCGGTTTTAAGTACGTGTTGTATAAACATAATCTTAGAAGATTTTCTTGGAAGGCTCTTCACTGAACTTCACCCAAAAGGGTTTCACTTCAATCCACGAACATTGACATTGAAGTCAGCTGGCGGATTTTCCTACCAGCAGTTCTTAGGACCAAAGACGTCAATCCAATAAGACGCTTCAACTTGTGTCCTCCGTCTCTCCATCGATACTTATACAAGGGCCGGAATATTAACCGGCTGTCCATCGGCTTCCCATGCACGAATACACGGTTATCCTTAGGCACGCCTAACCCTCCGATGATTGCCATTGCGGAGGAAACCTTAGGCTTTCGGCGGTCATGGTTCTCACATGACTTGTGGTTACTCATTCCAACATTCTCACTTGTTATCGCTCCACCAAACTTCACAGTTCAGCTTCAAGGCAATAACAACGCTCCTCTACCGCATGGAGATTTCGCACAGGGAACCACTTTTCCTGTACGAAATCTCCATACCCACGCATTCGGTACTACACTTAGCCCCGATATATTTTCGGCGCATCTCGCCTTACATGACCGAAGTCATGCGTTGAGTAGTCAGCTGTTACGCATTGTTTAAATGATGGCTGCTTCTAAGCCAACATCCTACCTGTCTAAGGCGAAATACTTCCTTTGACACTTAGTGTAAATTTAGGGACCTTAAGCGGTGGTCAAACGGCTGTTTCCGTCGCGACTATGAAGCTTTGCCCCCATAGTCTCACTCCCGTTCATTGACGCCATGGTATTCGAAGTTTGTTTGGTAAAACTACCCTTGCGGGCACGTAATACCATTCAGTGCTCTACCCCCATGGTTACTAAACGAGGCTGCCCCTAAAGGCATTTCGAGGAGAACCAGCTATTACCAGGTTCGATAGGCTTTTCACCCCTAACCACAGCTCATCCGATGATATTGCGACATCAAACGGTTCGGGCCTCCACTTTGGTCTCCCAAAGCTTCACCCTGGCCATGGCTAGCTCACCTGGCTTCGGGTCTAGTCCATACGACAATTATTTCGCGCTATTAACACTCGGTTTCCCTGCGCCTCCGTCCTTCTCAGACTTAGGCTGCCGTATACACTAACTCGTTGGATCATTCTTCAATAGGCATACAGTCACCAAAATATCCGAAGACATTTCAGCTCCTGCTCTTTGTAAGCATATGGTTTCAGTTACTATTTCACTCCCCTCACCGGGGTACTTTTCACCTTTCCCTCACGGTACTTGTTCACTATCGATCATCAAATGTATTCAGCCTTAGGCCGTAGTAGGCCTAGCTTCACCACGGATAGTCTGGTCCATGGCTACTCAGGTTAAAAGACAAAGTCTTAATATTACAAGAGGGTAATCGTTTTCGCATACAGGACTGTCACCTTCTTTGGTCAGCCTTTCCAGGGCTGTTCTGCTAACAATTACTTTTGTAACTCTTTTCTACAATATGAACGAAATCCATACGGACACCGTTCATATTGTAAGGTGTAATATCCCTACAACCCCTACTACATACATAAATGCAAGTAATAGGTTTGGGCTATACCCCTTTCGCTCGCCGCTACACAGGGTATCGCGAACGATCAAATATCTTTATACGCGAACGCACAAAGATTCTTTAATCGTTTCGTTCGCTTTCTTTTCCTCTGGTTACTGAGATGTTTCACTTCACCAGGTACACTCCCGTTCAGTAAACTGAACGAGTGACTGAGTATGACCTCAGCCGGGTTGCCCCATTCGGAAATCTTCGGATTATCGCTCGCTAGACAGCTACCCGAAGCTTATCGCAGTCACGCCACGTCCTTCGTCGTCATTTGATGTCAAGGCATTCACCATACGCCCTTGATGACTCCTTGCGGAGTCGTTGTACACAGTCCCGACGTAAAGTCAGGACATCACTACTAATATGCACTCATTAGTAGTGGATCTAAATTGTTAATGATCCTACCTTATGCATCCTGCCAGACGCTCGAGAAAAGCACCTACACAATGCACAATACAGATAAACAATTAGGACAAAAAAAACCGCGTTTACCGCGGCGCTTGCATATAGCAAAAGAATTCGGCTAGCCGCGTTTTCGTTGATGTTTTTGTGATACCATTCCCATAGTTTGTACTCAAAAGCATAGCAAAACCTCTATTTAAAGTCAAACATGGCGACTGTGAATAAACTGTTCAAATCCAAAACAGCCCTTTCGGGCTGTTTTGGATCAATATTTCCTATTTGAGAGGTCTATTCGTTTACATGCTTCCGCATCTTAGTAATAACTTCATGCGCATGATCTTTGCCACCCAAACCAAATGCCAAACCAAATGCGATAGCTGCTGCAGCTACTATACCGATAGTAACCATTCCTACTATATCTTTTCCTACTTCAAGCTGACTAAGAGCAAGAAGGAATGTGAATACCAATACTGCCCACTTAGCTATTGCTGCAATTGTATTGGCTGCAGCGAATTGTGCGGTCTTAACTGAAGCACGGACTACTTTCTCCACGAATCCTGCAAGTAGTATGCCCATGAGAAGCACTATGGCAGCTACGAATACATTAGGCAGATACAGTACTACAGTTCTTAGAAACTCTGTTACAACCTGAAGATCAAGTATATCTGTGGCTACCATCAAGAACATGATGATAAAGAACCACTTCACTAATTCATAGAAAAACAGAGGTGTATCTAACTTATGACCACTGCGCTCCCATACCTGTTTGAATCCAATTCTCTCAAGACCTTTATCCAGACGAATGGCTTTAACAATGTGCCATGCGACTTTACCCAAAAGCACTGCAATAATCCAACCAATGAGAAATACTACTATTGCAACTACTAGCTTAGGAATAAAATCAGCCACATTCTGCCATAGGCCTTCGAATGCGTTCTGAAAAAGTTCTCTATTTATTTCTGTTTCCATTAAAAATACACCTCCTTCCTTCGCCCACTGCGTTAAGTGGGACTTGTATTGATTTTGCTGTAATCATTATAGCATTTAACAAGAGCTCCCATAGAGAACGATATCAACACCCAGAATCCCGGCCAAAGGCCGGGATTCTGGGTGTTCTCAAAACAAGTATTTTTTAGAGTAAAAAGCTCGCCATAAGAAGTGCCACAATATTGGCTACCTTAATCATAGGATTGATTGCAGGGCCAGCAGTGTCCTTGTATGGATCCCCTACAGTGTCTCCAGTGACTGCAGCTTGATGAGCAAGAGATCCCTTGCCTCCATAATTACCTTCTTCAATATATTTCTTGGCATTATCCCAAGCAGCTCCTCCTGAAGTCATAGATATTGCAACAAAGATTCCGGTAACAATGATTCCTACCAATAGACCTCCTAGTGCTTCAGCTCCGAAGATAAGTCCAACCAGAAGCGGTACTGCAACAGGCAGGAGCGCAGGCACAATCATTTCCCTTATGGACGCCTTCGTAGCGATACTGATTGCTTTCTCATAATCCGGTTTAGCTTTACCCTCCATCAGGCCTTTAATTTCTTTAAACTGCCTTCTAACCTCTTCAACGATAGCACCAGCGGTACGTCCAACTGATTTCATTGCCATTGATGCAAACAAATATGGAAGCAGACCTCCGATAAACAATCCTGCCAAAACATTAACATCAGATAATTGTATAACCACGCCTTTGCCCAAAGCTTCAAGTTCCTGCGTAAATGAAGAAAACAATACTAATGCAGCCAGACCAGCTGATCCAATTGCATAACCTTTTGTAACCGCCTTGGTTGTATTGCCTACTGCATCCAATGGATCTGTAATATTTCTCGCTGATTCAGGAAGATGAGCCATCTCTGCAATACCTCCTGCATTATCTGTGATAGGACCAAATGCATCAATGGATACAATTATTGCAGTCAAAGACAACATGCTCATTGTAGCAAGAGCAATTCCATAAATCCCCGCCCAGTGATAAGCAAGCAGAGTTCCGGCAACAATTACAAGAACAGGCCATACAGTTGACTGCATGGATACGGCAAGACCTGTAATGATATTTGTTCCATGCCCTGTTGTAGAAGACTTGGCAATTTCCTGAACAGGCGGAAACTTCTTTGACGTATAGTATTCAGTGATTAAAAAGATAAGTCCGGTTACCGCAAGTCCAACAGCAAGGGATCCAAAGATCGCACCATTCTCAAAAGGAAGCCCTTTGATCACTGGCTTCTGAATAGTGAAATAGTAGAAAGCTCCAAGAGTAAGCACTGCAGACAGTATCAGGCCCTTGTAGAGAGCCAACATCACAGATTGGCTTCGAAGACGGACAAACCATGAGCCAATGATGGATGCAATTAATGCCACCGATCCTATGAGTAATGGGAATAATACTAGACGTTCAACTTCCGGAAACAATAAATGACCAAGAAGCATGACAGCCATAGCTGATACAACATAGGTTTCAAAAATATCAGCAGCCATTCCTTTGGTATCTCCTACATTGTCTCCAACGTTGTCTGCAATAACAGCTGGATTGCGTGGATCATCTTCGGGAATGCCAGCCTCTATCTTACCAACAAGATCAGCGCCAACATCTGCAGCCTTAGTAAATATCCCTCCACCAAGACGAGCAAATACAGAAACTAGGGATCCTCCAAAGCCAAGACCAATAAGGGCATTAACATCTCCCGTCAGCCAAAAGAAAACCGTAAGAGAAAGAAGAGCTAAACCAGCAACAAGAAAACCAGTTACAGAACCTCCTTTAAATGCCAAAGAAAAAGCATCCCGAAGTCTGTGATGATCGGTGCGCGTATCATTTTCTTTTACACGCGCAGCTTCTGCAACGCGGACATTTGATTTAACAGCAACAAACATTCCAATATAGCCTGCAATTAGTGATGCCACAGCACCTATTCCAAAAGCTAATGCAACCAAACCTGACAAAAAATACCAAAGCAATATAGCCACAATTACGCCAACAATAAACACAGCATTAAACTCACGCTTCATATATGCGCTTGACCCCTTACTAATCGCGTCAGCAATTGACTCCATCTCATCTGTTCCAGTGTCTTCTTTTAAAACACTGATCATTAGCAATATCCCGTATCCAATAGATACTAGAGACACTATAAAAGAGAAAAGTAATATATTGTCCATATTATTAATTTAAATGATACCTATACTTTATAACAAGTTTTACTCTGTTTTTCCAGAAGACCAAGCATATCTCCATAGACCTTATACCCATTGCAATGTCTTAAAACACCGAAATAAGAAGCTTTGTTGTCATTTTTAAGCTTACTCAATATCCGCTTTTTAGTCTTCGTTCTCAATGTTATGCAATGTGGCCGCACAATATATCCCAAAAAATCAATTCCCTGTCTGAATGACCTTACTATAATCTTATCTTCGTGCAATAAAAGCTTTAACCGTTTCTGCAAAAATCTATGAATCTCCTGAATCAACCTCTGAATTTCTTCTTTGTTATCAGTTAATATAATAAAATCATCACAATATCTAATATAATACCTTGCCTTTAATATATGTTTTGCAAATTGATCAAACTCATTCATGTATATATTCGCAAACAACTGGCTTGTGACATTTCCAAGCGGCAAACCTTTGCCTTCCTCTTCACCGAAACTGGAAAGGATAGCATGAATAAGCTTCATAGTGTCAGGACATTTAACTCTGCGCTTAATAATCTCAAGTAATATGCAATGATTTATGGAGTCAAAATATTTCTTAATATCACATTTCAGCGCAAAGACATTTTCTGAATCATTACCAGATATTTTATTGCAAAACTGCTTTAATCTTCTAACTGCACGATGTGTACCCTTGCCTATGCGACACGAATAAGAATCAAATATGAAATCTCTGTCAAAAATAAGATACAGGACGCGAAAAAGTGCTTGATGCACGATGCGATCTCTAACGCATGCCTTGTGAATGTGACGCAATTTTGGATCAGTAATATAAAAAGGTGTATACTTTGAATGCTGATAAGTCTTAGCCCTTAATTCACAATATAATCTAAATAGATTGTCCTCCAAACTGAACTCAAATTCCCTGACATCTCTTTTTCTTCTCTTTCCACGCCTAAACTCTTTCCACGCAGATAATAAATTATCAAAACTACAAACTTCATCAAAGAGACAATAAGAGGATCTACTATTAATCCCACCCCTGCAGACGAAATTTCTGTGCCTCTTGTCCATGATGTATCTGAATTATACAAATATATTTACGGATTGGGCAAGAAAATACCAAAACGAGACCGCTTTGGTCTGCATTCCAAGATAGAAACACTTTGCTTAGAATTACTAATAAAGATAATAGAAGCAGTCTTTACTACCAGAACAGACAAACCGCCAATATTGAACGTCACACGAATAAACATAGAAACGCTGAAACGTCTTGTTAGAATTGAATGGGAGCTGGAAATAATTACTGCTAAAAAATATGAAGAGTTAACATTTCGTCTTCAAAAAATTTCCAAGATGACAAGTGGCTGGATGAAATACCTGATCAACCGGCAGAGAAGCTCTTAATGAACCTCTCTGCCTGAGACTACCTCACGGACACGCAAGTTGTCGTTGTGATTGCCGGGGTTATACCAATTGACGTAGATCTTGCGATTATCAGGATTCCAGTTCACGTTCGGAACGTTGCCATTGTGATTGCGCGAGCCGCTTTATTGCCTGATTCCATCTGTATCACCGACAGTCCAATACAGAACAGTCTGTGTTAACCGACGCTTACCGGAACTTCTTTAGGAGACCTTAATCTCACCAAAATCAGACACGTAGTTCCCCTGTATTTAGCAAACCGCTATCTAGAATTGAGACCGGTTATATTAGCTTATTAAATTATATCACAATATGGCGATAGAGATGAGCATACGCCAAATTAAAGGGACCGGCAAGCCGGCCCCAAAGGGTTCGAAGAACAAAAAACAAGTGTTATGCAGCTTCTTGCAGAAGCTGCAGAGGAACCACCTCACGGACACGCAAGCCGTCGTGGCGATCGCCGGGGCGACACCAACCGACGTAGATCCCGCGATCATCAGGAAGCCAGACCACGCTCGGAACGCTGCCATGGTGATCGCGCGAGCCGGCGCAAAGCGTCACATTGACAACGTCCAAGTGTTCTGCCCATTTCTGGAAGACCACCACGAAGTCTTCCAGAAGTAGACGTTCTAGCAGACCCATAGCGTTGATGTTTGCCTCTGTGATCTTATTAGCCGATTGATTCTTATGCTGGTGGTCTGCCTCAATGAGATTCCTGCACAAAATGATCTGTGGCTGATCGCCCAAAGGACGCGCCTCTTTCTCTGGGTCAAGGACATCCTCAAGAGACTCATTGAACCACTTGTACATCCTGAAGTCCTCGCCCAGCTTGTTGTACACGCGCTGGGCAGTGATACCTACATCCTTCGTAGGAAGCACTACTCCCCAGCTGAAGTCAGGAGCGAGTCCGTCCGGAACCTGAAACTGTCTCAGGCATGGATTAAACCCCTTGATGCCCCAGCGCTCGTTGTAGTACTCCGTCCAATCCTGAAGCAACGCCTCAAGGTCGAAGGTGGTGCGAGTGAAGCCGGAAAGAATCAACGGCTGTTGCACGACCAAGGGTTGAGCCTCATGTCCACCTGAGAACTCTCGTCTCATGGCTTGGACAGCGCGATCCGGTTCTTGCCGAATCCTCTTTGCAAGATCATTGTCACACCCAGCATCGGAAAGGCTTACGACTGTAGGATACACCACTTCACTGAAAGACGAGTCTTTCATTTCTTTAACTCCTGTTGACAGATGCAACTCCACGCCGATATTCAAATCAACGCTTTATCGCATCTATACTGTTCGAGCCAGTTTCAGCGATACCCCATGTATTGCCTCTGCAAGCTCAACGTGAATTCAAAAACTATATCAACTTTTCTCTTCTCTGTCAACTGCAACCAATTGCTCTGCTCTTTCTACCTCTCCAGTCTCAACTACATTTTGTACTCTATCTGTCATTAACTCCAAACGCTTTTCTGAGTCATCGTAAGCACTTCGAGTATCAGACAAATGCTTGCCCAGCTTACGAAAGCTATCTGCAAGCTTATTGGAATCAATTACAATGCGCTCCAAACGCTTCATAATATCTTTGGTCTGTTTGCTAAATTGAATATCCTTCAGCCAATGTCTGATAGCTGATACTGACATACCGAAAGTATTCGGCGAAACCAGAAACACTTTTTTCTTTCGTGCATAATCTGGAATATCCATTTCTTTAATATTATGGATAATTTCGTAATAAACTGTTTCCGCAGGAATAAACATTAATGCCAAATCAGTTGTTCCTTCAGAAGGCAAAATATATTTCCCTGCAATTTCATCAACTTTCTTTTTTACATCAGAAAAAAATATCTTGCGATAACGCTCTCTGTCTATCTCGGCTTCCTCATTAACCATTTTTTCAAAATTTTCCCAATTAAATTTGGAGTCCACTGGAAGCAATAGATCATTTGGCAAACGAATCACTGCATCCACTGCTTCGCCTGATTTAAAATAATACTGTATGCTATATCCCTCCCTCGCAAAATATTGTTCAAGCGATGCTTCAAGTGAAGCCTCTCCCCACATTCCGCGTAACTTAGGGGATTTAAATATATCCTGAAAAGAAGAAACATCCTTAACTGAATCCCGAACAGCTGCAACACCTTCTGTGAGCTTTGTAAGTCCTGCTGTAAACCCTTCAACCTGTTTATGTACATTATGCGTGGCTCGCTCGCTTGATTCGCGGGTATCTTTAAGCTGGGCGCTAACCATCTTCATAGTATCCCGAAGAGCCTGATTTACCGAATTGTTTAATCCATCAAGACGCTGGCTGATTACAGCTGTGTCCAAATCATCCTTCTTCTTTGAAGAACGCACAAAAACAAAGACAATAATTGCCCCTGCAACAAGTCCGAGTACAAGCATTAAATATGGGTCCATGAATTCCAGTCTACCCTAATACATTCCTATTCTCAAATTATCCTACCCCTTTTCTTAAGATTCTTTGTATCTGGTCTTTTTGTCCAAACCCAATGTTCCCAATAATGGGAAAATATATCTGCAATAATTTTTAACGAAACAAGGAGTATCAAACCCCAGATTAGGATATCCTCTGATTCAACTCTTGATTTAAGAATTAAGCCAGTCACAGCTATAACAGCTAACATCACTAGAAGTCTTTTATACGGAGCAAACATCTGCAAATACGGATCCCGATTTTTATACTCCCCTGCTCCAATGTAATTTAAAAGAAATGAAATTCCATGGCTTCCGAATAAGGCTGCCACGGCAATGAATATACTCGATATATTATCTATAGATCCTCTAAAATATCCGAAAATTCCTACTCCTAACATTGCCATAAAACCCATAAAATGAATCACAAAAAATCCAGCGTAAAATCTTTTATCACGCTTTGAAGGAGAGGGATCGTAAACCTTAATGTTTTTCTTTACAACGGTCTTGCCTTTCACTTTTTTTAATTCAGTAGTCCAGTAAACCATCGATCCTTCGGCTATTAAGATCTTCGGTATATTGTATATCCCAACAACGATACTCTCTATCCAATAAAGCAGTAAAATCATAAAAATATTCCAATCAAGATAAATAACACCTATCAATGGAATAAGGTTTGCTACTATAAGCGCAATCAATCCTATTTTATTTGGTCCTTTATTTTTCATTCTATTACTATTTTCCCATTCTTAATGCTTTCTGCCAAGTCATTATCACTTCGAACAGCTAATCCTCGCAAAAATGCTTCTCTCTCATCACCATCTATAAGTCTTGGCTGACTTTGTATACTTTTGATTGGAACCAAAAAATATTCAACACGTATATCATCAATACTCATGGCAACCATGAGTCCTTGCTGGACATCATTTGAAAAATACTGATCAAATATGAAATTTCCTAATGAATAAAAAATCGGCTTACCCTCATATATCTCGATCTCTTGAACAACATGCGGATGATGGCCGATTATTACATCCGCGCCTGCATCAATTAATTTATGCGCCAGATTACGCTGTTTTGAACTTGAAAACTTAGTATATTCATTACCCCAATGCATATTAACAGCCACAAACGACTCCGAACCAGAAGCTTGCGTCTCTACGACATCTATAGCCTCCTCTTCGTCAAATATCGGATAAGTAGCATTGAAACCAATGAATGTAATTTCCCGACCCTTAATTATCTTTTTTGTCATTGATATATCCCCTATATCTGATGCATGGCCAAATGATTCAATGTTATTGTCTTCAAGTAAAAAAACTGTATTATCATATGCTTCCTCTCCCTGATCATCTGTATGATTGTTAGCAAGAGTAACTAAATTAAAATGATTATTACTCAATAAAGGCGCAATATCAGGCTGAAAAGAAAACTTTGTTGAATTGTTTGGAGTTTGTTCATGGGCAAAGGTTATTGGCCCTTCTAAATTTCCAAATACAATATCAAAATTTAAAAATACAGAACCAATATCTTCAAAAGGATAAAACATGCCATGCTCATTCATCAAGGTCTCAACATAACGGCCTAACATCATATCGCCCACTGCAAGCACTGTAATAGCATTCTTATCTGTATCATCTGGGATAATAACATCAATTGCATCAGTATTCTCAATAATGATGTCCGGACTATCATTAAAAACAAAAAACCAAACAATAATTATTGCTAAAATTATTAATACACAAATACCAAAAACACGCATAATAGAATTATACTATTGTTGCCTCTGAGTTCCTATCTGAACATAACTGACATCTCTACTGCGTCATCATTCTCGGGCAAACCGGATGGATTATCTTTTTGGAATATTAAAGTTCCATTGTCACCGAATTCCGGAACTTCGAATTCAATAGTTGCTGTAAACGGCACATAGTCTTCTGTCATCCAATCGTCCTGCGCTGTTGCGAGGCCTTCTCCTATTATCAGTCCGTCCCAATTAACTAAAACAATAGGAAATGACGCTTCAAAAAACCAATTACCCACTGCCTCACCAGTTATTTCCAGCGGACTTGAAATGATTTCATCTTCTTCTGGACTATCAATTATTACTAGATCTTCTTGGATTCCATCACCAATATCATCTTCAGTATCATCCACTTCATCCTGTAAAGTACTTCCCATGATTTCCTCAAGAATATCCGAAGGAGACCAGCCTATAACAAACAAGATTATAATAAGAACAAGAATAACAATTATGACTTTTTGCATGGTAAAAATAGGTTATTTATAGTGTATACAAATTAGCACCTGATAGAGCATGATGCAAATATACTTGGTGAACCATGTCGGGACGTATTAAAAACTTTGGTTGGAAGATTGTACCGCTATTATACAAAAGAAAATCTTATAATTTCTCAATCTCAGTTTTAAGCATTGGAATATCTTCTGTAACTGTTTTCCAGACTTCCTTGATATCTACCTGAAAATAACCATGCACGAGCTGGTTCCGCATTCCAGTTATGGCGAACCAAGGAATCTGAAAATGCTTTTCTTTAAAAGATTCTGAAAGATGATTCGTTGCTTCACCTACAACTAAAATTTGTCGAATAACGCCATCCTGTACAAGTTTATTCGAGAAGAATTCATCTTGAGAAATGCCTTTGGTATGGCTTTCTATAGCCGTAATGGCATCTCTTATATGATTGATGAGTAGATTATCGCGATCCATATATGGGTTGAATCTGATTAGCTATTGATTGACGAAGATACGGACTTAATCCGCCTTCAGTCACTAAGTCCACTTTACGTTCAAGAGTTGTAGATAATTCTTGTTGTAATTTCGCAAGTGAAAATAGACCTATAGGTTTTTTTAATCGAACCACTATATCAATATCGCTAGTCTCATGTTCTTCTCCTCTCGCGAATGAGCCGAATAAACCAGCATATTCTACGCCATAGCGGTCAAAAATTGGTCTAATTAAATTTACATCCATTTTCATAAAGCCACTATATCATAAATCAGGACGTATGGAAAACTTTGGTTAAGAAAATATATCTGCACTTAACGACAGGGCGTCCAAATTTTCTATTATAACAAAGGCTCCCATTATATCAGGTGGACTGTGCCGGAATCGAACCGGCGACCTCGTCGATGCGAACGACGCGCTCTACCAACTGAGCTAACAGCCCTTAATACCATTATAAACGCTTTCGCCCCGCCGGTTAACCCGGCGGGGCAGAAGAACCTCTGGACGTACTAGCAGACACCATAGACATGAGTCACATTTACAGATCGCATTCCTCTTCTTCTCATGGATACACCCACTGTATCTCCAAGAGTTACTCTAGATTCCCGATCGGAGTCTTTGAAGATATGCAGAGACCCGTCACGGCCAAGTGAAGTCACGGCCTCTTTGAAGTCCGAAAGAGAACATCCGGGCCCTCTAACCTCTTCAAACAATTCATCTAGGACCACGGGCTCACGTGAGAGCCAGACGCGACAGAGGATTGCCGCGCCCAATCGGCTAATCTCTGCTTTCTTTGCCATCTTTACTCTCCCTTCTTCTTAGATTCTATAACCATAAATCATGAAATTCTAAAACACAAGGTCTTAAAATCAAAAGAGCCGTAAAGGCTCTTTTGATTTTAAGACCTATTTTCCTTCACATTTATTGTCCTGTGGCTATTTGTTCTGATTGTACTGGAGACGCTTGAGATCCCCCTTTCATATTTATAGCTACCATCACAAGGATCAATATCGTAGAAGCAAGCCAGAACCAACCCCATCCAAAACCTAATTCTGAAATCGGTTTAATTATCACATTAAGCGTAAGTGCGTGCAGTCCAATCCGATATGAATGACCGTACCCTGTTTGCTTGCCCATGATTTTCAATAAAATCAATATCACAATTGCACCGAAGAACATATAGATGAGATTCCATATGAATGTGACAAAAAATGAAACCAGAAACACTCCTATCGGCAAAATTACCATAGGGACTATCTTTACAATTGATTCAATCTTACCAGCCCATGTACTAACTTTGTCTGCGTCCAATGTAAAGTCGGGTACATCAGACAGTGAAATAATTGCAATCTGACTATTATCATCATAATGCGCAATATAATCTTCTCCCAGAAGAGCTACTGTATTGTAACTCTCAAAAAGATCTATACTAAACTCCTGTTTTGTATTAATCACTAAAAGATTTTCTACACTAGGATCTACATTTGTATCATCTAGCTCACCTCTTAATTCACCCGGCAATGCTAAGAAATACGGCTCAGGCACATTAACCGAAACCTTACCGTCTTTGATGTCCATGACTAACTCATCTGGATAATAGTCAATTATATCTGCTCCGATATTATCCAAAAAATCGCTCACCTTCGGAACAAGCACTATTGAGTATATTATTGTTGCCACTAAGGCAATAAGCAATGCTAGCTTGAACAAATAGCCGATTGAAAACCCCAATGATTTGTTTTGCAGATCTTTATAGAACTGCGGACCATAAATACTGTTTTTAATTTTCCCAAATATATTCATATTATTTTATTAATTATATTATCGACGAATTAATTTTAACATTTTATCTCAAAATTAAGCAATTGCGACCTTGTCGGGCTGGAGGGAATCGAACCCTCTGTCTCATCGTCCCGAACGATGCGTGTTACCGGTACACTACAGCCCGGCTATTCTTTTTTTGTTACAATCACTCTATACCATCTAACGCCCTCTCGAGTTCTCTCTTTTCTACCTGGTGGTTCTTTCTCCTTGAACTCTACCTGATAAAATCCCTCTGAACTCTCTAATACTTTCGATAAAACGCTTTCAAAACGATCACGATTTCTAAATGGAAATTGTTGGGAATCATCCAAAAAATCATCATGTGGGGCATTAGAAAAAATATCAATGACAGGATATATATAGAGAGAGCCTCCACCTTCTAAAACACGCAACATTTCTTTAATAGATTCTGTCGTTTGCTCTTCAGTCTCAGCATAATATGGAGTTGTGAATAAATCTATCACACGTCTAAATGTTCCTCCTTTGTAGGGGATAGCTCCGCTATTCGCATAAACAAATTTATCTTTTGCACCATCTAGGGCTTCCTCCGAATAAAAATGCCTGCGCTGACTCATGTTTGGCTTAAAATACCGATCAATAGATAATACAGACCCTGTATTATGCAGATCCTGCGCCAAAACTGAATTACCAGATCCTATATCTAAAGTCTTGCCGTCCTCAAAATCTTCTTCTGCAATATCAAATATAGACATCACTGTATCTAATCCGCGGCTTTTTTCTGTTTTCTCAAAATATTCTTTCGACGGCATTTTGTTTTCTTTTATGCTACTTCACATAGTGCTTAGCCTTTATCTTTCCCACTTCACGTTCTTCCTCTTCGGCAATTTTGTCTTGTCCTTTTTTCTTTAGCTCCATAAGCTGGGCCTCTGACATATCATTTAATTCTTTAGCTTTATCGCTTAGACATTTCTTTGTATTTTTCTTAGGATCATCCAGCACTTCTTCCATGAGAGCGTGTACAATCATACCAATCTTAGGACTTGGTTCAATCTTAAGTAATTTCATAAGATCATTGCCATTAATCTTGAGCATCTTAGGAGAGACTGGATCTCGCGCAACCTTATCGATCATAAACTGCAAATGCCTTAGCTTGTACGGCTTTGCCTTTGGTACGCCTGATCCAATACGATCTGCTTCGCGAACCTTAATTAAATCTTCAACATTTTCTCTTCCAATTCGCACAACAAGTCTTCGTACTGCTGATTCAGTAACTTTTTCGACATCATAGTAGAACATGTGCCAGCGTACGAGCTTTGCTATTTTATCTGTCATGTCCTTTGAAAACTTTAATCTTTCAAGAGCCTTGCGTGTCATTCTCTCACCTGCAACTTCATGACTATAAAATGTACTGTTATACCCTTCTCCATATTTAGTCTTGGGTTTACCTACATCATGCAAAAGTGAAGCAATACGGACTTCTATTGAATACTTCTGTTCTGCTGAATATTTAAGAGACAAGATATTATGTTCCCATACTGTATAGATATGGTGTAAATTTTGTTCAACACCTACGCCTTCAAGAAGCTCTGGCAAAACATATTTCATTAACCCTGTTTCACGCAATAACTCTATTGCTTTATCAGGATACTGACCATTAATTAATTTAATTAATTCATCATGAATACGTTCTTGTGAAATATCCTTAAGACTTTCATGATGTTTTTTAATTGATTTAAGTGTTTCTGATTCAATCTCAAATCCAAGCATTGAAACAAACCTTATAGCACGCATCATACGAAGTGCATCTTCTGCAAATCTCTCATCTGGATCTCCTACTGCACGAATTACTTTTTTCTTAATATCTTCCTGTCCTTTGTATGGATCTGCAATATCTCCATTTTGATCCATGGCTATAGCATTCATTGTGAAATCTCTTCGTTTAAGATCTTCGTCTAATTTTTTGGTAAATGTGACGCTGTCCGGTCTGCGCTTATCTGAATAGGCTGATTCCAAACGATACGTTGTTACTTCAACAACATGAAGTACTGGATCGTCATTATCGGTTTTAACGCCAACAGTACCAAATTCATTTTCATAAAAACTATCAGGGAAAATCTCCTGAATCTGCTCTGGCGTGGCATTTGTTGTTACATCCCAATCTTTTGGATCTAAATCCATCAATATATCTCTAACACAACCACCAACAATATATGCTTCAAACCCAGCATCAGTAATCTTTTTCGTTATTTCTTTAACTTCTTTTGGAATCTTCATAATTCTATGTACCCCCGCCAAGAGTCGAACTTGGATTTGCGGTTTAGGAAACCACCGTTCTGTCCATTGAACTACGGGGGCATTTTATTAATATAGTAATAGTATTATTCCTTTTCAATCTATCAGTTCCATGGTATCTTTTCAATGAAATAGGGCCATTAGCTCATTTGGTAGAGCGCGTCGCTGGCAGCGATGAGGTGACCGGTTCGAATCCGGTATGGTCCACAATTTTAGCAAAATTTATTAAATACTGATAAAATATTTTGTATATGTTTCTTAATCAATTCACAGAAGCGCGCAGAATATTTGAATACGACTACATCTATATAGATGCCATATTTCTATTAGTCTGGCTTGCAGTATTATTATGGCATAAACGTTACAGAGCACTTCTATTTAGTTTTGTAATTGCACCAATTATATACTCCATCGATGCTCTATGGTGGTGGAACAAGTCAGCTGGTACAAATTATCCCGAAGGAACATTTATTCGTGAGTACTGGATTGGAGGCACACAAGTCCCCCATCCAACGGGTGAATTTCTCTGGATCAAATTTGGAGCTGATTTTATGATGACGATTTCTTATGCTCTATTTGCATTTTCATGGATATGGATTATGTTTGATAGTTTAAGAAACAAAAACTGGCGAGCAATACTTGGCTATACTGGTCTATATCTTGGTATCTGGCTCATAATACCTCTCTTGTCCAACATCACACATATCAATGACACGATTGTTGAGACAGTACGGCATATGGATTCACAAATGATTTTCTGGATTATTAATGCTGTTATTGGTTATGGAATATTGTTCTGCGTGTATCGACATAATTTAAAACTTATTGGACAGATATTCATTATCGGCATATCAGCTTCACTTATCATGGAACTTCCTCTTTATTTAGCTGGAATACGACCTACTGGTATTTCATTTCTTTTTTTCGAAACTATATTTCTTTTAAATCAAGGAGTCCCATATCTATTTCTTGTTTGGGATAAAGTATTGCAAAAACAAAGTTGAGTTATCATCATTTCCCAAATTATAAAACCGCCTTTCGGCGGTTTTATAATTGCGTAGTGATTAAATTATTATCTACATTATTTATTTACCAAATATATTGCGTAAAGCCTCGAGTACATTTACAGATTGGATATTGGTTATAGCTGACTCTGGATTTGCAATGTTTGCCTGATACAGAAGGATAAGCAGAGATAATGCAAATGCTGTTGCGAATATTATTGCAAGCGTTCTGCCATAACGCTTAGTGAGCGCGCTATTGCTTATACTTGATACTGATGTTGATGCGGTTCCAAATGCAGTTACTAGCGTTCCTTGATATTTAACTACTAATGCAAATCCTCCAGTTATTAATACACTAATAAGAAGCGCGGTAAACATTGTATTTGCTCCGGTTGGAGGCGTACCAATATTTACAACTATATCTATTGGCAGTTGATCTTCTAATTCTGATACATTATCTGCTTTCACATATGCTGAATTTAGAAGTCTTGTTGTAAGCTGTGTAAATTGACTTACATTTGCAACATCACCCTGAAATCTAACTGTAACAGTTTGTCCTGAAGATAGAGTTCCAATATTTATTCCTCCGGATGAAGTTATTCCGTCAGATCTTAATACGTCATTGACCATCAGTGTACCGGATACATATGTAATTCGTGTTGGTAATACATCTCGCAAAATTGCATTGTTGATGGTATTAGACGATGTATTTGTAACCTTAATAGTAAACTCAAGCCTATGTTCAGGACTCGCAGTAAGACTTGTCTGTTCTACCGTATCTCCTCTCGTAATATTGCGACCAAGCTTATCTATGCTAAGTACAAGAACTGGAGTTGGGGTTGGGGTAGGAGTTGGTGTTGGCGCTAATATCGTAGCTCTACATATTGCACTTCCGGAACCGCTTACAACAAGTATGTTATGCGTTCCTACAGTATTGTAACTTGTTGTGAATACAGAACCGCTTCCGCTTGTAGTATTTGCTCCTGGTGCTGACCATGAGAATATTCCATTTCCACCCCATGCATTAACTCTTACAGTTTCATTTGTTCGTAGAGTTTGAGATGAAGGTGAACATGACAATGCCACCGGAGTTGTAGTTGGAGTTGGAGTACCAGTTGGGGTCGGGGTAGGCGTGACTATTGCGAATACATCTACATAGCAAGATATAGCGCTACCTCCTGTGTCTGATAGCCATACTTCATAAAGTCCTGCACTGCTATAAGAAACGCCAAGCGAGCTTCCGGCACTACTTGAAGGAGAGCCTCCTGATGAATTCCATGTATAGCTTCCTGTTCCGCCTGTAGCGATGAGTGTTGCCGTTTCATTGATATCTACGTCCTGATAAACAGGATTACATGAAAGTGGGATAGGCGGTTGAGTTACATTAACAAAACACGTATCAGTTTGTGATCCGCTTGTTACTGCTACTGGCTTATTTCCTGTTGTTGAAAATTGAGTAATAAACGAAGAACCTGTTCCACTCGATGGAGATCCTCCTGACGTAGCCCAACTATATACACCTGTTCCTCCTACAACACTAAGTGTAGCTGATTCATTAATTTCTACATTTTGTGATTCAGGATTACAAACCAAAGGCACTGGTGTTGGTGTTGGAGTTGGAGTTGGAGTTGGAGTTGGAGTTGGAGTTGGTGTTGGTGTTGGTGTTGGTGTTGGGGTTGGGGTCGGTGTTGGAGTTGGAGTTGGAGTTGGTGTTGGAGTTGGTGTTGGTGTTGGTAAATCACCTACCCTCTTAAGTGCTACGCAAACAGGAATAAGACTATTAGGATTGGAACTTTTGTAATCAGTATGTTTTGCTGAAATTTTTGTAACAGATTTTGAAACTGTAAGACTGGTGTCAGTTATTGTTGTTCTATATTGAACACTATTTGGAATGTCGGCACTATTTCCCGACTTTGCTATAAGACTGGAAGAATCTCTAAGTTCTATAAAATATTGTTCTTTCGGCTGATTCTGTGGCGGGATCTCTGAATGATCGTCAAAGCTAACAAGCGTCACCTTATAAAATCCCGAGTTCAACGAATAATTGTAAGGACCCACGGATGCTCTGCCAGATGTACTATCGGCAATAAGCTTATCTCCTCCTTGATCCGGAAATACAAAAATCTTTCCATCAGAAGAATTCAAAGGACAAGATATATCAAAAGGAGTAGGGGTTGGCGTTGCGCCAGGTGTTCCCGATGAAGTTGGCTGTGCGCTCGGAGTAGGCGCCTCAACAGCAACACATGTACAATCATATTGATATCTATAGCTTGGTGTTCGCCCTGTAGGATTGTCTGGATCAAATGGGTCCCTGCAAATAACCGGATCCAGATCCCTACGCTCTTCAATATATTCTATAAAACCGCTATCGCAACGCTCTGAAAATAAATCCAAACATACATTGTATTCACAAGTAGGTACTGCAGCATCCCCTTCGTCTATATCAACATCTACGTCTTTTTTAAATAAGTATACATATCCCAAAAATCCAACAGCCAAAATAGCGATTATTATAACCGTTATCAATACTTGCTTTTTGTAATTAGTAAATAGACTACCTTCCATCCATTACGGTTGATGCGTTCTTATAATCAAACGGATAACACTATTAAGTATATCTTCTTTTCTCTTAAAACCCCTATTAATTATCAACAGTGATTATTACAAGTAAGTACACAGATTCTGAAGAACTTCATTTTTAACCCTTTTTATGCTAATGTTTCTAAAATGCGAAGACGTT
Organism: Parcubacteria group bacterium; assembly: GCA_043821485.1. GTDB lineage: Bacteria > Patescibacteriota > Minisyncoccia > 2-02-FULL-40-12 > IGHO2-01-FULL-4-A > JBDRCU01. The sequence goes on along the minus strand of JBDRCU010000044.1, from coordinate 2,454 downwards.
TTAGTAAAAGGCCACAAAGAGTATACAAATACAAGCCTCGAGCGAATAATCAAATCCGAGTATCAGAAGTACAAGTAATTGACGCTGAAGGAAATCAGCTTGGGACTATGAAAACATCAGATGCCATAAAGCTTGCTCTTGAGGCAGAATTGGATTTAGTTGAGATATCACCGACTACGAATCCCCCTGTTACACGCATAACAGATTATGGTAAATTCCTCTATGAAAAAGAGAAGAAAGAACGTAGTTCAAAAGCCGGCAGGTCTTCGCAAGAAGTCAAAACAGTTAGAATAACCTTTCGCGCCGGAGAACACGATCTTAAAATCAGAGCTAATCAGGCAGATAAATTCCTCGGTAAAGGCCATCGCACTCGCATCGAATTAAAGCTCCGGGGACGCGAACGTGCACCTGGAATGAAATCGCTTGTTAAATCCAAAGTTGATACATTTTTAACTCTTCTTGAATTTCCATTCAGTATTGAATCTCCCATGAAACAATCTCCGGCAGGTACAGTAATACTTTTAAAACCAGAAAAAAAGGAAAAGAATAAAGGAGAAAGCAGGGAACAGCCTAAAGAACAAGAAAAATAGGGCTTGCCAGGATCATAAAAGTTTGATAATCTATCACGACCGCTATTTACTATTATGCCCAAGTTAAAAACATCAAAAGCAGCAGCAAAAAGATTCAAAGTCTCTCGCAAAGGCACTGTTCGCCATCGTCCTGTTAATATGGATCACTACAATTCTAAAGATGACGGCAATACAAGACGACAGAAACGAACCGATAAAACGCTTAGCGATAAAGACAGCAAGAATATGAGAAAGTTAATGCCCTATTTATAGACAGAATAGATACATAGATTTAATATATGCCTAGAGTTAAAAGAGGAACAACTGCAAGTAAAAGACGCAAAAACCTATTAAAACATGCCAAGGGTTTTATGTGGGGCAGAAGCCATAAGTTTCGCCCTGCGAAAGACGCCCTTACTCATGCATGGGCGCATCAATTTAATGATCGCAGAAAAAAGAAAGGACAATTCCGAAGATTATGGCAAGTACAAGTTGGCGCAGCCGCAAGAATGCATGGAGTGTCTTACAATAAATTTATAAACGGACTAAAGAAGCACGACATAGATATTGATCGCAAAATCCTCTCTGACCTAGCGCAGAATCACGAAATAGTGTTTCAGCAGCTTGTAGAGCTAAGCCAGAAATAGCTGACGACAAAAAGGAACATCCGCCCAAAGCGGATGTTTTAATTTGAATACTTTTGGTAATCAAAACTGATTACCAGTATTGATATTAAAAGAATCGCAATGCCAAAACCATTTGCAAGACTAAATTTCTGCGGATCCCCGAATGGATTGAGTGCAGTTATAGCAATCAGAATACTAACAATTGGAAAAGTAAGCTCTGCAACTGTTGCGACTTTTGCTTCTGTTTTTTGAAGACCCCGATAATAGATCAATACAGCTCCTGCACCAGTAGTAAATGCAATAATAAGGAATCTCAATAATTGTCCTCCTGCAAGTTCACTCACAGGATAAGTTTGATTAAGAATAAGCATGGCAATATATGCTATTGGGATTGCGAGAAGGAATCTCAAAGATGTTGCAGTAGAGAAGCTTAATTTTTTAAGAATTTGCTTGCTCATAACAGTACCCGATCCCCACGCAGCAGCAGCACCAATAGCGAGAAGATAAATAATTTCTTTATCTGAAAAAGATAATGATATTGGATCAGTGCCAAAACTAATCATATAACTGCCTGCCAGAGCAATTCCAACCAGTGTAATAAATCGCAATGTAATGCGTTCCCGAAGGAATGATCCTGCAAGGATGATTACAAAAATAGGCTGGAGTTTTTGAAGCAAAATTGGAGTTGCAAAATCCCCTACGCTAAAACTTCTCATCAAGGCTTCCGTAAACAATAATGTCCCCAATACACTACTTACAAGGGTAAGCAATAATAGCATTGACCAGTCCTCGGAATTCAATTTCTTAAACTGTGTCAAAGCCTTAAAGAAAAAAGGACTAAGAATTACAAAACCAATTAGATGCTCATAAAAAACTATTGCTGAAGGAGAAATAGATTTAGTCAGCTCTGTCCGAAACAAAGCATCCACAGCCCAAAGCCCGGCAGCAATCATCACTAAAAAAGGTCCGTAGTTTCGTTTCATAAAAATATTGGGTTAATAAAATTAAAACCTGTCATTCAATATATAATGGAGGGGTCCGCGAGATCGGAGTCAAAGACAGCGATGCATCCGCGGACCAGTTGGTGCGAACACCGTCTCCCTTCATGGGGAGACTAACTACCCTACTGGCGAGAAACTGCCGTAGGTAGGGCTGCGTATTTGAGGAGCTGTTTCTCGCTGGAAACTCCACAAATACTAGCCCTTATTCGTTCTCATAATAAAACGATACTACATTTCTGTAGTATCGTCTATTGGCAG
>JBDRCU010000043.1:0-2389 GCA_043821485.1 Parcubacteria group bacterium | reverse complement strand
ATTTGGATTATGGATGTTTATAAGAAGTATCCGTGAAACTGCAACAGGAAAAATTAGTATTCTACTATCATTGGCGTTTGCAGGAATTGTATTAGGAGCCTTATGCAGATATCTTTTCCTTGTTAACTTTATCGGCTTCGTCTTTTCATATGGCATCATTTACAGGCAGCACTATCTGATAAGAACAATGATCAAGCGGGCCATGATAATATTCGCAGGTCTCATTGTGCTTGTAATATTTGTATTCTATCTTAAAGGTGATCTTTTGATGCAGTCGGTTGGTCTACTGAAATTCAACGTCATGAATTTAAAAAGTGGTGACGATGGTGTAAAAATATACGTGTTTATGATGTACTTTCAATCCTTCATCATCCTGTTGCCCTTTTCATTTTTATTTAAGTGGACAAGAACTTTCAAGCTATCCATTTGCTGGTTGTGCATATCTGTTGTTCCCTTATTCGTTGCTGCGAGTTATTTAGAAACAAGATTTTTCAGTATCGGTCTTCTTCCTACGGCAATAATAGTAAATCAAGGACTCCAGAATGTCGTGAAGTCCTTACGATTGCATAAGAGATTATTTATATTGATTTTATTGATATCAATCGTCATATCGAATCGTTTGGTCTTCACACCCCTTTCTCTTTATGACATCGATCAGAGTAAGTTGAAAAAGATTGTATCGGATGTATATAAACATGAACCCCAAGCAACACTTATTTTGCCGTGGATAACGGAATATTGTTTGTTGAGATTTGTTTATCCTGATAAACAGATTCGATCTGCTATAACAACATTAACGGGAAGCGAAAATCATTCGTTTATTAAGACTGATTCTTTTAAATGGTGGATTGGCAGAAATAATCACGTATCGATGTTAGAAGAACTGATGAAAGAATCAAGACCCTGGATATACATTGGCCGATCTTTCAGCCCGGCTCGTGAAAAACTCTACGAATATTTATCTATATTACGCATGAGCTCTTTTATGCAAAGAACCGTTGGCAGTGATCCTCTATCTTCAAGTTGGATATGGAAAAATGAAAATTTAAAACTCGATCTCTTTCAAAAGCAAGGTCCATATAACGCATACCGAATTGAGTTCTTACAAACAATAAGATGAGGATAGATGTTCATGGCTTCTGATATTGATTTGGCAATCATCATTCCTGCCTACAACGAAGAAAAGAGAATAGAAAGAACAATCCGTTCAATTTGTTCATATCTCGCAAATAAACAGCTGTCTTACGAAATACTGATAGTTTCAGATGGATCAACCGATGGGACAGTTCAGCTAATAAATAATTTCATAAAAGCAACAAAAAACCTTAGACTCATCCATAATGATATAAATCATGGTAAGGGATGGGTTGTGAGACAGGGGATGTTAAGTACGAAAGCAAAAATTCGCCTTTTCATGGATGCAGACAATGCTACAAGTATCGAACATTATGACTTAATGGCTCCTCTTTTTTTAAAAGGATATCAAGTCGTGATCGGTTCACGTAATTCAAAAGATGCAGAAGGAGCAAAACAGGAAGTTCCTCAAAACTTTATAAAAAGATGCTTGGGTAACATAAGCAATGCTCTTATACAAATGATGGCTGTAAGAGGGATATGGGATACGCAGTGTGGATTCAAGGCTTTAACCGCCACCGCCGCTGATGATATTTTTTCTCGATCAAAAATTGATCGGTGGGGTTTAGATATTGAGCTTCTTGTATTAGCGAAAAAGCTCAGATATTCTATTGCAATCATACCGGTTAAATGGATTAATGACTTCGATAGTAAAGTGAAATTGAGCTCCTATGGTAAGACATTTGTTGAATTAGTCCAGATGAGATGGCGGATACTAAAAGGCGACTACAACACAAGTGATGATTAGGGAGAGGTAAGTTATGAGAAATGCTTTAAAATGTATTCATGTTTCGTTGTTTTTCTTAGTGATCTCCTGTTCGCTTTTGGGTAATGCTCCTGCTGAACCGACAGAAGTCGCCACGATAGCCGGCAATAAACAGATTACAATTCAATGGAAAGCTGTTGAGGGGGCGTCATCTTATAACATTTACTGGTCGCCTGTTGAGGGGGGAGCTCTTAACAAGCGTAACCAGATCAAGGGAGTATCCAGCCCTTACTCGCATGGCGGATTAACCAAAGCCACTATGTACTATTATGTAGTGACAGCCGTTAATTTCTTTGGGGAAAGCCGTGCTTCCCAAGAAGTCGCGGGGTCGCTTCTGGGTGTTGCTTCTTCTGAACCGACAGAAGTCGCCATGATAGCCGGCAATAAACAGATTACAATTCAATGGAAAGCTGTTGAGGGGGCGTCATCTTATAACATTTACTGGTCGCCTGTTGAGGGGGGAGCTCTTAACAAGCGTAACCAGATCAA
>JBDRCU010000042.1:0-16795 GCA_043821485.1 Parcubacteria group bacterium | reverse complement strand
ATTGTGGTTTCTTCAAAATTATGTATTGATAATTCACGGTCTTTTTTTGAAGTCTTATAAAAATCTATAACTATATTATGCGCTACCTTGAATATAAATGCTCGCAAATTATCTATCTTGTTTCCTTTTGTAATATAGTCCCATGTTTTAAGAAACACTTTGCTTGTCAAATCTTCTGCTTCTTCCTTTGAACTAACACGAAAATAACAGTACTTCAATACATCCGGACTATGTTCTCTATAGAACTCAATAAATTGTACTTTATATGAATCAACCACAGATTAAGACGACTGTTTATAGAACTGTTACACTATACTATTTAAAATCATAACATAGGTTCGAATTGCATAAAATATGAGGACCGCCGGAGGGGTCCTCACGGCGGCCTAAGAACGAACACGGCTTCCTCCGACAAAGCTAAGACTGAGCCTGAAGGCCTCCTATGACCACAGGCGGATTAACTCTTTTAGCCAGATCTTCCCAGCCCGGCACTCCCATTCCCGCGGAAGTACCGTCTTCAAGCTCGACAACCCACCACTTGTAAGGCCTCTCTGCGATGGGAGCTGGGTTCTCGATGGCCAGAGCACTGTACGCCCCTTCTCTTCCTGGAGGGAGTGTACACATCGCCACAGGTCGACGCTCTTTGTCCAGCCTGTAGACCTGAATGGGCTCCCTTACCGTGATCTCTCTCCTTATCTGGGTCATCTATAATTACCCCTTTCCCTGGATATAGGGCTGAAAGTGTGTTGTATTATAGAAACGAATTCATACGCTTTTTGTTACACTAAAAAACCCATATTTCTATGGTTTTCAATGATTATTGCCCTGAAAATGGCTAAATTATCTAAATTTTAGGAATCTATGAATAATACATCCCTACTGCATCTCCAATATTACTATATCCGTCTTTACGAGCAAGCTTCACCAATTCTCTATTAATCTCTCCTATGAGTTGGGGTCCTCTATATATCATACCTGTAATTAGCTGTACCAATGACGCGCCTCTTTTTATCTTTTCATAAGCATCCTCTGCACTAAAAATACCTCCAACACCTACTATCACCAGCTTTTTTCCGTAATCTTTGTATGTTTTAGATATCAATTCATCTGATAATTTCTTTGTTGGAATTCCACTCATTGCTCCTTTAATACTCTCGGGTATATTATCAAAAACCATTGAATCATTTCTGTCTTTATTAAGATTTCCGATGATTACACCATCTACGTCAAAACCCACAGCAATATCAAGAAGTTTTTTAAAATTTTCCCATTCAAGATTGATCGGCATCTTTAAAAATACGGGTTTATCCGGATGCAATTCGTATATACCTTTCAATAGATATTCTAATTTCTCTGACGTTGTAAATGGTTCTCCTCCAAATGTATTTGGACATGATATATTTATTGTATAAAAATCAGCGACATTACTTTGCATAACTTCACGCATACAAGCTACATAATCAGCTGTACCTGATTCAGTGGTACATGTTTCTTTGCTATTTGTTTTACCTATTGAAACACTGACAGGAAATTCGTCTATCTTACTTTCTGATCTACTTTTTTTCACTCTCTCAACAATCTTTATTACTCCATCATTTTTTAATCCAAAATTTACCATCAAACTTTTTGATTTGGGTAAACGGTAAAGCCTTGGTTTAGTATTGCCTTCATAAGACTTATGGGTAACAGTCCCCACTTGCGCAAATCCAAAACCAACAGAAGGCAGTATTCCAAAAAGATCTCCGTTTTTATCAAAACCAGCAGCAAGTCCAACTGGATTTTTAAACTCAATTCCTTTTATATTCTGCCGAAGTGTAGAGTCTTCAAAATCAAATAGCCACCCGCACAAAAATCGCGTCCACCTATATTTTCCCAGCCAATACCCAAAACCAAGAGTCCAATCGTGAACCCTTTCTGGATCAAAAAGAAATAGAATCCTACGCAAAAAGGCAGAATAAACAAAAGCAAAAAATTTCATATCCAGAATCCTAGCACAGTTCTATAAAGATGTCTTATCTCTGTTATAGTTTCTTACTCTTCAACATCACTGCATTGATTGCTACGATGACCGTACTTAGTGACATAAACACCGCACCAATTGCAGGCTGAAGAATGATTCCCTTAAATGCTAGTACGCCTGCTGCCAGTGGAATTGCCACAATGTTATACCCTGCAGCCCACCAGAGATTCTGGATCATCTTAGTGTAAGTAAGCTTGGATAATGTAATTACTTTTGCAATATCGCGTGGATCGTTTTTGATAAGAATTATTCCTGCAGATTCAATAGCAACATTTGTGCCTGCTCCAATTGCGATACCTAAATCAGCCTGCATAAGCGCAGGAGCATCATTGATACCATCTCCTACCATAGCAACTTTTTTACCCTGGGCTTGTAGTTCTTTAATTTTGCTCGATTTATCCTCAGGCATTACTCTGGCGAAATAGCGATCTATACCAATATCTTGTGCAACCCAACGAGCCACATCTTCTGAATCACCAGTTATCATTGCTACTTCTACACCTGACTCCTGCAATGATTTGATCGCTTCGCGAGATTCTTCACGAATTACATCCGCAAGAGATAATATGCCTGCAAGTTTTTTATCTTGAGCTACATAAATGATTGTCTTGCCTTGCTTATTGCTATTACTTACTAGAGATTTAATTGATTCTGGTATCTCCAAGTTTAAATCTTTGATAACTGCCTCTCCGCCAACAAAAACTTCTTTGCCGTCTACAATACCTTTCACTCCCTTACCGGCAATGCGTTCAAACTCTTCGGCTGATTTGAATTGTATATTCTTTCTATTCGCCTCTTTAACAATGGATTGCGAAATATAGTGCTCTGAATGTGTGTCTACGGAAGCAGCAAATCTCAAAACTTCATTATTATCTCTCGCATTAACTGCCCATATTGTATCAACACCATATTCGCCCTTAGTTAATGTACCAGTTTTATCGAACAGAACCACATCAACATTGCGTGCCATCTCAAGAGCCAGTCTTTGCTTAACGAGAAAACCATTCTTAGCTGCCATTGTTGTTGAGATTGAGGCGACCAAAGGAATCGCAAGACCAAGCGCGTGAGGACATGCAATAACAAGTACAGCTACCATGCGACTAATCGCAAATGCGGGCTCTCTCCCGACAAGTAGCCATACAATTAATGCAGCGAATCCACCAACAACAGCAATAACTGTTAAGTACAGCGCCGCACGATCAGATAATGTTTGTAGTTTAGACTTGGACGCCTGTGCTTCAGCAACCAGTCTCATAACTCCTGCAAGAAATGTATTCTCTCCTATGTGCGTGACTTCCACTTTCAATGAGCCATTATTATTGATACTTCCAGCTATTACTTCATCTCCAACTTTTTTAGTAACGGGTTTTGATTCACCCGTAACAATCGATTCATCTACCTCTGACGTCCCGTCAATTATCTTACCGTCTGTCGGGATCTTACTTCCTGGACGAACGAATACAATAAACCCTTCTTTAACTTCAGTAAGTGGCATCATGTGCATGGCATCACCACGAACTACTTCTGCTGTATCTGGTAAAAGTTTAGATAATTCATCAAGTGCGCTTTGCGCCCCATGTACTGCTTTCATTTCCATCCAATGCCCAAACAACATGATAGTTATCAAGGTCGCAAGTTCCCACAATAATGCTCCTTCTACTCCTGCAACTACAGTATATATACTCCATAAATAAGCTGTTGTGATTGCAATCGCAATCAGTGTCATCATGCCAGGGGCTTTACCTTTAATCTCTCTCCATGCGCTTGTCAGGAATATCGAGCCTGCATAAAAGAAGATTATTGAAGCTAATGCTAACGACATGTATGACGATCCTGCGATAGCTGGTGCCTCCCATCCGAACAACTGTTGAAGCAAGTCAGAGTAAATAACTATAGGTATAGACAAAACTAAACTCACCCAAAACTTAACAACAAAAACATTTTTGTGTTGTGTGTGGCTTTTATCTTCAATCTTCCCCTTTTCAGTGACCACCAAGTTCATACCGCATTCAGGGCACATACCCGGCAAGTATTTGATTACTTCTGGATGCATAGGACATGTGTAGTATTTCATTTTATTATAATCCATAGTAATTATTTTAATTCTATCATACCCCACAGTCATTTCCTCCCCCACTAACAGCTTGCGGCGGTTCAACTTCTGCGAGCACCTGACGGTATCCTGACGCACTTGAATACAATGATCCGAGTATATCTTTTGAATTCACGTCATCCCACGCAACATCTCTTTTCTCAAAGTACTTAGCGATTGTCATGTAGGTATCAGGAAACCAGTATGAATTTACTTTAAGCGCAATATCGTACATCTCTTCTTCGCCTATATCCTGCGATGCGAGAAGTTCCAACAATCCCAACATAGCCATACCATGGTTGCAATCTGGAAAATGTACAGAGTTACCACAACACGGACGATAGATATTCTTCGATACTCTTTCGACTAATGTCTGCTGTTCCGGAGTTAATATCACAAAACTATATTTACTGTAATGATCCATAGGACTGCCTTCTGCCAATGACCATCCGCCAGTAGATGCGAATCTCCCTGGATCACCGCCATACTGATCGTCCACCATGGGGCCCTCCTCTAGGATCGGATTCTTATTTGCCAATCCAAATGCCCACAATAGATTCAACAGAACGCCGGCATTTTCTTCTGTCATAAGGATGTCTCCATTACCAGAGTCATACATGAGTGCGAGCTCGCTATCATCAAGCCCTCCTCTATTCTCATATAATGATTCAAATTTATCCGCGTCAATCACTCCAGCATCTATCATCTGGCTACCCATATCATCCCATTTTACTGGAATTACAATACCCTGCTCCGGCATAACTACTTCTGCTAATTTGTTTTCTTTGTATGAGCTGACTGCATTCTGGGTTCGAGTTATGCCTTCAAGATTTATACCAGTAACCTGTGTAATGATAAGCGCGGATAAAAATGCCCACGATGCCAGTTTCCACGTATTAGTTCTATCTCTGGTTGTTGTCTTTTTTTGAACAACAGTCTCCTGACTCTGATCCATCGGTTCCTGCTCTGTCATTTTCTCCTCTGTTATTTTTTGTTCCATTTTCTTTACGGGCAAGTTTCGCTCTTGAGTATGCTTTATACACAAAATAGAAAAATACTCCGATTATAACTATGCCCCAAATAGATTCAGGAATTACTGAAATTTGTTCGAAAACAATTTGAGACCACGTATTAAGTTTTTCACCGATTCCAACCTGGAATGATGGCGCCCAGAATGTATTACCGGAGAACGCCATAATAAGCAATATTATACCCATGACCAGAAATATTGCCCCAGATAGTATATTTGTAGAATGAACATAGAATTTTTTTGATCCTAGATTCATTTCAAATAATTTGCCCTTTATCAGTCTGGAATTTTCAATTTTGTATTTGTCATAAACATACGCTGTAATGAATAACGGAAATGTCATTCCAAATACATAAGCGAATGTGACTATCAATGCTTTCCAGAACGTACCGGAGATTACAGCTAGAGTCACTGCACCTGCAAGAACAGGCGCACAGCATGATGTTGCAGCACCAGAGAACATACCAAGAAGAAATACTGATTTCGAGTTTGCTCCATCCATTCTAGGCGTCAATCTTTTCGGCATTGGAATTATTGACAATCCTTTGCCTGATACAGCCAAGACAGCGAAAACAACCATGAGAAGTCCACCGAAGATATACATCTCCTTGTGAAAATCACGGAATATTCGTGCAAAACCGGCCGCTCCAAGACCAATTGGCACAAGAATTACTGCAATTCCAAGAAAAAATAGCAAAGTCATCCTAAAAATGTTTTTCTTCTCTTGAAACGCAGAAGCTAAATACGATGGCAAAAGCACCGTAATACAACAAGGTGCGAATAATGCAACCATACCAGCCAGAAACGCTGCAATAATTGATGCACTAAATATTATATCCATATGTTATTGAGTCACCATTGCCTGAAAAGTTAATTCAACTTTTGGTTCTACGGATGAATTAGTTTCCAGATAGATGGAACGTTCTGCGAATCCTACTCCTGATGGTCCATGTGCAGCCGGATCAAATATAGCTTCAACTGTCACAGATTCTCCGACTCCGACTTCTAGATTTGTGCTTGCTATACCGTGACCCTGCATCCCAAACGGACCGCGCTCATCTCCTGCCTCATTTGTTATCAATACTTCGGTGCACATACATGAAGTGTATGCTTTAATGATGCTCACTGACTCTATCCCTTCATTTTTTAATTCGAATTTGTGATACACTTTACCCTCTTCCATGGATATGGTGTCAAAGTCGAAACTCTTTTCCGTAACAGTAAGGGCACTGGCCGAATACGTCATTGAATTTCCTCCTATGCCCAACCACACCAGAAGTGCAACAAGTCCGATAACAAATACAGTTCCTACTATATATCCTGTTGAATTATTTTTTTTACTCATGTTTCTAATACAAAACACCCGCTCATTATTATCTGAACGGGCGTTTTGCTTAATTCTTAATTAATAAGATTAACTCATATACGAGTTCCTACAGCATACGCCCATTTTAAGGCAGGCAGCTCTTTTTTATTATGTAATCCTATCCAATATAAAATGTTCTCTTTTTGAGAATTAGGTTTTATCTTCCAAAAATCATATTTCTTTCTACCTCCGATTGAGGCAATCTCTTGCACCCCATTGTATTCACCTCTAAATCCAATCAAAACCAAAATAAGAATAGAAAAAGTCAGGACAGATATTTGTAAAACGGTTTCCCCGTTTGGAATTGCTAGAGTCAATACTCCTATTCCAGAAATATGGTGTCCTACCAATGCGGCCTCATCTCCAGCTGGAGGACAATCCCCACCCGACATCACAGCTATGGGGCATGAATGAGCTTGACTATGATCAATTAAACCAAGACTAAAAACGCCTAGGAGGGTGGCAGATCCTAAGGCAAGAATAATCAATGCTATTATTAGTTTTCGGTTCATAAAAATACTATATCATGCTTGAACGTTCTCGACAATTCATTATACTCTTCTAAGAAGACTTCTTGGATATAAGACTAGCTAGACTAAAATGATCTCCTGCTTTGCCATAATACAGGACCAAAAGCACAAGCGAATAGATAACATGCTCATCTATAAGGAATGAATGTTCTCCAACATATGGAAAATGTAATACAGGGACATAATACAATACCATCAATGCAATTCCGGACCATGAAGCCCAGCGCATACCAATGCCTAGGATCAAAGCAATACCAATGAGCAATGGTGCCCACTGATTAATAAAATCGATCCACCCTATATTCCCTGGGGAAGCAAACCAATTAAACAAACTGGGAAATGTTTGGGCATGCTCAAGATATCCTGCAGAAGTCCACTCTGAATCAAGTATCTTTGCAATACCTGCATACAAAAAAATCCATCCAATGGATACTCTCAATACAACCAACAATTTATTGTATTTATTCATAAAAATTTATAACAAAATCCTATATATTCATTATAACAGAATATCTCCACAACTAATCCACATAATGCCCTGTTGATAACTGAATAATCTCTGTATAATACCTGTAAATCATAAACGTTAACTGGTCGATTATTAACAATCTATAGGTCTATTATTAACAAATTAATTATGCGTATAAAAATTTCTGTTATTATTTTTGTCTTAGCATTGTTTGGCACAGGAGTAGTCTATGCAGCTGGCACCCCTACTGGGACGATTACTAGTCCTGAAGCAAACGCAATCACATTTGGCAACGTGGAGCTAGCTGCCACCTATGATGATGGCGACGACATCAATGATGACATTGTACAGTGGGCAGTACGAGAAGGCACATGTTCTGCTGGCACAAATACTGTCGTAGGAAATGTTGACGGATTCAATGATCCTTACACATGGGACGGAGCTGACTTCTCAGCAATGTTTGATGCAACATCTTTGGATGCCGGACTATACTGTTTTATCTTTAATCCAAAGGATGATGCAGGAGAACCCGATGTTCGTGAAACACAACTGTTCTATATCGTACAAGACTATGTACACGGAGGAGGTCACGCGCTTGAAGAAATGGGTTCGAAACGAAAAAACTGGCTTGATTTCAGTTTTGGTGGCATAGTTGGTGACGCCGGTTCAGCAGGTCTAATTGGAACCTGGCAAGTAAATCTTCATAATGTAGGTGCTGATCTGGACAAAAGTAAATTCCACATGGACACAGTAACTGACCTTAACTTCTTCGCTTCGAATAGCGCCACTTGCACCTCTGCAGTAAATTTCACAGGCTGGGGCAGATGGAATAAAGAGGAGGGGTCCAAAATTACATTCAGAGCCGGAGATACAGATGATACGGTAAGAATAGAAATCTGGGACTCCTCAAATGTCAAAGTATACGACTCAAATTCTACAGGAGAATTCCCCGCAGAAAGCAGCTGCGTCGGTACTGCACGCACTGGCTTGGACAATGGGAATATAACGATCAACTTCTAGAAGATCGTTGGATAAGACATAGCAAAAGCGGCCGTACGGCCGCTTTTGCTATTGGTCTACTTGAAAGTCTACTTGCGCTTTCTGCCGGCTTTTCTTGCTGCTAACATCTCGGCCTTAATCGCAAGTCTTTTCTTGGTCTTTCTTGATTTTGACCTTTTTCTCTTTCCTACTCCTGTGTCTCTTTTTGCCATATATGTAAGTATATACTATTTATCTGAGAAAGTAGATGTTGTTAGACAAATTAAACTTTTTTCCTTTTTTCTCTTCTAAACCAAACAAGCAACGGGGATGCTACGAATATAGAAGAATAAGCCCCTAAACTTATTCCAATGATAATAGCTAAAGCAAAATATTTTATATTTTCTCCTCCAAAAAAGAATATAGCAATAAGAGATAATATTGTTGTTAGAGTTGTATTTATTGATCGCGTCAATGTCTGAAGAATGCTTTTATGGACTATCCCTCCGAAATCTTCATGTTTGCTTGATTTTAAAATATTTTCTCTTGTTCTATCAAAAACAACGATAGTATCCGAAACCGAATATCCCAAAATCGCCAAAAGAGCGGCTACATATATAGAACCGATTTCAATTCCAAAAAAGTTACTCAAAATAGCAAATATTCCTATTGGTATTATTATGTCATGCGCAAGAGCTATTATCGCAGCTATGCCCATACTCCAGGGCGAAAGCACGGAACTCATTTTTCTAAAAACTAAAGATATATAAATTACTATGGCTATTAATAATACAATTATAGCAATAATACTTTTTTCTCTAAGCTCTTTTCCTATAGATGCTTCAATTGAGTCAAAACGATCGAGATTAAGTTCTCCGAATTTCTGCGACAAGTCGCTGACCAGAGCGCTTGCCGTTTCATTATCAATCTTCGCCATTTTCAAAATTATACCTCTCTCCCCTGCCGTATTAATCGATAAATCACTGATGCCTGGAAATTCCAATACAACACTCTTTATCTCTTCTATGTCTATATCTGATATTTCATTTACAAATTCAGCTTCAATTATTGAACCTCCCTGAAAATCAATACCAAGTTTTAATCCAAACAAAATTAAAATTACCAATGAGACAATAACCATGGCAACTGATACAGAAAACATTATTTTATAAATTGATTTCATAAAAATTTAAAAAAGCCAATACTTATCTTTTAATTTTGTATTCAAAAATAAATCCAAGAGTGAACGGGTTATCACAACGGCTGTCAACAGACTCATCAATACACCAATGCCCAAAGTTAAAGCAAACCCCCGGACAAGCGAAGTTGTGAATGAATAAAGGATTATTGAACCAAGAAGAGTAGCAACGTGACTATCGCGGATTGAATACCATGCGCGATTAAAACCTTTTGCAAAAGCCTGAGGAGCGGATAATCCTGCCTTGAGTTCTTCTCTAGCCCTTGCAAATATTAAAATATTAGCATCAACAGCCATGCCCAAAGACAAAATGAAACCCGCAATGCCAGCCAAACTTAAGGTAACAGGAATCAGTTTATACAAAGTCAAAACAAAAACTGTATAAATCAATAAAGCTACAACTGCCATCAAACCCGGCAAACGATAAAAAACTATCATGAATAATGCAACTATTAATAAACCATACAAACCAGCTCTTAATGATTTATGCAATGAATCGGCCCCCAAAGAAGCACCTATCGTCTGTTGCGATATGATCTCTATAGGTACTGGCAAAGCTCCTCGATTCAAATACTCTGCAAGAGACTTGGCTTCTTCGATGGTATAATTGCCTGAAATAACTGCCTCTCCGTCTGTAATGACATCTCTCACTATTGGAGCGCTTACAAAATTATTATCAAGGAATATAGCAAGAGGCCTATCTAAATTACGTTCTGTTATATAAGCAAAAAGTTCAGCGCCGTCTGAATTAAGTTTCAAAAGAACTTTAGCTCCATAATCTAAATCAAGTTGAGCGTAATCCAAATCCCTACCAGTAAGTCCTGTATCTTTAAATACTTCTTCAAGAAATGGCTCTCGCCCGAGATTTTCTGTTAAAACTGCTATCTCTTCTTCAGACATTTCTTCTCTGAACTCCAATATAGGGGTTTCGCCAATCCTCTTAATTGCTTCGTCAAGATTCTTAATACCCGGCAATTCCACAATCAATCTATCAGCTCCCTCAACCTGTACAACCGGTTCTGCAACTCCAAAAGTATTAACCCTTGCTTCAATGTCGCCCCTCAAGGCATCCATGGCTTCATCCGCTGTCTGATGCTCTCCTATTTCATTTAAATCTGCTAAATAAACAAGCCTAACCCCTCCAACCAAATCAAGCCCTAATGAAAATGGGCGAGATTCAAAAGAATGCAAAGAACCAAAAATTTTATTAAACGGTTTCGGGTATACAAAAAACGTCAAAAAAACAGAGACTATTAAAATAATTATGACGACTATGCGCGATTGCATTATAGGTTACGATTGCATTACGAATTATCTTTTTTGTCCCATGTTTCGTTAAATTCGTCCCACCATTTATTTTTATCCTCCCGGCTAGATTTAGCCATTTGTTCTCTCATGGGCTTATGAAGCTCATCTGTAGAGGTCATAATGTGTTGCCCGCCTTTATTTCCGACTTCATCAATGGATCTGCCCTCAAATACTTCATCGCAAGGGCCTCCCATTTCTCTGCATGTAAACTTTTTCATACCTTATATATTAGCATAAAAAGACGAAAAAACAAGGGATTCATGACATAATTGTTTATTCGTACCTCAATACTATTAAAATAAATATCTGCTAAGCCATTGCTATTTGGGGATAAACAGCATAGACTTATCTTTGCATACTAATATAATCGATATAATCAAATATAATCAAAATAATATGGGAGACTTTAATAAAAGGGGTAAATTCGGTGGAAGAAGAGGTGGAGGCAGAAGCTATGGAGGCGGAAGAGACGACGGAAGAGATGGGGGTCGTCCTACGATGCATAAGGCGGTTTGCAATGATTGTGGCAATGATTGTGAAGTCCCGTTCCGACCAACAGGCAGCAAACCAGTCTTCTGTAGCGATTGTTTTGGGAAAAAAGACAATAACAAGTCACGAGACTTCCAAGATAGAGGCAATAGACGATACGGAAGCAACGATAGAGACTCACGACCACGCTTCGACGATAGACGATCTAGCCAAGGCACTGGTGGTACTGCCCCGAATCTCAAAGCAGAGTTGGAACAAATAAACATAACGCTTAATAAAATTCTAAAAGTCCTGACTCCTGCCGAGGCTGAATATTCTCAAAAAATAGAACAGTCAAAGCCCCTAAAAAAAGAAGTTGACACTATTGCCGTAAGCAAATTGGTTGCAAAAGCCATAGGCAAAAAAACAACCAAAAAGACTACTACGAAAAAGAAGAAAAAATAAAAAACATCGTCTACTTAAAATAGAAACATATAAAAAGAGCCGGCAAACGCTGGCTCTTTTTATATGTTTCCTTATCCTAGACGAAGTTAGATTATATGTTATTGTTAACCTAATATGCTCATTGACGACACTACAATTCAAATAACCTCAGGAAATGGCGGTGATGGCCGTGTCTCATTCAATAAAACAAAAATGTCTCTTGGACCTACAGGCGGGAGTGGCGGACGCGGAGGAAACGTCTATCTTGAAGGCATTTCAGATATCAACGCTTTAAATCGTTTACGCAATATCAAGGTTTTTAAAGCTCAAGATGGCCAAAACGGAAAAGTTCAGCTTCATGACGGTACAACTGGCGAGGATCTAATTATTAACATTCCAGTTGGAACTGTCATCCACAATCAAACCAACAATACTGTAGAAGAAATTACTAAAATTGGCGAACGAAAACTTGTAGCCCAAGGCGGACGCGGAGGAAAAGGCAATTTTCATTTTAGAGGAGCTAAGAAAACCTCTCCAAAAACATTTCAATACGGCAACCCGGGTGAAACATTTAAAATACGATTAGAACTCAAATTGATTGCTGACGTTGGTCTTGTCGGACTACCCAATGCTGGGAAGTCGAGTCTCATCAATGAATTGACTAGAGCAAATAGCAAAGTAGCAAATTACCCCTTCACAACTCTTGAACCGCATTTAGGCGCATACTACGAACTTATTATCGCAGATATACCTGGAATCATAGAAGGAGCGAGTGAGAATAAAGGGCTTGGATTAAAATTTTTAAAACATGTACAAAGAACGCAAGTACTGTTTCATCTTGTTTCAGCTGAATCAAAAAGCATTGTTACAGATTATCGAACCCTAAGGAAAGAACTTGGCAAATTCAGCAAGGAACTTTTGAATAAAAAAGAATATCTATTTTTATCAAAAACAGATATGATCAATGCAAAAGAAACAAAACAAAAACTCGCAAAACTTGCGAAGTTAAATAAAAATGTTTCTCCCCTGTCTATCCATGATTTAGACGCTATTATTGCCGTAGAAAGAATCCTCAACAAAATCAAAAAAGAGAAAAAAGTTGATCCCGAAATACTTAAGAACAAAGTCAGCTAGTATAAAAGTGGGTATAAGGTACATAAAAGCGTGAAGCCCGAGAGGCTGGGCCTCACGGGCTTCAAATTTTGATAGGCATGATGTGCCTCTTAGAAACTTGGTTTGGTCAACGCATCTCTCTCCCTTTCCTTGAGGAATACTCTGAACGAAATTTTACCTTCTTACGTTTTACTAGATGAAAGTATAAGACCAGCAATATCAACACTCCCAGCATTGCAACCTCCACGCTCAACCCTATCCCAGTCTTTTTCATCTCAATATTCTCATGTATCCCTTGTCCTTGGTATACAATAAAGGGTTCTGATACATATTCTTTGTATCCATCTATTTCTACTTTGAGATAATACTCTCCTTCGGGTACAAGGAATGAGTACTCTCCTGTATTATCAGTAAACTGAGGGTTTATCTGTTGATAATCTTCTCCTGGCCATATTACATAGTTTTGCGTATCTACTTGTCTATAATATATGGCTATTTTAGCATTGGGAAGTCTTACTTCATTATCTCCCGACTTTGTATATATGTATCCTTCAGGATCTACTACTAGTGTAAATAAGGCTAGTTCCTCTTTTGTACCATCTTTGTAGTCGAATGTAGTTATTACTTCAAAGTCTCCTGCTACTAATGGGACAATGACAACTGCTGTATATATCCCATCCTTATCAGGATCTGTGTATTTAAACTCTTGGAGCATGTATTTAATATTGATATCCTTCTTTTGGGTGAAGCTGTTATTAGATAGAAGGATATTAGCAGTGATAGTACTACCTGGTAGGAAGACTGTTTCTTGTTGTTTTGATTGTGATATATCTTTGATAACTATCCTTCCTGTTACTTTATCTACTTCTCCTTGGGGCTTAATTGCTAAGTTAAGCGTTTGGCCTGATATTGTATATATTAACTGAGTTACTTCTCCTTTTTCTGTGATACGCAGTCTTGTATTGTAGTTAATCAGTTTATCTCCTGATCGTGCAAATACTATGTCTGTAGGTATTGTACTAATATCTTCAAAACTTGGTAGGTGTATATCTGCCTTAGCTAGCCTCTTTATGTCTTCATATGTAGTTATACCTATCTCTGTGAGTGTATCTCTTAGTTCAGAGAAGTTCTTTGTTAGATTAAGAAGGTCAGAAGGGAAGTCTTTGAATACTACATCTTCTATTGTTTCTCCTACTGTTTCTAGAATATCCTTTGCTGTTTCTATTGTCTCAGGAATGAGGGGGAGAGGGGGGTTTGAATCCGGAGTGGAAGATGTGGGTGTAGGGGTTACTGTCGGTGTACTTGTAGAAGTAGGAGTTTGTGTAGGTGTAACCTGAGGTAAGGGTGTCGATGTAGCCTGAGGTGTACTTGGAAAGATTCCCCCTCCTGATCCTCCCCCACTACCTACCCCTCTTGTCGAATAAGGGGCTGTATCTGATGTATTGTTATCTGTAGAATCTTCAGAGTCTGTGTATGAGGCTGTTATTGTACCATTGGCAGATATCTCAAGTATTGAGTCATCTGATGTAGGTGTATCACCTCTTTCTATGGATAGGCTTCCTGTGAATACTCCAGTAGCATTACCTGTTTCAGTAAGTGTTACTGTTTCTGAGTCTGCATTGTATGTAATAGTTACTGTTGTAGTATCTGGAGATGTACCATCAAGGTTTTCATCTTGATCTATGACTGTTACGTCTAAGGTTGTGTCTACTCCTTCAGAGTAGAAAGCTTTATCTAATGCTGTACTTACTGCTACTTTGATTATGTATCCATCATTCTCTGTTATTGTTCCTGCATTAGTAATATTACCTGTTACTGTTGTATTCTTATCTATTGTTAGAGTACCAGAGGATACTGTAAGGGTACCATCAATATCTACTGCATTGGTAGATGTTGTTAGAGAGCCTGAGGCTTTGTTTACTGTGATGTTATTGAAATCTTGTGTATCTCCTGTACCTCCTGTTATTAATGTTTGATTGCCTGCTCCATTGAAGATTGTTGTATTAGCTCCTGATGTATATGTACCTGAGTTTGTATAGTTACCTGCTATTGTTAAGTCATTGCCTGCCATATTAAGAGTACCTACTATCTTTAGGTCTGATTGGGTATCTGAGTCTCCTGTTGTTACAGTACCTCCTGGTAGGAAGGTATGTGATGCAGGTATGTATAGCTCTACCTCATTAGTAGCTCCTACTGTAAGGTTTGAGTCTGTTACTGAATAATCTATGTCTGTATCTGCATTATCTGCTGTATTAAGTAGGGTGTTTGTTAATGATCCTGAATTATCATGTCTAGTTATTACATGGTCTTGGTATATATCTAGGTTAGAGAGAGCTTCTCCATCTGATACTGTTACAGTTGTACCGTTTTGTGTTTCATCATCAAGGAATACAGCTATTGTATCTCCTGCAGAGGGTATTGTAGTAACTGTTATTGTATAGTCTCCATTTGAGTCTGTTTCACCTGTGAATAGGTCTGTATCTGCTGTAGTACCTCCGTTTACTGATAGAGCTACTGTTTTGCCTGTCCCTATGTTAGTAGAGCCTTCATCTGTATATACTGTGCCTGATACGTCTATGCCAAGGAGCCAGTTCAGGTTGTTACCTCCATCTTCTGTATTAGTCTGTGTTACTTGACTGCCTCCTGATGCATCTGAGTCTGTTACTTCTGCCCAGTCTATTGAGAATGTACCGTTAGCCGTTAGACTCCATTGAGTGCCTGGAGAGTCTGATACTAGGTTTACTCTGTCATTCGTATCTATACCTGTAAGGGTAAGGAGGTTTGTTATTGTTTGAGTAGCTGTATTATCAAAGGTTAGAGTAAGGTCTGTAGAATCATTGTCTGGGTCTGTCTTTCTTAGATTGTAGAAGGTAGTAGAGCCTAATACTGCTTGGTTGGTTCCATTAAGGGTAACTGTACCTGATTGAGGAGTAAAAATGCCTGAATTCGTCCAGCTACCACCAACATTAAAAGCACTCGTGTCAGAAGAAATGAGGGTTGCACTAGCCTGGATAACTAGGTTACCCCCTATATCTATGACTGGATCAAAGTTATCACCATCAACAGTGACAGTAGCAATGCCATCTCCCAAAGTCAGGTTGCCATTTACCGTAAGCGTTTGACTGCCGGCCGTGCCCAAGCGCGGAGTAGGGTTAGTATCAGAGAGCTGGACTTTGACCACTTTGCCTGGATATGTTTCCGTGGAGAAATATGCAAAACCATTAGTGGTGTCAATTAAGGCAGAGTAGAGATTGTTCTCCCCGGTCTCAGAGGTGAGAGCCCCTACACGAGTAAAATCAGAGAGCTGGACTTTAACGACTATACCCGGAATTGTTATCGTGCCAAAATATGCAAAGCCATTGGTGGTGTCAATGGTTGCTGAATTAGCATAACTCTCTCCGCTCTCAAAGGTGAGAGCCCCTACACGAGTAAAATCAGAAAGCTGGACTTTAACGACTATACCCGGATCGGTTTCTAAACCGAAATATGCAAAACCATTAGTGGTGTCAATGGTTGCTGAACGAACAACATTCTCCCCTGTCTCCAGAGTGAGAGCACCTGCACGGGTAAAGTCAGAGAGTTGGACTTTAACGACTATACCTGGAGATGTTCCTGTGCCAAAATATGCAAAGCCATTGGTGGTGTCAATGGTTGCTGAATTAAGGCTATTCTCCCCGGTCTCCAGAGTGAGAGCACCTGCACGGGTAAAGTCAGAGAGCTGGACTTTAACGACTATACCTGGAGATGTTCCTGTGCCAAAATATGCAAAGCCATTGGTG
>JBDRCU010000041.1:0-2545 GCA_043821485.1 Parcubacteria group bacterium | reverse complement strand
AATCGGGCAGGAGGCGGGGTAAATCATCGTAAGCGACCGCGTCAAGGCGCAGGTGTAGCAGAACCCTGAAATTGGATAAAAACTGGGCTTCCTGAAATGGTCAAATCCGACTTTAGTGTAAGAATGGAAGACTTCAAATACTAATGCTCAGGGCGGTTGATCGGACCAGATCACTGAATTCGGGATGAAATGTGGCATTATTGAAGGTTGCCTTTTCCGATGATCGGGGGTATTTGTAACTTCCTGTAAGCGTTAGATCTATTAATTTCATTTCTGTAGTAGATTTCGAATAGAAATCGTGATAGTAAGCTTACGTCGTGAAAGTCAACTGAATAGTTTCCATCCCATATAACCATATGGAGGGAAATATGGACAGGCTGGAAAATACCCCGTGTCTTATAAGAGAGCGGGTTTTTTTTATTTACGAAAGAGGGGAACTTAGAGACTAATATTACACGTCAAAGAGAGGATTATTTTATGATTAAAAAAAATTTCTCAATAATTCTTCTTTTAGTCTCAATATCTGTAGTGGGCTGTGCAACCGCGACCTATCATGCTGGAAACGAAATCTTTTACTCAAGTGCAGAAGCTCTCCAAAGACTTAACGAAATTAGTTCCAGTATTCTCGCCGGGATTCAACCGACTGATCACCCTGTTCATGGAAGGGCCCTATTTCTCTTGCCATCGGATAACGAGATACAGAAAAATTATATTCGCTGGAGCAATAATGCTTCCAGGCTTGAGAAAGAGCAAGTTGATTATACCATTACCTTTATAAGAAATGATAAAATAACTGTGGCAGATGCGGCTCGCAAGAGAGGGATCTTCGATTCGGTCGAAATTGAGAAACACAATGGGAGCCCTACCACTCATCCTATAGGGATATATGATTTTATGGTCTTTTTAGATGTCGACGGCTGGTTTATCAAAGGGAAAACAGACTCAAAAATTTTAAAAATCTTTATGGACAAAAGCAAGTCCTCAGGGATTACGCGAACTATATCCGTCCTTGATTCGATTCAGAAACAGGCTGAATCTCTTATCAAGCAGTGATGATATATTCAAAGGAGGCAAATAGGATGATAAAAAGGCGTATCATATTATCATTTATTCTTATTTTATCATTTATTTCTTGTACGACACCACCAAGAAAACAAACATATATTAACAATGAAAGTCTATCAGGTATAAAAAAAGTTGCGGTTGTTTCTTCGGCAAATGCTCCCGATGCATTGTTTTCTATAAGTGCACGAGAAAGTGGACAAGCCGTGCAGGTCGTTGCAGCGATTTTTCCACTCTTTATATTTCCTATGATGGTTCTAGAACCGGCTGCTAGGCACAGTGAAGATAAGTATCATTCAACAACCATTAATAAAAACGTGGATCTAATGCACATTGAAGATAGAATTGCCCAATCATATGTACGGGCACTCAACAAAGGGGGGATACAGATTGCTGAGTATATAAAAGATAAAACTCAAGATAACCGTCAATTAATAGAGGCGGGTTACGATGCTGTTATTAGACTATTAGTCCGTGAAATCTTAATATCACGTAGGCCTGGTGATTATGTCGGGCTCAATGTAGTTACAAACTGTCAAATATTGAGAGCTGATACAGGTAAAATTATTCTGGATCGCGATGAATCTGCTTCCTCTTCAGAGCTTCATACTCTTGATGATTATAAAATCAACGGGTTGAAAGAACTAAACACAATACTGGATAAAATCGCAAATAACTTCGCATATGATTTCTTATATCTGAAGTGAGGAGGCGAATAAATGGTAACAGTACGCTTGTTTCTATTAAGAGTAATAATGATATTGGCATTAACAATTATGTTGATTGGATGCAGTGTTATCAAAAGTGCTGATATTCCGAAGCTACAGACTGGCAGCCCCTTGAAAAGTATTAGTCCAAAAGTCTTCGCGTTCAAAGAGTTTAAAGACATAAGGGGAACTGATCCACATTTCTTATGGCACGTGGGAGTTCGTGACTTTACACTGGATCAGCCAATTGCTAAAGTTGTGGCTGAGGCAATCAAGCAAGAATTTGAAAGAAATGGACACAGGTGCATCGATTATGCACCGCAATCAAAAGCGGACTACACTATTGAGGGAACAGTCTACAAATATTCACTTTTATTTAATATAAGTTTTGTTACCACAGAACTAATCGCAAGCACAGCAGTAAAGCTGACTGTGAGTCATACATCTCCTAATAAAGGTATTTTTTCACATAACTACGAATATGAATCCCGCCGATCAGATACCACTGGAGGACCTCAATCGCAAATAGATATAATGGTTCAAGCGCTACCCTCACTAGTGAAAGAAATATCTACCGATCAAAAATTGGTTGAGTTTCTTCAGAAATAATTACGCATCTCAATAGGTTTTTTATCTTTGTTTCCTGCAAATTTCAATCGGTACTTCTTAGCTCTATCAATATCATCTCATTCATACTTTGTAGGTGACAGCGATAACCAGCACGGTTCAAATTTTCTTTGATCTTACCTGAGTAGTTCGGAGTGAAAGCTGCTACA
>JBDRCU010000040.1:0-5117 GCA_043821485.1 Parcubacteria group bacterium | reverse complement strand
GGATTTCTGATTTCGGCTTACAAGCACATTATCAAACATAATTCCTCTAATTTTAAGCCCGAAAAAGAAGGAGCGGAAGAAAAGATTAAGGAAGGCGAGAGTGCAACCGAAACTGTTTTGCAGGAGAAGATTTCTTACAAGGGAGATAAACTAAAGCCTCAGGAAAAAGAAAGAATTATGCAGAGCATATCGGGCTACGATATATCACCTGACATGGTAAAACTCTCGCTTGTAAACATGTATCTTCATGGATTCAGCGACCCTCACATATATGAATATGACACGCTCGGTTCAGAGAAACGATGGGATGAGATGTTTGACGTGATAATGGCTAATCCTCCTTTTATGACTCCGAAGGGCGGAGTAATGCCTCACAAGAGATTTTCCGTTCAGGCGAAACGCTCCGAGGTTTTGTTTGTAGATTACATTCTTGAGCACCTAAATATCAAAGGTCGGGCGGGAATAATCGTTCCCGAAGGCATAATTTTTAAAGGCGAGAATGCTTATAAACAGTTAAGACAAATGCTGGTTGAAGACGGTTTGTTCGCTGTCGTGTCTTTGCCCCCGGGAGTTTTTAATCCATACTCAGGAGTTAAAACAAGCATTTTGTTATTTGATAACGAGCTTGCCAATAAGACGGATGAGATTTTGTTCATTAAGATTGAAAATGACGGCTTTGATTTAGGTGCACAAAGAAGAAAGATAAATAATAATGATTTACCGCAGGCTTTGGAAATAATTGATGAATGGAAACAAGACAAGAAAAAAGATAGCAACCTCGCACTTTGGGTAAAGAAAGATAAAATCGCTGAAAGTGGTGATTATAATTTGACTGGGGAGAGATATAGGGAAACTGAAGTGAGGAAAAATCAGAAGTGGTCGATGGTGGCACTTGATGAAATATGTGATATTTATCAGCCAAAAACTATTACTTCAAATGAAATAAAAAGGTTAGGACAATATAAAGTTTTCGGGGCAAATGGAATTATTGGTTTTTATGATGAATACAATCACGAAGATTCAGAAGTATTAATTACTTGCCGAGGTGCAACTTGTGGGACTGTTAATATGTCAGAGCCAAAATCGTGGATTACTGGCAATGCTATGGTAGTTAAACCAAAGAATGAAGGTATCTACCGATTATATCTTTATTATTTCCTGCGACATACTGATTTGAATTCAGCTATTTCAGGAACAGCTCAGCCACAAATTACAAGGAAATCTCTGGCTCCATTCAATATCCCTCTCCCACCTCTCGATGTACAAAAAGAAATCGTAGAGCAGATTGAAGTTAAGCAGAAAGCGATAGACGCGGCGTGGGAGGTTATTGCCAGTCTGGAGAAGGAGAGAAGGTATTTTGGAAAATAGCTTGAGAAGATGGAGGGGGTTGAGTGGGTGGAAATTGGTGAACTATGCGAACTAATGACGGGTGGTACACCAACATCAACCAAAAAAGAGTATTACGAAGATGGAAAAATTAAATGGTTAGTTTCAGGAGATATTCATAAAGGGAAAATATTAGAATGCAAAGGTAGAATAACAGAATTGGGCATGGAAAGTTCTAATGCCAGATTACTTCCAAAAGATTCTGTTTTAATTGCACTTAATGGACAAGGAAAAACAAGGGGTACCGTTGCCTTACTAAAGACAGAAGCCACATGTAATCAATCACTTGTAGCAATGATACCAAAAGATAATAAAACTCTGATGCCAGACTTTCTTTATATTGTGCTACGGAGCATGTATCAAGAAATAAGAAATATTACAGGAGACACCCAAAGAAGCGGTTTAAATATGCCAATTATTAGAAAAATCAAAATCCCTCTTGCGCCCCTCGAAGTCCAAAAAGAGTTCGTTGTCGAAGCAGAGAAGGAGGAAGAAATTATTGAAGCTAATAGGCAGTTAATTGAGGTGATGGAGGGGAAGATTGATAAATTACTTAATGAAATTTAGCTATGCCTTATACCGTACCAGTTTGCTTTGATAAATTCCGAGAGAATATTGAGCTAAGTGGAAATCATCGTGATACAGCTAACAAGCGAAAAGACGATATTGTATCGTCGCTAAAAAATGACTTCACCATACTCGAGGCTTTTCCTTCTGGTTCTATTCCTCGTTATACGGCGGTGACTGGTTATGCTGATTTAGATGTAATCGTGGTATTACACTACAGCAAACACATAAAGGACAAGAAACCCTCTCAAGTTCTTCAAAATGTTAGGGATGCACTTGCAGAATGCAAAACAAATGTTCGAAAGAATGGGCAGGCAGTAACACTGCACTATAAAACATGGCCTAACGTGGATATTGTTCCGGTGTCGCGCACGACAAACAGCGATGACAGCGTTAACCACTATAATGTTCCCGACATGAATAATGAGGCATGGCTTCAATCAAGACCTCGTAAACACTCAAATGCAATGAGCGACAAAAATAAAGTTTGTGGTGAATACTTCAAGCGAATTGTAAAAATGATAAAATGGTGGAATCATCAACATAGCTCTTTTTTGCAGTCATTTCATATCGAAGTTATCGCACTCAAAGCTTTTAATGGTGAATTATCTGATTACCCGTGGGATGTTTTTCAGTATTTCAACAAAGCTACTGACTTAGTAAAATCTCCTCTTTGGCATGAGGGAGATTATATTGATGACTACCTTGATGACACCAAGAGATATGAAGCTGTGAAAAGACTTGAAACCGCAAGAGACAAAGCACACGAAGCGTGGAGTTGTACTTATGGAGATTGCGACGATCATGAAAAGGCGATAAACTTATGGAGACAAATTTTTAAAGATAAATTTCCAGCATATGGAAGCTAAAGAAAAAATTATAAGAGAGGCAAAAAGAATCGAGGAAGATTCATTATATTCCTCGAAGGGTCATTTTTATGCTGCACAATCTTGGACGAATCTTCATTTGTGGATTGGTATTCCCACTTCAATAATGGCAGCGATTGCTGGTGCTTCCGCTCTGTCTCAATTTGATAATCACCAAATTGTTGCTGGGATTTTAGCAATTCTCGTTGCAGCTCTTAGTGCCGTTGCAACATTTATTAACCCAAATGAGAAATCGTCTAATCACCATAGTGCAGGAAATAGTTATAACAGCCTCAAGAATCGTGCACGTATCTTTAGAGAGATTGATATTGATTTGAAAACAAGCGAAGATTTATTAAAGAAGCTTAAAACATTGAATGCAGAACGGGATGAAATGAATGATAAATCGCCTCAAATTCCAAAGTGGGCTTTTCTTAAGGCAAGAAAAGGAATTGAAGATGGCGAGGCACAATATAGAGTAGATCAGTAATGGAGTTTTGTTTATCCCACTCGGAAGGGAGGGAAAAGCATTTGAAAAAAACTTATATGTGCTTGCTTATTTTACTGTTGCACAAACACCAATAGAGCTACAATACCAACGTGCTAGTTTTCATTAGACGCGCGACGCCCTCATAAGCGAGTATATGTTCTTGACGTTTCAAATGAATAAGTATGTGTGCTAAGCGTATCCGCAACATCTTCGACCCAACTTCAAAAGAGCCCTTCAAACTCAGCCGTTCACGTCTTGAGCGATTTCTTAAATGCCCGAGATGCTTTTACCTTGATCGCAGGCTTGGCGTAGATCAGGTTAAGGGACCCGCGTTTACTCTGAACAGCGCAACAGATACGCTTCTTAAGAAGGAATTTGATATTTGCAGAGCAGAAGGTAAGAAACACCCTCTTATGAAGAAATTCAAGATTGATGCCATACCATTTCAGCACGAGAAGATTGACGAGTGGAGGGAGAATTTCAAGGGAGTCCAGTATCTGCATGAGCCAACCAATTTAATAATAACCGGAGCAGTTGATGACATTTGGATTGCTCCAAAGAAAGAACTGATTATCGTTGACTACAAATCAACCAGTACCACAAAAGAGATAGACCTTAATGACGGTACGCCGTGGAAAGAGGCTTACAAGCACCAGATGGAGATTTATCAGTGGTTACTCAGGCAGAACGGCTTTAAAGTCTCTGATACCGGATATTTCGTCTACGTTAATGCTGATACAGAACAGGATGCGTTTGATAGCAAACTTGTCTTTGATGAACAGCTTATTGCTTATAAGGGAGATGATAGTTGGGTGGAGCAGGCGGTTTTGGATGCTTATAAGTGTCTTCGAAAAAATAAAGCTCCAAAATCTGCAAAGGACTGCGAATGGTGTATTTATAGGGATTCTGCAAATGTTGCTTGTAAATGATATGCCTGAAGTAGCCGTTACTATTAGGCCAGTAGAACGAGATGAACAACAGCATAGAGAAAATACTTGTAGAGCTTCATTCATTACATATAGGAATTACCTATTATCTTGCTCACACCTTTCTGAGTACATTTACCCTGATTTATCACTACTAAAAATGGCTTTAAAGGAATCTGATAGGTATCAAGTGAAAAATATAGAAAGAATAAAAAAGTTATTGTTTAATGCTTGGAATACTGAATTACTACTTAATTTACCTTCGCAGTTTAGTAAAGATTTTAAAAAGTTTTCAAATCATTGGTCTCCTGTTCAATCATATTATGCCGTGTACCTAGCACTTAGGGCTTTTATTGTTGCAAAGCATCCTGAAGCAAAAGGTGACCATGCAACTACACTAAAATTTGTTGCAATAAACTTAATTAGAGACCAAGCACTTTTTCCAACACCTTGGAATGTGTTAAAGCATAAAGATACTTATATAAACACGAGTAATATAAAAGTTGAGACAGTGAATGCTCTTGAAAATCCACAATGGAATGATGCAAGTAAATTATGGGGGTCATATTTAATGTTTGTTGGTACTACACATAACCGATTGTGCCAAGAGCAATGCGAAAAATGGAAAAAAGAACATCCAAATATTAATGGCACAACAAGAAAAAAATTGCCACCCGGTAAAAAGCAAGAAATATTTGAATGGCAAAGACCCGTTTCTTTCTTTGATTGTTTGTATCGTCTGAGGATTAGATCAAATTACAAAGATGCAGATATATTCCTTTTGGGAGCACAGGAAGATGAAGTACAGGAATATTTTGAAAGCCTTTGTAAACTAACCAATAAACTACTTTTCTGTATAGAACACTATCTATGTTGTTATCT
>JBDRCU010000039.1:0-2056 GCA_043821485.1 Parcubacteria group bacterium | reverse complement strand
ATCAGGACGCAGGTGTCTGATACGCGATATTTTTTCGTAGTCTTTGCGTCCATCATCAATAGCAAGGACATCCATAACAATTGCACCTGCTCCAAGAGCGGCGCGTTCAGCACTTTCAGCAGTCATGGTGCGGACAACTCCTGCAACAGCCATTTGGAGCCCGCCGCCAGCGCTTGAAGTGGAGAGGTAAATATCAACTCCTTCATTTTCATTTCTGGAAGGTTTGATTATTTTACCGTTTTCAATAATTTTTCTGCCTGATAATTCTTCGATTTCGGTAATAGCGTTGAGCGCACCGATAGTGACATCGTCAAAGGGTGATTCTACAGTTGTGGGAGCTTCGCCTCTGAATTTCAGGCGGTATTCATTATTTTCTTTTTCAATAAGAATTGCTTTGGTAGTAGTGCTTCCGCAGTCTGTAGCTAATATACTATTAATTTCTGCCAATTGCACACCTCGGTGAAAATATTAAAATATTCAAACAACTTTGAAGAAGAGGGGGCTGTGATTACTTAAGCCATGGTATCCAATCATGTATTCTTAACCAGTTTTCATAGAGGAAGATTAATCTATCTATCAGTAATGACATACGCCCCTGAACTGTTGTTCCGAATATTGAACCGAAACTAATCATAAGGAAATATCTGCCAAAAGATGAGGTTGTTTTAAGAAGAGGAAGTCTCTCATGTTTGATAGAGAAGAAGAAGTAACTTAAAACACATAGTGTAACTACTATAAATATCAGATTGTTAAAATTAGTAGTTGTAAAATGAATTGCTCCACCAGACATGGTTAATAATGGCTTGAAAGTCATAGGAATCTGCCCGACTTCAGGAGTAAGAAGAGTCTGGAATGTGCCCTGGAATGCGAGACCGCAGCCCATGCCCATAAAGAACATAATAATAATACGGCTGAGCCATACATGTTTTCTGCTTAATTGGAAGTAAAATAACATTCCTGGAATCATAGGTAGAAGCCACCAGTAATTACTTGGTTTTCCTTCTGAACCAACCATTTTATCCCACCAGTTAGGTTTCATAAACTGAGTCCATTCGGCCGCGATGCTATAACCAACAGATAATCCCACTACAATGTGCTCAAGGAATCTATAGAATGGATTTTCGCGGTAAAGGAAGGAATAAATAATAAGAGTGCAGATTGCTGCTATACTGAATGAAAATCTGTCGAATGCATTGGAAAAGCCCATGCCGGTTGGTGCTTTGTGAGCTGCCGATATAATGTCATAAGTAGAATATGCCAGTACTAATAGTGCTATTACAAGGGCAACTATCAGTTCAGTTTTCTTTTTGTTAGGAGTAAGTTCTTCTGACATTTCAGTATTATTCTCCCTTCTCTTCTTTACGCTGACGTCTTCTATGCGCTATATATATCCTATATTACCAAGAATTGTAACAAAAATAATCCAGAGATGAGCAAAATCCTGTGACCTCATACCGCGCGTGCCTCTGCCTTCAGGGTAGTTTATCAGTGCTTCATATTGAGCTGCGCCTGACATCCCCTCAAGCATTCCTACCAACTGACCGGAATCGAGAAATGGGTATTGCTCTGGTCCCATAACTGCAGTGCAGCCAGTTGATACAGCAAATCCTATTTCGGGAAGGGCAAATTGTATATAAGCTACTACACCTCCGCTTCCTGTTACAAAAAATACCAAACCGACATCACGAAGACTATCTACATTTTGCATCATAGGAACATCGCGTATTGGAGTTCCTTTGGAATCTTTTTCAATCACACTATAAATATCTTTGATAAAAGCGAGAAATACCGGCAGATTCATAGGTTTGTATCCCCAGCTTACCCAGTCAACGCCGTATTTTTTGGGGTCATCAGGATTTTTCTCGTTGTATTCTTTTTCACAGTCTCTTGCTACTTCTTCGCCCATCTGAATATTTATAGGATTCCATGCCATTAAAGCAAACTTGACTCCTCTTTTCATACAATGTTCCATCATGGCGCGGGTCTGCGGCTTACATTCTGCCTGAACTGCGGGGTCCCACTCTGGTTGAATAAGTAATATTTTCTCTTTTTGCGC
>JBDRCU010000038.1:0-60028 GCA_043821485.1 Parcubacteria group bacterium | reverse complement strand
TTGTATTTAAGAATAAATTAGATGAAGGATTTACTCTTGTTAAGCTGTCAGAAGAAAAGACAGCATATTTTGAAGTTAAGGGTAAACAAAAGACACTCATTATTGGCATCGGCAAATTCAAAGATATTACACAAAGAAAATCGTTTTTGGTTGTACGTAGAGTGATCGCAGAAGCACGCAAATATAGATTGAAGAATATTGGAATTGATTTTAAAGATTTTAAATTTAAACATTTAAAAATTAAAGATGCTGATTTGGGTGAGTTGATTGGAGCGAATATGACAATGGCAAATTATGAATTTGTTAATTTTAAGAAAGAGCCGAAGGAAGGATGGGATTTTATAGAAGATCTTATTGTGATGAATACTAATGATTTGATTGCTAAAGCATTTAAGAAAGGACAGATAATAGGTGTTGAAGTTAATAATTGTCGTGATCTTGCAAATATGCCTGCGGGAGATATGACCCCAGAGATTCTTACAGAAGAAGCAAAGCTTGTATCAAAAGGAACTAAGGTCAATGTTAAAGCTTTGGATGTGGATGATATGAAGATTCTTAAAATGGGAGGAGTGCTTGGCGTAGGACAAGGATCAAAGAATGAACCAAGATTTATAATCCTTGAATATTATGGAACTAAGAAAACAGAGAAGCCTATTTTACTAGTTGGCAAGGGCGTGACATACGATACAGGCGGGATAAATCTCAAGCCGTCGCAAGGTGGACTTTTGAATGAAATGCATATGGATATGGCAGGTGGTGCCGCTGTTATACATACAGTTATTACTGCTTCGTTATTGAAGATCAAAAAGAATGTAATAGGTCTTGTGCCCGCAGTAGAAAATATGCCTTCAGGCTCAAGCTATAAGCCCTCAGATGTTTTGAGAAGTATGTCAGGGCAGACAATAGAAGTTATTAATACTGACGCAGAAGGTAGAATAATCCTTGCTGATGCTTTAACATATGCAGAGAAGTACAAGCCTAAGTTGGTAATTGATATAGCAACTTTAACAGGGGCAGCTATTGCAGGGCTTGGGCAAAAAGCCATGGCTATTTTTACAAAAGATGAGAAAATAGAAAAGAAGATGCGTGATTTAGGAGAAGAAACAGGAGACTATATGTGGCCTCTGCCATTGTGGGAAGAATACGAAGAAGATATAAAAGGAACATTTGGAGATTGGGCAAATCTTGGCAAAATTCCGAGTTTTGCTGGTGCAATAACAGCTGCTATGTTTCTTTATCAATTTGCAAAAAATTATCCATGGGTACATCTGGATATAGCGCCGACAATGACAACTATCGAAGGCCAGTATCTTGCAAAAGGAGCGTCAGGATCTCCGGTGAAACTGTTGGTAAAATTGCTTGAGACATTTAAGTAAAGCGCAAGATGTAATATAATTAGGTAATGACAGGAATCTTTGAACTTGCAATAATTTTTTCGATAGCATCCGTACTGGGCATTATTGCAAGGCTTCTTAAACAGCCAGTTATACTGGCTTATTTAATAACAGGAGCAGTGATTGCTCTTTTTGGAGTTTTTAATGTTGCTGAAATTGAAAGTTTTCACATATTTTCAAATCTGGGAATAATGTTTTTGTTGTTTCTGGTTGGCCTTGAGATTAACTACTCATCTCTTCGTATGGTGGGTAAGACCGCCATTATTGTCGGATTGGGCCAGATTGTATTTACATTTGGCATAGGCTATTTGATTGCTTCTGCATTCGGTTTCAGTTCTTTAACAAGCGCATATATCGGAATCACGCTGACATTTTCAAGCACAATCATTATTATCAAATTGCTTTCGGAGAAACGCGACATGAATAGCCTTTATGGCAAGATTAGTATTGGATTCATGCTTGTTCAGGATATTGTTGCAATACTCTTACTTATCATATTAGCAGGCATTGATGCCGGAGAAGGTATAGTTATATGGGATGTATTGATTACCGTCATTAAAGGCATCGGATTATTCGCTGCAGTCTTGTGGCTTGGACGTACGGTGTTTCCGCCAATATTTGATCGTGTTGCGCGATCGCAGGAATTACTCTTTATAACAAGTATTGCATGGCTTTTCATATTTGCTTCCCTTTCAGTGAAGCTGGGATTCTCTATTGAGATCGGCGGATTTCTTGCAGGACTTGCATTAGCGAATTCATCTGAAAACTTTCAGATTGCAGGAAGAATTAAATCTCTGCAGGATTTCTTTTTATTGATTTTCTTTGTAATTCTCGGATCTTCGCTTGTGATCTTTGATTTTTCAGGATTATCTTTGCCAATAATTGTATTCTCGCTTTTCGTACTTTTGGGTAATCCATTAATAGTCCTCATTCTTATGGGCACTATGGGCTATAGGAAACGGACTAGTTTTATGGCTGGAGTTACTGTTGCGCAAATTTCAGAATTCAGTCTTGTGCTTGCATGGATGGGGCTTCGTATCGGACATATTGACGAACCAATAGTAGGACTCATCACTGCTGTGGGAATAATTACAATTACTTTGTCTACGTATTTGATAATGTATGGAGACCCTATCGCAAGAAAAATGTCAAAATTTCTCGGAATGTTTGAACGTAAAAATATTAAAGAAATTGAATTCATAGACGATAGTTTTAATATGCCGATTATTCTTATTGGCGCAAATCGTACTGGTGAAAGTATTGTATTCCATGTACCTAAAGAAAAGTTATTGATTATTGATTATGACCCCGATGTTGTGCGCAAGCTCCAGAGTGAGGGCCGTACTGCAATGCTCGGGGATATTTCAGATGAGGAAATACGCGAGAAAGCAGGCTTTGAAAGAGCCAAGCTTATAATATCAACCAGTAAGACTTTTGACGATAATATGCTTTTGCTTGAGCAGGCAAAGAAATATAAGAAAAAGGGACAGAGAATTATTGTACGAGCAAACACTTCGCGAGATACTAAACTGCTATACAAAGCAGGAGCGCATTATGTCATATTTCCTATGCTTACAGCAGGGCATTATCTGGGTAGGGGCATAGAAGAAGACCCAGGTCTTGGATTTTTGAAAGAACTCAAAGCCCACGACTTGGAAATTATCAAAAATAAGGTAGTGTAAGTTAATGGATAATTCTCAACCGCTTGCTGATAGGATGAGGCCCGTTAATTTGGGTGAATTTGTCGGCCAGGAACATATCATTAGCAGGGGCAAAATACTTCGTCGTGCAATTGAGGGGGGGTCTATCCCATCTATAGTGTTTTGGGGTCCTCCGGGGTCCGGCAAGACTACTCTTGCCCATATTATAGCCAATACGACTGATTCTAACTTCGTACGGCTTAGCGGGGCAACTGGCGGAGTAGCAGACATTAAAAGAACAGTTGAACGTGCAATTATTGATTTACGTTTGGGTACTAAGACAATCATTTTTATTGATGAGATTCATCGTTTTAATAAAGCACAACAAGATAGACTATTGCCTCATGTAGAAAAAGGCATTGTTACATTTATAGGAGCAACAACAGAAAATCCAAGCTTTGAAATTAATTCAGCTTTGCTTTCACGATCTCGCGTTTTTGTATTGAACCTTCTTGATACAAAAGAAATTGAAACAATCATTAAACGAGCATTGGCAGATAAGAAACGTGGACTGGGAAATAGCAAAATAGATATTAGTGCTAAAACAATTAAATATCTTGCGAGTATGTCTGCAGGGGATTCACGTGTAGCACTCAATGCTCTTGAACTTGCAGTGAATACTAGTAAGGGTAGCCGTGGTAAACAATTAAAAATTGATGAGAAGATGATTTCTGAATCTTTGCAACGTACGCATCTTCTTTATGATCGGGCAGGGGACGAGCATTACAATATTATTTCAGCACTTCATAAGAGTATGCGCGGGGGAAATACAGATGCGTCACTCTATTGGTTAGGAAGAATGCTTGAAGCCGGTGAAGACCCTTTATACATAGCACGGCGTCTTGTCAGATTTGCATCAGAAGATATCGGAATCGCTAATTCGTTTGCACTACCGCAAGCAATATCAGCATATGAAGCCTGCCATTTTATCGGAATGCCTGAATGCGACACAGCTCTTGCTCAAGCAGTTGTATATATGGCTAAATCAAAGAAAAGCAATGCTCTATACCAAGCTTATGAAAAAGTAAAGAAAGATGTACGCGAATTGCCGAATGAACCCGTGCCATTACATTTACGTAATGCGCCAACAAAGTTAATGAAGAATTTAGGCTTTGGGAAGGACTATAAATATACGCCGAGATACAAGGATAAAAAAGAAGCAGAACAAGATTTTATGCCAAAGAAGCTAAGGAAAAGGAGGTATTTGAAAATGACTTGACGGATATGGATTATTGGCATATTGTGTAATTACACAATCAGCACAGGAGAGGAGGATGCGAACGTGAACGAGGATAAAAAGAACGAGGAAGGAGTTGTCATTGTCTTATTCGGAGACCTGTCACTAGAGGGAGTAGAGAAGCTTCCCCAAAAGTGGCTTGCAGAGAACTACTCCGCAGACACCCGAGAAGACAGAGACGACTTCTGGGGGCACCTCAACAGAGCTCCCTAGAGAGCTCATCTCTCCTGCTGAAGGCACGCCGTAGGGCGTGCGCCGAGTTACAGTCGTGGTTTCCTGCCCCGGCTGCTGCGCTGGGTGGGCGGGGTCAACGACCCCGCCCACCCAAGACGAATCCCGAAAGGGTTTTTTATTTTTTAAATAACATTTGACACGAGGAATATAACAAGGTATTTATTAATGACCCTCGGAAAGGATGGAGACTGTGTCATACTGGTGGCGGAAGCCAAAAGTACTTTCGCGAATAAACTCCGAGTTGCCAGCAGGCGCGTTGCTCAGGCGGGACGGCACTCGTCTTTTTTCAGCCGGTTACAGTAAGGCGAACAGAGACGAAGCACTCAAGACCTTGATCAACGTCTTGGTAGTGCTTTGGGTAGAAGTCGTCCTATCTGAACTAGCAGGAGGCGTACATTAGGTCGGTCGTTGTTAGGAGACTTCGACCGACCCGTTAAATCCCGAAATTCAATCCCGAAAGGGTTTTTTTATTTTTGTATAGTTTCTCCCTTGACGATTTTTAAATAAGGAGTTATCTTTTTAACAGGTCACCTCGCCCGACTCGTCGTTCAAAAGGATTAGCCTAGCGACGCACGACACGGACGACGGGACCCTCTTGACGCTTTCGACCAGACGACGGGTTGCTCGGACCAACCTCCGGGTTACTATACGTCGATCTGCCGGGAGCGGGTTTTAGTGAGAGTATAGGGCGCTCTCACGGGGCTGTAAGTCCACGATGAGGACTTAGTCTTTCCTTCAACCAGCCCTGGATCACTTTCGGGACATGAGGCGCAGAAGTTGGAGAGTATGGTCTCATAAAGGATCACTCACTCGTTGGGGTTCCCCGATTGTTCCGGTCGGCCCCCTTCTACAAGTACCAAGAGAGCCAATTCCATTTTAGGAATTGGCTCGATTGTGTTTAAGAGGATAACTTTTGTCTAATTTCTTTTTTAAGAAGAATGGATAACAGTAATACTTTTATAACACTGCCAATAAAGAATCCTAATATTAAACCATTTACTCCCATTGTTCGTGAGAAGATATAGCCTGTGCCTATTGCAATAATCAATCCAATGATTCCAATGACAACTGGTGTTACACTGTTTTGTAATGAATAAAATGCTCTTGCAAGAAGTTGATTTACGCTTTCAGTTGGAATGGCAAGGGTGAATATACCGAGTGCAGATGCAGTTAGCGCAACTGCATCAGTTCCAAACTCTCCACCGCCAAGCAATAAGCCAACAAGCCAGAATCTAGCAATATATATTGCAATAGCAGATAAGCCAGTTGTTACAATTATTGTTTTTAATGTAAAGAAAAGACTACTAAGAAATGCTTTGCGGTCGCCAGAAGCAGCTTCACGCGATAAAGTAGGAAATATTGTAAGAGCAAGATTTATTCCAATTATTGCAATAGGCGCATATTGAAAATTGCGTGCAAAAGTTAGTATTGCAATTGAACCAGCACCGAGAGAAGAAGCAATTATTGTATATCCAAGGAATGTAATTTGTTCTAATGGGTGACCTATCATCTTCGGGGTCATTAAGCGAAGGAATTTTTTGTAATAGTCTGTGACTCGTATTCGAGGTCTATATCTCAAGCCAGATCGTACTATTCCGGGTAAACGTATTAATGTATGCAATAATGCTCCGGCAAGAGCGCCATATGCAGCTCCAAAGATTCCATATTGAGAACTCAAGAAAGCTATACCTCCGATAATTCCTAAATTATACAAAGGAGCAGAAATGCCAAACCAGAAAAATTTTTCTTTGCTAACAAGTATTCCTCCTAAAGTATTACTAACTGCAAAAAGAAGAGGGGAGAGAAGCAGTATTCTGGTTAGAGATGTATAGAGACTACGTTCGGCATCACTGAAACCCGGTACAATAAAATTGCTAAGCTGGGGAGCAAAGATAAATACTAAAGAACCAACAACAAAGACTACGATTAAAGCACTCGTCAGAACACTACTCATGAATTCTGACATTTGTTCACAGTCTTCTTTTTGAAGCAGTTGACTGAAGATCGGAATGAATGCAGCTGACAAGGCGCCGGCAACGAATATATTTAAAATCAAATCAGGCAATACAAAAGAAGCATTGTATGTATCTAGAATTCTTGTAGCTCCAAATGTAGTAGCAAGCAGGCGATCGCGAAAAAGTCCTAAGATATAGCTTAGGATGGTTGTGAAAGCCAGGACTCCTGACCCCATAAGTAACGTTTTCCTGTTGAGTAACGTCTTAAGAAGTGTAGATCTCATGTTTAAATTTTACCATTATATTGATATAATATATATGTTCATGAAGAGCAATATAATAAGGTATTCTGTAGGATTTGCAATAGCACTCGTCCTGTGTTTAGTTTTTGTTTTGGGAATGGATCAGGCTACTGCTAGCACTCAATCAGAGATTGATGAACGCAATCAACAGATAGCTGAAATTGAGAGACAGATCGCAGCGTACCAGCAACAAATCCAATTGAATCAGGGTAAGTCAGTTACGCTGTCTGGCGAGATTGCACGATTGAATGCAACAATTAGCAAGATTCAATTAGAGATACAAAGTTTAAATCTTGCGATAGATCAAACAGGAGATGAGATTGTGATAACCGAGGGCGCTATTTCAGAAGCGCAGAAAGAGATTGAAGCGCATAAAATAGCGCTTGCAAGCACTCTTCGTATAATGTATGAGCTTGATCAACAGAATTTGACGCAGATATTGTTGCAGCATGAACATTTGTCTGATTTTTTTGGTGACCTGAATGATATAACAGAGTCGCAGGATAATTTGCGTATCAGTATTCAGTCGATCAAGGAAGCAAAGATAAGGTATGAGAATGAGTACGAAGAATTGGAGGGTAAGAAAAATGAACTTGAAACATTGCTTAATATTCAAGCTTCGCAAAGAAATAATTTGAATCAAAATAAATGGGCAAAAGATTCTTTATTGAAAGAAACAAAAGGCGAAGAAGCGAAATATCAAAGTTTAGTCACTGAAAAGAAGCGTGATATAGAAGCCATTCGTGAACAGATAACATTTTTATTGCAAAATGGTCTTAGTCTGGATGAGGCAATAGCACAGGCACAACTTGCTGCGATCAGGGCAGGTATAAGACCTGAGTTTCTATTGGGAGTACTTGAAGTTGAAACACGAATAGGAAAATATCAGGGAACAGGGAATTGGAATGATGATATGTATCAATGTTATCTAAGGCTTGGAGATATATATTATCCGCACAAGAAAGACTATTATCATAAACGCGCAGAAAATGAGAAGAATGCTTTCTTTACAATAATAAATGAACTTGGCCTTGATCCGAATAGCGTTAAAGTCTCTGCAGAGCCAGCGTATGGATGCGGAGGAGCCATGGGTCCTGCACAATTCATTCCTACAACATGGATGGGATACAGAGATAGGGTAGCTCAACTTACTGGGCATAATCCACCAGATCCATGGAATATTGAAGATGCATTCACAGCAGCAGCTATTAAGCTTGCAAGTGCAGGAGCTACTGCAAAAACCTATGCATCCGAAATAGGTGCAGCCAAAGCATATGTTGGTGGAAGTACAACATGTTCATCAAATATTTGTAACTATTATGCAAATTTAGTTCAGGAAAAGGCCGCTATAATCGGAGCCAACTTATAATATATGAGAATAGACATAGAGAAGTTTAAAAATATTGCACAAAAATACAAAAAAAGTTTAATCGTTGCGGGTTCTGTTTTTGTTTTGATGTTGGGGATGCTTTTCGTAGGTGCAGGAACATCCAAGAATTTTTTTATATTTCCCGCTTCAGAAAAATATGAGATTAAAGACGTAGATCAAAAAATAAAAGAAGGAATTTCACTTTTGAAATCATCTCCGCCTTTGCAATATGAGACAAGCAATGGCACTCACAGCGGAGCTCTTAGAAAGAAACAGATAGCATTCGCAATTCTTGATAAAAAAACAGGAGATATATTTGAAAAAAGATTTTGGATGGATGAATCGCAAGCTCAAAAAGCTCGGGAAACAGGAATACTTTCTTTAGTCCCATTAGAAAATGACCCAGATCCTTTGCGAGTTACGGTAAGATGGTGGAATAGCTTCAATAGTATGTATGATACTCCAGATGATCCGCATTTGATGGTTATAGCAAATAAATATTTAATTGAGAGGGATGAATTGCCAGAGCAGACAACACTTCTGCTTAGTCTTGATGGCCCTGTAAGTAAATATACAGACATGGTATATGTGCCGTATTCAGAGGATATACATTGGATTGATGTTATGAAAGAAGGTAAAGATTATTTATTAAAAAATATAGACAGAGCCTATGAAGAACTTGAAGATAATGATGTAATATCTCTTGCTTCGCCAGAAGAACTTATTACAGATGTGATTCCTAAAGAAATTTTGAGTAATATTATATTCACAGAACAAACAGACACAAGGGCGCTCTTAATGTCTGATGATAAAGGGAAAAGGCTTGTTGAACGGGTTTTGGTTATTTTGGGTTCAAATGAGGAATGGGCATATAAGTATACTGGATCCTCTGCCGGAGCAACAGGAATTGCACAATTTATTGAGCCTACTTATGACGGTATGGTAGAACTTTATCCAGAAGCGGAGATGATTAAGGACTATAGATTAGGGATGGGTGATCACGTTAATGCTATGAAAGCTATGGTATTGTTTCTGGATAGTCATAAGGCTTCTCTTCAGAGAAGTATTAATGAGGATAAGCTTACAGAAGGAATCACAGAAGAGATGTTGGCAGCTACATACAATGGCGGACCAAGCCGGACAATACAATCCGTAAATAAATATGGTTCTGGTTGGGCAGATAGTCCAATTTTTAGAGAAGAAACGAGAGACTACATTGAGAAATATAAGATAATTGATAAACTTAATATATTATCAACTTTAAATTAATATAAATTATGTCTAGATCAGCATATATAATCATACTTGTTATAATAATAGCAGTGATAGGCTATGGAGGGTTTTTACTTTGGGAAAAAGTCGGACAAGATGAGCCTGAGAGTGTCTTGGCAAGTCCAACGCCAACGCAAGAAATTAATTCTGTGAATCCTTTTGATGAATTAGATGAAAATGATAACTCCGGAGATTATCAGGATCCATTTGGAGACATTGAAAGTAGCGATATAAATCCTTTTGAAGAATAAATAATATGAAAAAAATCACATTAGTAATATTTTTTGGACTAGGACTGCTATTACTTCTTGGAGTCAATAATACAGTCCAAGCAAAAGTCAGTGCGCAAGAAGTATTAGATCAATTGGGGGAAGGACCATTCGGATGCAAGACTGTTAAAGAATGCAAGCAAACTTGTGATTCAGAAGATAATGAAGTCAAAAGAATTTGTATTGTTTTCGGAATGGAAAATGGTTTGATTTCGGAAAAGAAAGGCGAGAAGGCACTATTGCTATTAGACGGTGGTCCTAAAAATTGTGATAGTCAGGAGTCTTGCCGTGAAGTTTGTTCTAATAAAGAAAATAGCGCTTTATGTCTGCAATATGCAGAAGAGAACGGCCTAATATCTCGTGAGCGTGCTGAACGCGAAAAAGCATTAGATGAAAATAGGGGAGATATTGGATGCGGTTCAGAGAAAGAATGTTTGAGACACTGCGAGAGAGAAGAGAATCAACTCAAGTGTATTGAATTTGCAGAAAAGCATGGTTTTTTGCCACCAGGAAGAACAGAACAAATGAGGGAAGTCTTAAGGAAACGGCAGGAAGAAAAAGAAAGAAGAGAAGAAAGAAATCGCAAAACACCGACATCGACTCCGATTCCGGATATAACTAGAACTCCAAGACCGACTAGGACTCCACAGAGAACCCCCATTCCAACAGCAACTGCATGGCCATTGCCGTACCCAGATCCTACATCCAGACCAATGAGAACTCCAAGGCCAACACCAACACATGACTTTAGGTCATTACTTGAGCGTAATAATTTACAGGTTGTAGAAGAAGCAGGTTTTTGGAGTAGATTTACTGGACTTATTGGAGATGCTTTTGTAGGATTCTTTAGATAAGAAGAATCTATATGAAAACAGTTTATGTTGCAATGTCAGGAGGAGTAGATTCCTCTGTTGTTGCTGCGCTTGTGAAAAAGCGCGGTTTTAGCGTTGTTGGAGTGTTTTTTAAGCCATGGTCCGATTCAAGGGATAAAAGTTACTGTAATTGGCAACAGGACCGTCTGGACGCTATGCGCGTAGCAGTTGAGCTGGGCATAAGGTTTGAGACGTGGGATTTTTCGCGTGAGTACGGCGAGCAAGTGACTAAGTATATGATTGATTCATACAAAAATGGTATTACGCCAAATCCTGATGTCATATGTAATCAGAAAATAAAGTTTGGGATATTTTTGGAAGAGGCTCTTAAGAAAGGTGCAGACTGTATTGCAACAGGTCATTATGCACGTATTAGAAAAAATAAGAATGGGACCATGTCATTACTTAAGGGATTAGATCTAGATAAGGATCAGTCATATTTTCTCTGGAAGCTCAACCAGAAGCAATTGAAGCATAGTATTTTTCCAATAGGGAGCTATAAGAAAGATGAGGTAAGAAAGATAGCTAAGCGTATGGGATTGGGGACGCACGATAAAAAGGATAGTCAGGGAGTTTGTTTCGTGGGGCAATTAGATATGAAAGATTTTTTGAGTAAATATATACCAATCAAGACAGGTGAAATTGTGCTTTATGAAACAGGAAAAGTAGTTGGCAAACATGATAGCGTATGTTTTTATACAATAGGACAGCGTCATGGTTTTGATATTGAAATTGGAGGAGGTCCCTACTATGTTTATAAAAAAGACATAAAGAAAAATATTCTTTATGTAACAAAGGATAAAAAAATATTGGAGTCGAGTGAAGTTGGATTGAAAAATGTAAGCTGGATAAGCAAAATGCCTGAAGCATTAGATAGGCTATCTGTTAAGATACGTTATCAACAGAAAGAAATGCCTGTGCAGGTGAAGCGTGGAAATAGGTTGTATTTTAAGAAACCCGCATTTGCTCTTGCTTCGGGTCAATCAGCAGTGATCTATAGAGGATCAGAAGTTCTCGGAGGAGGAATTATCAAATAAGTTATTCATTAAATCCTAGAGCTGGGAGTAAATTTGTTCCCATCATTTCAGCTGGTTTGGCAATGCCCATCGTTGCAAGAATCGTTGGCGCTACATCTCCTAACATACCGGGTATTGTGCGGATTTCTTTTGATATTTGATCTTGAGTTTTATTCATTGCATATTCTCGTCGAATCATAATCAAAGGTACTGGATTTTTATTATGCTTACTCTCTGGTTCTCCTGTGCCTGCATATATTAATTCTTCTGCATTGCCATGATCTGATGTCACAAATAGTGTTGCGCCATTATGGATCGCAGTATTATAAATGATGCCCAACGCTTTATCTGTAGCAGTTACGCCCTTGAGAGTGGCCGAATGATCTCCTGTATGAGCAACGACATCAGCATTAGCAATATTGGCAACAATGAAGTTGTACTTCCTTTGATCAAGAGCATTTTGTATATGTTCAGCTATCTCAAGAGCTTTCATTTCCGGATTGGCTTTAGGGTCTTTGTAGGACTCTATAAATACATTTTCCTGGCCTGGAAAAACTTCTTCATGAAGGCCATTTAAGAAATATGTTACGTGAGCATATTTTTGGGTCTCTGCTAAATGAAGCTGGGTATTGCCGAATTCGCTCAAAACTTCACCAAGGCTGTTTGGTATCTCTGGTTTGTCAAAGACTATCGGTTGCCTCTGGTCGGGTAAATATTCAGTCATTGAACATATATATGCTTGGGAGAGATCTTTTTGCGGGAATTCTTTAAAGTTTGGTTCTATGAAAGCGCGGAATATTTGTCTCATGCTGTCTTCCCTGAAGTTGAAAAATATTAATGCATCATTAGGCTCTATCCCTGAAAATTGTTCATCTAATTTCAAGGCAGGCATAAATTCATCGTATGTACCTTCATTATGGTACTTGGTCAAAGTTGTTTGAATATGATTTGTAAATTCTCCTTTGCCTGAAAGCATTAGATCGTAAGCTTTCTGGGTACGATCCCAGTTTTTTGCTCTGTCCATTGCGAATGTCCGCCCAATAACAGTCGCAATTTTACCAACCCCATATTTAGAAATGACGTCATTTAACTTTTTCAAAAGAGGTATACTTTCCTTAAGTCCCGAATCTCTTCCGTCTGAAAACATATGGAGTATAAGATCCTTAAAGCCCTGCTTATGCGCTATTTGGATAAGTGCTACAAGTTGTTCAAAGTCAGCATGAACTGATCCAGCCGTCAGAAGTCCAAGAAGATGCAATG
Source organism: Parcubacteria group bacterium (assembly GCA_043821485.1). GTDB lineage: Bacteria > Patescibacteriota > Minisyncoccia > 2-02-FULL-40-12 > IGHO2-01-FULL-4-A > JBDRCU01. The sequence continues at coordinate 47,148 of JBDRCU010000038.1, read as the reverse complement.
GCCTGTTATTTTGTTTGGCATGAGTAAAAGCATTTAAGAGTACTTTATTCGAAAAAAAAGATCCATCTTTGAGTGTGGCTTGAATGCGTGCGCGATATTGTCTTACTATTCGGCCCGCTCCAAGCGTAATATGTCCGACTTCGCTATTGCCCGGTTCATCCCAACTCATGCCAACAACAGGGCCGGATGCCTGAAGCAGTATTCTTGGGTAGTTTTTCACCATCATATCAAAGACCGGAGTACGTGCTTCGTGTATAGCATTCCCTATTGTTTTAGTGCTATGTCCCCAGCCATCAAGAATCAGAAGTACGACGGGGTTTTTGACTTCAATCATTCTATTAATTATATCATCAACATTGACTTTTTTATAGATATGAATTATCATAATTGTGTATTATATTGAATATTTAATCTAAGCGATTAACTCTCCCAGAGAAATACGGATGCTCTATTGATGGTTACCGTTACTAAAAACTGAATGTCTCTAAACTTCACAATTTACAGTAAATTCTAATCTCCATACAGCGTGCTGTATTTCTTTGTTTGAATCACACGTGACAGTTTCTCTGCTTAAAACATATGTTAGCGGGAATAAATCCCTTATTAGAAGGACTTCTATTCTTGGCATTTGGTATCGTTTTAGGATATCTATTAGATAGATTTTTAACTACTAAAAAGGTTACTTCTGCACGAGAGCGTGCGGAACGTTTGCTTTCTGAAGCCAAGGCAAAAGCACAAGACGTATTACTTGAGACTAAAGATAAAGCCTTTAGTATTCTTGAAGATGCCAAGAAGCAGGAGGAGGAACGGAACAAGCATCTTGCGAAGATAGAAAGTTTGCTTTCTAAAAAAGAGGTTGAATTAGATACTCGCGTTAAAGAACTTGAACAAGAAAAAATATCTCTTACGGAAAAGACAGAAAAAGTCAAAGAGGTATTAGTTCAGATTGAAGAAAAGCGCGAGCAACAGATAGAAAAGTTACAGAAGATTGCAGGACTTGAAAAAGATGAAGCAAAGAAACAGCTTTTTGCAAATTTGGAAGAAGAATTTACAGAAGAGCTTCGTGAAAAGACAATGAAACTTGAACGAGGCAGTCAGGAAGAGATAGATAAGAAGGCTAAAGAACTTCTTACGCTCGCTGTACAAAGATATGCGGGTTCGCATATTTCTGATGCTACCACGACCGTAGTAAGTCTCCCCTCGGACGAATTGAAGGGTAAGATAATCGGAAAAGAAGGACGTAATATCAAAACAATAGAACGTCTCACTGGAGTAGATATCATTATTGATGACACGCCTGAGACCCTCGTGATTTCCGGATTTGACCCAGTCAGAAGACAAGTAGCCAAACTTGCTCTAGATAAGCTTATTGCTGATGGTAGAATCCATCCGGCGAAGATTGAAGAAATGGTTGAAAAAGCGAAAGAAGAGCTTACTGAAAAGATTCAACAGGCAGGAGAGGCAGCAGCTTTTGAAGTTGGGATAGGAACAATCGATCCAAAACTTACCTTTCTGCTTGGACGCTTAGCATTCCGTACAAGTTTTGGACAAAATGTACTTATACATTCCATTGAGATGGCTCATATTGCAGGAATCCTCGCAACTGAACTTGGTGCCGATGTGAGTATCGCTAAAAAAGGCGCACTATTTCATGATATTGGTAAAGCAGTTGATCATGAAGTGCAAGGTACTCATGTTGAGATAGGGAGGAAGTTATTGCAAAAGTTTAACGTTGACGATGCCGTAGTAAAGGCAATGGAATCCCATCATGAGGAATATCCTTATACGTCGCTTGAGTCGCGCATTGTTCAAACTGCTGACGCTATATCTGCTGCACGTCCAGGAGCGCGTAGAGACACTGTAGAAGTGTATATTAAGAGATTGGAAGACCTTGAACGTATTGCAACTTCATTTGAAGGAGTTGAAAAATCCTATGCAGTACAAGCTGGAAGAGAATTGCGTATATTTGTTACCCCTACAAAGATTGATGATCTTTCTGCAATGAAATTAGCCCGCGATGTAGCGAAAAAAATAGAATTAGAGATGAAATATCCAGGTGAAATCAAGGTGACAGTAATAAGAGAGACGCGTGCTATTGAGCATGCAAGATAATGCACCTAGAAGAAGTTATGCACAGGAAGGTTGAAAAACCCTTATAAAATAAGTAAAATTCTAGGCATAAGTATTTTGGAAACCAAAAAGACACGAATGATACCTATGGTCAAGTATCTCGTGTGCAAAAAGTTCTCAATCTATAATTTTATTCTAAAGCCTTATTGGCTAAGCAACTCCAAGTTGCTTGCCAGAGTTTTAGAAGTAAAGAACATATGAAATCAGTAACAAAGAACCAGTTCACTGCTTTAATGGCAGAGAAGTGGGAGATGCCAAAGAAAAAAGCAGGAGAGACTATAGAAATGATGCTGGATGAGATTTTGAAGATTATGAAGACAGGAGATAAGCTCAATTTGAGCGGATTTGGAATCTTCAAGGTAGCAGACCGTAAAGCAAGAATGGGCAGAAACCCAAAGACAGGAGAAGCGATTCACATTAAGGCTTCCAAGAAAGCGAAGTTCACGCCTTCGAAAGCACTCAAGGAGGCAGTATTATAAGACGATACGTATTGAGTTTATAAAAATAAAAGAGCTCCGCCAAAAGCGGAGTCTTTTATTGGAGCGGGTAAGGGGAGTCGAACCCCTGTCTTTTGCTTGGAAGGCAAATATAATAGCCACTATACGATACCCGCATGCGTGTGGATTCTATAATATCAGAAGTATAAACAGATTTCTATAGTAATAGATCCTTTTGTGTCGTATAATTTTAATATGAAAACTTCTTATTTAATTTTACTCATAGTAGCGATCATGATATTGCTTGTTGTTCTCTTTTTTGTGATGACAGGCGGGTCAGAGGATCGGGATGGTGATAATGGATCTGCTGATGCAACGCTAACCCAAATAGGCAAACCAGAAATAATATATGAGGGTGAACTGTATTTTGTAAAATATACAGATATTGGTTATTCACCTCAAACAGTTAGAATTCAAAAAGGGGATACAGTTGTATTTAACAATCAAAGCACTCAAGACTTATGGACTGCGTCAGATGTTCATCCAACACATACTGCTTATCCTAATTCCGGTATAGAGAAGTGTGACCTTGAAGAATCAGAACGTGAAGTTGTATTCGATTCATGTATAGGCAAGATTCCAGGCCTAGCATGGACCTTTACATTTGATGAGCTAGGTGAATGGTCTTATCATAATCACCTTAGCCCATCTCATAAAGGCACCATAATTGTTGAATAGTCAAGGTTGTGTTTTTAATCTAGGGATGTTATAAACCATTGCAGTACGGTCGAATTCGACGATTTATTATTTAATAATATAAAACCGATGAAAGCATTAATTATCATCATTATCATCATCGTTGTATTGTTCTTCTTATTCCGTGGCGGAGAAGAGACAACAGATGAGACCCCAACACCGGAAGTTTCTGGTGAAGTAAGTCCAGAGGTAAGCCCTGACGGAGATGTAGAGGGTACAGTAGATGAAGGAGATGTACTAGACGAAGAGACACCTGAAGTAGCTCCAGAAGAATAGTTTTCAAAGATACCCATATTAAAACCGCGCTGTATAGCGCGGTTTTAATATTTTAAAGCAATACTCTGTCGGGCCGCCGAGACTCGAACTCGGACTAGAACGTCCCAAACGTCCCGTGCTACCATTACACCACGGCCCGTGACAAAAGTTAAAGAATGATAGCATTATTTTCCTTTACGTTCAAGTAAAATAGTGGTAAAGTATAATCTGATTTTAGCTCCCCGTAGCTCAACGGATAGAGCAACTGGTTTCTAACCAGTAGGTTGGGGGTTCGATTCCCTCCGGGGAGACAACCATATTATATGGTTATTATGGTGGCTATAGTTTAGTGGTAAAACACCGCTCTGTGGCAGCGGAATCGAGGGTTCAATTCCCTCTAGCCACCCATCGTGGAATCGCATCAAAATCATCCTGATAATTCAGGATGGTTTTGGTTCTAGTATTATGATAAGATTTTGATATATCCTCTTATGATATGAACAACAATTTGATATTAGCTAACATATACAACATGGCAAAATCTACAATAGAATCTTTAGTCCCGTTGCCTTCAAAGAATACAGCAGATAAGACAGCAGGACGTACGAGAAAAATGAGTCCTGAAGAGTCAGAGGAACTAGCAGGACATGGAGTAGTCGACTTGGAGACAGGAGACCAAGTATTGCTACCACCGCAAGAAGAGTTTAGTACTTGGAACGATGCCATTAAGAAAGCTTCGGGAAGTGACAAGGAAGACTTAGAAACGATGCAAACATATTACAAAGAGGAAAGACTTTCTAAAGGATGGAAAGTAGTGAAAATTACCTTCCATGATGATCCAGATCCAGATGAAGGAGGTTTTAAGGTTTTACTCACTAATGCTCGTGGTGATTATCAAACAATGAGTTGTTCCGATGACAAGGTTTATCTTAGTAGCAATGAAGACCTAGGAGATAGAAACTGATAATGCAAAATGAAGAGTTACCCATCTAACAAATTCTATGGACGAAATGCCAAAGGCTAATGCAGAGCAAGAATTACCGCAAGATAAACGGAAACGGCAAATCAGAGACGCTTCTCTTTGGATTGAAACAAATGTAGGTAAATATGAGAATCAAGATTTAACTGCAAATGGGATTGAACTGTACAGCGATGAGCCTCTTGATGCTTCAGATATTGAACACATAATTGAAATAAAAAAATCTTTAGATACTAGTAGACAAGCAGGAGCTACCGCAAGGGTAGTTATTTTATGTAAAGAAAACTGGTCTCGTTTTACTTCTGAGATCGGTGGCAGGTCGCAAGAACTTAATGGAAGTTCAGAAGAATACCCCATCGTTCCTGAAGACGTGACTCCGTTTGTTGTCCTACCTTCAAGTGACGTTTTCAAGGAGAATACGTTTTATGGAAAGCTATATAAACTCGGAGTAGAGATGAGGGAGTTGATAGATAGTGATAATGCAACGGGTTCAGTTGAAACATACAGAAACGTATATTTACGAAATGTTTTATCGCATGAGTTAGCACATCTTTATCAATTTAGTAATAAGGAAAAAGGTGCGATTTTAGAGTCTGATGAAGCAGGATATAGCGAAAAAAATAATCTATTGTCAGCAAGGGAGTTTATTGCTGTAGCTTTTGGTATTTATCAAATGAGAAAGGGCGATTTGAAATATCGTGATGCCTTTCTTGACGCCAGTAAAGCGGTTGTTGAAAGCGCTGAGCTAAAGAATGAATATGTCAAAGAACAAGCTCGCAGAACATTAGATGCAGAGGCTTTTATTGAAGCGGTTGGTGCAGGTGATATAGAACGGGCATTTAAGGCAATGCATGAGATTTTACAAAGCGATGATAAAGAAAAAAAGGGAGCGTTACAAGAAAATATAAGTTTAGCTAGAAAAGGTGAGATTGGTTATGATGCAATATTAAATACGGCAACTTAAATGCTAACAATAGGAAGACGGATATACCCTTGAAACTGTCTAATCCTAGTTCTAACATCCCCCACGATGGCACCCTGCTTATTGTAGGTAGTAGCGATCATAGAATTATGATAGGATTTTGGATATGGATACTTCATGGATTATTTCATCTATAGTACTTGCTGTTGCAGTTGTATTTTGTATAAATCACTATCTACTTAGGACCTATAAGCTTAATAAGCTAGCAAATAAATATGGACTAAGTTTCACAAGTCATAATAAAGGTAAAAAGTTTTTTGGTTTTTCTAGACCAAAATATAAAGATGGCAGTGATATAGTTTATTTATTGGCGGGAACATTGGTAGGAAAACAGATTTCTATATATGATGTTAGTTACGATCTTCCACAAGCAGCACTAGAGATGAGAACCAATAGTAAGAGGACCTATTTAGAAATCAACGGACAAGAGAGCGATTATTTTCAAAAAAGATTTTCATGGACAGGATGGGCCCCTGTTAAAACCATTGATAATTTTTTAAAGAATTTTAAATAAACAGGTTCGAACAGCCAGTACTTCCTGACCCATCGTGGAATGACATCAAAACCACCCTGTAATAGCAGGGTGTTTTTGGTTCCGATATTGAGAGATTCGGTTCGAGTCTCGAAAGTCGAAAATAGATAGAGAAATCTTAAAAGCCGTGCTACTATTTGAGTAATGAGTGAGAAAATGACAATTAAATATATCGTTTTTGATTTTGATGGGACTATGGCAGATACATTTAAGGACGTTCTGGATATTGTGAACGGCTTGAAAACAGACAAAGAAGTCGATGTCGATATGAATGATATAAAGAATTATGGAATCTCGGGATTAATGAAGCGGGCAAGAATACCTCTTTGGAAACTTCCTAAACTCGTTAAAGATGTTCTTTTTAAGCTGAGAAAGAAAACGGACATAAAGCTATTCCCTAATATGCCCCAGATACTTCAAGAGCTGAGTCGTAATTATAAACTCGGAATTGTTTCAAGCAACTCGAGTGAAAATATCTCGAATGTTTTGAGAAGATACGGAATAGCAGATGACTTTGATTTTATTTATTCCAGTAGTTCGATATTCGGCAAACACTTGATTTTGAAAAATATGTGCAAAAAATATAAAATTAAGCCAGTCGAGATTTTATATGTTGGGGATGAGAATAGGGATATCATAGGAGCAAGAAAAGCAAATATAAAAACTATTGCAATTACTTGGGGCTATAATTCGGAAAAACTATTACAAAAAGAAAATCCTGAATATTTGGCACGAACCCCAGAAGAGATTTTAACAATATTATCGGCTATGACATAATCGTCGGTATGTAAACACTCGCATCGTTCAATCTCTCAAAAATACTTCTAACATCCCCCACGACGGCACCCTGCTTATTGTAGGTAGTAGAGATCATAGGATTATGATAGGATTTTGAGTATGAAGAAAAGACAAATTTATTTAATCATAATCATACTGATTTTATTTTCATTGATTTTCTATTACGTAATTCGAGATAAATCATCTGAGGATGCAGTCCTCAATTTTACAGAAAGAGATTACTCAAAAACTACTGAGGCAGACACCATTACTATAGAAGAAGCAGAAATTATTCAAAATAAGTTTGTTGTTGAATATATGAGCAAAGAACCCTGGTCGGAGTATATTAACGGGGTAGGCCTTTCAAAGGTAGGACTTTTAGATCCGCACGCACCAGATGACCAGAGTAATGATTATGCGATAGGAGTACTTCTTGAAAAACAAGTGCCTTCATTCATCTCTCTCCCTCTCGACTATTATGGTTTGAATGTGTATTACGATGTAGTTGGAAAAATAAGAGCATTGTAATTTCACTTAGACTCATGAGCTAATACAGGTTCGAATACCCAGTACTTCCTGACCCTAGATTTGTAGAAGAAGAGTAGAGGTTGCATAGAGTTTTTTGGGGTGGTATACTCTTTTTATGCGTAAGACATTAACTACAATTCGCGGACGCCAGTTACCTTTATTTGTAGAAAAAGACGAAGATGGTTTTTATGTTATAGAATGTCCATTATTTGATGGGTGTTATACCCAGGGAAAAACATTGGACGATGCCTTAGTTGGCATAAGAGAAGTAATTAACCTTATTCTTGAAGAGAAAGAAAATCGTGAAATAGTGAATTCGTATAAACCGCAGGAAATGAGTTTACATACTATTACCTTGTAGCTAATAATGCCGTCTCTGAAACAATTGTCGGGATCTCGCATCATTAGAGTCCTTGAGAAAATGGGTTATTTTATTGTCCGCAAAAAAGGTAGTCATATAAGGTTGCATCATCAAGACGGGAGTAAGAAGCCCATCACAGTCCCAGATCATAAAAAGATAGGCAAGGGACTTTTAAGAAAAATAATAAGAGATGTTCAGCTTAGTAAAAAAGATTTTGAGAAGTTATTAAAATAAAATTTTGAGTATAGAGTAATCAGTGATATTTTTAAATTTTTATAGATTTTATATATTAAATAGGTTCGAACAGCTAGTACTTCCTGACCCTGCCTATGGGATGTTGGAAAAATAAAGAGTTAAGAATAGATTAATTAATTTATTTATGAAATCATTTATGCCACCAGAAATGCTTAATACGAAGTACCGTAAAGAAATGTGGAAAAACGCTAAAGGCGTGATAGGGAAATTAAAAAAAATACTTCCCATCTCATCTATTCACCTGCTTGGTAGCTTTACCACAGCAAAAGCGAGACCGCAGGATATAGATGTAATTATTTTATTGAAGACCCCATCAAAAAAGAATAAAGAAGAATGGTCTGTTGATTTTCAACTTGTTCCAGACAACGAATATGGATTATGGATGCTTGAAGAATGTAGGAAATGGATGAAACATAAATATGGAGCCAAAAAGTCTGCCGTTATACAAATCGAGTAGTCAAATCGTAGGAATGTAGACTGTAGCGTCATCCATCCTTTCAAAAATACTTCTAACATCCCTTACGACGGCACCATGCTTACTGTAGATAGTAGAGATCATAGAATTATGATAGGATTTTGAGGTACCTTATAAAGTATTATGGATACCGACAATAAAGGAAAATTAAATAGGTTTGCATTGATAGGTTCTTGGATAGTACTGATTGGTGTTGTTTTGATTATTTTCGCAATTATAATTGGTATTGGAATCGAACCACCTGTTATTACAGATATGGAGGGAAGAGTGGTGTCTGATTCAGATATATATTATCTGATTGACTCTGTACTAGATATAGTCAAATTCATATTTTTGATAATCATTTTTTGGGGGTCAATATTTTCGATTGTAGGAATTATACAAATAAGATTAAAAAGAAAGAGAGGCATTCACGAAGAGGGTCTAAGACGGAGTATCTTGTCTCTAGTGCCGATTACTGTCTTCTTGATTCTTGTTATGATATCAATATCATAGACTCATTTTGTTCATAATTAAATTTATATTTGTACAATATAGGTTCGAACAGCTAGTACTTCCTGACCCTGACGAATGAAGGTCCTTATGAGAATCATAATATTGCTATTTATTACCGCTAATCCTATACTTTAGATATTGTGAAAGAAACGACAAAACTACAAGAAAATGCTACGGCATGGATGCAAGACGAGCCTATTCTTGTAACTACGCTTGATAAGCCATACTATTGCGAGACGCGAGATGTTTTTCAAACACGATTAGACTCATTAACAAGCGAACTATTGGACAATGATCAGATCCCTGAAGACACTGCCTATCTTGTCTCTGCAATTGTCGGTGAGATTGGTAACAATTCATTTGATCATAATATAGGTAACTGGCCCGATGTGATTGGAATTTTTTTTGGGTACTATTTAGAATCAGATACTAAACAAATTGTTTTGGCCGACCGGGGACGTGGGGTATTTACAACACTTAGGAAGGTGAAGCCTGATTTATTGGACGATAAAGAAGCACTTGAGGTAGCTTTTACCCAGCGTTTATCGGGACGTGCACCAGAGAACAGAGGTAATGGTCTTAAATTCGTAAAGCAAAGCGTATCAGATCAAAAATTGCATCTCAGTTTTAGCTCTGGATCGGCGGAAGCAATACTTAATACTACAATCGAGATAAAGGAGAGAGAAAAAATACGGGGTTGTTTAGCGATTTTGTCATTTTAAAAATGCGCATTGAACTCAAAAAATTTGGTGATATATTGGTATCTCGACCCGCAGGCCGCGAAGCATATTTAGCGTTGTCTGCGTATATCACGCGCGATTTATCAAAAACAGAGCCGATCGAAGTTGATTTTGAGGGCGTAAAGGTTTTGGCGCCTTCGTGGGCCGATGAAGTTATTACCAGACTCAAAGAGACGTATGAAACTGTAACTTTTCTGAACACAGATAATTCATCCGTGCAAGCGACCCTGAAAACATTAGAGCAATATCCCACATCCGAATGATGTAAGAGAGGTTCGAATATTGGAGGCGATTGGACTCAAAGACTGGATAGGATATAATTATTAAATAATATTAAATATCTAAGTTATATGATTAAAAAGATTATTGCCACATCATCAATAATAAGCATGATGCTTGCGGTGAGCCCCGTTTTTGCTATGCCGCATATGGTGTCTTCCGAACTCAATACTCCGGGTACGAACAGAACGCTTTTGCTTCCTCCAGCTGCCGATCACTCTCCAGTTATCTCTTTAGGAACAGCTCTTGATCCCGCAAGCGGAAAGACTGTCGAGGGTATCGCTTTTGTCCATTATAAAAAAGATTTTGGAAAGAGTAATGGAAAGGACAACGGTAAAGGTAAACCAGCCGGAGGAGGCTCATCCTGTTATGCATTCTTAGCCAATGGTGCCGAATGGAACAGTACCGAAGATTATCTTTTTGATGCTACCAATAGCGAAAACTTGGATGAAACAATACTTAGAAGTCTTTTATCTGAAAGCGTGGAAATTTGGGACGGAGAAGTTACAGCGGATGTTTTTGGAATAGAGGCAGCAGGCATTGTTGACGGCGTGGATCAGTCAAGTCCAGACGGAAAAAATGAGGTGCTTTTTGGCGACGTATCAAGTCAGGGTGCAATTGCAGTAACTATTGTGTGGGGAATTTTTAGCGGTCCTCCTTCGCAGAGAGCATTAGTTGAGTGGGATATGATTTTTGATGAAGCTGATTTTGACTGGAGCACGGAAGTCATAGGAGTTGATGGCAGAATGGACTTTCAGAACATTGCAGTACATGAAGTCGGACACGCTGCAGGAATGGGACACCCAGAAGGTAGTTGCCTGGATGAAACTATGTATGCGTATGCTAATTTTGCAGAAATAAAAAAGAGAGATCTTAACGCAGGGGACATTACTGGCATAAAAAAGCTCTACAGGTAAGGACAACTATTGACAAGATGATATTATTTGATATAATGGTGCTATAGTTAAATACTTCGTTATTGAGCCATCTAGGGCTTAATAAAGCCAGTATCTCGTTTCTTTCAGTAGAATCTAGCTATTTCTCAGGCATAGGCGCATCAAGCCATTTTTTAAGGCCTTCGAGAGACTTAGTTAGGTATTGGTTTTGTTAAGCCCTTTTTGCTAGACAAGTTAATTAGAAACTGTTATAGTTTATTAAACATGTCCATTGGGCATGCCATTTTTTTTCGCTAAATTCAGCATTTTATGGAAATTAGAAACATTGCTATTATTGCCCATGTTGATCATGGGAAAACAACAATAACTGATGCTTTGATGCGCCAGACAGGAGCTGGCAATGAGTTTGTTAGTATGGATAGTAATACGCTTGAAAAGGAGCGTGGAATTACGATCTATTCAAAAAATGCTTCAATTGAATACAAAGGTACAAAAATTAATATAGTAGATACCCCAGGACATGCTGATTTCGGTTCAGAAGTTGAGCGCGTGCTTAGATCAATTGATTCTGTTCTGTTGGTGGTAGATGCACAAGAAGGTCCAATGCCTCAAACTCGGTTCGTACTCAAGAAGTCATTGTCATTAGGACTCAAGCCTATATTAGTAATTAATAAAATTGATAAACCCGCTGCTAATCCTGCAAAAGTACACAATGAAGTTTTTGATCTATTTGTTGAACTTGGAGCAACCGAAGAACAGTTAGAGTTTCCAATGATTTACGCTATTGGGAAAAAGGGTATGGCAAAACGTGAGCTAGAAGATGAGTCAGAAGATATTATGCCACTGCTGGATATGATACTCGAGAAAGTGCCGGTAGCATCTGGTGATCAAGATGCGCCGTTTAAAGCCCAGCCGTTTAATTTAGCATATGATAATTTTTTGGGACGTCTTGCTGTTGTGCGTGTATATGATGGTAGTGTTAGCACTGGAGATAATGTTTATGTAAAAAAAGAATCAGGTGAAATTCAAAAAAACAAAATTGTAAAACTTTTTACTTTCAATGGGATTGCACGTAAAGAAGTAGATACTGTCGGAGCAGGAGACATTGCTATTATTGCAGGATTACCCGATGTATATATCGGTGATACTATTTGCGTTGATCAAGATGCATCATTGCTTGAGGCAATCGCAGTTGATGCACCGACTATCAAACTAACCTTTCTGGTAAATGATTCGCCATTTGCAGGTACAGAAGGTAAATTTGTTACAAGTCGTCAATTGCGAGAACGATTAGAAAAAGAGCTCGAGGTAAATGTTGGATTGAAGATTGACTTTGATACTGGTAATGCTGATCAATTTACAGTCTATGGCAGAGGGGAATTGCATATTGCGATTTTAATTGAAAACATGCGTCGAGAAGGATATGAACTGCAAGTGTCACAACCTAATGTAATCATGAAAGAAATAGACGGAGTTCAGAGTGAGCCGTTTGAAGAGCTGGTTATTGATGTGCCAAGTGGGTTCCAGGGTCTGATTATCGAAAATCTTGGTAAGCGTGGCGTAACTATGTCAAAGATGGAAACGCATGGAAATCGCGTATTGCTGATATTTGAAGGTCCAAGCCGTGGATTATTTGGATATCGAAATCAATTTATTATTGATACCAAAGGACAGGGAATTTTTGCCAGTCATTTTATTGGATATCGTCCGCATGCCGGCAAAATCGCAAGACGAAAAGTAGGTTCTATGATTTCGCAAACCGCGGGTAAAGCCTTGGGGTTCTCTCTCGATAATTTACAGACAAGAGGCACGCTATACATAGAAGCTAATACGCAGGTCTATAAAGGCATGGTTATTGGCAATACATCCAAGGGCGAGCAAATGACAGTTAATCCAACCAAGGGTAAGCAATTAAGCAATATGCGTGCATCAGGCAGCGACGATGCGATTAAATTAACTCCGCCCATGAAGCTTAGCATTGAAACCGGACTTGATAATATGGCATCAGATGAATATTTAGAAATTACTCCAAAATCAGTTCGACTCAGAGAACAAGTTTTGAGATAGGGAAACTTTAACTTCATATTTCGTATATTTTGTATTAAACTAAATTCATATGAAGCTACGTTCTACTATTCGAAAATACATTTCTGTCATAGTTTTGGTTCTGGTTGGTGTTGTTTTTCTTGTCTATGCTGATTCACAGGATATTTGTAAAAAGCCTCTTGAATATAGAATTGGTGAACTTGATGAGCGTTTTGATGCTTCAAAAGAAGAACTTCTAGAAGCAATATCTAAAGCGGAGTTATTGTGGGAATCGTTATTCGATAATGAGTTTTTTGTATACAATCCAGAAGCGGATTTTGTAATAAATTTTATCTTTGATGAAAGACAGGGGCGTACCATAGAAGCTATTGAATCGCGTGAAAGCATCGATCTGAAAGAGGAGAAATATGGACGCTTGATAGAGAGATACGATAATTTTTTGGATGAGTATAAGAAGCTTTTGAGTTCATATAATAATGCTGTTAATAAATATAAAGAAGATCTCAAAAAATATAATGAGGAAGTTGAGCTTTGGAACAGTCAGGGAGACGTACCTCCAAAGATGATCAAGGAACTTGAAGAGAGGAAAGTAGAACTTGGAGAAAGGTCAAAAGAATTCGAGCTTCAACGCGCAGAACTCAATAAATTGTCTCAAGATATTAACTTAGTTTCATCTGATATTAATGATTTAGTACAAAATATAGACGAGGCAGTAAATGAATATAATAAACGTTTCGGCGCTCTGGAAGAGTTTGATCAAGGGGATTATAATGGAGAGGCAATAAATGTTTACCAGTTTGAGAATGAGCAGGAGCTTGTACTCCTGCTAGCTCACGAATTCGGCCATGCATTGGAGATCGAGCATCTGGACAATCCGGAGGCAATCATGCACTATATTATGGGAGGGCAGGATTATGAAAGTCCTGAACTTACACAAGAAGATATACAAGCATTAAAAATTAAATGTACTAATTTATGAGAGGAGTAATACTATGCGGAGGATTAGGCACGAGGCTTCTTCCGTTAACAAAATTAGTTAATAAGCATATGTTGCCTGTTTATGATCGTCTAATGGGCGAGTATCCGCTCGAAGTTTTAGTTAAAGCCGGGATCAAAGATATTATGATAGTTACCGGTGAAAAAAGTGCAGGCAGTTATGTCAATTATTTTAAAAATGGAGAAGACTTCGGATGCCGGCTGGTTTATGGATTTCAGCCCGGAGGGGATAGGGGCATTTCAGATGCGATTTCTGTAGCAGAAGAGTTTTGCGAAGGAGACAAAGCCGTCGTGATAAACGGCGATAATTATTTTGAAGATGATATAACCCCGTATATTAAAAGTTTTGAAAAAGTAGAAAAAGGGGCAATGATTTTACTCACAGAAGTATTAGATCCAGAGCGTTCAGGAGTTGCTCGAATTGAGAATGGTAAAATTGTTGAAATAGTTGAAAAGCCAAAAAATCCTCCTACGAATTTTATACAAACAGGCCTATATATGTACGATCAGAGAGTATTTGATTTTATTAGAACTTTAAAACCATCTGGACGCAATGAATTAGAAGTATCTGACTTAAATAATATATATATCAAAGAAGGTACGATGCGACATGAGATTCTTAAAGGCGGATGGTTTGACATGGGAACATTTGATTCGCTTCTAGATGCATCTAATTTTGTACGGGATAAGAAGAAAGGAGAAGAGAAATAGTTTTATCTCATGACAACATCCGAAATACGTCAAAAATTTCTAGACTTCTTTGAAGATAGGGGACACGTGATTGTGCCCTCTTCTTCACTTGTACCTGAAGACCCTTCGGTGCTATTTACAACTGCAGGCATGCAACAATTCAAGAGATATTACACTGGAGAGCTGGACCCAATGCGAGATTTTGATTCTTTAAATACTGCTTCTGTTCAGAAATCAATGAGGACTTCTGATATTGACGAAGTAGGAGATGAGTCGCATCTGACATTTTTTGAAATGTTGGGCAACTTCTCATTCGGAGGATATTTCAAGAAGGATGCTATCAAATGGGGTTATGAGTTTATTGTGACTGATCTCGGGCTAAAGATTGACTATGTTTCAATATTCGGAGGAGAAGATGGAGTACCAACAGATGAGGAGTCTGAAAAAATTTGGAAATCTATAGATCCAAATATAGAGATAAGGAAATTTGGGAAAGAAGATAATTTTTGGGGACCTACGGGTTCTGAAGGCCCTTGCGGTCCAACTACTGAAATATATGTAGATGGAGTAGAGGTTTGGAACATTGTTTTTAACGAATATTATTGCCAGAAAGATGGGACTCTTGAACCCTTGAAGACGAAAGGCGTGGATACTGGCATGGGTCTTGAAAGATTGGTTATGGTGACTCAAGGCAAATCAACTCTTTTTGATATAGATACATTTGTTGAACTCATGAGCCTATTGCCAAAAACTTTGGATATTAAAAAGAAACGAGTTATTGCAGATCATTTGCGTGGTATTGCATTCATGTCTTCAGAAGATATTTTACCTTCGAATAAAGATAGAGGATATGTTTTGAGAAAGCTGATGCGAAGAGTAATCGTTTATTCTCATCTAGATGATTTGCAAGGCCTTGCATATAAAATTTTAGAAAAAGTCATAGATCAGTATTCAGAAGTCTATCCAGAATTGAATAGCGAAAAAGTTTTGAATGCTTTTAAAGCAGAAGAAGAGAAATTCGGCAAAACATTGAAAAGGGGGCTGAAAGAACTAGATAAAGTTAAAGGTTTAGATGCGTCAGCTGCTTTTAGACTATATGAAAGCTATGGATTACCGTATGAGATAATTAAGGAAGTTGCAGGTTCTAAGGCGTCTGACCTAACAAGAGAGGCTTTTGATGAAGAATTCAAGAAACATCAGGCTAAATCACGTGAAGGTTCTGCGGCTAAGTTTGGCGGACATGGTTTGATTCTGGATACGGGAGAGCTTAAGGCTGGCGATGAGGAAGAACTTAAGAAAGTATTACGTCTTCATACAGCTACACATATGCTTCAGGCGGCAATAAAAGAAGTTCTAGGAAAAGATGTCAGACAAGATGGTTCTGATATCACACCCGAGAGATTAAGATTTGATTTTACATTTCCACGCAAATTAACAGATGAAGAGAAACAGAAGATCGAGGATATTGTGAATGAGAATATTAAAAAGGATCTAGACGTTTGGTTTAAAGAAATGTCATACGAAGAAGCTATGAAGCTTGGAGCTTTATCATTTTTCAAGAATAAATATCCTGAAATAGTGAAGGTATATACTGTAGGAGACAAAAATGGTAACTATGTGTTCTCGCGCGAGTTGTGCGGAGGGCCCCATGTAGAGCATACTGGTGAGATAGGAAAGTTCAAAATAGCCAAAGAGCAAGCATTGTCTTCTGGAAGTAGACGTATCAGGGCTATTGTTGAATAATAAAGAGGTGTATAAGAGCATTTGACACGGTCTATTTAGAAAGGTATAGTTTTTGTATGAATAAAAAAATTATATTATTAGTTACAACCTTTGCAATTCTTGGAGGTTTTGTAATTACCGGGATGATATCCCCATTAAATTTTATAGCACGAGCTGATCACGACCCGTTTAACGGTCAAGTTTTTGGAGACAATGACAAAATAAAGCTCTGTCATGATAATAATGGAGCTTCTGATTGGTCAGAGGTTCAAGCGAAAACAGAGCCTATAGTAACAGAGTCTAATAATGGACATCCCCCTCAGGGAAATCATGTCAACGATATAATTCCTCCATTCCATTACGATTTTGACGGTGATGGGAACGAAGATGTAGCCTCTCCATATAATGGACGGAATTGGAATTCTGCTAATCAAATAATCTGGGAAAATGGTTGTTCAGCTGTCACACCAACACCAACACCTACACCTACAGATACTCCAACACCAACGCCGACTCCTACGGAGACTCCTACTGCTACCCCAACACCAACACCAACACCTACACCTACACCATCTGGAACGCCTACACCAACGCCAAGTGATACACCTACTCCAATACCTACAGCTACTCCTGCTCCAACTCCGGCTCCAGCTGTAGCTCCCTATTGTGCAATTGGAACACCTACTCCAGACTCAGCACCATTTAATCTTATGAATAGTGTGAATATAGGTGATACAACTGATGAAGTCGGTCATTCATTATCAGGATGGAGCACAGAGAATATTTCCGGAGGCTATGGAGGAAAGGATGATGGTACCTATAGGCAGATTGTGGAAGAAACACAATGTAGCGATGGCGGACGAGAGGCATCCTTCATACTTCATGCTGGTGGTAACTATGCCAATCTATTGAAGCTTAGAGCTTTGGATGGAATGAGCAATTCAGATAGCTTCAATATATATGCAAATGGAGATTTGATAGGTCACTACGCAGACTCACAAGATTCTAGCGAAGTATGGAATACAATCGAATACAATTTAGCTAACTTAACAGGAGATATTACTATAACTCTGACTGCTACTGATGCTATTTGGGCCAGTTGCAGTACTTATGGACAGGTTGCAATCTCTTGGGCTGAAATTTATGGTTATACCTGTGTAGAATCGCAGGCTCCAGCTTCTACTTTTGGAACCATTACTGTTATTAAGCAGGTAATAAATGATAATGATCAAACCTCATTAGCATCTGATTTCACGATGCTTGTTACTGGGACAAATGTAAGTTCACCTTCATTTCCTGGCGATGAAAACGGTACTATAGTCACATTAGACCCAGGAGCTTATACTGTAGATGAAGTATGGGACACGTTATATAACAAAACTTTGCAAGGTAATTGTAGCGGTACTATCAATGCAGGCGATCAACTGACTTGTACAATAATAAATGACGATCAATCTACGCAAAGCAGTGGCGGTGGTGGAGGAGGCGGTGGTGGAGGCGGACAAGTTCTTGGCGCCACAGCAACACCTACCCCAGATCCAGGAAGCGGTTCTGGCTCAACAGGGTCTTCTCTAACCGTTATTACTAAAGTTGAGAACAATAATGGAGGCACAGCAATACCTTCTGATTTCTATAGTTTTGTACGCTTACTGACAACTGGCAATACCGAAAATCTTTTTACCGATCCAGGGTCTTCTAATGGCGTGAAATATGACGTAAACCCTGGTCATTATATTGCTAATAATATAGAGTTCAGTCTTAATGAAATGCCTATTGATAGCGAAGTCAGCGCAGTTATAATAGATAATGTATATACAGTAATATTACCCGGGTATAGTCTAAAAGGTATTACGCAAGATTGTGATGCAGATGGAAATGTCATTATTGGCAGTTCTGACCACAAGACATGCGTCCTTACATATATAGATGACCCTTTATTCATTAGCGATTCGAATTTGCTTAATTCAAATTCTCAAGGCCAAGTACTGGGTGCAACAAGCAATATGACTCTTCCTGAAACGGGTTTTTCAAGCAATGATCGAAATCTATTTACTCTATTCGGAATACTTACTGTAGTTGGAATATTCTTGATCTTCGCTGGTTATGGCAAAATAGGATTACCTACTCTCATTCAAGACATAGGGACTACCTCGAGAGATATTCGTTAGCATTTAAATTTGATGACTGGATATCGAAATATAAAACTCATAGTTTTGGGAGTTGTATTAGTCGTTATCGGAGCAGTCGGCCTTACTTTTCCCTTTGTCCCGTTTTATACAAGTGCGGATTTTAGTTTCTTAAACTCTGTAGCATCGAGCAGAGTGAGCAGAAGCGAGGGATCTTTGGCGCCCGAGGATAAGACCAGTAGATTAAAAATTTCTAAAATCGGTGTTGATATGCCTATTTTTGAAAGCGAAGACGCCTCTGTATTGAAAGATGGGGGTTGGGTGTTCCCAGGAACATCAACGCCCGACAAAGGAGCGAATTCTGTAATATTCGGGCATAGATTCAAGTATCGACCCCCTTTAAGTAATACTTTCTATAATCTTGATAAAGTAATAAATGGAGACAGGATAACAATAACTTGGGCGGGGGAGATGTATGAATATGAGATAAGCGAGATAAAGATAATTGAACCTACGGATTTATCAATATTAGATTCAACAAAAAAAGACCAGATTACACTGGTCACTTGCGCTCCGCTTTTTTCAACAGCTCAAAGGCTTGTAGTTATAGCAGAGAGAATCCAAACTGATCTGCAGGATGTTCTACAAGATCGCTAATTGTATAGTACTTAAGAATTCATTAACCAGAACCATGGATCCTATTACAAGTACGACAAGGATGCCGTTGAGAAGCGGTACTGCATGATGGCGTTCAATTCGGACTACAATTGTTGTCCCAAGGGCAAATAGCACGCCTAGTGTTACAAAAAGAAAGGCCCCGGATACTAGCCTATGGGGTTGAGAAAGGATCTTATTGGCGATATTTGGTGTATTGTTTGCTTTATCTGTTTGACCAGCAATAACTACTGCATTAGTTTCAATCGGTTTTGGTGTTTTCACGGATACTCTCTCTGCAGGTTCGGGTGAAGCAGACTGATCCAGATTGGGTCTAATATCTTCAACATCCTCAACTACGGCGACTCTGGTCGCTGCTGGTTTACCAAAGTATTGAACGACAAATATAGCATCTTGGCCTTGATACGTGCCTTGTGCTGTTGCTATCCCTATTTCTGTAAAAGTCTTGTTAAGAATGTTGTCCTTATGCGAAGGAGAATCCATCCATGCAGTATGAACATCATGCGAATCAACAAAATTAACAGCAAGATTTTCACCTGCAAGGATATACTTGTAATCTGCCTGACCAAGCCAGTACCACGGTGACTTACCTTCCGGACTTACATGGGCAAAGTATCCCTTTGTTACCATGTCGTTGGCTTTCATTTCCGCAGCTTGTACGAGTACGTCGTTGATTTCTAGTTTTCCAAGATCATACTCTGTCCTAGAATCGTTTGCTGAACTGACTAAAATATTAGGTATGATTGCTGCGAAGAAACCGGAATTTGGAATAATAAGAAAAGAAGTTAACAAAAATACACATTCTATGGCAAGCACTAAGCCGATTAGAAAAGTAGTTGTTTTAGAATGCAATAAATGAGGCTTATGATTGTTATGCCTGTGAGGAATAAAATAATGTTTGAGCCATTTCAACATATATCCATTATACCATGTACAGAAAGCAGTTTGTTGATATTTAATTAAGTCGCGTATGTTATAATAAATGCGGACATTATCACTATGCCTAATACTAAAATTATTAACGTTCAAAAGGGAGATACTTTTGACGAAATTTTTGATCTTTTTCAAAGCTCAGATGCTCAAGAGGTGATTTTTCTATTTCCCAAAGGGACTGCTTTTGCTACGCGTGCTGCATATTTTAAAGCCTTAAGTGCGGAGTCTCTTGAACTTAATAAAAAGATAAGCATAATGTCGCAGGATCCAGCCATAGTACGGCTTGCAATGGAATGTGATTTTAATATTTTGGAAGAGAAGAAACCCGCAAGAACTATATTAACCTCCGATGAAAAATTTGAAGATGACTTAGACGACAAAGGTGATGAGGAGGACACAGAAGAAAACGAAGAGGAGGAGGAAGAAGAGCCAAAAGCAGAACTCGCAAGTGTTGATTATGAAAAAGAAGACGAAGAGGAAGATGAAGAAGACGAGGACACAGAGGAAGATCCTGGCAAGCGCTTGATAAGGGATATAATAGCTCCTGATACAAAATCGGAAGTCAGAGTTAAGGGTTATAAACAAAAAGAAGAGGAAGAAGAGCCAGAGGAGGAAGAAGACGAAGATATAGGAACAGAAGATATAGAGACAGAAGAGGACGAGGAGGAAGAAGTAGCTCACGAAACAAGTAATAGAGATGAGATGCTTGAAGATCTTTATGGTAAAAAAAGGGGAAAAGAAAAAAAGAAAAAAGGTGACAAGGAAGACGTGGAGATAGCTAAACTTTGGTCAGAAGAAGAGAAACGTCAAAAATCAGAAGGATTGATTAACGGCGAATATGGCAAGTCGAAGAAATTAAAATTGTTTTCTGGATTTTTCGGTAAAATCTTTTCTAAAACACCTTTGATAATTTTGCTAATAGCGATAGTACTACTCGTAGCAATACTCTATTTTACCTTCCATAAGGCAACTGTAATAATGAGTCCTCGGCAACAGGATTTGAACTTTACTTTGAATTTGTCTGCGTCAAATGGAATCAATGAGATTGATTACGATTTTAATAAAATACCGGGACAACAATTCATAATTGATAAAACAGTTGAAGGAACTTTTAGTGTTAGCGGTGACCAGGAAGTTGCACAGAAAGCTCGCGGTACTATAACCGTATTTAATGAGACGACATCTGAACAAAGATTAGTTGCCACAACAAGATTTGAGTCATCGGATGGATTGATTTTTAGAATCCCTGAAACCGTAACAGTCCCAGCAGGCACGCTTGTCGGAGGAGAAATAGAAGCTGGAACAGTAACCGTAACGATTTTTGCAGATAAGCCTGGGGATAACTATAATATTGAACCCGGAAGATTTACTATACCAGGGTTTGAAGGAACTCCTCGTTTTGATCAATTTTATGCAACTTCTCAAGAAGCTATGTCAGGAGGAATCATTGGATTGGCAGACACAGTAACAAGCGAAGACTACAATGGAGCCGAGGAGGAGCTTACGCAGAAGTTAAGAGATGAAATCACGCAAGAGATTCAAAGCACCTCTGCCGGTCTTAAGACGCTCGACTCAATGGGGATTACAATAAGTAAACCAGAAACAGATGTTGAGATAGGGGAAGCCATAGATGCATTAGATATGAAAATATCAGGCACAGGAAAGGTAATAGCATTCCAAGAAGCTGATGTTATTAAATTAATAGAGCAATACGTGTCAGATACTGGAGATTTAGCAGTATTGGCAGATACTCTAGCCCTTACATATACAGATCCGCAGATAAGTATTGAGGGGGATGTTTTGAGTTTTTCTGTGCAGGTATTAGGCAAGGCAATAACGAATATGGATATAGAGGTCATTAAAAATGACATATTAGGCATGGACGAAGAGGAGATTAATGGATATTTTGGCAGTATGGAGGGGGTTACATCTGTACGTGTGGTTTTATCCCCAAAATGGCTGGTGCATAGCATACCGGACAATCCAGAAGACGTTGAAATACGTATAGAACTTGACTCTTAATGCGTATTTTGTTAGAATCTTTCATCACAGAGGTCAGATTGGCGAGAAGCTTCGTCTTAGGACGGAGTCGTTTTTTTGACCAATGTATATAGAATTTGGCAGAAGAAAAGATAAAAGTCGAGGGTGAGGTTATAGAAACTCTTCCCGACACAAAATTCAAAGTGAGGCTTGAGGATGGCCGAGAAATTTTGGCTTATCTAGCAGGCAAAATGAGAGTTCATTACATACGTGTAATTATAGGAGATAATGTAACAGTTGAGCTTAGTCCAGACGGAGACAAGGGACGTATAATATTTAGAGATAAGAAATAAGGATTAAAATGAAAGTAAGAGCATCCGTAAAAAAGATTTGTGATAAGTGCAAAATAGTACGCCGAAAAGGCAAGCTGATTTGCACATGTGAAAATCCTAAACATAAACAAAGACAAGGTTAATAAATAATATGCCTCGTATTTCAGGAATAGCCATTCCAGACAATAAAAAAATAGCTTATGCCCTAACCTATGTATTCGGCGTGGGTTTAACGACTTCTCGAATCGTTTTAAAGTCAGCAAGCATAGACGAGGATAAAAGAGCAAAAGATTTAACCTCTGAAGAGGTAAGTAAGATCCAGAATATTTTAGAAAAGAACTACATGACAGAGGGAGATCTTCGCAGAAAAGTAGCAGATAATGTGAAGAGATTAAAAGAGATAGGTACATGGAGGGGCTCAAGGCATACTCGCAGATTGCCTATACATGGAAGAACAAGAGTTAATTCGCGAACAATTCGAGGCAATGTACGAAAAACCATGGGCTCTGGCCGTAAATCAACAGCACAAAAAACATAATATGGGTAAGAAAAGAATAGCAACAAAATCAGGAGAAAGGTCTGGGGGCAATAAATCACGTGGAGCCGTACGTCCTCGCAAAACCACAAAACGCCAAATGGCAACAGGCATTATAACTGTATTTTCTACATACAATAATACGATTGTTTCAATAACAGATACCAAAGGAGAAGTTGTTACCTGGTCTTCAGCAGGAAGTATAGGGTTCAAGGGAACTAAGAAGTCTACTCCATATGCTGCAACGCTGGTTGCCAAAGACGCAATTGAAAAGGCTGAACGATTTGGACTCAAAGAAGTAAAGCTTGTTATTAAAGGCGTAGGCCCGGGTCGTGAAGGTGCAATCCGAGGCATTGCAAGCAGTGGACTGGACGTCATGTCCATAGTCGATAATACCCCGCAAGCACATAATGGAGTACGAGCCCCTAAACCAAGAAGAGTCTAATATATTATGGCACGTTATACAGGACCAAAAGAAAAAAGAGAACGAAGATTAGGAAAAAAACTTTTCTTAAAAGGAGAGCGTTCAAGTTCGCCTAAATCAGCGACAGTACGCCGTATGTATCCTCCCGGAGTTCATGGAAAGCGGCCAAATATGCGTATGTCTGAATATGGACGCCAATTGCAGTCCAAACAGCGCGTTAAGGAAACCTATAGAATGCTTGAGAGACAATTTAAAAATTGGATTCGCGAAGCAATGAAGAACAAAAAAGAAACATCAAATGCAATTATGTCCAAGCTTGAACATCGTTTAGATAATATTGTATATCGTGCTGGAATCGCACAATCGCGAGATCAGGCAAGGCAGTTAGTTAATCACGGACACATTACAGTAAATGGCAAGAAAGTCGGAATTCCATCATATTCAACAAAGAAAGATGATGTGATTGAAGTACGTGAAGGAAGCAGGAAGTCCCCATATTTTACCACTCAAGTCCCTCAATGGATTCAAAAATATCAGCCACCCCGATGGATAGCGCTGGACAATGTTGCGCTTAGGGCGGAGATAACTGGTATTCCAACGATTGAGGACAGTGGGCTTGATGTCAGCGATATACAAGCTGTCATCGAATTTTATTCACGATAGCCATGTAGGATTGTCTAGATCGCGATTTTGTATAGGAATCGTCAGCTAGGGAATAAAACATCGTTATTAGAAACATGATACAGTATCCAATCAATTCAAGAGTCGTTCCGCAAGAAGACAATCGAGCTGTTTTTGAAATAGCTCCGCTTTATCCTGGGTATGGTACTACAATAGGAAATGTTCTAAGAAGAGTGTTGGTATCCTCAATAGAGGGTTCAGCAATTGTTTCAGTAAAGATGAAAGGTGTTGATCATGAATTTACTACAATTCCGAATGTCCTTGAAGATGTGGCGGTTATCATAATGAATCTCAAAAAGGTAAGGTTTAAAATGTTTAAGGATGAGCCTATTACTTTGGCATTAAGCGTTAAAGGGCAGAAAGAAGTTACAGCTAAGGATATCAAGACCACAGCTGATATAGAAATCATAAACCAAAATCAAAAGATCGCAACGATAACCGACAAGAAAGGCGAATTAGAATTAGAACTTATTATAGAACGTGGCGTAGGCTATGTTCCTGTTGAACAAAGACAGAAGGAAAAACTTACAGTAGGAGAAATCGCAATTGATGCAATATTTTCGCCAATACAGGTCGTGAACTTTACAGTAGAGAATATGCGTGTTGGTCAAAGAACTGATTACAATAAGGTATTGCTTGAAATCTCAACAGATGGAAGTATAAGTCCTGAGGATGCATTCAAAAGAGCAAACGATATCCTGATTGAACATTTTCAAACAATGAATAGAATCGTTGATGATGGTTCAAGTGAGATAGAAGAAAAGATAAAGGCAGAGGAGTCAGAGGAAATTAAGGATAAAGATTCAAAAAAGAAATAATATGCAACATGGTAAAGGAAAAAAGAAATTCGGTAGACCCACAAAGCAAAGAGTTGCTCTAATGAAGTCTTTGGTAGTTGCATTAATTGAAAAAGAGAAAATCACTACAACCCTGGCAAAAGCAAAAGGCTTGCGACCTATCGTTGAAAAGATGATAACTAAAGGCAAAAAAGCTACATTAGCAATAACTCGTAATCTAATTGCTAAACTGGATAAGAAGTCGGCAGCAAAAATAATAAAAGAACTTAGTCCCAGATTTATGAATCGTCCAGGGGGATATACAAGGATTCGTCATCTGGCACCGAGATTAAGCGATGGGGCTAAAATGGCAATAATTGAATTTTTAAAAGACTAATGAATACACATACTATAGACGCAACAGGCAAAGCATTGGGACGTTTGGCATCAAGAATAGCCATTGTTTTACGAGGCAAGATAAGGCCTGATTATCAACCGTACAAAATGCCGCGTGAGCAAGTTATAGTTGAAAATATAGCAAAGGTTAAATTCTCTGGAAATAAGCTAGAGCAGAAGAAGTATTATCATTATTCTGGTTATCCTGGAGGAATGAGAGAACGGAAGTTAAAAGATAAGTTTCGTGATGACCCGGCTTGGGTGCTTCGTACTGCAGTGTATAAAATGCTTGCACCTAATAAAATACGCGATGAAATAATTAAGAATTTAATAATCAAATGACAAAAGACGAAGTAAAAAACACAGAAACAGGAGTTGAGGGAAAACTTGAGGTTGAAGAAAAGCCTGAAGTTAAAGTTGAAGAGACTGAAGAAAAGGCTGAAGAAGAGACTGGAGATGATAAGAGGTCTGGTCCGGAGAAATATTATGAAGCCATAGGACGCAGAAAAGAAGCTACTGCCCGTGTTCGTGTTTTTACAAAAAAATCTACAGATGAACTGCCAGGAGAAGATAGAGCCATCATAATAGTTAATGATGTGCCGTATTTTGAGTATTTCGAAGCTGAAAATCTGCAAGAGATAGTAGAGTCCCCCTTAAAGAAATTAAAATCACTTAATCGATTCAAGGCAACAGCACATGTACGCGGAGGCGGATCAACAGGACAGGCAGATGCAATTAAGCTCGGATTGAGCAGAGCTCTTGTCTTATTTGATCCTAACTTTGCAAAGAAACTCAAAAAGGCATCTTACTTAACACGCGATGCGCGAGTCAAGGAACGTCGTAAATATGGCCTCAAAAAGGCTCGTAAGGCTCCTCAATGGAGTAAACGATAGCATAAATAGAGGCCGAAAGGCCTCTATTTGATTTCTCTATAGTAAATAGTATACTTCTTCCATGTTTGTTAAGAAGATCGGCATTGATTTAGGCACAACCAATACTATCGTTTTTATCCCCAAGAAGGGGCTTGTAATTAATGAGCCCTCTGTTGTGGCTATCTCCATAGTTGATAATAAGATTATTGCTGTTGGAAATGAAGCAAAAGACATGATAGGACGAGCCCCAGACAGTATTATAGTTTCGCGTCCCTTGAAAGATGGTGCTATTGCAGACTACAGAGTAACCGAAGCAATGCTTAAATATTTTATAAAAAAGTCATTAGGAAATTTTGGTATTTATCGTCCTGATATATTAGTGTCAGTCCCTGCAGGGATCACTTCTACTGAAAGACGCGCAGTCATTGAAGCAACAATAAATGCCGGTGCTAAATATGCATACTTGGTTAAGGAACCCGTGCTTGCAGCCATTGGAGCGAAGATCCCCGTTAACAGTCCTGTAGGAAATATGATTTTGAATATTGGAGGGGGCACTTCTGATGTCGCGGTAATAAGTCTTGGCGGAATTGTAAGCTGGTCTTCTGCAAGAGTAGGAGGTAATAAGATTGACCAGTCAATAGTTGAATATGTAAAGAAAAAACACGGTCTTGCAATAGGCGAACGTTCTGCAGAACTCATTAAAATAGCAATTGGAAGCGCAGTAAGGCAATCTACGGAAGAACGTATTAATGTAAGGGGGCGTGATTTAACTACCGGCTATCCTAAAACCATAGAACTTGGTTCAAATGAAATTACAGAAGCCATTCAAGAAGAACTTAAAGAAATAGTTCAGACAGTTCGCAATGTATTGCAAGAGACTCCGCCAGAATTATGTTCAGATATTATGGAACGGGGGATAACAATATCGGGAGGAGGAGCATTATTAAAAAATATAGACACTTTAATTACTAATATTACAGGCGTGTCCGCGCATATTGCTGAAGATCCTATTCTTTGCGTAGCACGAGGCACAGGAGTTGTTTTGGATAATTTGGAAAACTACAAGAAGAACATAGTTGCAAAAAGATAACTGTTTGACTTTTTGATAAAAACAGGGTATCGTGTGAATCACGAAAGGAGTGGATCATGAGAAACGTGGTCGCAATTTTCCTGTCGCTGGCAATCGCAAGTTGCAGTTGCCAGCAACCGACGCCCAAGGGGCCCCTCTCCGGACCTTCGGTCTGGGCAGTAGACCTCAAAGGACATCCTGTCTCGATCAACGTGAAATTCAACAAAAAGGATGTTCTGGTGGGAGATACGGCTCACGACCTGGTCAGGAAGATGGTGATTTCCTTGGGAGCTCACCCAGCTAGACTCGGGGAAGATTATGACGTAACCATAGGGGTAGATGTAGTGACTCTCGTCGACGCAAAGGGGAGTATCGAGTGCTACACCGCCGCCATGGTCATCGTCTTCCTTAACGAGAGCAGGGTACTCCAAGGTTCCTGGCCCTGCCAGCTCGGAGAATTCACTGTCTCGAAGAAGGGCAAGGCTACCATCACATCTGCTGATTGCAACGTGAAGGCCTTCACCCATTCCTGCGAGATCGATGGGAAGGAAGCCTTAGCCAAGGCCATCAACGGTGCCTTTCAGTGGCTCGCGCCACAGCCGTGAAGGAGACGGCTATGCGTACCTATGGTCCCATCCGCACAACTTGGATAAACTTCAAACAGCGGATGGGACTTCGGTCTTTTATGGCAAAAGTTTGGATTAAATGGTATATTACCGCACACCAGAAGTACGAAATTTATAACATTATCTATGCCATTATCCGACCCTGAACAACAAAATATTTCAATACTTCCTAATACTAAGATTGCCTTAGTACATGACTGGCTATTGGGCATGGGCGGAGCAGACCGAGTACTCAAAGCACTTCATAAGATATTTCCGCAAGCACCAATATATACCCTTTTTTTTAACCCTTGCTTCACTCGAGACTTCTTACCAGAAGCAGATATACGAGCAACTCATCTTCAAAAGAACTTCAGACCGGGCAAAA
Source organism: Parcubacteria group bacterium (assembly GCA_043821485.1). Classification (GTDB taxonomy): domain Bacteria; phylum Patescibacteriota; class Minisyncoccia; order 2-02-FULL-40-12; family IGHO2-01-FULL-4-A; genus JBDRCU01. Next base: position 19,025 of record JBDRCU010000038.1, on the reverse strand, counting down.
AGCCAAGTCGTATGTTGCCATATCTTCCAAGTGCTATTGAATCACTTGATTTTAGTGAGTACGACCTCGTTATATCTTCTTCAACTGCATATTCCAAAGGTTTAATATTAAAGCCTAAGACAATGCATATTTCCTATTGCTATAGTCCAACTAGACAAGTATGGGATAGATTTGCTGAAGGGATTCAAGAGAGATCAGCATTAATGAAAATATTTACTGCATTAAGCCAACATATATTAAGACTCTGGGATAGCAAAGCTGCAACTAGAGTAGATCATTTCATCGCTATATCCAAGAATGTGCAGAAACGCATAAAAAAGTATTATCATAGGGATTCAAGGATGGTATATCCTCCTGTTGATATAGCTTCTAGGGCCGCTCCTGAACACAAAGTATTTTATCTAATCGTTTCAAGGCTCTATAAACATAAAAATGTAGATATTGCAGTAAAAGCATTTAATAAACTCGGATGGCCGCTTGTAATAATAGGCGATGGGCCTGAATACAGAAAATTGAAATCTCTTGCCGAACCAAACGTCACTTTAATGGGATACCAAGATGATAAAGTGGTAGCCGAACACTATCGCAATTGTATAGCTTTCATAATGCCGCAGGAGGAAGATTTTGGTCTGACACCTATTGAAGCAATGAGTTATGGCAAGCCAGTAGTAGCACTCAAGGCTGGTGGTGCGGTAGAATATATTGATGAGGGTATAAATGGAATTTTTTTTGAAGATCCCACAGAAGCCTCTCTTGCAAATGGCGTACGTATATTGAAAGAGAGTCTAGATAAATTTAATCCGGAAATCATCAGAAAAACAGCATTACCATTTGGGCCTGAACGTTTTGAAAAAGAAATAAGACAATTTGTAATTGAAAAACTTCATGAATCAAGAGAAGAATAATTATCCAAAAGTTTTCATAATTGTATTGCAATACAATCATTCAGAAGAGACATTCAAGTGTCTTGATTCATTGCAACAAATTACATATCCGGATTTTAAAGTAATTGTTGTAGACAATGCATCAGATGCAAAACACGCAAATAGCACTCGGCTATATATCAAACAAGATTTTGAGGGTAAGCGTGATTTTCTATTTATTTCAAATGATAATAATCTAGGTTATGCAGGAGGAAATAATACTGGAATAAAATATGCCATGGAAAATAATGCGGATTATGTATTAATTTTAAATAACGATACTACAGTAGATCCAGATTTTCTTAATGCGATGGTTAAAATAGCTGAATCCGATAAATCAATTGGTATAGTGCAATCAGTAATAGCTGAAGAAGGGGATAAAGTCTATGCAGGCGGACCAATAAGCTGGTTAAATCCCTACGGACAACACTCAACGCTTGAACCCGGCAATCATATTATTGAATCTGGCTATTATGCGATAGGCGCATCCATGTTAATTAAACGTGAATTGATAGAGGATATCGGGCCAATGGATGATATATATTTTTTATACAGAGAGGATATCGAATATAACTTGCGCGCCAGATCGAAAGGATGGACTATAGCCATTGCAAAAAGATCTCTCATTTTTCACGAGATGTCTGTTTCTGCAGGCTCTTTGGGAAATGCAAAAATAATGTACTACAACTATCGAAACATGCTTTTATTAGCTGAACAGTATGCACCATGGTATATTAAATTTTTATTGCCGTTGTGGGTGTTTTTTACTATACTGAAACAACAATTGAAGATGTTTATTGGACGCAATACGGAAATATCAAGGATGATAATTACGGCTCTTAAGGATTATAAAAAGAGACAATTCGGCCAAAAGATTTTCTAAAAAATGATTAAAGTCGGCATTGAGTGCGAATCTATTGAAGATAACGGATGGGGATTAGGCAGGGTCGTAACTCAAATATTGAAAGAAATAAATGAACGCCCGGAGCTTAAAAGTGAGTTCAAGTTTTTTCTATACTTCAAACGTCATATACCAGATTTGCCCTTTTTAGATAATCCAATTTTTGAAAAAAAGTTAATTCGTTTGCCATGGCAATGGTTTTCGTCTTTTAGTTTGTATTATTATATCCTACTTCCAGTGTACCTTTGGTTTCACAAGCTTGATATTGTATTCCTACCTAACTACATGTTACCGATCCTATTCCGAGGCAAATCTATTGTTCATATGACAAATGATATCTATTATGAAATGCGTTCTCCTGCGCAGAAGCTAAGACATAGAGTTGCATATAGGATCTTCGTTAATTGGGCAGTAAAGCACGCAACACATTTAATGACATTATCTCATGCAGCCAAAAAAGATATCGCAAAATTATTTAAAATAGACTCAAGACGTATTACGGTTAATCATCTTGGTATTGATATTATGGAACGTGCTATTGGGCTGAAAGATAAAGAATGCGAGGGCGATGATTCAAATAAATATATAGCGTGCATTGCTCAAGCCTTTCCAAGACGTCATGCGCGCGAATTGATATTGGCATTCAAAAAGATTTCAAAGGATTTTCCAGAACTTAAATTGCATATAGTAGGAGGAGATAAATATAGGCCACCGATACTGGACTCTTTGATTAAAAAAATAAATTCTGAATTAGGATCTGAACGCATTACACGCAAAGATTATATAGAGAAGGATGAAGTGCTAATAAGGTTATATAAATATGCTCTTTTGACTGTATATGTATCTGATAGCGAAGCATTCGGCTTGCCTCCTCTTGAAGCTCTTGCTCTAGGCAGTATTCCTGTTGTGGCAGATAATGCATTATCACATGAACTTTACGGAGACAATGCTTTCTTTGTTCAGAAATTACATAACGTAGATGCCATGGCAGATGCATTACGCGAAAGCTTAACAAATACAGCTAAACGTGAAAAGATTAAAGACAGCGCAGATGAAATTACAAAACGATTTACGTGGTCTCAACACACAGAACGATTTTTACAATTATGTAAAGATGTAGCAAAATAGAATGAGAAAACCCTCATTATTAAATATAGTATTTGTCTTTGAAGTCCTGCTTTTTGTTTTGATAATTTTAGGTATTGTACCGCGTTCTTTTGCTCTATACCTATTAGTAATACTCGCAGTCTATACAATCACTGCACCTATTGAAGACGGCATAGTGCTTTTCATAAGATCGATCCCGCTATTTATCGCTTTGCCTTTGACGGAGACATTCGATTCTTTAAATACATGGCGAATCATTTCAGCAATTCTATTCATCAAATGGGGGCTTATTAGGGTGAATCCTTTTGAATGGATAAAAACAAGAATTAAGAATCTAACACGTTTTCATTCAGACAATATTCTATTGGCTCTGGTACTACTGCTATTGCTTGCTCTTGTATCTGTACTTGTTGCAATTGATGCAATGGCAGCCATCAAAAGAGTCATCTATTTCGTAAACTTATCTCTGATTGGAATAGTTATCTATGATCTCATTGGTAAAATTCCTGATTTGAAAGAACGTTTAATTAAGAATATTGCAATACCAGTTGTTATCGTAACACTAGCAGGATTATTACAACTTCTTTCAACGTATCTTGTAGATATATATGGTTTTGTGGATATTTGGGGATGGGGAATCCAATGCCGTCAATTTGGTCAGCAATGGTGTACCATTGCGGTGGAAACGGGTAATACTTGGTTTGCATATTATGGACCTCAATTATCTCTTAGAGTATTCTCGCTATTCCCGGACACGCATTCGTTCCCGATATTTCTATTGCTTGGATTGCCAGCTTTGTTTGCCATTGCTTTGAAAAATATTGATTTTACTAATTTCAAAACAGCTATAAGGACACGCGCTAAGATGCATATTTTATGGATCCCTTTGATAATGTTCATAATGATATTAACTGGGACGCGTGGAATATGGGCAGCTGTCATAGGTACAGTTCTGGTTTTGGGTATATTCATGGCCTTTTTCAGACAGAGATTAATTCAAGATAAAAAAAATATCATAAAGTATATATCTGTTTTCTTTGTGATATTTATGCTTTTATTCGTAATTACACAGCCAATATTTACATCTGATCAATTTCAGCTTTCAAAGGATGACGATGCATTACTTCGCAACCGTTTACGCTCAGTTTTTAACTGGGCAGAGATGTCTAATGCGGCTCGTATAAAGATATGGAAAACTACAATCAAATCGATCGCAGATAAACCTTTGCGAGGTGTTGGGATTGCAAATTTTCCAGTTGTCCTTAATCAGGATATAGCGTTATCAAAAGCAGGTTCATCCGCACATAATCTCTATCTTCATATAGCGGCAGAGATGGGAATAACAGCACTTCTGGTTTCCCTTTGGTTCATCTGGATATTGCTTCGCAGGGAATATTCACAATTTATAAATTCAAAAAATCGTATTATACAAATATATAGTGGCGCTGGTTTAATATTCATCGTCTGGGTACTGGGTTATTCTATGACTGACTTTGCACTTTTTGATGAAAGAGCCTTCCTCCTATTTGTCATAACAGTAGCTTTAATAACAAGTTATCGTGTCTCAACCGATCGTAACAATTAATATAGTTGTTTGGAATGCAACAAAGCTAGGCGATGGACGCTATATACGTCCCTGCTTAGACTCGATTAAAAAACAAACTTACAAAAATATCGAAGTTAATCTTATTGATAATAATTCAAGTGACGATACGCTAGAAATTATTAAAAAAGACCATCCTGAATTTAATCTAATTGAACGCAAAGATAATCCGGGGCTTTGGACAACACAGAATGAAGCTCTTGAATACAGCAAGGGGGAATATATTATTGCCCTTTCTTTAGACACTATATTAAATCCGCATTTTGTAGAAAATGCCGTAACTGTTTTTGAGAAAGATAAAAAGATTGGTTCTGTTCAGGCTAAGGTGTATAGCTATGACAGCTACGACAGAAAGGAACGCATGATTGATACAGTAGGATTCAAGATGTTTTGTTCAAGAAGACTTATTAATGAAGGTCATGGCGAAGCAGACAGAGGTCAGTACAATAAAGAAAAACAAATTTTCGGAGTAGAGGGTGCTGTTCCGATTTTTCGCAAAAAAACACTTGAAGATATCAAGATTGAAGGCAGTTTTGCTGATCCGGATTATTTTTGGTATGGAGATGATTTTGATCTTGCTTGGCGCATAACACTTTTTGGATGGAAACAGATATACAGTCCGGAAGTTATTGCCTACCATGATCGCGCGACAACGAAAGATATCTCACACGGCCTAATGAATCACATGGGACGCATTGGGAAAAGAAAAAGCATTCCACTGAAGAAGCGCCGCCTTGATTGGGCTAATACTCGTTTTACAATCATCAAAAATGATTATATAGTAAACATACTACGTGATTTACCTTGGATCATTGCTCGTGAGCTCGGGGTATTTTTTTACACATTATTCATAGAGGCTGGAGTGTTTTTGGAATATCCAAGGTTCTTCAGGCTTTTACCAGGCATGTTGCGAAAACGGAAAGAAACTATGAAAAAAGCAAAAATCTCTGCGTCACAAATGAGAGGATATATCAGTAAATAATATAAGTGAGTTCAAAACCAGAAGGACAATTTCAAATCTATACATATAAACCTCGCAATCAAAAACGGTGGTATAAAAAGTGGTACATCTATGTGGGTGGATTATTGTTTCTGGCAATACTTTATAGTGTTGTAAGTTTTGGTTTGGCATATAACACTATCGTAGTAGACAATACTGCACCGAAAGACAGGCAATCATGGTGGGGAAATCTAACTGGTTTATTCGGTTTGAATTCAGGCGAAACAATAGCATTCGTAGATCCTAATCCAATACCTGAAGAAGAGCCTAATCGCATAGACATATTGATTATGGGTATGCGCGGAGATGACGGCGAAGAATCAGCAGGACAATGGCTTACTGATACAATGATTGTTTTAAGTTATGACGAGATAACGAAAGAGGTTGCAATGATTTCAATCCCACGTGACTTCTATATCGATATGCCTGTTCCAGAATATGACGACGATTATAGAGTCAGAGGAAAAATTAACGAAGTCTATGTTAAGGGGTTGTCGAAAGACGGAGGAATTGTACTTGCCAAACAAGTAGTTTCAAAATTTTCCGGAATATACATTGATTACGGAATTGTTTTTGATTTTGAAGCATTTCAAGACATAGTTGATACATTGGGCGGTATCGATATCTATCTTAATAAACCCTTCAGTGAATCCAAACAATGGGGTTATCCATTTGAATTACCCGAAGGAGAAAATCATTTAGACGGACAAAACACTCTGTACTATGTACGTTCACGATATGGCTCTAATGATTTCGATCGTGCACGAAGACAGCAACAGGTTATACAGGCTATTAAAGACAAGGCTAGTTCATTAGGCTTTCTCACAAATCCTGTAAAAGTCCTATCTTTGCTAGATGATCTGAAAGGTAATGTAAGAACCGATCTTCAAATATGGGAAGTCAAAGACTTACTCGCAATAGCAGAATCGGTAGGCAATACACCTGACATAGAACATTACGTATTAACGACTCAAAACTTACTCCGTGAATCCCACGGCTTCAGCGGAGAATATATCTTACTGCCGTTAGAAGATAATTACGATGCAATACAAGAATTATTTAGAACGATTTTAGAATAAACTTAAGACTATTTCAACTCTGTAATTGTTTTTCTCTCGACATCTAATTTCCAATGTAACGTACCCTGCGCAACGGAATCACCAAAAGAGGAGGTAAACTCTATATTATTTGAATCTTTGAACACAAACGAATTCTTATCTAGCCCATCCAATGTACCAGACCATACAGCTATTAATTCCATGTCCCCAAATGTCTCGTATGTATGTTTAGGCTTGATGAAAAAGTAGCAGGAATTACCTGAATATGTCTTTGAACCACAGTAGTCGTCGTTCTCATTAGTCTCTGTTGCAACTATTATAGAATAATCTCCGTGTGGATTTTCTGCTACAGTCAAAACTGTTAGACCAGAATCAATAAAACTAGTAGATAGAGAATATTCTTCGTATTCAAGATCTTCATCTAGAGTGTGATCCGTATCTTCACGTGCATCAGTTAATTCAAATGTGTCGACTATATGGTTGAATAAGTCAAGGTACTCTTCTTTATTATTTTCATCGTAATATTCCAAGACATAGGTAGTATTATTTGTGTCATCTGCAAACACCTGATGAAAAGCAAACTCTCCCTCTCCGTAGAATTCGTCTTGTTCTCCTGCAATAGTTGCCCTAGTAGCATCCAACCCTCCAAGTGTAGCCTCTTCTAATACCCAATTATTTTCTAACAAGTTAGCCGACTTATCTTCCGATGATCTTTTATGACTTTTGAAGGCATAAATTTTTATTTCACTAGTGAAAAAATCATCTGAGTCGTGCATTTCATTAGAATTTAAATACATGACATTCCTGTAACTTGTAGCTGGGTTTCTATCTTGCGGGAAATCCAAAAACCAGTTCCAAGAAGAATCTATCTCTAATTCATAGCCACTATATTCGTTCTCTACTGTCATCCACTCTCCTGTTGCTTTTATACTAGTTGCCCCTTTTGTATAAAAGAGAATATAGACAGCTAATAGAAGGATTATCAATATCAACAATACTAATATTTTTTTCATGATGAAAATTATTTAAACTTCTGATAAATGTGCTAGGAATAGTATAACACTTATCAGCTTTTTTTTGTAAACTTTACCTATACTTTGTTTTTAATTCAGGCGTGATATCTGATTCTAATATTTCAAATTCTGTTCTGCCTAGCATTTGCCCTCGTTCTGTCTGAACGTCCACTCGCCATTTGCCCGGAGAGATGTTGTTTTTAACTGAATAGCCTCTATAGCCATCCTTGCGTCCGCCTGCAATAGGATATATGATTTCGCTTACAACGATCCAGTCATCTCCATCATGATATGACCATTCATGAACTATTTTTGTTCTTAATTGTGCAGGGGCATATACAGAGCTATAAACGTAAACTGGCATTCCTGGCCTCCAATGATATGTCGAATCGAATTCTCTGTAAAATTTATACCATGGAGCATCTTCATATTGTACGGTATAGATATTTTCTTGTTTGGTTACAGAGTGAGCAAGAGTTAAATCTTTTAATGAAAGGGGAATCGGAGGGATGATATTAGTGAAATACAAAAAGTTGTAAACTATAAAAATCAAACCTATTGTTTTAACAATACTAGCCTGATTAAAATAAACCTTCCATGGAATTGTACGCTCTAATAAAAGGACATACATTCTTATAAGGAAAAGGCTGATTATACCGCTTGCAATAAATATTCCTGGACCCATATGATCTATAACAACTGGAATTGCAAAAATTAAGTATGAGAAAATAGCTAGAAAATATACTCCGAGCTGAAATACGAGCCTGAAGTGTTTGGTTTTATCTTTTGAGAATTCATTGCTCAAGAAAAGGACAACCAGCACCAAAATAAATGGCCAACTTCCGGCAATAGATGCGCTTCGAGAATAAAGCACTACAAATCCGCTAAACATTCCGCCGAATGCGAACTGCAAAACAAAACGAAGCCATGGATAATACTTTTCTACAAAATGTGAACGCAACTTATTAGCTTCATAGGCATTAAGCATCCAGATCACGATACCCGATAGAGTCAAATAGAAAAGAAATACAAAATTATCAAATACCAAATCTACCCGCGTTAGCGTGAGAATGTCTACAATGAATCCGAATATTAGGGCTCCAGGAGAGAGATATCTTTCGTACTTCTCTATAAATTCTTTAACCTTTTTTTGATAGGCCTTCATTGAATTTAGTTTAACATGCTCTTAATTTGATATGAATGGAATATATGATAGAGTAGTCCTCAATGCCTGAATTATCAATAATAATCGTCCACTATAGGACGCCTGATTTCCTGAAAATCTGCCTAGATTCCATACTGAATAAAGTTCAGGATATTGAGTATGAAGTGATTGTGGTTGACCATTCTGCAACTAGAGTATCGAAGGATTTGGCACAGGCGTGGAAAGAACGCTTTGCTAGATTCAAATATATACCGCGTAAAGAAAACCTAGGATATTCAAAAGGTGTAAATACCGGAATAGCTATTTCTGAAGGACAATATATTCTAATTGTTAATCCTGATACCATATTCACAGAAGAAGCCATACCTAAGATGCTTTCATACATGAAACAGCATGAAGATATAGGTTTGCTTGCTCCTCAAATGCTTCATTTCAATGGCGAGCATCAGAGAAACTATTTTAAATTCTATACACCCAAAACTGTTATTGCACGAAGAACATTTCTAGGCAAACTTCCATCAATGAAACGCGAGTTAGACGACTTCTTAATGTTGGATACTGATCCAAATGAAATTCAAACACCTGATTGGATCATGGGTTCAGCACTCTTAACATCACAAAAAGCACTTAAAAAAGTCGGTCCAATGGATGAACGTTTCTTTATGTACTTTGAAGACGTTGATTGGGCACGCAGATTCTGGCATAATGGATACAAGGTTGTGTATTATCCAGAAGCACAACTTTATCATTATCATCAAAGACAATCCAAGTCTAAGTTCGGGGTACTGGATGTAATACTCAATCAAAAGACCCGCTGGCATGTTGCAAGCGCGGTCAAATTTTTTCTGAAATACCGAACACTGGAAGTCTTTAAAAAGAATCTTTAAGTGACTAAAAACAAAACAGCATTTCTTGTCCTTATTATTATTGCCCTTGCAATAGGATTTGCAGGCGGACGCTATTTCAATGAGAGAGTAGAAGAGGCAGAAACAATTACTGCAAATTTAACTATAGATAACAGAGACACAGGTAAACCCGAGGGAGTGGATTTTTCACTTTTTTGGGATACATATAATGTGATTCAGGATCGATACGTTGATAGAGAAAACCTTGATACGCAAAAACTTGTATATGGTGCAATTGAGGGAATGGTAGGTGCGGTTGGAGATCCATATACTGTTTTTTTGAATAAAGAACAGACTGAAGCATTCACAGATTCTATCAAAGGAGAATTCGGCGGTGTAGGGATTGAAATAGGGATAAGAGAAGAACGCCTTACAGTAATTGCGCCACTTGAAGGAACACCAGGGGAAAAGGCAGGATTACTTGCAGGAGATTTTATAATCGCAATTGATGGCAAGGACACGATAGACATTCAACTCTTTGAAGCAGTAGAACAAATTAGGGGTCCGATTGGAACTGCTGTAATTCTTACTATTGCACGCGAAGGAAATGGAGACCCTAAAGACATTAGTGTTGTAAGAGACACGATTGAGATACCTACAGTCAGATTGTCATTTATAGATGGAGAAAAATATGAGCTAAATGAAGGCAAAAAATTGGCACGCATTCGTGTGCATACATTCAATAAAAAAGTTGACGATCAATTTCGTGATGCGGCAAAAGAATTAATTGATGAGGGCGCAACAGGTATAATATTGGATTTACGTAATAACCCAGGCGGGTTACTTGATTCCTCTGTAAACCTTGCTAGTTATTTTCTCGAACCAGATGTAGTTGTGGTTACGGAACGATTTGGTAATGGAAGTGAAAATGCATTTAAATCAAATCATAATGCACAACTTGCAGGATTTCCTGTTGTTGTACTTATTAATAAAGGTTCTGCTTCTGCTTCAGAGATTCTTGCGGGAGCACTTCGTGATCAATTAGGCATTACAATTGTCGGAGAGCAATCATTTGGAAAAGGTTCTGTACAGCAAGTCGAAGACTTAAGACAAAACACATCACTCAAGGTTACCATAGCTAAATGGTTAACTCCGAGCGGATTATCTATCAATGATGAGGGGATTACACCGGATATTGAAATAGAACATACAAAAGAGCATACAGAAAATGAAGAAGACCCACAGCTTGAAAAAGCAATAGAAATATTGAATAATCTATAGACTAATTATTCAAACATATGAAAGTTGTATTTCTACAAAACGTCAAGGGCACAGCACAGGCAGGGGATATTAAGGATGTATCTTCTGGATATGCACGCAATCATCTAATACCCGAGGGTATTGCTCGTATTGCAAATGTTGATGCCATGAGTCAGGCAAAGTCATTACAGAAAAAACGCGAAGTTAATCGCGAAGAGCAGATTAAATGGGCAAAAGAAATTGTAAGTAAAGCAGCTGACTTGAAACTTGAATTTGAGATGGAAGCAAGCGAAGAGGGGAGTTTGTATGGATCTCTTGATGCACGCAAGATCGCTGAAAGCGCTAGTGAGAAAGGGCTGAAGATTAAGCCCGAAGATTTAAAACTTGAACACCCCATTAAAGAAATAGGCGAACACAGTGTAGAGCTTGATCTTCCAGGAGAAGAAAAAGCTAGCATCTTACTGACTGTTAAACGACGTTCACTATCTTGATCTCTTTTTTGCGTCCGTCGAATTTTACTTTTTTCTTTGTTATGAATTTAATCACGCCATCTTTTATAGCGTAGATAGTATCATCGGTTCCAATCTTAACTCCTTTCCCTGGTGTATATTTGCAACCCCTCTGACGGATGATGATATTGCCGATTATGGCTTTCTGGCCATCGTGAAGTTTTACGCCAAGACGTTTTGATTCAGAATCTCTACCTAATTTTGTTGTACCCGAGGCTTTTGTATGTGCCATAGTGTTGAATTATAACGTAGAGGATAGCTTACCAAATATGTTCGATATCGTCAAACGATACAATAGAGAAATAGTCCTTATTTTAGCTATAATTCTGGTAGGTTTCCTTAGCTTCAATTTGGGCCGAATTTACGTATATAGCAAGACAAATGGGAAAATAAGCATTGAGAGCCCAATCACGGCTCCAGAGGCCTATTTTGAGCCAAATATAGGGTCCAGTGAGCCTGAACCGGAGATAGATATACCTGAAATTACGCCCATAGCCAGAAGCCTCAAAGATGTAGAAGTAATCATATCTGGAAAGAGTAAGTCAGGCGTATTCCACTATCCTTGGTGCCCGGGTGCTAAACAGATTAAAGAGGAGAATAAGGTCGTCTTTCAGAATGCAGAGGCAGCTATTGCTGCTGGTTATCACTTAGCAGGGAATTGCAAGGAATAATAGAATAATATTAGGTAATCTGACTTAACCATTCATGGTGTTCCCATTCCCAGAGTTGTTTTGCTGCAAGGAATGCCTTGGTGTCGTGTTCGAGATTGTCTAATTCTTTGAGTTCAGCTTCGCCAGTAACAGGTCCCCATGAATGCGAACATGTTCTGGCTTTACCATTCCATGAGTTTAAAACTTTTACATTCCCTCCTTTTTCACGAAGTTTCGCTCCACAACCATTAAGACATGGCCGTGATTGATCGAGTCTAAGTATCCAACGAGTTAGTTCTGGAACAGATTCATCTTCTTTGAGTGCTTCAACATATGCGGCGGTTTGAATATTATAATCTCTATAGATTGCTTGTGATGTTTTGATGTCCAGAACGCCAAGCTTTCCATCAATCTCTGCAATCACATCTAGTGTGCCGGCATAATTATGCTTCTTACTAATAACTTGAGGCTCAATTTGATGAGCAATAATATTTCTTTGATTATTAAAACTTATAAATTCACTAATGACAGGCTCAATATCTTCCGGAACAGCGGGGGAGTCACCATTGAAAATAGCCTCTACTACTTCATGGACTAGCGTACCTTCCTCTGCTGAACGATTCATAGCAGCTTCTGCATGAGCATAGCTCTTGTGACCTCCATAATAGTGAAGGAGTGCCGGTTTAGCTTTTATTGAAACAATAGATGTAACACGAGGATACCAAATGCCTTCTATTTCGTATCCGTTATCTTCTTTAAATTCTTTAAGGGTTTTATAAAACATTGTTTAATAATCTTAGCATATTATCTCGTCAAAAATGCAGACGCCCCAGCTGGATAACTCGGAATGAGTACGTCTGCTGAGGCGACAAGAGGAACGTGTTCCACGCAACCGGCTCCTCTATGCAATCAGGAACCAAGATTGTGTCTGGAAGTGATACGATCGGGAGCGATATCAAGAATTCCTTCTCCCTCGAGAGCAAAGGACACCATGGCATCCTGAGCGCAACGCTTGTCTGAGATAACTGTTTGCAACAGGCGAATGAGGTGTTCTGGACCCTTGGCCCTGTATCTGGAGAGCTTACCTATCAGTTCGACGTCACCGCCACCCAAACCAATGACGCCAAGTAGTTTATACCCTCCTGACTCTTGTTCTCCTGCAAGTTCGCCTGTAGCGCTCAGCCAGGTATTTTGCCTCGCTTCGACCGAGCCGAAGTTTTTTGGAAAAAGTCGCTCTAGAACACCACGAGATACAGGAATCTCGCCTGGAGGAATCTTTACCTTCATTCCGAATACCTCTCTTGGTCCTTCGGCGTTAACGTTAACAAATTGGAAACCTATAAAAAGATATACTATAAAATGAAAAATCATTCAACATCAGAACCCCAGAAAACGAACAACGCCCCGTAGGACGAGGTGTTGTCCTTGGGGGCGGATTAGGCGTGTACTTCTTTTTTCTCCTCTCTCCGAGCTACTCTGGCTCGGATCTGTTCCATCTCCAGCTCTACTGGAAGTGGAGGCTTTTTGCTGATGTTCAGCCCGGTCTCAAAAAGCCCGAACTGTCCATCAAATTTCTCTTCTTCCTTCTTTTCCCTCTTTCCCATCGGATCCTCCATACCCCCATTTAAATGAGACAGGGGAGTGGCCCGATTTAATAATATTAATATACCATAATAATCGGAATTAATCAAGCGTATAAAAAAAGCTACCTATGGGGGAGGAGAGAACGAGATGACTTTTAAAAGATATGCTCCTTATTACTAATAAATAAAATTCAATTGAGATAACTAATACTATGGAATAGAGGAGTAATACAAAAAGTGACCTTTTCTGAAATATATGCAGTCGCACAATGTAGGTTGTGCGACATAGTATATTCTTTGAATATCTATATATAACGAATACTTAATATATTAGAGCCTCGAACTACCTTTGGCCTACAGACCATTTAATGACTCCCTAGTATACATATGTATCCTCTTTAATGCTCTATTTTGTTATATAAACTAAAGATAATCTTCTCCGAGGGTGATTGTACCTTTTGGTATATCAAAGACCGTTAGAAACGATTCTAGAACGCCTTAAATACATATAGATATTAAAGAGATAGATAATAAGAATGAAACAGAGAATTGTTATAAAAACACATATATATACCCCTATTGATACTACTCAAGTAGCCAGACAAACTAGTGGACATATCTATCAATATATGAATCAGTATGTTTACGTATCACTCCTCTTTTCAATAGACCCGATATTGTGCGACATGCATAAAGTTATCCACAGTTGTTACGTTTCGTGAAACATTTGACATTTCATATTTTGTAACATGCAATAAAATATCTTGGATGGCACAAGGAAGGGATAGAAATATTTTTATATGAAATTATAGATTCTATTTTATAAAAAAGGCCACTACTCCCCTGCTCCGTGGTATGGGTATCTATTTTTTTGTTTCTAAAAGTTGAAAAGCCCGCGTGAAGTGTATCGTGAAGTGATACTGCGGGCTTCTAGCCTATGGTGATATTACCATGGGTGCTGGCAACGGTTTGAAGGGGTCTAGTCCCCTTTCTTTCCGTCGCTCTTTTTGTTCTGACGATGACGTTTCACAGCGAATCTCGCCACCGCCCTAGAATGGGCTGCCTTCCTCATGGAGATTCTTTCAATCTCCTTCCTCCTGTACTTCTCGCCATCGAGAGCTCCGGAGAGAAGGCCGACCGCCTCGCTCCAGGTCAATTCAGTCCTCATCTCATTACCTCCGTCCCCGAAGGGAAAAAAGTCCTGAGCTGAGTGGAAATCCCCTTCCCTGGACCCTGGACTGTGCTCGGCACACCCGGGAAGGATCTGTCACCTATCTCATTCTTGTATTCAAAGTATACTATCTTTTTACCAAATAGTCAAATGGGTTAACCGTACCATCAAAATAATTAAAGTATATCTGGCCATTACTTTGCCTTATATATGTAAAGAAATCGGTATATAAACTCAAATGAAGATGCGACCCCGTCGAGTTCCCTGTGGAACCTTCAAACCCTATTGTATCCCCTGCTTTAATATCCGTACCATTCCCAAGACGTGCAGGAGAATTCATATGAGCATAGAGACTGACCATGCCATTGTCATGTTGAATTGCTACCCAGTTTCCAAATCCATTATTAAAACCTGCAGTCAAAACATTACCATCCCCTATTGATCTGATTGGACTAGCATAACCACTAACAATATCTATTCCATTGTGCGGGGCCCCTCCATAGGCTCCACGATTTGCATAAGCTGTATATCCGTATCCCTGTGTATTAACAAATTTTTCATATGGCCACTGATAGAGCTCTGTTCCTCTTGCAGGTACATTACTGGCTGTTACATGGACTATAAATGTTCCTGTTTCACGTGCTTCACTTTCAAGCGCTTGTAGCTCCTGAAAAAATTGGGCTTTCTTCTGTTCAGCCTCATTCAGTAATTCCTGATATTTCTTTTCTTCTCCTTTTGTCTCACTCAGGACATTATCTTTTTGGTTACGGCTAGAACCAAGCGAGTTTCGTTGATTGAATTGCTGATCGTTAAGTACGAGTAGATTACCCCTCTTATCTGAAAGCTCATTCTTATTATCCTCAAGAAAATTCTTCTGTTCTTTTAAATCAGTAACTATTTTTGATAACTGCGCATTCAGCGTTTCAATTTGTTGTGCTTCATCTGCAAAATCTGACAGGTGTTCATTACTAAGAAGCATTACGACCATCCCCATCTGATCACGTTCGTACATGGAAACCATGAGTTCGCTTAATGTTCTTTTGTGCGTATCTATGGTTTGTCCTGTATCAAAAATTTGACCCTCAAGGTCTACTATCTCAATTTCAGTTGTTTCTATTTCATTGGAAGTTCTGTTTATCTCTGCTTGGAGAGCTGAAATCTGATTATTAATTATTGAAATCTCACGGGATAAAGTATTTGATTCTTGCTGTTTGTCCAAAACATTTTTTCTGAATTGTTCTGCTTGCCTAGTAAGCTCTTCGATCTGTTGCCTCAAATCAAGAATGCGATCTTCCTTGCTTGCAGCCAAAGCGAAATTCATACCTATAGCCACAAAAAGCACCAGAAGAATTACAATCGATATTTTGTTCAAAATGAATCTCATAATTTACCTATCGCTTTATCTATCCTTTTTAAAATCTCGTCAATGCCCATATTGCTAACCAAAACTCCAGCAATATCTACTGGATCTGGGGATTTATCCTTGCCAGTCAAGGCTGCACGCAATGGCCAATAGACTAATCCCCTATCTTTTAGACGTTTACCAAGCTCATCGAGTTGCTCACGAAGCTTTTGAATGTCATCTAACCCATTTGATTCCAATATTCTCCTGACCTCTGTAAGCGAGTTCTTTACCTCCTTATCTGTTCGAGCCTTCCAAATCAATAATTCCTTATCGTATTCAGGCTCCTTGAAAAAATAGTCGAAATCTTTAATATCGCTTAGCTTCTTCATTCTCTCACGAAACAGCGGAGTCAACTGCAAAAGCGTTTCTTCTTTAATATCCGTTTTGAATATTTGCTCTATCATTGGTTTGAGCATTTCAGCTAAATCATTGTTCGACATTTTTTTGATGTATTCTCCGTTGACCCAGCCTAATTTTTTAATATCAAAAACAGCGCCTGATTGATGTACTTTGGTCAGATCAAATATCTTAATCAACTCATTAATCTCAATTATTTCTCTATCTTCAGGAAGTGAAAATCCAAGAAGTGTTAGATAGTTTATAATTCCCTCTGGCAAGTACCCCAGTTCACGGTATTCATGCAAAGCAGTGGCACTATGACGTTTAGAGAGTTTAGATTTATCCGGAGCCAATATCATTGGCATATGAGCATACTGAATTCCTGTGAGTCCAAGAGTTTCCCTTAGCAGTATTTGTCTGGGAACATTTGCAAGAAGATCGTCTCCTCTTATCACGTTTGTAATATTCATTTCAAAATCATCTACGACATTTGCTAAATGAAAAAGCGGAGTATCTTGATCTTTTGCAATGCTAAAATCTCCGATGAGTTTCTCCTCGAATTCTATCTCGCCTTTAATCAAATCTGTAAAACGGATCTTTTTGTCAGAATCATGATCCACTGATAAACGGATTATCCCGCGATCCACGCCTGTGCCACCCTCCTTCTTATACTCGCACAAATGCCTTGGCGCCTCTTTTCTCTCCTGTTGTGCTTTTTTCTCTTTCTCAAGTTCTTCTTTTGTATGATGGCACCAAAACGCCTTACCAGAATCAAGTAATTGCTCAATATATTTCTTATAGATATCAGTTCTGTCGCTCTGGCGATAAAATTCATCCCATTCAAGGCCTAACCATTTAAGACCCTCAAGTGCATCATCTTCAAATTCCTTTTTGGAACGCTCTTTGTCTGTATCTTCTATACGAACCAAAAACTCACCCTTTTCATGTTGGGCAAAAAGCCAATTAAAAAGCGCAATCTGAGCCGTACCAATGTGCAAAAAACCCGTTGGCGACGGTGCTATACGTGTTCGTACCTTTTCAGCCATGAAGTAATTATATCACAAAAAAATCAGGCTTACACTGCCTGAAAAGTTCTTTCCCGACGGCGGCTATACAGCAGCCGCCGTCGGTCGGATGGTACCTAAGTGCGGAGGGGAGTGTTTTCTCTTAACCCGCATAGCTCCTCCAACCGCACGAGTGATTCTTCCTCGATATTGCCGTTGCAAAGCTGAGAGAGAAGTGATTCGGATTCACCTGAAGGAGATGTGATACAAGCTTCGATTTCTTTAGCTGCACGGCCTAGAACGCCTGCCCTTTCTGCTTCCTCCATCTCTAAAAACGCCACAGAACGGAAAAAACGGAGGAAAGCTTGAGCCTTTTTTTCTTTCTGCTTATCCATGACAAGCACCTCTCTTAGTCTTCCCTTAATCTTTTTTACTACTATATAAATCTCTTGTCAACCAAAAAGCACGGGAATGTGAACTCATCAACGTACCAATATTTTTGATACAGTAATGATTTCGTCCGTGCTTTTTGAAGCTAAAAGAACTTTATACATCCGGGGTTGGTCCGAACCCACGCTTGCTCTCTCGGCTACTATATATAAAGCCGAATGAACTGTTTAGTATCCTCTATCTACATTAAAGAGGGCACATGGACCGCAACACAAATTTCAATGAGTGCATTTACCGATGTGTCACGATTTTACTGACAAACAATACCTTCAATAAGATTTGCCTTCAGAAGGGCCTCTATTGCCTTTCTGCGTCCCTCGATGACACGTACAGAAAATGTGTCACCGTAGCCTTCGGGATCCTTTGCTCCATCTTCGAGTTTACCGATGCCTCCGCCGATCTCGATAACCCGGGATTTAACAAGAGGGGTTAAGGCCTCGACAATTTTTATTGTCGTCTTCGAGTTTAAAGATCTTATAAACATGATCCTCCTCTTTTCTCGGGAAAACGTCCCGAAACGTTTCGGAATATGAATATAGAATATCATATTTTAGTATAAAGTCAAGGGTTATTTGTGCTATACTGATGTTAACCATGTACATAATCGACGTTATTCCATTGGTTCTCATTCCCCGTCCTCAACCTCAAATTTTGAGCTATTTTCACTCTGAATCTCTGGAGCGTGGTGCTGTTGTTGAGGTTCCTCTTGGGCGTCGAAAAATCAAGGCTATTGTGATTGGATCTGGAACAATAAAACAGCGCAAAATTGCTTTGCGTAAAAGTGCTTCATTTGAATTGAAAAATATATCCCGTGTCATTAGTCATGAGCCTCAAGTCTCTGATTGGCAGTTTGATATTGCAAAATATATCGCAAGCTATTATTACACACCTCTGGGTATAGCTCTCAAAACTGTTCTTCCTCCTTTTTGGAGCAAACACGGATATGATCTTAATATCTCGAAATCAAAATCAAATTCAGGTCAAACCTTTCTTATGGTTCCGGAAAACACACAAGGAGAATATTGGATGAAAAAACTTG
>JBDRCU010000037.1:0-126336 GCA_043821485.1 Parcubacteria group bacterium | reverse complement strand
GCCAACAATGGCATGAGTGACAGTATAATACGAGTGGAAAGAAGAGGAAGCAAAGAGGACAAACAATTGCTAGAGAGATGGATAAAAATCTATCACAGAGGTACTACCTACATAGACACAGAAGAAATGCAAAAAAAAATAACAGAGTTAAAAATGCATAAAAAAGAAGAGAATATATTGGGATTACAGCTTGCTGATATATCAGCTTCTTGCCTATTAAGAAAATTCATGCATCCAGATAAAAATGAGGACGTATTTAATTCAATAAAAAATAAGATAATTTTTTACGAAAATGAATGTATAGGAAGAGGTATAAAAATATTTCCATCAAATTCATCCTATAAAAAAACAATAAGCTCATTAGTAGAGCCTATTGCCGACTGAGAAAACCCCAATCCAATTTAATTATACCATCCGTCATAATTATTAACAGATATGTTATAAACATTATTTTGGCAAAAAAGTGGTACTATTTTGTATAAACTGTGATGTTGTGGGTATAATAATATCTAAATCTTCTTTAATCTGTTTCCAATCTACCGTTCTGAAAGCGTTCTGTAGGGTGGACCGAAAGACACATCTTACTAATCATGCCCTCTCTCTTTGCTGACTGACTAATTTTGGCAATATCCTTAATAAAGTGTCTATCTCTTGTTTTGTGGTTTTGTTTCCTAGCGTGATACGGAGATTTCCATGCTTCTGGTTGATGGCTTTGAGAATATGCGATGGCTCATTTGATGAAGCTGTGCATGCAGAGCCTACAGATACTTGTATTCCTTTTTTGTCTAATGCCAACATTAACATTTCTCCGTCAATGTCTTTAAAAGAAATGTTAATGTTGCCCGGAAGACGATCTGCTGGATCGCCATTGAGATACGAGTCTGGAATCTTTTTTAATATCTGTTCTATTGTATAATCGCGAAGTTCTATCAGATTATCTATCTCTTTCTTTTTTATTTTTGATATGAGTTCAAGTGCTTTTGCAAAACCGACAATTAAGGCAAGATTTGGCGTGCCTGCGCGAAGACCGCGCTCCTGACTCCCTCCAACTATAATTGGCTCAATCTCAACACCACGCCTTACATACAAACATCCAACTCCGCTTGGACCATAAATCTTTGATCCATTTAAAGACATGAGGTCTACTCCTAAATGCTGGACATCAATATCAAGCACACCAGGAGCATGACAGGCATCAGTATGTAACAACGGTTTCTTCGAACCATATTTTTGCTTAAGCAATCTGCCTATCTTAGCCACCGGCTGAATAGTGCCTATCTCATGATTTGCATACATTATTGATACAAGAATCGTGTCTGGACGAACTGCCTTTAATACTACCTCTGGGTCAACTATGCCGTTTTCCTGCACCTTGACCAAGGTCAATTCAAAGCCCCTTTTTTCAAGGCTTTTGACTGCCTTTAAAACAGCTGGATGCTCGATATTCAAGGCTATGATATGACCCTTTTTAATACCTCCTGAAACGCCTAAAATGGCCAAATTACAGGACTCTGTGCCGGAGCTGATAAATACTATATCTTCGGGCTTTGTGTTGATTGCACGCCCCACAGAGGCTCTGACGGAGTTCAGTATTTTACCGGCTTTTAGGCCCTCAGAATGAATAGATGAGGGATTAGCAAAGATATCAAAAACGCCTCTCATGGCTGATTTCACACGAGGATCAATAGGAGTTCCTGCCGCATAATCGAGATAAATACCCTTCACTTTATTGCTCCAATTCTGAATCTATAAGAGCTTCGTCTATAAGAGCCTCAAATACTTCAAATGGTTGTGCTCCTACGACAGCCTTACCATTAACAAAGGAACCAGGTGTTCCGCTTACTCCAAGGCTTGCGCCAGAAGCAGTATCCTCTGCTATCTTGTCACTATATTTTCCGCTATCAATACACGCTTCCAGTTCTTCCACATCCAAATCTATATCCAAAGCCCAATCAAGAATATCGTCTTTATTATAAGAGACTGTTCCATTGGGGTCTATCTTGTTTTGTTCTTCAAAAATTTTATCATGTAGTTCCCAAAACATACCTTGATCTCCAGCACATTCTACTGCATGTGCGGATACATCTGCTGCTTCATGGAATGACAATGGGAAGTGCCTGAAAACAAGTCTTACCTCTCCAGAGTCTACATATTCATCTTTAATAGATTCTAATGCATCTCCCCAGAGAACTCTGCAAAATATACATTGAAAATCACTGTACTCAACAATTGTAACTGGTGCATCTTTGTCACCAAGTATTCTATCATCTTCGGTAATCTCAATTCCTTGAATCTCTCCACTGTCTGCTGGTTCATTAGAATCAGGATCAGAAGAAGATTTACCTTCATTCCCGATAAACAAGATTGCTCCAGCTATTATCACTGCTCCTATGAGTATTGCCAAAGGCATAGACAGACTCATGGATTTATCGTTATCACTCATATAATTTGAATTATTTAATTATCTCTTTCAGGCCATAATACTACAGCAAGAAGACCTGCAAGTAAACCAATGTCTCTGATCATAACTTCGCTAAAACCGAAAGCAATAACATTGATAGCAAGGAATATCATTCCAAGAAATGCAAAAATTCTCAAAAGAACTTTTGTAACAAGGCTTAATCCAAGCAATATTTCAAAAATTCCAACAACATACATTAACTGGTCTGGCGTAATACCAATACGATCAACTATATTTATCATCCAGCCGGTTGTCCATGCATTCACCCAGTATGTAGGATCTAAAATTTTATCGACTCCAAACCAAAAAAATACGATTGCGAGTCCAATGCGTAAAATAAAAAACGAGTACTTCGTTGAATTAACCATGCTTAATCTATAGCATCAAATTTTGTGTGCTTCTCCAAAAGATTAAAAACTTTTTCTGTTAACAATGAGTTGCGAATTCGGCTTCTGACTGCATCTATGTCAATTTTCTCAAGTGCTTTTGGATCTGCGTCAACATGATATCGCTGAAGAGTCTGTTGAAGTTCATCTTCAACTTCTTCTTCTTTAACTTCAAATTTTTCTCTCTTTGCTATTTCACGGCTAATCACATTCATCTTAGCCTGACGTTCTGCTTGCGGTCTCCATTCTTTCCTTAACTCATCTTGGGTCTTTTTAATGTGGGCCAGATAGAGTCCCAACTCCATTCCTCGTCCGTGAAGTTCATTATCAAAATCTTTTATCATTGCATCAAGATACTGATCCACTAGTTTAGATGGCACTCCAATCTTACTATTTTCCAAGACCCTGGAAAGCATTTCAACACGAATTCTGCTTTTTTCACGCTCATCTTTCTCCATTCGCAAACCCTTCTTAATATTTTCCTTGAGTGCCTCTACTGAATCGAATGCCCCAAGACCCTTGGCAAAATCATCAGTAAGATCGGGAATGGTACGCTCCTGTACCACCTTCATATGCGCATCCACTTCAATGGTTTTGCCTGCAATATCTTTATTATAATAGTCTTTTGGAACTTCAATCGAACAATGCTTTTTATCTTCTGGCTTCATGCCAATAAGCTCTTCTTCGAAACCCGGAAGTAGTTTGGTCTCGCCTAAAACTACAGGATGATTACTGCTTAAACCATCCTTAATAAGTTCGCCTT
The DNA here is from genome assembly GCA_043821485.1 of Parcubacteria group bacterium. Lineage (GTDB taxonomy): Bacteria > Patescibacteriota > Minisyncoccia > 2-02-FULL-40-12 > IGHO2-01-FULL-4-A > JBDRCU01. The sequence continues at coordinate 122,726 of JBDRCU010000037.1, read as the reverse complement.
TATGCGTAAGTTTAAAATCAATTTCAATGCGATCACCCATACGGGCTCCGCGAGTTACATTTGCAATCTTTGCACGGGACTTCCTCAAATCTTCTAAAACTTTTTCCTCTTCTTCTTTAGTAGACTCGACTTTCTTACGCTCAATATTTAAACCCTTATACTCACCTAACTCTATGTCCGGAATAATAGTAACTGTTATTTTGTACTTGAGCTTATCTTTTGAGTTTTCTTCAATTTTAAAACCCTCCTGATCAATTGCAGTAAGATTTTCTTTTTTCAAAATTTCGCCAAGACTGCCTTGCACGGCAAGCTCAAGTGCTTCCTGTCTTATCGCCTCTTCTCCGATTTTTTTTCTTATAACATCCTTTGGCGCTTTGCCCGGACGAAACCCTTCAATATTGGCATCCCGCGCAATACGAAGTTCAGCCTCATCTATATACTTACTTAAATCTTCTTTCGTAAGTTCAACGGCAACCTCAAGTGTGTGTTCATCTTTTTTGTTTATAGTCGAAGTCATTTGGACTCTTCTTCTTTTGGTTCTTCTTCGGGTTTCTCCTCGGACTTGACTACAGCCTCCCCGCCCTCTCCTGCAAAAGCTTCATCAGAAGACATTTCATCCTGCGGTCCACGCACATCCAACTTCCATCCTGTAAGTTTAGCTGCTAAACGTACATTCTGCCCTCTCTTACCTATTGCCAAAGAAAACTGATCTTCTGCAACTTCAGCCAAAGCATGCTTGTTTTCTTCATCAATAATCTTTACATCAAGAACCTTGGCAGGAGACAGTGCCTTCCCTATAAATAGATCTGGTTCTTCACTCCATTCAATGATGTCTATTTTTTCGCCTCCAAGTTCATTTATTACGGTTTGAACGCGTACTCCTTTTTGTCCTACAAGAGAACCTATCGGGTCAACGCTTTCATCGTATGATGCCACTGCGACCTTGCTTCGCGATCCTGCCTCTCTTGCAATAGCTTTGATTTCAATGCTTCCATCTTCCATTTCCGGAACTTCAAATTCAAAAAGCTTAATAACAAGTTTTGGATGCGAACGGGATAAAATCACTGCAGGGCCCTTATTAGTTTCTTCAACACGGACAATATAGAATCTTGCACGCTGTCCTATGCGGTAATGCTCTGTGTGAATTTGTTCTGATGGAGGAAGCACGCCATTCGTACGTCCAAGGTCTACGTATACGACACGCCCTTCTATGCGCTGCGCGACTCCTGAAATGACCTCTCCTTCCTTGTCTCTGAATTCATCAAGGATGGCAACCCTTTCTATTTCTCGCAAACGCTGAATTATGACTTGCTTGGCAGTTTGCGCTGCAATACGGCCAAAGTCTGTTTTAGATTCAAGCTTTGATACGATCTCGCTTCCAACATTCAGCTTCTTATCTTTCCCTTTAAGTTCATCTTTGAATTCATGCTTTTCGGGATTAAATTTTATTCTGACTTCTTCAGTGTCTTCGCTCTTTTCTTTGGATTCTTCTTTCTTATCCGATTTATCATCTCTGTCAGCTCTTGATTCGCGCTCTCCTGCGTATCCCGTATCAGGCAATGTCCCTATTACAAATCCTTCATCGTCAGCCCCTTCTATTACTATTTTGGCACGAGTAAATTCAACATCCCCAGTTTCGCTATTAAGCTTTGCTCTGATAATTTGTCCCTTTTCTCCATAGTCTTTTTTGTATGCAGCGGCAAGCGCCATCTCAATAGTTTCAAGAATCTTATTTTCTGGTATGCCTTTTTCTTCAGCGATCTGATGCATTGCTGAAATGAATTGTTTTGTATCTAACATATTAATATATCTTAATTTCTTTACACCCTAGCTACAAAGAAAGTCCGCATTGTGCGGACCATATCATAACCTAAATGTAGTATATACAAGGATAATTATGACGTCAAGGGTATACAGTAGACCAAAGATTAAAACCCTGTTAAATTCAAACTATGACTAATACAGATGAAAAAATAGATATCGTAGACGAAAATGACAATGTCTTATATCAAGCTTACAAAAAAGAAGCCCATGAAAAAGGACTACTTCACAGAACTATCATATCCGAAATTATAGACTCCCAAGGAAAATGGATAATGGTTAAACAAGCTTCTGACAGGCAAGATGCCGGACAATATGTCTCTCCTGTGGGAGGGCATGTACAAGTTGGGGAGACAGAAGCTGAAGCGCTCAAAAGAGAAGCGCTGGAGGAAGCTGGAGTTAAAGACTTCGAATTTAAATTAATCGGTAAAAGAATATTCAACCGCAATGTATTAAACAGGCAAGAAAATCACTATTTCATACTCTACGAAATCCAGACCGATGAAAAAATTGTAACAAATGAAGAAGCCGTTAGTTACAAAGTTTTCACAAAAAAGGAATTAAAAGATGCACTAAAATCAACTCCAGAAATATTTGGGGGTGCATTTCATTTTGTAGTAAAAACTTTTTATCCCGATTTACTGAATTGATAAAAACAGAAGAGCCCGAGAGCTCTTCGCTCACGGGCTGTTGTTATGAACTATGTCGTGCATTTCTGCACCTCCTTTCGACTAAACGGCCATGAAGTCCGAGCCCTGAAAACCGCTGCCACTCGGCTCCAAGTAAAGCACGTGTCCGCCACATGACCCTCTCCAGATGCTCTGGATCTTGAAGGGCCCTATGCCGCCAAGCCTGCGACGCAGTTTGTCCCATGCCTCGCGGGCAAAACGCTGATGGAAGTCGTCTTCTATGTCTCCCCTTTCTGCTGGCGGAGGCTTTGGACACAAAACCACCTTGTCACCTTTCCTGACTGTCTTCATGCCGTCCTTACTGTCCGGCAGTACTGCCTCCTGGACCCGTTCTATCGACATCGTCTTTTTGCCTCCTCTCCATATGTGATAATAGAACAAGTACCATATTTATATTCCAAAGACAACCTATTCACTTTTTGGTATACTATTAAAACATGGCTGAAGATACACAATCAAAACAACCTGCTCAAACGCCTCCCCAAAGACCGGTTGGCAAATCGGATATTGATCCGTCTCTTGAGGTGATCTTAAATAAACAAATCGCAGAGATCGAATACAAAGGACTTGAGAAGACAACAGAAGAATGGAGCAAGAAAGTAGGTCTTCCCTATTTAAATCTTCGGGGGTATCCAATCAATTCAAAAGCTTTGCTTCTGGTTGGCGAACTTGAAGCACAAGAAGGACGACTTGCTGTAATTGCACGCAAAGGCAAAGATCTCACAGTAGCAGTCTACAATCCAACACGTCCGGAGACACAAGAGACATTAAAAAAACTTGAAAAAGACGGATTCATAACATCCCTCGTTTCTGCCTCAATGAATAGTTTGGGTCAGGCATGGAAACGCTACGCTCTTGAACGGCCAATAGACACGAAAAGAACTGATACAATTACACTGCAGGAAGAAGCAATCCAGAACGCTGAACAACAAATCAAAGACATACAGGATCTTAAAACCACCATTGCTAAAATGCCTACGACTAAGATTCTTGATGTTCTAATTGCTGGAGCGCTTAAACTGAATGCTTCAGATATACATCTTGAACCCGGACTCAAAGCGATAAGACTCCGCTATCGCTTAGATGGCGTACTTATAGACATACTGGATTTCCCTGAAACGAACTACACTAAGCTATTATCACGCATTAAATTACATGCGGGGATGAAAATTAATATCCACGATAGGCCTCAAGATGGCAGATTCAAAATCCAAGAAGAAAAGAAAAACATCGAAGTTCGCGTATCCGTTCTGCCCGGCCCTGATGGAGAAAGCGTTGTAATGAGAATACTCGACCCAGAAACAATACGCCAAACACTTGAAACGCTAGGCATGCGGCCTGATCTGCTAGAAATTGTAAAAAGGATTCTTAAAAAAACAACAGGAGCATTCTTCACAACCGGCCCAACTGGATCTGGCAAAACCACCACTCTTTATGCATTTATTAAATACATTAATACGCCTGAGAAAAAAATCATTACACTTGAAGATCCTATTGAATACAGGATTGAGGGAATTACGCAAACACAAGTAGACGACTCTGCCGGCTACAGCTTTAATGAAGGACTGCGATCTATCGTGCGCCAAGACCCTGATGTTATTCTTGTCGGAGAAATACGAGATTATGAAACAGCAGAGATGGCAGCTCAAGCCGCGCTAACTGGGCATTTGGTATTTACAACAATACATACAAACAATGCCGCAGGCGCAATTCCACGATTAGTTGATTTAGGTCTCAAGTCCTCCACCATAGCGCCTGCAATGAATGCTACAATGACTCAACGCCTAGTGCGCAGACTCTGTAAATCATGTACACAAAAGAAAACAATCACAAAAGAAGATTTGGAACTTTTAAAAAAATACTTAGAGCCCATTCAAACCGAATTATCCCTACCTCAAATAGGTTCTAAGATAGAGCTTAATTATCCTGGCAAGTGCAAAGCCTGTAATGGAACTGGTTACAAGGGACGAATTGGTGTTTATGAGATGTTTGAGGTGGACAGCGAAATGGAACGTTTAATTGTAGAAAGTCCAATAAGCTCCAGTGTTGAAACTCTTGCTATTGAAAAAGGAATGATAACATTATTACAAGATGGCCTGATAAAAGTGCTTAATGGTATCACCTCTGTTGAAGAAATCCTTCGTGTGATAGGGTTATAATAGTCATTTCAAATAAAAAGAACCCCTCTAACCTGTAGGCGATCCACACTCCTAGGGAATGCGGGATAGGATAACACCGAGGTACAATCCAGTCGAAACGAGATTGCCCATCTGCAAATTATCCCGAATTGAGACACTACGCAAGGGACTCAATTACCTACAGGATACAAGGGTCCTCGAAATATTAACAATATTGACTAATTTTACTTATCAGTATTTTAGCCTAAAAACAGCCAAATGTCAACCCCCACTCTCAAAACCCCAATAGAGACTCCCGATCAGGAATTTGACACTGCATTAAGGCCCAAGACGCTCGATGAATACGTTGGGCAGTCAAATACCAAGAAGAATCTAGCCATTTTAACACAGGCCGCCAGGAAGCGTAAGGATCCCCTAGATCACGTGCTTCTTTATGGTCCATCGGGGCTTGGCAAAACCACACTGGCACACATCATAGCGCGCGAGTTTGGATCCGGTCTGCGAGTCACTTCAGGCACTGCACTTGAAAAAGCAGGAGATATTGGCTCCATTTTAACAGGTCTCGGCGACGGAGACTTTCTTTTCATTGACGAAGTACACAGACTCAACAAATCCGTTGAAGAGACTCTTTATCCAGCAATGGAAAATTACAAGCTTGATATCATTATTGGCAAGGGCACTGCTGCCAAAACACTACAAGTCGCACTGCCTAAATTCTCTATCATAGCTGCCACAACGCGCATTTCCCTATTAAGCAATCCTTTTAGATCCCGGTTTGGAGCTCAATACAAACTGGATTTCTATACAGATGAAGACATTGTCCGCATCATCAAACGCTCGGCCAAATTACTGGATGTAAGTATAGACGATAAAGCGCTCTCTCTTGTTGCGCGTTCAGCAAGATATACTCCTAGAATAGCCAATCACCTGCTCAAACGCGTACGCGATTACGCACAGGTTAAAGGCATTGATCGTGTTGATGAGCCTTCTGCACACGCAGCCTTAGATCTTCTTGGCATAGACGAAAAAGGTCTTGGATCCACCGACAGGAGCATCCTCAAAACAATCCTCACAGAATTTAAAGGAGGTCCCGCTGGACTCAAGTCCATTGCAGCTTCAATTGCAGAGGAAGAAGACACCATTGAAGAAGTTTATGAACCGTATTTAATGCGCATAGGATTCATGACCCGAACTGCGCGAGGACGAATGATTACAGAAGCAGGAATAGCTCATGTAGCTGAATCTAACTCTAAGCGTCCCACATTACTTTAATATGACTATAGTATTTTTCTTTTTACTGCTAGTCCTTTACCTAATCGCTTCATTTTTTATTACCTATCACTTGATACGTTTTGGCGTCGGGACTGAATCAAAAATGATGGCCACGGTTCATGCTACGGGAGTAATTATACTTATCATAATTCTTATAATAGCTTTTTTCTCAATAGATATAGGTGAATTATTAAATCATGAAGAAATTTTTTCCTGAACAAAAATCATACGAAAATGTAATACTCCTGCTTCACAGACACTGGATTATAGCCGCACTGATACTTATCCGGTTTTTTCTTCTAGCGATACTGCCGTTTATTGCCTACGGAGCACTCAGCATGTTTAGTGATGACCTTTCAAGATTTAACGATCTATTCCTTTTCATTGGTACGGCATATTTCTTAATCTGGTGGTATGGGATTTTCTATCAACTTACTGATTATCATTTAGATATCTGGATTATAACTGATCACAGAATAGTGGACACAGAACAAATAGGGCTATTCAAACGCAATATTGCCGAAACAGCACTCTCCAATATGCAAGATGTAACAATTGAAATAGCAGGATTTCTTGAAACAATGTTTAGCTACGGAAATGTATACATACAGACAGCAGGACCATTAAGAGAAATCATCTTCAAAGAAGTCCCTAATCCGGTATTCGTCAAGGATACACTGTTAGATCTATACGATAGATACCATCGAGAACACGCACATGGCGTTGAAATCCACGAGGAATTATAGAACTATTTATCCTTACCAATATATGTCAGGACATAATAAATGGTCTAGTATCAAACACAAAAAGGGAATCAATGATCAGAAGAGATCAAAGATTTTTAGTAAGTTTGCCAAGCTCATAGCTATTGCTGCGCGAGATGGCGCTGATCTGGAAAAAAACATGAAGCTCAAAGCTGTGATTGACCAGGCTAGGAGTTTTAATATGCCTAAAGATAATATAGATAGAGCCATTAAGAAAGCTTCTGACAAAGACGCTTCTCAATTAAAAGAAGTTACAATCCAAGCAATTGGACCAGAATCAGTAGCTATAGTAATTGAAGCTGTGACAGATAATACAAATAGGACTATAAGCGAGCTGAAAAATATCCTTTTCAAGCATAATGCCAAAATGGCTGAGCCTAATTCTCTCAACTGGATGTTTAAAGACAAAAAACCGCTTTATCCTGTTACTCCGCAAAATGACTCAACAAACAAGCAGTTGGAGGCTCTTTTTGAAGAACTCGATGATCATGATGATGTAAATGATATTTACTCTAATTTATCCCTGCCCGAAATGCAGGGATAGCTTCTTATGAGAATTCTCGGCATAGATCCAGGCACATCCCTGATTGGATATGGAATTGTGGATATCCTGGGGAATAAATACGAATCTGTGGATTATGGTACTTTTCATACAGAAACCAATATTCACAACAAAGACCGCGTTAAAGATGTATATGATTTTTTTAAAAAACTCATTAAGAAACACGATCCAGAGAAAATAGCGCTAGAAAGTATCTTTTTCTTCAAAAACTCAAAAACAGTCACAAAAGTAAGCGAAATCCGAGGTGTTTTAATGCTAGTTGCAGCGGATGCGGGAATCGAACTACAAGAGTTTACGCCTCTGCAAATTAAACAATCTATCTCCAATTATGGCAGGGCTGATAAAGAACAAGTTGGCAAGATGGTGCAGTTAATACTTGACTTAAAAGAAGTTCCAAAGCCTGATGATGTGACCGATGCTCTAGCTCTTGCAATAGTTTGTGGAAATACTACACTATACTGACCTGCGATTCAGATATGGCTCGCGGGCTATATATATTGGCTAATATCGTCTTGAATACGCAACCTCGATCCTATGGAGCGATTACACGTACCAAGCGGCTAAGTCAAATGGTAGAAGAAATGAAATATCTCCTTGAAGACACAGAAGGAGACACAGAAGAAGAGACAAAAGAAGAGGAAACCTCTACAGATGACAAAGAGGAAGAGGCAGAATAACCTCGTTTATAAAACCACCCCGCTTATGCGGGGTGGTTTTTAATTTCATAAATGTCTCTACTCTACGATCTTCAAAAATCGTCTGGCCCCTACCTTAATAACAGCAGGCGGTAAAATAGTCGCATCCCATGAATCAATCTTATCATCATTAATTGTTACAGCTCCTTGATCAATTAGACGCTTAGCTTCAGCGCGAGATTCAACTAATTCAGATTTCTGAAGTATATCAATAATTGATGCGCCCTTGGGGCCAACTTTGTATTCTAATATATCTTCCGGCGTTCCTCTCTCTGAAAAAACTTTCTTGAAATTCTCCTGAGCCTTGCAAGCATCTTCCTTGTTGTGATACATGGTTACAAGCTCTAACGCAAGCCTCTCTTTCCATTCTTTAGGAGAACGCGATGCATCCGCTGGACGCAAACGATCAGTCTTTAATTGTTCGATTTCTTCGACTGCGACATCTGTCAATAATTTAAAATATTTAATCATAAGATCGTCTGGGATAGACATGATTTTGCTAAACATTTCATTCCGCTCTTCCGATAAACCAATATAGTTACCCAAGCTCTTACTCATTTTTCTTACTCCATCTGTCCCCTCAATAAGCCCCAATGTCATAATGTCTTGCTCCGATTTGCCATATCTCTTTTGAACTTTGCGTCCCATAAGAAGATTGAATTTTTGATCTGTACCACCAAGTTCAACATCAGCTTTCACTTCAATAGAATCATAGCCCTGAAACATCGGATACAGAATTTCAGGCGTACTAATATCTCTGTCATCTTTTAGCCGTTTCTGAAAATCATCTCTTTCAAGAATCCTGGCTATTGTAAACTTACCCCCTAGCTCAAACATAAAGGCCGCGTCTTTTTTATCATACCATTCTGAATTTTTCCTCATTTCTACCTTTTTTATATCTAATATTTTCGAAATTTCATCAAAATATCCTTCCATATTTTTCTCTATCTCCTCTTTTGACAACTTGGGTCTAAGTTCATTTCTACCCGATGGATCGCCAATAAGCGCAGTGAAGTCACCGATTATAAAAACCACGTGATGTCCCAAGTCTTGAAACTGCTTCAATTTTCTCAAGACAACAGAGTGTCCGAGATGTAAGTCTTTTGCTGTAGGATCTATGCCCAATTTAACACGAAGCTTATCTCCTTTTTCAAGTCTCTCTCTAAGATGTTCCCCAACAATAACCTCTTCTACTCCCCGTGTCAGCAATTCCTCTATTTTCTTTTTGTCTGTCACAATTTTGTTCGTCATGCGTTTATTATACATTAAAACACGGCTCGTGCCAGTGTTTATACTTGTGTTTTGCTTGATTTTATTGCACAATTATGACACATCGTAAATGAAGCGTAAGATAAAGAAAATCATAAAAAAGGTAATACGTTATACAGTCATCACTCTGGTGGCTGGCTTTATATTCGTCGTATTGGTGTTTCTCTATTACGCAATGCAGGTACCGGATGTGGCCACATTGATTGCACGTCCGGTAAGCGAATCTACTAAGATATACGACCGCACAGGGCAAATCATTCTTTTTGACGTACATGGGGATGAAAAACGAACCATTGTTGCATGGGAAAATGTCGGAGATGCAATAAAAAGCGCAACCGTAGCTGCAGAAGATGATAAATTCTACGAACATAATGGAATTGATGTCAATGGAATATTACGATCAATCTATAAAGACATATTGAGTAGGGACAGATCACAGGGAGGCTCCACCATAACACAACAGCTGATAAAGAATTCCATATTCAGCAAAGAAAAAACATTTTCAAGAAAAATTAAAGAAATGGTATTTGCAGTCCAAGTCGAGCGCAAATTCAGTAAAGACGAAATCCTCTGGATGTATCTCAATCAAATCCCCTACGGGTCAAATATTTACGGAATTGAGGCTGCAGCAAGTGAATTCTTCGGCAAATCAGCTTCAGAATTAACAAATGCAGAAGCTGCACTACTTGCCTCACTTCCAAAAGCACCTACCTATTACTCCCCTTATGGGAACCACACGGATGAACTTGAAACAAGAAAAAACATAACACTTAATAGAATGTTTACTCTTGAATTCATAACAGAAGAAGAGCTTGAGTTAGCGCTTGAAGAAGAGATTGAAGTACTACCTCCGTCAGAAGGCATACGCGCTCCTCATTTTGTAATGATGGTGCGAGAGTACCTAATAGAGAAATACGGGGAAGACACAGTACAAAATGGAGGCCTGAGAGTCATTACTACCCTAGATATGGACTTGCAAACATTGGCAGAAGAAACCGTGACTCAATATGGAGACAGTAATGAAGCACGTTACGGCGCAGGGAATCTTGCCTTTGCTGCCGCAGATCCAAGGACAGGACAAATACTTGCCTTGGTTGGCTCAAGAGATTACTTTGACGTAGAGAATGAGGGAAACTTCAATGTAGCTACTGCATCACGCCAGCCGGGATCATCATTCAAACCCTTTGCATATGCAACGGCATTTGATAATGGTTTTACAGATTCAACTATACTTTTTGATGTGCCCACTGAATTTAATCCAATTTGCAGCCCTTCTGCAAATCAGACAAAAGTACAAGGACAAAATTGTTACAATCCAAACAACTATAGCGGAGTTTTTTCTGGTCCAGTTACAATGCGCCAAGCACTAGCGCGATCCCTAAACGTCCCATCTGTTAAAACCCTCTATCTTGCCGGCATTCAAAACACAATAGACACAGCAACGCGCATGGGAATAACAACACTGGATGATCCGTCAAGATTCGGCTTATCCCTTGTCTTGGGAGGCGCTGAAGTAAAACTAGTAGACATGATTGCAGGCTATGGAACTATTGCAAATGACGGAATTGCAGTTAAACAAACTATCATACTTGAAGTTGCAACAAGTGATGGAAGAATTCTTGAAGAATATGAAAAAGACGAACAACGCGTATTAGACAGACAGGTTGCACGGCTTTTAAACGATATCCTCTCAGATAACAATGCTCGATCTCCAGTATTCGGCTATAATAGCTCGTTACATATCGCGGGTAGACAAGTTGCTGCGAAAACAGGAACCACACAAGAGAATAGAGACGGCTGGACAGTAGGTTACACTCCTACGCTCGTTGCAGGCGTCTGGGGAGGAAATAACGATAATTCTCGCATGTATGGTACGGCTACGGGTGCGGGCGTTTCAGCCCCCGCATGGAAAACGTTTATGATAGGTGCCCTTAGCGGAGCCCCGAATGTATCTTTCCCAAAACCAGATCCTATTGTTGTTAATAAGACTATGTTAAACGGAGTATACAATGGTCCCCTTGGGATTCATTCCATATTGTTTTACGTAGACGCTGATAACCCTCAAGGATCCATGCCTCCGAATCCATATAAAGACCCTCAATTTACAAACTGGGAATCTGCCGTACAGCTCTGGGTTGGTTCTGCTTTCGGCCATACTCCTGCACCAAGCCCAAATCCGCAATTCACAGTAACACCCGATCCGAATCCAACATCTACGCCAATACCGGTACCAGTATTTTAATCATTTTATTCTTATTCCAGTGATTTTTTTGTGTCCCGCTTTATGAAGCGTTTCAAGCACTTTTTCTTTTTGTATAAAAATTTCCTGAGCTAAAGACTTCGAATCTGTCTTGCAAAAAACCGTATTACCCGTAATCTCTAATTGAATTTCTTTAACTACATCTGCACCAAAAATCCCTACCAAAACAGTAGAGATCTCTTTGCGTACGCCCTTGTCATGACTCTCAGCAGACGAAAGGGTTTTTTTGTATTTTAAAACCGCGCTCTTAAGTCCCCTCATTGTCTTAGTGGCATAATTATATAGACCTGACTGTCGCTCCCCTGGCCTCGTAAAACAATAGGCCCGCCCTCTCCTGTATATTCCAGTGCTATATCTTTGTATTGTAATACTTTTATTCCGTCAAGGAGGTATCTATAATTAACTGATATTGAAAATGGCTGTCCTTCGAGGACGCCTTCTACAACAGAAGAAATTTCCCCGCGCTCACTGTTCTGCCCCTCAATGCCCAGGCTGTCCTTTTGCGCATTAAGTTTAATATCAAAAATACTTGAAGAGAAAACACTGCCCATGCGAACACTGGTCTCAAGTGCGCCACGATCAAGAGTAATTCGTGCCTGATGCCCAGATGGCATAACCTTCTTATAGTCTGGGTACCTCCCGTCAATAACACGAGACACAAGGGTGAATCCGCCTGCACGCAAAGAGACCTGACTTGGCGCAATAATTAAACTCACCTCTCCCCCCGTATCATCAAGAAGTCGAACCATTTCAAGAGCTGTCATGCGCGGTATTATACAGTCAGCAGGGTCGTCACTATGAATATTGATAACAGTCTCTGATAAACGAAAACTATCAGTTGCAGCGAAGGTTATATCTTTCTTGGAAACAACAGTATAGACACCTCCAAGTTCGGGTCTTGTTTCAGAAAGAGACACGGCTTCAACGACTTGCATAAGGGCCTTTTTTAATTCACTCGAATCAAGAGAAATTGAAACCCCATTATTTACACTTGGGATAATAGGAAATTCATCAGGAGACATACCAAGAATTTTAGTCTTATACCCCTTGGATGAAATTCCAAGCGTGTTTTTTACAACGGTAAGTACTACTTGCTCATCCCCCACTTGGGCAATAAAATCAGATACGACACGTGCGGGCACCGCCACCTCTCCTTCTTTTTCAATTTTAGCCCCAACTTCATACTGTATCCCAATTTCAAGGTTTGTGGCACTGCAAATAAGTTGCCCATGTTCTACTTTAAAAAGTATTGTATTTAAAATTGGCAATCCAATATTTTTTCCTACAATATGTTCTGTTGCACGTATGGCACTCTTTAATTTATTTGTATTAACTATTATTTTCATATTTATATATAATTATTATTATACCTGTGAATAACCTTGATGTCTTGTGTGATAAGTACTATAGATGTTGATTAATTTGATGATTTAGGGGTCTTAAAGGGGGGTTATATATGGTTTATACTTTGTTTATAAGTTTTGGCGTTTTTGTTTTTTGTAATCTTATCCTTTCTTATGCACTGTTTCTTTAATGGGTTCTTAACATAGATACCAACATACTTATTAACATCTTATGCATTGTCGAAGGATTGATAGATGCGTTCTTTGATTAGGTTCAATTCTTGTCTTGTTGTGTCATTGTTCAGTTCCTCATCTTTGATTTTTGCGCAGGCATGTATAACTGTTGAGTGGTCCCTGCCTCCAAGCCTAGTTCCGATTTCCGGAAAGGAATATTTTATTTCTTCCCTAAGTAAAAACATAGCGATTTGCCTTGGACGAACAACTTCTTTTCTCCTGCTTCGTTTAATGAGGTCTGTTGTGTTGATTTTGTAAAAATCAGCAACCGATTTAATAACTGTTTGCGGTGTTGGTTTGCGATATGTTGAGTGGAGATAAACTCCGAGGAGTTGTTTTATTTCTTTCTGGCTTGGCTCTCGATCATAGAACTGTCTGAAAGCCGAGATTTTTTTAAGTGCGCCCTCGAGCTCCCTTATATTTTTTTGTATATGAGAAGCGATATATGCCATGGATTCTTCTTCTAATGTGAACTCGAGTTCTTTGATCTTTAATTTTACAATCGCTAAGCGGGTTTCGTATTCAGGCGGCCCAATGTCTGCTATCATTCCTCCTTCAAAACGCGACCTGAGACGCTCCTCAAGGGCAGCCATGGTGCTTGGAGGGCGATCAGAGGAAAGGATTACCTGTTTCCCCCTGCTGTAGAGTTCATTGAATATTCCAAAGAAGATTTCCTGTGTTGTTGTTTTGCCGGAGATAAACTGAATATCATCCACTATTAATACGTCTTGCGAGTAATATCTTTGTTTCAGATTTTCTGTTGTTCTACTGCGCAGGGATTCAATTATTTCTGCAGTTAATCTTTCCGCTGGAATATAGTGTATCTTTTTTTCAGGGTATTTTTGGGCTATAGAGTTTCCTGTGGACTGAAGTAAGTGAGTTTTGCCAAGTCCAACACCGCCATAAAGGAAAAGAGGATTATATAGCGTGCCCGGGCGTTTAGTTATAGACATGCACGCAGCATGAGCCAATTCATTGTTTGGACCCACAATGAATGTATCAAAGGCGTATCTGGTGTTTAAATTTGTTGCGGTGTTTACGTTTCCTATTAGTGGCTCTTTCATTTCAGACTCCGGCATCAGCTGTACAAATTCTTTTTTATGCGTTGCTGGTTTGAATCCTGCAGTTCCAATAACATATTTCATCTCTCTTACGCCGGGCTGATGTTTGCGTACTATGCTTAATATTTGTTTATTGAATTTTTTCTCTAGCCATTCGCGTATGAAATTGCTAGGCACGCTAATTACAATAGTGTTTATTTCTATAGATAAAAGAGAAGTACCCTTAAACCAGGTAGCAAAATTAGCCTTTGAGAGGGAGAGTTCCATCTCTGACAATACTATTTTCCATAGGTCTATGGGACTTATTGATGCCATTTGATAAAGTGATTTAACAAGTTAGTAGTAAGCTACAGTATACGCTACGGGAAAGAATTTTGCTTGAATGGATCATTGACAAGGTGTTCATAGAGCGTGGATAACTTTTTATGATATAGAATCTTTAACCTTTGACCGCGTATAGAAAAGCTGGTATAGTAGCTTTACACAACTTATTTTAATATGAAAATCACGACATATAGACCCAAAAAAGGAAAGAGAAAAAAGAAACACGGTTTTCGCAAAAGAATGCAAACTGCTAGCGGTAGGAATGTTGTTGCCCATAGGCGAAACAAGAAACGAAGCAAGCTTACAGCCTAGAACTAATACGTATTATGGCACTTTCCAAATTGCATCGTTTGACAAGGAAGCGCGATATTGATGCTGTATATCAAAATGGGAAAACTGTGAAAGGCAGTTTTTTCTTTGTCAGGTTTTTAAAGAACGATTTGAACAATGCCCGAATTGCAGTTATAGTTTCTACTAAGGCTCGGAAAACAAACGTAGAGCGGAATTCTATACGACGGAAGGTGCAGGCAGTGCTAGGCGTTGACGAATTGTTACAAAGTCATTTTGATATTCTGATTATCGTAGTAGAGTCTATCTTACGCAAACCAGCAGATGAAATCAAGACCGAAATACATAAAGTCATAGAAAAAATAATGGTCAAGTTTTAATAGAGATGAAGAGAATATTTTTACAAACAATAAGTCTTTATCAAAAAACAATGTCCCCTGTTCTGCATGATTTTTTGGGAGATACAGCGGGTTGCCGTTTTTATCCTACATGTTCAGAATACGGACATCAGGCAATACAGAAGTATGGAGTGTTGAAGGGTGCATCAAAAACAGCATTTAGAATATTAAAATGTAATCCATTATCGCGCGGAGGCGTTGATTTGGTTTAATAACAATTATGTCATTCATATATACAGAATTACTTTTCAGGCCATTATTTAATCTTCTTGTTTTCATATTTAATATTATTCCAGGGGGCGACTTAGGCGTTGCAATATTATTACTTACTATACTAATTAGACTTGCTCTTTCCCCTTTGTCTGTAAAAGCATTGAGGTCACAGCGTGAGATGACCAAGCTTCAGCCACAGTTGCAAGAGCTCCAAAAGAAGCATAAGGGTGACAAAGAGAAACTTGGGCAGGAGACAATGAAGCTTTATAAGGAGAATAACGCTAATCCATTTGGAGGGTGTCTGCCGCTTTTAATTCAATTTCCTATCATTATCGCTCTTTATAGAGTTTTTATTAAAGGACTTTTACCAGAAACCCTTGATCAATTATATTCATTTGTTCCAAATCCCGGAGTAATGAGTCCCATAGCATTCGGATTTTTGGATCTTGCTGTTGCAAGCGGTTTTCTTGCTGTACTTGTTGGGGTACTTCAGGCCATTAATGCACGCAATACTCTCAGGCATCAGAAGCAGGATAACCCCAATGCACAACAGAACCAGGCCTTGAAGATGAGCCGTCAGATGCTATACTTTCTTCCTGTAATGATGGTAGTTATTTCATGGAGATTGCCATCTGGATTGGTACTGTATTTTGCCATGACAACGATATTTTCAATATTTGAAGGGCTGTATATAAGGAGGAAATATCCGGTAGAACAGCCAATGAAACAGATAGAGCAGGCGAAGCCTTAATCATAATATGAACCACCATTATGGGAAATGTTCACCAACAGACAATTGTAAATGCAATCAAATCTCTACTTCAAAAAGGAGGGGTTAAGGCGACCGTGACATGGGAGACTAATGAGAATACTCAGCTTGCAACAGCATGCATACGGTCAAGTGAAGATCTCGGAGCATTCATAGGTAAACAGGGCAGTAATCTTAGCTCTCTTGAGCATGTTGTGCGTGTTATGGCTCTTAGGCAAATTCCTGGAAGCGACAGGCTCCCCCATTTTGTCGTAGACATTAATAACTATCGTAAAAATCATCTTGATCAGATTGTTACGCTTGCCCGCACTGTTGCGCGCCGTGTTACTCAAAACCACAGAACAGAATCCTTATCCCCTATGACAGCCTATGAGCGTCGCGTCATACACTCGGAACTTGCATCATATAAGAGTGTGACAACAGAGAGTACAGGTATCGACCCAAGCCGGCGTATTATCATTAAGCCGGCTGCTGAATTTGATTTTGACTAAAAGCGTTTCCTACAATTTTGGAATTGCCACTCTTTCCCGTTTATTAATTAATGCACTGTCTCTTGTCTTGGTTATAATATTGACCCGGTATTTGGGTCCGTCTGCATTCGGTCATTACAGTGCTGCAATGGCCTATATTTTTATTGTTGGAATTTTTGCAGGCATGGGACTGCATTTAATACTTGTTCGTGAAATTTCCAGACATGATGAAGAAGAATCAGTTATTACCAGTAAGCTTTTTACACTGCGCTTAATCCTGGTTATTGGCATTACACTAATTGCCGTTTTAATTGCGCAGGCACTTCCATATGAGCCTGAAGTAAATTCAGGCATTATGATAGTTGCATTGTTTTTGATTCTGTCTTCCATGGTGCAATTATTGATGGGACTTTTTCAGAAGCATCTCAATGTATATCTTGTCTCTATTGCAGATATTATTGCACGTATTGTACAGCTTGGACTTACTGTTCTATTAGTTGTTACCGATAAGCTGACTCTTATGTGGGTATTTTGGATCGTTGTTTTATCAGAGGTAGTACATTTTGTAATCGTGTTTTTATGGGCACGCCGTTTGACTCAAATAAAATGGATGGTGGATACAGAATATTGGAAGCGTATTCTTCGCACATCGCTTCCTGTAGCAGCCTCGCTTCTTTTTACGCTTCTTTACTTCCGTATTGATACAGTATTCTTGTCCCTTATGCGTTCTGCGGAGGAAGTTGGACACTATGCCGTAGCGTATAAGGTTCTTGAAATGACAATTTTTATCCCAGCTCTTTATATAGGGCTTATCATGCCACTGATGTCAAAGCAGGCATTTCATAATATTGCACAATTCAAGAATATTTTTAGAAGAGCGTTTGACATTCTTGCAGTTATGGCTTTCCCAGCAGTAGTTTTTCTTTTTCTGACAGCCGGACAGATAGTACATATAATTGGAGGAAATGAGTTTCTTGCATCAGGACCATTATTAAAAATATTAACCATAGCGATCTTTGCAATATTTTTCGGCAACCTAGGAGGGCATGCGCTTATTGCGCTTAATCTACAAGTGAAAGGCATGTGGATATATCTTGGGGGTGCAGTAATAAACATTGTTACAAATGCAATATTTATTCCACGTTATGGAGCTAGCGCTGCTGCGTGGACCACTGTTGCGACTGAAGTATTCGTTGTTATTGCTATGTTTGTTATTATTTACAAATCTTCTAATACCGGTATACCATTGTTCAGGTTCGGCCGTTGTGTCTTGGCGGCTTTAATCATGGGTATAATTGTTCTCCCTTTTACAGAAAATTTTGTTATTGCATTGATTGCGGGATTAACGTATATACCAATAGTATTCCTTTTAGGAGGAATTAAAACGCAGGATATAAGGGGTGCTTTAAAATTTAATCAATAGCGAAGTGATATATCTGATCGTCTACGTCATTGATAAATAGAAGATGATTTTGCGCTGGAGATAATACAAGACTTTCTATATCTATAAGAGTTGTTTCGAGAGTGGTCATACTAAAATTCTCATTTGATACATCTATGCGTACAAGATCATCTTGAGTCTGTGTATACATTGTATCAACTGTTAGCCCTTTTTTGGGAATTCCGCAATAGAGGTGATTGCTTATTTCATTCCAGGTACACTTGGATACCTGTGTAGATATATCCAGAGTATAGTCATCCCCTGTTTGCATATTGAGGATATGAAGTTCAAAATTTTGACTGCGCGCATCTGCAGTAGAATATGCAATTATGTTTTGATCCGGAGACCACAGTACTTCAAGATAAGGTTTGTTTGAAAGAATTGTTTTTAGTTCCTTCGTAATCGTGCTAATTGTTGCAAGGGACCGTTGGGAGAGATAAGAAAGTTTAGGCGTAAGGAGCGATAAGGTAGTGTTATCCAGCCATGTAATATCCCAGTCGATGTCGCGCGTGGCAAGTAGGTTTTTAAATTCTGTTGCATTGTATTTACCTACGCTAATATTGCCGTGTCTTGTATCAGAATCGAGATATATGTACGCTATTTTATCTTGTGATGATCCGAGTGTCGGATTATATATCTTTTTGTTATATTTATGCATCGAGCCATCGCTAAGATTGTAATATATTTTTTTACCCGAATATTCTGCAATAACTGATTGCATGTTTTGCGACCACGATAAATCATTTGCTCCTAGCTCGATTTTTGCAACAGGAGATATCGTATATGTGGTATCATGCAGTGTTATCATTTTAATCTCACCAGTTGAGGGAATATAGTAGACTGGATTTGGATTAGATATCGTGGAATGGAGAAATATTGCTTTGTCTTTGCTTAGTATATCAAGACCTTCTGATAATTCAGATTTCATGATTCCAGTGTCATCAGAATTGTTTAGAAGAATATTTCCGGTTAGTGTCTCGCTGGTATTGTCATGGCCATTTTTTGATTCCAAAGTAGAAGATCGTGCAAATATCAAAACAACAATAAATATTGCTATGAGCGCGGGTATTGCGAAAATACTGATTTTAAAGAATATTTTATGTATCATTGGCAGGTGTCGGCATGCGTCTATTTGTGTTTTCGTATGACATACTTTGCAATATTTCCCGCTCGATACCAGAAGCATATTGTTGCATCTCCATTCCTTCTTTCTGTATTTGAAGAGCATCTTCGTATTGCTGTTTAGCTTCTTTGTAGAATTTCCAAACTCCCATAAAACGGAATGGTATGAAATCAATGAAGGGTATCTTCTCTAGTCCTACTCGAACAGACATTCTTGCTGTAACTTTTCCTAGAATTTTCATATAATTGCTCTTTTTTGTAATTTTTGCAAGCTTCATAGCTACGCGAGTTACTGGTTTGCGTAGTCTGGTTTTACGTGCAGTCTTTAAAACTCTGGCATATCCCTTTCTGTAACGATTAATTTTGGTATTAAGTTTGGATATATTTTCAACATCATTAGCAATGCCTTTGCCATTTTCTTTTAAGGCCTTGCTGGTGGCTCCGATTAATAATAGAACTGGTATGTCGAAGACTATAAATTCAGCAATCATTATTGCAGCCAAGATTAAAAGCCCTACTCCGGCTGCAGGTATTGTTATTACTCCAACTGCTTCGAGAATGATCATTAGGATATCTACAACTTCTGCTATGCCAGCAACAATAAAAGCGAATCCGTAGAGGATTTTGCTAGGTTTTTTAGGTGGAGCAGATTTATGATAAGAAAGACTGTATCGAGGGATACTACGAATGCCCCTGATTTGTGGATCGTTGGATTGTTCTGCAACTGCTTGTGCCATTGTAATAGGTTATTCTCCTGTTTCTACGGGCTCTGTAGTCGGTCGGGCTAGCTCTTCTTTGGCGCGTTGTACTTCAAGAAGTTCGCGCGGGTCAGATGTAATAATCTGATGTTCGGCATAGGAAGCGCGTATCCATAGAGCTATGTGATTTCTTCCGGCGAAGAATAAGCCGTGTCCTTCCTTAGCATCAAGCAGGAAGTATTTTTCTGTATCAGTAAGGTTGAATGTTTTCTGAACAACATCAATTGAAGCTGGGGATTGTTTCAAAAGCATTTGAAGAGATGAGTTTGTGATTATGGCTTTTCCCTTCTCTGCGGTCATGAAATCTGCAACATCCTGCGATATAGTAGTCAGTCCTAGATAATATTTACGTGCGCGTTTGGCTACGCTAAACAAAAAGTCTCCTCCGAATGGATATTTCATTAGCCACCAAGCTTCGTCTACAACGAGGATGCGTTTGCGAAGTTCGCGTCGAATTTGGGTCCAGATATGGTTAAGCACAAGGTACATGGCAATAGGGCGAAGTTCTTCTTCCATGTCTCTAATGCTGAATACTATTAGTTGATTATCAAGCCTGACGTTCGTGGGTTTATTCAGAAAACCGGAGAATGTTCCTTCCGTATATTTTTTAATACGTATGAGTAAGGATTTGCCCCCCTCCATGCCTTCAAGGATATCCTGAAGATCGGACATAAGTGGCGGAGTAATCTGGTCTATTTGTGAAGTGCTTGTAATGTCTTTGGACGCATAGGTTTGCCTTATTGCCTCATCTAAGACAGAGTCTTCTTCAGGCGTAAGGCTCCCGAGCATTAATTTAAACAGTCCCACAAGAGCAGAAATATGGGATCGCAGGACGTCTTCAAATGTTTCGTCAGCCTGCGGTACGGGTACGTCAAAGGGATTAATGTGGTTGTCTGACGAGACGGATACATTGACTGATGTTCCTCCTACTGAATCTGAAAGGAATTTGTATTCATTTTCGGGATCGATTACAAATACTTGAGTACCAAAAAGCATACTTCGCAAAATTTCCAGTTTTACGGCATAGCTTTTACCGCCTCCTGACTTGCCGAACAGAACGGCATTCGCATTTTCCATCTGTGACCGATCAAACCGGTCAAAAAGCACAAGAGAACTGTTATGCAAGTTTATCCCATAAAGGATTCCGCTATTGCTCGTAAGGTCGTGCGATACAAATGGAAATATGGAAGAAATAGGTTCTGTATTAGCAGAAGTATGGATGGATAATAGATCGCGTCCAAGTGGTAACGTGGATTTGAATCCCTCTTCCATGCGGAAAGTAGCTTTTTTCATATAGACCATCTGTCCTTCGAGTATTCCGCGTACAATATTTTCTACTTCATTTAATTCACGCTCATCCTTGCCGTAGATTGTGATATATACTCCGAGCTCAAAAAGGCGTTCTGTCCCTTGCTGGAGCCTGTCTCGAAGCCCCTCTATATCAGATATCGCCGTTTCGAGTATTGGATCCCTGACATTTCCTCCTGCATTTTCTTCCATTGCTTGCGCTTCAAGTTTGCCTAATTTGTTTCGCAGAGACTTGAGTACTATCCCGGAGTCTTTGGGATGAACGAACACTGCAACATCAAACCTTCGATCCAGATTGATAATAGGTGAAAACCAATTTGTATGAACATATCTTGGAAATGTTGAGATGAATAGCGTGCGCGCAAGGAGGTCTCCTACTTGAATATGCGTGGAAGTTAATCTAACTCCTGCCGGCGCAAGGAATTCATCTATTTTTTGCTCTGTTGTTATTTGATTTTCTGACATGATAAAAATTAAAAGCGCGGATTGTAATAGGAATAGTAGAGTCTTACGAGTTTTTCGTAATCAAGGATTTTTGTTCTTAGGCCAAGTCCCTCAATCGAACCGCTCAAAAGGGAAACTCTTTGATCAAGCTGAGTCACGTATTTCTCAAGTTCTTTGTCTGACATGGACTTGGTTGCAGAGGGTTTAAACAATGCTTTGAGGCGGGATTTTAATCCTGTTTGTTCGAATGCCATTTCAGTAGCATAGTACGGTATCACAACATAGAATTTTTTTTCAACGATATTGTATTGTTCTGTAAGTCCTTCAACGAACTCTATATATGAATTGCCTTGTATGCGGATAGACTCATTTGTCAGCTTTTCCATCTGTCCTTTGACTTCTTCAAGATACTCTGTCAAATCCAGTCTGCGTGAACGTGCAATGATTTGTACGGGGAAATCGAGAATATTAAGGAAATTTTGAAAAGCCTGTATGATTGCATTTTTTTCATCTGTTGAGCGAAGTTCGAAGTTAAGAGATTCAACTTCAAGAATTGCTCTCATTGAGCCGTCTTTAAGTATGAGCACTGGTCCTCGTACGCTTTGGATGTCAACGAACTTACTCGTTGCTATATTACTTTTTTGTTTGTTCTTGTTGGGCATACCACATTTCTTCTTCAAATCCTTTTTTATCGCGTTGGGAATAAACTATATCAGAAGGCAGATTTTTGCTGAAGGTATATTTTTTTTGACTGAATGAAAACCCCAGCATCATTAGAAAATATTGAGGAAGCGTGATGTCATTGATCTTTAAGAAGGCCAGTGAGACTGCAAGCACAGCTATTATTATAGCAAGGATTACGAATATTGTGCCTCCTATCATTGCATTCAGTATGAATATTGCAGCTCCGCCTGCAGCAATAAATAGAAATTGAAAGAGGGTGAATGGCCCCACTAGTTTAGTCTGGGTTTCAATGAATTGTGGAAATTGATAACGCATTATTGATTATTGTTTTCTGGTGGATTAGGATTTCTTAAATTGATTGTATTACTGTCTTGCTGGGGCTGTGGAGACCGAGGTTGGGAAGATGGATATTGTGGCTGTTGAGCCTCCTGTGGAGGCCTTAGATTAACAGTATGCGTGTTTGTGGACGCCTGTGACTGCATCGTCCCCTGATCCTGTTTAATCCGCGCCCCAAACTTTTGCGCCTGCATCTTCTTGATATCCTCAATAGCCGGCTTAAACAATTCTGAAACAATTCTGCTTGCAATTTCTTGCGCAATACGTGCGTCGACTTGCACGCGTTCAGCTATGAGTTTGGTCATTTCGCCAATATATGCGTCGCCTATAAGGATGTCGCGGACAACGCGGGTCATGTTGCCTGCTTGATCGATACCTAGATGGTGGGTAATAGCGATGTCAAACAAGACATAGGATACAGAGTCTCCTAATAGGACGTCAGTGATTTTAGGGGACAGCTTGTTCAGCTTTTGAACATATTCTTTCCAATGTATGTATTTCTCCTTATAAAGATCGTAGTCGATCCAATAGGGATCATAGTTAATAAATCTTGTGGGTTGATATTTTTTTTGTTGATCAGACATTGATAAAAATAAAATTTTATTTAAGTACGTCGTTTAGGAGGTTTTCTTACTGGAGACATTCCATATGGATCTGTTGGGTTCATTGGATCGTACCCCATTGCTTTGTAGTCTTCTTCGTAGATAAAGCGTTTACCCATAGCGCTACTTCCTCCGTATCGTTGGTCAAACTTTGGAAGCTTAAGTATGTCTGCATCTATCCCTATATTTTGCATAGCTGTATGTAGTAAGTTTATTTTTTCGTCTTTTTGCGGACCTCCCTGACTTTGTATATTTCTAAGGAGTCGTCCATATTCGCTTGCTCCTTCCCCTACTTTCGTTTGCCCAGAAGCATCCTTATAGCTGGGGCTTGCTGTGTCTAACTCTTGTATCTGTCGCGCAAGCTCTTGCGTAAAATATTTATTTCTATAGCCTTGTATGCTAGCTTCGTGCGCTCTGTGAAATTGCATTTTACCTACTATATAATGTGCGGCAGCTTCTTCGCCAGCATTTCGTCCATCCTTTGCTTCAGTTTTAAAATTAACACCTGCACTACTGAAGTGTTCTATGGCAAGATCAGGGCGACGTTTTAAGAAGTGTAGCATATTTCCCCACCATTCATTGGTTTCTTTCCCTCCTGAAGCTGCATCTATTTTTGCAAACTGACTTATATCAAGATTATTATCTGTGGCCAGTTCTCCTCCTCCTGTTTTTAGCCATTCAATCATGGCTTTTTTGAACCCAAGAGCACGCGGGGTGTCCATGTGAGCCCATTCGAGAGCCTTAATTGCTTCATCATCTCCTATGGATTTATAATTACCTTTTGCGCCAGCTTGTCCAAACCATGTAAGTGCAAGCGGATTAGTTTCTGCATAAGCTTTTGTAATTTTTTTGTATGTATCGACATCTTGGACGCCTTCTTCTGCAATTATTTTTGATAATGCCATTGCGCCTTTGTCCCCAGCCTTTAAGGCATTTTCATAATTGCCATGTTTTTCTTTAAACTCTTCGTCTAGCCAGGTGTCTAATTTTTGAGGAGCTTTACCTAATACAGTAATGAAAGTTTCCATTTCAGTTCCTGCCGCATTAATCTGTCTGGTGAATTCCCATTCTCCTGTGTCTAGCTTTTTTTCTCTTTGCCACCCGGCGGTCTTATCTCCGGCATCAACTCGATCCTTGTTCCAATGATATTCTTTCTCAAAGCCGGCTGCACCTTGAATTCTGTCTGTCCATTTTTGTCTTCCTCCCTCTCTGTCTAATTCACCAGATACGTAACCTTTAAATATTTTACTTTTTTCGGCAGCTTTTCGTAGAAGACCCAATGCTCCTTCTGTAGGTAGTCCTTCTGAATGCATGCGTTCTAGTGTCCTTTTTGCACCTTCGCGCATAGATCCAGTTGCTTTCATGCCTGCGAACTTTGCTCCTTTCCAACCCCACTTCGCAGGGGTAAGTGCTTTGCTTGTGACCCATGCTACCCCTCCGCCAAGAGATGCTGCTACTTTGAAAGAGAACCATGCTCCGCCTACGACTAATACAAGTGTAATTATAAAAATAAATAGATCTGTTATGCCGAATCCCGCTGAAGTTGCTGATGAAATTGCCGAAAGTACTGTTCCTCCTACAGCCCCTCCTTGCTCTGCAGTTGCAATTATAGTACTTGGCTTAAGTATGTCTTGATTGCGGAGCCTTATGAGGGTGAATCCTATAGAAGAAATGAATACAAAGATTGGAATGAAGAATGTCCAAGCCATGAACCATCTCCACCATCTAGTCCATGTTGCTTTTCGTATTCCAGGAAGAGTATATCCTATCCATGCCACAGGAGAGAAAATAAGTAATAGCCATATCATAGGTAGTCTTATAAGAGACATGAAACCCATTGCAATAAAGGCGAGCATTCCTATAAAGAGGGCCATTGAGGATAGAATACTGAAAGCTGCATCATTAGAAGCTGTTTTTATAAGTTTGACTATTGAAAATCCGTTTGAGAATTCATAGCTAAATTCACGGGTAGGCGTACTTGCAATCGTTTTTAAGGATACGACTGTTAATGATTCTGCGATTGAGGCTACGAACTCACCGATTACCAAGCTAAAATTAATAAGTAAAGCCGCAATTATGAGTTTGGGAAGAAGTTTTCTGTATGTATATTCCTCTATGTTAAAAATTGTGCCGAAAGCAATGATTATTAAAATTAAAATAAAGAACATGTTAACAAAATCACGTATTACTCTCCACGTATCTTTAAGTGGCATAGGTAGGTCAGTTTTAAACTTCACACCTTTATCTAGCATGTTTGCTCCTGTTGTTATAAGACCCGGCGTAGGATCGCTAGGCAGTGTTTTCATAATCACGGCACCCGCGACAGCAGCAGCCGTACATAGGCTTGGAAAGAGTCCACAGATAAGAGTAGATGAATTAGCTTTAGCTTCGTGTAGAGGTACGAATATTCCGCCCAGTATAATGGCTATTAGTATTAGTGCTATTGGGATTTTTTTGTTGAAACGATTCATCTAATTATTCATCTAATTTATGAAGTTTATTTTCGAGTTATCGTTACGTCGCATGAAGGTCTATCGTCCCAAGGATCCTTGCAGGTAACATATATATTATGCGTGTCTTCGGTTATCATGTACCCATCATCATCAATTATGCGCATTGAGTATATGCAGATTGGAGTCTCATATTCCATGCAATCTGTTTTGTCTACCTTGTTGTCTTCGCATACCGTTGTGGTAGTTTGGTTGCCTTCGCTATCTTCTCCAGTTTTTGTCTCGCATGTTGTCAAATGTTCGTCATCGCATTTAACCTTGGCAGTTTGGGTGCATGACTCGATTGCATATCTCATATCAAAATAATTATCTTGTTCCAATGCCTCTCTTCCGCCATCATCATACCCTGCTATAATGGCATTAGAGCCGAGATAGTTATCCAATCTATCACCTATAAGTACCATCGCGCTCGTAAAGAGATCGCCGAATTCATCAGAGTTTACCACCCATTCCAGTTCTTTATTTATAATATCCGTGGCGGCACTGGACAGGATTTTACCCGGAGTAATTATGACGCCCGCTTCATTGCGTACACCTACAAACCCGTCGTTAGCGAGTGCTTCTTGTACTGCAAAGTCTTCAGATCGTTGTATCTGTTTTGTTTGTTCAAAAAGAGCGTTATCGTAAAGGCCGGACAGATTGTTTTGCGGTTTTGAAAGTTCTTCAAATGCTGCCCACCCTCCGTGACTGAAATCTCTTTGGAATTCGTTTACATCGAACAGAACTAGTTCTCCGTCAACCATAATATATTCTGGCAAAGTGCATCCATTGCGTTGGCTGAAAGTTTGCAGGTCGTCAATGCGATATATTTGATTGTAGCTAGAATTGCCGAAGGTACTCGGTGCCCCTATATTGAACATGGAAGCAATATCGTCTGTTAAATATTCACATATAGTGGCTCTTTGAGGATCATAAAGCGCTTCTTGCAATTCTCTGACAAATTTATTATATCCGTCATCTTGAGCAGTCTGTGCATATTGATCCCAGAGAGCTACCCATGTTGGTCCTCCATCTCTGCCAATTGTTGTTATTTTTTCAACTACAGACGTGCTTATCCGGTCCCATATAAGAGCAGCTCCAATGCGAGACAAAGGATCTTCAATATGCTCTTTTATCCACATTGCCCATCCTGCTCCGCCATCTAAAGCGTGAACAGGACTGGAAATCAGCAACGACCCGATTATTACTGTTAATATTATGAAGGTTTTTATTCTATCTTTATTCATTGTGTATTAAGTATTCCCAATGTTTCAAAAAATTTTGAGCCAGAAGGTACAGTTAGATTATTTAAGCCTATGATGTTTCTTAGTTCTTGTATTTCGTTGGGGATTGCAGAATAGTGAGTATCTATTTTTCCCAAGGCTCCATATATTAGAACTGGATCTTCCTCAAATTTAGTTAGTGCATAAAAGCTGACCGATAGTTCGCCAAGCGTTGTAGCCAATCCTTCATGGAATTCGTAAAAACTTTCAGGAGCCGGTACTGTTTGAAGTTCTATAGAAGCATTGCGGAATTCATCGGAGACATCTTTAAAGATCAAAGAAGCCGTTTCATTATTGCCTGCTAAAAGAAGATCTGTTGCTTTCTTGAGTTTTGAAAAGTGTCCAAGAAAATAGTCCATGAATCTGTCATCAAAAACTTCTGCCAGATTCTTAAGATATGCTTCTTGGGACTCCTTAGAGTCTTTCGTAGTATTTATTTTTATATATGGAAGAGTAAGCAATACCACTGTTTCGTCTACTGTAGCATCTGCTATGACGCTTAGTCCCATATTATAGCGTTCAGAGTCTTTGTTTTGAGGGTTTAAGTCTCCAGATTTAAGGCCCAATACAATTTTTTCCGCAACAGAATCAGTGATATTAGCAGTAGTGTTCACGGGCGATATGTTGCTTCCCTCATTGACAAGCGGATCAAATCCAGAAAATATTTCTTCGCTGTCAATAAAACCATCCCCATCAGTATCGGCATTGAAGGGGTCTGTCCCGTATATCTGTTCACGATTATCTGAAATGCCGTCTCCGTCTGTGTCTACGTCTATTTTTATTGCTATCTTGTTTCCAATATCCTCTGAAGAGGCCGTTTTCAATGAATAGACGTCGCTGACTATATTTCCAACAACAATAACAACAACCAAACCCGCTGTTATTGCGAGAACAATGAAGGCTGTATTATATTTGTTTTCCATATATTTGTTTAAAGAGTAAAACTCCTAACAAACAACCCGATATAATTAATATCGGCAGATCGCCTAATATATTGTACCATGTTCTTCCAGTAGTTATTTCCACAGCACCCGTTAGTAGCTGGGCGTCAAGGGTTTTTGTGCTGGCATTGATTAATCCAGTACCATCTATGGCATAAGAAAGCCCCATATTATTTGCTACGATAAATGGTTTGCCGTTTTCTGCTGCTCGAAATATTGTAGCCGCTCTTTGCTGATAAGTTACACTTGAGGAGCCATTGAATACGCTATTGCTGTTTAATACAGCTACGATATCTGCTTGATCTATAGTTTTTGTAGTTAAAGATGGTGAGAAAATTTCAGAGCAAACCAAGGATGCCAGCGTGAACTTGTCATGAAATTTTATCTTTGATATTGGATTAGAGCCGACACTGTACTCTCTTATTTGCTCAAATTCATTAACTAAGTTGTTGGAAAATAGATTGGTTATTGTACTTATGGTATACGAGAGGTATTCTCCTATTGGAGTTAACAGTTGTTTATCGTACATTCCTATAACCCCTTCATTGCTATCGAGCGAAAATACACGAGATCGAAAAGTACCATCACTTTCTTGAGCACGGATACTTGAGATAATAAGCGTAGGCTTTTTAAATGTTTTTATAAAATACTTTTCTGCTTCCTCTTGATTTAAGAATAATGACAGATTTTGTAAAAAGTCACTTGCTTCGGGAAGTACTATAATGTCAGTCTCGGGATACTCTTCGCCTACTTCTTTTACTAATGAAAGTTGTCTATTGAATTGATCAAGAATTTCACTTGTTGTGTTTTCATTTTTTGAAGGATCGGACGTCTGTATAATTGCAAAATTAAGTTGTCTGTTGCCAGTACGGATATTCAGAGGGATTACAGCTGGTATCGCAATGACAGCTATAGCGATAATAAGCAATCGTGCTATGTGGGTTTTTTCTTTTCGATAGAGAACAAGAGAGAAAAAAATAAACGTGTTTATAAAAAGAATAAGAAAAGCTACGCCATAAGATCCTAGATAGCGAGCGATTAAGAGCGCAAGTTTATTCTCTGCCAAAGAATATGCTAGATGTCCCAGAGTCCAATGTGCGCCCAGTAATGATCCAGGTCCGTACCAAAGAAGTCCAAATCCATAGGCGCTTGCATAATCAAGAAGGATGAATAATCCCCCTGTAGCAGCGGATAATAGTAGTACAGTTTTTAGACTCGTAGCATGGTTCCCTAAGCGTATTAAGCGCCAAAATATTAGTGCAAAGAATCCGTAAAAGATACCCATTCCCAATGCACTGAAAAACCATATAGGCAAGATTATCAGATTAGAGGTCAGTTTAGTTTGGACGCCTATTAGTTCTACTAAGTTTGCTGACCAGAGCCAATACATAACGATTCCGTAATATATCGTGCCGGTTAGCGTACCTAAGAAAAAAGCGTGTTTGCGTGTTTTAGCTCCTTTGTAAAGAGCAAAAAGAAGCGGGATAAATCCAACCCAAACCAGAATACCCATATTAGTAGGAGGGTGAGCTAGTCCGAGTATTATTCCACTTGCAAACGCGAGTAGAAGGCTTTGGTAGTATCGTGCCATTGGTTGATAGTTAAATTTTGAGCACGTTCTTTTGGATCTATGCCTGTTTTTTCAAGTGCTGTCTGTACTGTTTCTTTTGGTATGCCAAGGCCTGCTGAGAGAGTGTTAAGAAGTTGTCTTCGTTTTTGGCCGAATCCTGCAGTGACGACTTTAAAAAAAAGACTATCGTACTCTTTATCTATAATATCATTTTTATGCGGAATTAGCTTGATGATAGCTGAATCTACATCAGGCGCTGGATAAAAGCTTCCGCGGGATACGCGCATTATAATTTGAGGGACGGTGTAGTATTGCACTGCCGTGGCAAGCAGGCTCATGTTTGGAGGCTTGGCAACAATTTTCTGCGAGACTTCGCGTTGCATCATTAATACAATTGATTGAGGCCTTGGCCATGATGAGAAAACTATACGCAATAGGCGGGTAGTTAAATAATAAGGGATGTTGCCGACGATTTTGTATTTGTCTGTCTTGAGGCCGTATTTAGCTGGATCAAATTCAAGGATATCGTCTTTGATTATTGTGACGCGATTTTGAGACTCATATTTTTCAGTAAGGTATTGAGCTAGCTTTGCATCCTTCTCAATAGCTAATATATTCGTATTTGTTTGTGCTAAGTATTCAGTGAGTGTTCCAAGTCCGGGACCCACTTCAACTATTGTGTCCCCCGCAACTGGCTCTACTGCATCAATGAGTCTTTTGTAGATTCCTTCGTTCATAAGAAAATTTTGTCCCAGTCGTTTATTGGGAGTTATCTTTAATTCTCTTAAAATTTGTTTAATATTTAACGACATAGTCCTCATCATCAATATGCTTAAATTCTATCAGTTCTTCAGGTACTTCCAATATGAATCTTGAGGGAGGGTTCATTTGATAAGAACCGTATAGATTTCTATGTCTGCAATAGATCATATGGAGTTCCCTCTCTGCCCGTGTAATCCCTACATAACAGAGACGGCGTTCTTCTTCAAGCTCGTCCACGTCATACAGGCTTCGTGCATGAGGAAATATCCCTTCCTCCATACCAACCATAAATACAGTATCAAATTCAAGGCCTTTTGCAGAGTGCAGGGTCATCATGCGAATTCCTGTCTCGTGTCCGCGTTTTGTATCCGTATCTTGAAGCAAAGCTACTTCTTCAAGGAATGCCTCAAGTCCGCGAGGCGGTTCTATCTCATCATATTTTTGCGCTGCTGTTATAATTTCTTTAACATTATCCCATCTAACTTCTCCTTCCGGAGTTCCGTCATCTATATATCTCTTGTAATCAAGCAGTTTTAATAAACTTAAGACTAATTTTGAAGCAGGCATAGTTTTAGCCTGACTGCCTATCTTTTGTAATAATTCATCTAAAGCATGAAGTTTTTCAATCTGCTTTTTATTAAATTCCTTATCTAATAAGTTTGAACTAAGTAATTCATCAAGGGGCAGATCCATGGATAGGAGTTTTTTGTAAGTTGTAGCTCCAAGCCCGCGCGTAGGTACGTTATAGATTCTTCCAAAACTAACTTGATCGCGAGGATTAAGAGTAAGGCGCAGATAAGCAAGTACGTCTTTTACTTCGCGTCTTTCATAGAATTTAATGCCTCCAAAGATTGAATATGGAATTCCATGCCTGACTAATGCTTCTTCAAGATTTCGTGATTGTGCATGAGTGCGATAAAGGATTGCGCCATGTTTCAGAATCTCGGGTTTTCCTTGTATCATTTCCACTATATATTTAGCTTCCTGATGATGGTCCATGGCTTCTTTGATAATCACAGCTTCGCCCTTGGAATTATCTGTCCAAAGATTTTTTAGCTTCTGCATCTTGTTGTTGCTAATAACATTGTTGGCTGCATCTAGTATAGTTTGTGTTGATCTGTAATTCTGTTCAAGTGAAATGACTACGGCTTCCGGATAATCTTTTTCAAAATCTAAAATATTCCGTATGTCGGCTTGCCTCCATCCGTAAATACTCTGATTATCGTCGCCTACGACTGCAACGTTTCTGTGTTTGCGTGCAAGGAGCTTAACCCAAACATATTGAGCATGATTGGTGTCCTGATATTCGTCAATTAATATATAGTTGAACATGTCCTGATACTTTTCCAGAATTTCAGGATTGGTTTGGAATAATTGAACGCAATTCATTATTAAATCATCAAAATCCATGGCATTCATTTTTTTAAGCGTGTCTTGGTATGCTTCGTAAATTGTTTGAAGGAGCTTTTGTGTATAGGAATTTGCTTCTGGTTCAAATTTTGCTGATGTTATGAGTTCATTTTTTAATGTTGAAATTTTATTCAGCATTGTTTGAGGTTTAAAGCGTTTTTGGTCAATGCCAAGATTTTCCAGAATATTTTTTACAACACTGACTTGATCATCTGTATCATATATTACAAAACCGGGATCATATCCAAGATGTTGTGCTTGGGCTCGCAGTATGCGCAAACATACAGAATGAAACGTCCCTATTACTGGCATGACTGACTTATCTTTGCCTGACAAGAGTTTGTTAATACGTTCTTTCATCTCTTTCGCAGCTCTGTTTGTAAATGTTACAGCAAGAATATTATGAGGGCTTATTCCGTCTTCTATCATGTATGCAATTCTATGCGTTAAAGCGCGGGTCTTACCTGACCCAGCTCCAGCCAAAATTAAAACAGGTCCAGTAATTGTCTGGACTGCTTTAATTTGTTCTTTATTTAAATCTTTTAATATAGCTTCTTTTCTATCCATGCGATAAAACAACGTTGCTACAGTGTATCATGCAGTTGCCCCTTTTCCATAGCATTCATATCAATTTCAAACTGCTCTCCTTTTTTGATTCTTTTATTGAGTATTGCCTCTGCTACCCAGACCTCTGCGGTATCTTGTATTAAGCGTTGCATAGGGCGTGCGCCAAACTGTGGATTGTATCCTTTGCGTGCAACGTAAGAAATTAAATCCGCAGTAATAGTTAGATAGTAATTTTGTTCTTTGAGTCGTTTGGCTAGTTTTTCAAGAAGACGCGAAGCAACTTCGTGGAGATGCTTATCAGTTAAAGGATGAAATATTATAACGTCATCAAACCTGTTTAAAAGTTCAGGTCTGAATAGGCTGTTTTGTAATAGGTAATCAATCAGTTGTGCTTGTTCTGATGCGGGATCAATATCCTGTTTTATCATTTCACGAATATGTTCAGCCCCCGCATTCGATGTAGCAATAATTATATGCTGTTTGAGAGATACTTTTTTGCCATAAGCATCTGTCATAGAGCCTTCATCCAGAATTTGTAAGAATAAATTATGTATAGACGGATGAGCTTTTTCGAATTCATCAAAAAGTAATACCGCATAAGGATTGTCTCTGGTTGCATTAAGGAATCGGCTCGCCTCTCCTGTTTTAGGAGATCCAAGGAAGCGATCCATTGCATCCGAATTTTGATATTCTGACATATCAAAACGTATCATATTCTCTTCGCTTCCGAAGTACACTTTAGCAAGAGTTCGTGCAGTTAAGGTCTTGCCTACTCCGGTGGGTCCGGTAAATAGGAAACTACCGGCAGGCTTCTTTATGCTAGTTATACCTGCGCGCAAGCGGGTAATTGTTCTTGAGACTTCTATCACGGCTTGTTCCTGATTGACCACATCTTCGTGCAGAAGTTCTTTGAGATGCTGAAGTTTTTCTTTTTCGCCTTCTGTGAGAGATCCAAGCGGAATGTGCGTCTTCTGACTGATTACTTTATCGACATCATCTTTCTGCACAAGCTGTCTGTCTCCTGTTTTAACATCAGCTACAACTTCTGTAAGCAGGTCAATTGCTTTTTCAGGGAATGGCCTGTCCTGTATGAATGCGCCCGATTTGAGAACCACAGCTCTTAATGCCTGATGCGTAATTAATATTTTTTCATGAGCTTCCATGTACGGAAGCATAGTTTGAAGAATACGTATTGTATCTGTCTCGTTAGGCTCTGCAATATCGATTTTTTCAAAAACCTTAAGTATGTCCGGTCTGCGTTCAACTATGGTGTGATAATGTTCGTCGTCAATTGTTGCAAGGATTTGGATTGCACTGGATTCAAGATAGGGTTTTAAAATTTCTGACATGTCAGTACTGCCCATGCTGTCAGTAAGGCCGATTACATTTTGAAAATCATTTATGAAAAGTATGATGTTTCCCGCTTTGGTAGCATCATGAAGAACTGTGAGTAGTAGAGCTTCGATTTCTTGAGGCGAAGAAGATGATGACATGATTGATGCTACGTCAAGTTCAAATACTCGTTTATATGCAAGGCCAGGAAGACTGTGATTATGTATTATGCGTTGAGCCAGGCCATGAACTGTTGTCTGTTTTCCTACTCCGGGAGGGCCAACCAGTAGGACATTATTTTCTCTTGATCTTGACAGGATACGCTCTATTTGGACTAATTCATCTTCGCGTCCTACAAGCCAGAGCTTCTTATCCGTACCCTCGAATTGGGCGCTAATATCATGTGCAAAACGGCTCAATGCGGGTGTATAGCCATATGCCCAGCCAAGACCTACTGGGCGCTTCTCAAGCTGTCTCTCGCGCATCCAGAAGCGTCTGGAGCGTTGAATATATTGCTTTTTTGCATCATACCAAGTAGCTATGGAACTCAGGTCTTCCCTGCTGATATCGGCTTGAAGCAAGAATTGTTGTAATAGCGGATCAAGATCAAAAAGGACCACAAAGAGGTCTGCCATGTATATTCGTTTGGATTTACTATCCTCGCGTATCACATCTAGGGCTACAATGAGATCGGTATAGTCTTTTTGTTGTTCAGTACTTGTCTCGTGCTGATTAATATTTTGAGCAAAGAACTCCCCAACATCAGCAGGATTTATACCCATGCGCGCCCAAAGGATTCGAGCAGAAGGATCTTTTAAGAGTGCTAATGTAAGATCTGGTATTGTTATGCCACCTTTTGGATGAATATTGTAAGCGTGATAAAGGATCTTTCGTGTATTGAAATCAAAGCGTTCTTCAATAGAAGCATCGTCTTTTATAGGGGGATCTATGATATGGAATTTTAAAAAGATTTCAAAGAACAAAATTGTGATTCCGATTGGAAGAAGGATGAAGGTAGAGAGATCAATAAGGTTGGAATCTAAAGTTATATAATTAAAATATCGAGCAAGATATCCGATTGAACCTGCACTGCCCAAGATAAGGAGCACAATGCGCCAAAATACGATTACTCGCAGAGGAATGTATTTGAAAGTTTTTATTGATTGGAATATTTTGGTATTCATGTTGCGTTATACAAAAAATTGTCTAATTGATAAGACCAATATTGCAGGCCATGCTAACCACACAACCAGGAATACAATAAATACAGCGATGATTAATATCTCATATATCAAACCAGTGAGTACGATCCCAAGGCGAAGTACTGCAGCTATGAGTCTTATGAAAATATCTACGACAAAATTGCCCATTTTATCTCCTAGTGTTTTGGGTTTGAGAATTTCTTCGGGCTTTGTTCTATGCCAAGGAGCAAACAGTGTACGCAGATGCCTAACAATTAAAAAGTTATGCCATGTTCCCACAACATAATTAAGCATAATGGCCACTATATTACGCGGTGCAATACTATAGTGCCAAATTAAATATTTAACTAATACCATAAAAACGATACGAAGTATCTTTATAGATATTATAGCATATTCAGGTAGGCTTGGTTTGGTAAATTAATTTTAATAAAGGTCATGAGTTCCGATTCTATAGAATCTCACGGTATTCTCGTCTGCAAAATCAAAAATAATTCTATATTCCCAGTTAATAGAAAAAGACCAGAATTCTGATAGTTCACCATGCAGTTTATGCGTTTTTAGAATTGAGTTAAAAGGATTTTTACGGAAATTTGTCTCTCTTTTTTCAGCAAGCTTTTTTATATTTTCAGGGAGCTTTTTGTATTCTCGGGCAAATCTGGGCAAATAGAGAATTTTCATATTCTGTAATTTAGCGCAGGACTCGAAGTGATTTGAGAGTCTTCCCTTTGCCTTTTTCAAATATTTTTCGTTCTTGTTTAAGTTCTTGTGCCAGTTGATGCCTGCGCAAAAGATAGCGAAAAAATTCGCTTGTACTGGCATATTTCCCCTGGCGTACTTCCTTGTGTACGGTTTGTGCGAGACTTGGGGGGAGAGATATATTGATGATATTTCGCATATTCCTTCTACTTACTGTAATAATTTGTATTACAATACTAGCATGATGCATATACTATTGTCAACAAGAGCGAGGCGACTAATTCAATATGGTGGACCGTTTCGGGATGTATGGAAAACTTTGATTAAAGATATCTAGAGGTCACTTACTTCGAATAATTAGAATAGGATGAAAGGGGAATTTACAACGCCTCGCAGTATATAGAAGCCAATTAAGATACCTATTGCATCAAACATAATATCCATGAGGATATTTTTGGCAGACTCGTTTCCAAAAACGATACCATGGCGTTTGTAAATCCATGGACAAATAACACGCACTTCGAATGGTTCGTACAAAATCATAACAAAGAGCGCAATAAATGGATTCATTACCCAAGCCAATAGAACTCCTACAAAAACGTGGAGTACGCTCCAGCCATCCCAGTATTTATCATTGACTGGCACATTAATTTCGCAAATTCTATTTTTCTTATCATTCATCGTGGACCCGAGAGGATTCGAACCCCCGGCCTCCTCAGTGCAAGTGAGGCGCTCTACCAACTGAGCTACGGGCCCTAATAAGATGTTTTATGGGCGTCTTATGTTATAACACATTTTGAGTTTTTGGGGAAGCTTTTGATATCAGAAAACCTTTCTTGGCGGGGATTTTTTTATAATCTTGTAGGCATCTTCAACTGTGTCAACAATGGTATAAATGTCCATATCTCCCTTGTCTATTGCTTTGTATTCGCCATATACTGTATTTTTCATAAAGTCATCCAGTTTCCCCCAGTAGCCTTTGCCAACAAATACGATAGGTATGCGAGGTATCTTTTTTGTTTGTACCAAGGTTATAACTTCAAATGCTTCGTCCAGAGTTCCAAATCCTCCGGGGAAATAGATGTAGGCTTGTGCATAATATGTAAGCATTACTTTTCGTACAAAGAAATAATGGAAGGCAACTGCTTTCTCAACATATTTATTAATACGTTGTTCGAATGGCAATCTGATGTTTAATCCTATTGAATCGCCCCTTGAATCTCCTCTTCTGTCGTCTTCAATTAATCCAAGAGAATTAGTGTGAGACTCATGCGCTCCTTGGTTTGCAGCTTCCATGATACCCGGGCCTCCGCCTGTAATGACATCAAAACCATCGTCAGCTAACTTGCTAGCGAGTTCACGAGCTTGCTGGTACCATGGACTTTCGGGTTTAAATCGTGCTGAACCAAAGAATGTTACGGATCGTTTAAAATCTGCAAGGAATTGCCAGCCATCAACAAATTCAGCCATTATACGAAATACTCTCCAGTGAAATGAAGAGCGAAAATCTCTTGTTGGAGCGTCTTCTTCTATGAGCTGAAGTTTGGAAGCAGGTAGATTAAATTTTCCTTCACGCATTTCTTTTGTACTTGGTTTTGGTCTTGTGGTTTTTTTAAGCATAGTTATTTTAGTATAGCATGACGTTAAATAAACAAAAACAACAATCAATAAAGATTGTTGTTTTCGCGGTGGGCGTGGCAGGGATCGAACCTGCGGCCTCGTCATTATCAGTGACGCGCTACTACCGCTGAGCTACACGCCCTCATTTCTGTTCCAGTAAAATAGCAGAAAAGTCATTAAAAATCAAAGGTTTTGTTTTCTGGATAAAACTTTTTTAACAGCTTCTTTTATAGATTCTGAATCAAGACCAAAGTGTTTGTAGAGTTCTTCTGGCGTCCCTGATTCGCCAAAAGTATCTTTCATACCGATAAATTCTTGCGGTGTTGGCTGATGCTGGCTGAGCAATTCTGCAATTGCAGAACCAAGACCTCCTGCGATTTGATGTTCTTCGATTGTGACTACTGCTCCTGTCTTTTTAGCGGAATCTATTATTGTTTGTTCATCTAAGGGCTTGATCGTGTGATTATTAATCACCGTTGCATTGATGTTTTCTTTGGATAATTCTTCTGCTGCAACAAGTGCATTATACACAAGAGGTCCGCAAGCAATAAGTGTGACGTCATCTCCTTCTCTAAATATTTCTGCCTTCCCTATTTCAAATGGCGTGTCTTGTGTGGTAATAACTGGAGATTTCTCTCGGGCCAATCTTAAATATCCCGGATGTTTATCGTCATGTGCAAGGGCTAGTGTTGCCTTGTGTGTTTCAATTGCATCACATGGTATAACTACTGTCATTCCGGGAAGTACGCGCATTAGTGCTATGTCTTCAAGCGCCTGATGCGTTGCTCCGTCCGGGCCAACTGAAACGCCTGCATGTGCGCCAACGACTTTTACAGGTAAGTCATTAAGACATGCAGTTGTTCGAATTTGTTCCCAATTTCTTCCTGGTGAAAAAGTTGCATAGGATGCAATAAATGGAATTTTACCGTAACCAGCAAGTCCGGCACCTACTGTTGCAAGATTTTGTTCTGCAACGCCCATTTCTATGAATCGCTCAGGGAATTGTTCTTTAAACCAATGAGAGCGGGTAGATTCAGTTAAATCAGCGCATAGTACAACTATGCGTTCATCTTTTTGGCCGGCTTCAACTACGCCTTTGCCATACCCATCTCGTATGGGAATAAATTCAGGCGTTTCCTTGCCAAAAACACCAATTGCCAATTTTGCATTGGAATTAATCATAATAGTTTAGTGTGCAGACCTTTTACTATTTTTCGCACGAACCTCCTCGGCAACGCGAACAACATACTGCAAATAGTAATATTCCAAATACGACTATTTCTTTCCATAGGTGTTCACTGCTTATGCCGAATATGCTGTTGTCTAGGAATACTACTGATATCCAAAACAGGATTGCAGCAATCCACATAAGACCCCATAATAGTTTTGATAAATTTCCGCTTTCTTTCATAACGTCACCTCCCTTCTAATCTATATTTTATCACAAAATCCATTTTTATTGATGCTCGCTTTCTATTTTTCCTTTTAAAGTCCTTAAATCATGCAAGAAATGCTTCTTTTGCTCATCTTGAGGAACTTTATCCCCAGGCCCTTTGCCCGGAGGTACTCCATGCCAGCGATAATCAAATTCAATTTCAGGAATGCCTTTGCCAGGAATTGTATGGGCAATGATAAGAACAGGTTTAGTCGTTATTGCATGAGCTTGTTCACAAGCACTTATGATATCTTCAAAATCATGTCCGTTAATTTCGAGTACATGCCATCCGAATGATTCATATCTTTCGCGAAGCGGTTCAAGAGGCATGATGTCTTCAACTATTCCGTCTATTTGTATATTGTTACGATCCATTATTGCAGTGATATTGGATAAACGATTTTTGCCTGCAAACATGATTGCTTCCCACGTATTGCCTTCTTGTTGTTCCCCGTCTGACATTATGCAATAAATTCTAAACCATTTTTTATCCATTCTTGCTCCGTAAGCCATTCCGCATGCCTGAGATAAGCCTTCTCCCAGTGGACCCGGAGTTGTTTCGATCCCAGGAAGCCTTAAGCGTTCCGGATGGCCTTGAAGACGCGAGCCAAGCTTGCGCAGAGTATTGAGCTCTCTCATCGGAAAATATCCAGCATGCGCCATTGCTGAATATTGAACTGGTACGATATGGCCGGCAGACAGAAGAAGTCTATCCCTGTTTTCCCATTCGGGATTCTTTGGATCATGATTCAGTGTATGGAAATACAAGGCTGTGAAAACATCAGCCATGCCAAGCGGGCCAGCTGTATGACCGCTTCCTGCAGTAGTCAGCATCTCAATAATAGACTGACGAATTTTATTCGCCATAATTTCTAGCTCTTTAATTTTTTCATCATGTACGTGAGGCATGTCGTTTAAAAATTAAAGCATTTTAGCTACTGTTTTGACATGTTTAACAAGCATTGAAGCATATCCCCATTCATTGTCATACCAAGCACAGACTTTGACTAAGTCTCCATCAACAACTCGGGTCATAGATAAGTCTATAATTGATCCATGGCTATTGCCGATAATATCAGAAGAGACAATAGGTTCTTCTGTGACCGCAAGGATTCCTTTCCATTCATCAGATTTTGCTTTTTCACGGAATATATTATTAATATCTTCGACTGAAACTGATTTCTCTGCTATAAAAGTTACGTCTATAATCGAACCTGTTATTACGGGTACTCTCATTGCAATGCCGTCAAATTTGCCCTTTAAGTTAGGTAGTGCTTTGGTAGTGGCTATTGCTGCTCCAGTGCTTGAAGGTATGATGTTTTGAGCTGCTGCGCGACCTCGTCGAAAATCTTTCTTTGAAGGTCCATCAATAAGTCCCTGTGTTGCTGTATAGCCATGTATTGTATTAAGGAGAGCTTTCTTAACACCAGGATTATTAGACATTATGGCCATAATTGGTGCTACTGCATTTGTAGTGCAAGATGCATTGGATGTTACATTCTCATCTGATAAACGATCCTCTCCTACATTGGGCGTTGCAGTTGGAGTTATATCGTCCTTCGCTGGAGCAGTTATTACTACACGCTTAGCCCCTGCATGTAGATGAGCTTTTGCTTTCTCCAATGTTGTAAATGCACCAGTTGCTTCAACAACAATATCAACGCCAAGTTCGGACCAAGGAAGCTTAGAAGGTTCTCTTTCCTGAAGAACTTCTATTTCCTGTCCGTCAACGATGAGATTGCCATTTTTTGTTTTAATTTCTTTTTCAAACGTTTTGTAAACTGAATCATATTTCAAAAGATATGCAAGATTATCAAGATCGCCTAGATCATTTATCGCAACAATATCTAAATCAGGATTGTCCCAGGCATGTCGAAAAAACATACGACCGATTCGTCCGAAACCGTTAATAGCTATTTTAGGTTGTGCCATACCTTAATTTTACAAGAGTCTTGCCACAGGAGCAAATGATTTGCGATGTATTTTGGATGGACCAAGAGATGCGAGTTGCGCAATATGATATTTAGTTCCATATCCTTTGTGCTGTTCAAGTCCGTATCCGGGATAGCGCTTGGCATATCGTTTCATCATTCTGTCGCGATGAACCTTCGCAATTACTGATGCGCATGCAATTACAATAACCTTTCTATCTCCTTTTATTATGGCTTGCTGTGGAAGATGCATATTCTTTAATTCTCTGGGGCCATCCACAAGTAAGACGCTATTAAGCGAAATAATGTTTTGCGCAGATCGTTTCATTGTATTTCGCGAGGCATTATAGATATTGTATTTATCTATTGTTCGGGGAAGCGAATAAGAAATTGAGTGTGTTATATATCTATTATTAATAAGTTGGGCGTAGAGTTTTTCTCTTTGCCGAGGTGTTAAAAGTTTTGAATCGCGGACATTTTTAAGGATATTTTTCTGTTTTAGAAAGGGTTTTTTAATGCGGACTGTGCATGCTACCACTGGACCCGCAAGACATCCAACTCCAACTTCATCTACTGCGCAGATAGATTTGTAACCATTTCTAAAAAGTCGTTGTTCTAACTTGTGAGACGGTAGGGTCATTTAGATTTTGTATAAGGTGTATTGTCCCGATTCAAAGACTTTTGTGTAGAGATTATCAAAAGTATTTAAGTCTGCTTTGTAGTCAGTATTTGTCTGTAAATCGAGTAGTATGTATGAAATGGGAAACTCTTTAAGTATCTGGTCTTGCGAGGGGTTTTTGTAGAAGTCTTCTATTTTTTGCAAGCGATCTCCATAGTCAATCCCACGCGTCCATAGCCAGCCAGGAAATCCAACAAGTGTTTCTTTGCCAGCAAGGGCTATCACTGGGTTGAGGTGAGAGGCGCCTGTTAACACTAAGTCGTGTTTTGAGGTATTAGTGCGTACATATTGGGCAAGGTTTTGTGCATGGATGTCATAGATTACCGGTAGGTTCTCTGTCTTGGATGTATATCTTGGAGTCAGATCAATAATTCCTGAGAAAAGGGAGAATACGAGAAAGACTGCAATGATAGTTCCTCCGATTAATTTTGTATGTTTGTACAGCTGGTAGAGCAATAGGAAGACCAAAGGCACTGCAAAAAACTGCCAATATACAAAAATCTTATTATTATCATAGTCCCATGGTTGGAAGCGGATTAGCTGGGCTGCAAGAAAAATGAAAATAGCTGACAATGCCGCTGCCAGCAATAGTGTGCGAGATGTTTTATTAAATATTTTTTTGTTTAGTTTTTTGGGAAGGAGGATCAGTATTAGAGCGAGAATAAATGCAGGGAAGAGTATTCCCAAATTTATCATAATAAACTTGAGGTAACTTAGACTAAAGACGGTACGATTCTCATCAGGGAATTGTGCTGATCCAATGGTTGGTTCTACCATCCAGCCAATACGGAAATTTAAGAATTCAGATTCCGTGGAGACACCTGCTTTGTCCCCCATTAGATAAAGTACCTGTGGTGTTGCAATTAAGATTGCTATACCCAAAATGATTAGTAATTTTTTAAGATAGAGTTTATCAGATCTATACAGAGAGAGAATTAAAACTACTAGCATTGCTACTGTGAATATCATGAATGTATGAGCGTGAACGAGTGGCAAGATGCCATAGATGATTCCCGCAAGGATTGCATATTTAGTACTGGGTTTGTCCTTTAGGGCAAGAAGAAGTGTTATTAAAGTTAGAAAACAGGTTAGCCCCATGATGAAAGGACGTTGATGTAAGAAAAAAAGGCTCATGGGTGCTCCATAGCCAATATTTTGTTCAGGATATTGCGCGTCCCATCTAGTAGCTGTAGATATATTCTCTTCACTTAGCATTCCTATAAATGAGTTCAATGTATGGCCCTCGCCTATTGCGTCTTGGATAATACTCCATCCCCCAAATCCAGAACCTACCAAAAACACGACAACAGCCAGGGTTGCTAAAATCTTGTTTGAGATAAGTTTGCGATATATGGAATATGCAAGAAATATATTTAATACGGCGAGCACTATTACAGGCAATAGAAATGATAATCTCCATAATGATGTAAGTTTGAGCAATAGTCCGCTAATGAGGTTTATGATAAATGGATATTGTAGGTTATTGCCATAGAAAATTGGTTCACTAAGATTAAAATCACCGAAGGCAAATTTACTCACCTGTGTTAGGTGCAGAGGGATATCACCATATCCGGATATTGCAGTACGGATATGGCCCGTCCCGTCTATTACAAATGTTTTGAGAAGTAGATCTACGTGGAGATACATTAATATCCCCAGTATCAATAAAGGTATTAGGGTCAGTGTCCAGTGTTTTAATTTTGAGAGTTTGATCATTTTTTCTTCCTTATAGCGTACAGCGCTATACCAGCAGCAACTGCTACGTTTAGGTTTTCTTTTTGGCCATGCATTGGTATTTCTAGTATATCATCTACTTTTGCAAGAGTTGTTTTGACGACTCCGCGTATTTCATTTCCTACTACGAGTGCAATGGGATATTTGGGTTTGTATTTGAATATGTTTTTGCTTTTTGGATGTTGTTCAAGAGCAAGCACTTGTATGCCGTCTTTTTGCAATTTCTTAATTAATTTTCCAAGGGGTTTGTATCGCTCCCATAGGACAAAACCTTCTGCGCCAAGAGAAGTCTTGAGAACTTTGGGATGTTCAGGGGTGGCTGTGTAGCCGGTTAAATATATTTTATCTATTCCTGCGCCATCGGCAGTACGAAACATAGACCCTACATTCCAGGCACTGCGTATGTCGTGAAGTATTAAATAAATTTGTTTTTTGAGTGTCTGTTTTTTAGGCATACAAAATGCTATTATACCACTGTCACAGAATCATTTCTGTAGCGTTAGATATATCATAAATACTATTAATTAAACAGCTTTGACTGTTTTTAGAAATATGGATACAAAAATTGAAAATGCAAAAGGATTTCTTCTTTGGGCTTCGGCTATATTTGTTGTGGTTTTGATAATATTAGGCTTTAGTCTAGTAGGATATTTGTCTGACGCAGGCACTACGC
The DNA here is from genome assembly GCA_043821485.1 of Parcubacteria group bacterium. Lineage (GTDB taxonomy): Bacteria > Patescibacteriota > Minisyncoccia > 2-02-FULL-40-12 > IGHO2-01-FULL-4-A > JBDRCU01. The sequence continues at coordinate 79,134 of JBDRCU010000037.1, read as the reverse complement.
AGAATGTAGTATCTTTCAGCGGTCAAGGTACTGTGTATGCAGTTCCTGATGTTGCAATTGTTCGTTTAAGTATTGTAACTGAAGCTGATACATCTGAAGATGCGCAAGAAGAGAATTCAGAGAAGTCTCAAGATGTTATTGACTATTTAAAGAGTAAAGATATAGACAAGGAAGATATTAAAACAACAGGTTATAATATTTATCCTAAATATGGAAGCGATGAAGCAGTTGGACGGGGCGGAGGAGGCTCAGCAGAAATATATCCTTATCTACCCCAGCCAGTATCACAAAGTATTGTTGGGTATACTGTCACTGAAAGCATTGAAGTAAAGATTCGTGATTTAGATATAGTTAGTGAAATTCTTGATGGTGTTGTAGACGAAGGAGCTAATCGAGTGGATTCATTCAGATTCGATATTGACGACCCAGACGAATTGCAAGCGGAAGCCAGAGAGCTTGCCATTGAGGACGCCAAGAAGAAGGCTAGGGAACTCGAAGATCAGGTTGGTCTTGATCTAGGCAAGATAGTTAATTTCAATGAAGGATATATGGGTTATCCTATGTATGATTCTGCTGTGTACATGGAAGCAGGACGAGGCGGAGGAGGATCTATGCCTTCAATTGAACCCGGAGAAAATGAAGTAACTGTGAATGTTACTCTAACTTATCAGATTAAGTAGTTGGATAAAATAGTAATAATAAAACAGCGCCATATTGCGCTGTTTTATTATGGGTAGAATTATTCTTTAAGAAGTTTATTTAGTTTTGTAACAAATGCATTGCGCTTGTTGAAGCCTTGATATCCTTCTCTTTGTGGACTATCTTCGTTTACTTCTTTGTCTCTAGCATCTTCTGCCTCGTCTAAATCTTCTACCATCAATTTACTTAATTCTTTTTTCAGTTCTTTTGTCTGACTGTGTCCTCTGGCTTCAAGAATTTCAATCCCACGCTTTGCATCTGCCCATGTATCTTCGATCTGTTCTATCATTTCTTTGGCTATAGATTTTTCCATAGAGGGTTCTCCTTTTGCAAATCCCATGATATTTATATTAAATTTGTTATCGTACAAGGTCAGTCTAATATCAAAGTAAAGATAAGTCAAACAAAATAGCCCCTTAAGGCTATTTTGTTTAGAGTTTATACGTCTATTTGTATCATTAACTAGATAGTGTGCTTTTCGGTAGCATCAAACGCTGATAGATTGGGCTGTATCAGCCAGCCTTAGTTTGTACGAGGTGCTTGTCTATCGACGAACAAACCTCGCACAACCTATATCGACACCTAATGTTTCTATACAGCACCTGCATAAAGCAGGAGTTTTTGTATAGAAAGGAGGTGATCCACGACCAGGTTCTCCTAGCCGTGCCTTGTTCATGTTTATTCCCGTGTTTCCACGAGCATGGACTATATCTTCACCCAGTTTTTAATAACTGGGGCCGACGTATTATAGCTGTCTACGTACAGCTATCCCTCGTTCTGCTATGGGGCCAGAGTACGAGAAGTCTCTACGGGGCCAAGAGAATCACATATTCACTGAAGTTTGTATTTAAGAGATGGTGTTGATAATTTACGTATTATCTTTTGGAATTTATTTTTTTCATTGGTACCGATATATATTCTATGTCTGTTATGATTTTTATGTAGACTGCAAGATATTCCATAGACCGTTTTCAAGGCGTTCAGAAGTTTTTCATTTTCTGCGTATGTGAACGATTGAGTATTGAGGTCGTAGGAAATTATACGTGAATTTCGTCTTCGTACATTACCATCATCCATAAACCATGTTGCAACAGTAAGGGGGTTTTGGATTAGTTCAGCTATATTTTCTGGTATAATTTTTTTCTTGTTCTTGTAGAATATTTTCCATAGTTCAGTAAGGTTGGGATGACTTATTGTTCGGAACCATATGGACCTATGAGGCTTGTAGTATTTAGGTTCAGTAAGTACCCAGTCCTTGAGGATTGTATACTTTAGTCGTACGTAATCCTCTTGTTTTATAGAATGATCAATTCTCATTCGGCAGTTGGTTTTTGACCAATTGAGCTCTAATGTTGCATCGCCCAATATACTGCCTATCACTATAGCCTTTTGTGACTCATCTAGTTTTAGTCTCTTTTTTAGCTCTCTTATTTCAGTTGAATATGTGATTCTCCTAGCTTTCCTCGGTATTACCATATCTTAATTATAACATTTTAAGATTTAGGTTTCACCGATATTAGTCGGGTTTTTCTGCCAGATTACTCTTGACAGGTCGCAAATTTTATTTCTTAATCTCTACGACTTCATCCTTGTTACCGAACCTACCGTAGTACCATTAGAATTTATGGTGCTTTGGGTATTTCCGGCTTCCCTGATGTGACGGGCAGTGAGTGCAAGATTCGAGAACGTATTCACCGCAGCATTCTGATCTGCGATTACTAGCGATTCCAACTTCAAGGAGGCAAGTTTCAGCCTCCTATCCGAACTGAGGGCGCATTTGATGGGATTAGCTCCACCTCGCGGTTTGGCAACCCATTGTTAACACCCATTGTATCGCGTGTGTAGCCCAAGGTATCAAAGGACACGCTGACTTGACGTCATCCCCTCCTTCCTCCTGGTTATCCCAGGCAGTATCGTCTGACACTTGTAACAGACGACAGGGGTTGCGCTCGTTTCCTCACTTAAGAGAACCGATCACTCGACGAGCTGACGACAGCCGTGCACCACCTGTCATAGTGCTATAAAAGGGGCCAACTTTTCAGAAGGCTTTCACTATGATGTCTAACCTTGGTGAGGTTCTTCGCTTTGTATCGAATTAAACCACGCGATCCACCGCTTGTGCGAATCCCCGCCTATTCCTTTGAGTTTTAATCTTGCGATCGTACTTCCCAGGCGCCAGACTTAACGCGTTAGCTTCGCCACCGGGAGGGTCGATGCTCCCGATAGCTAGTCTGGATCGTTTAGGGCGTGGAATACAAGGGTATCTAATCCTTTTCTATCCCCACGCTTTCGCAGTTGACCGTCAGCAAAGCCCCAGCATACTGCCTTCGCTTTTGGTGTTCCGTGCGATATCAACGGATTTCACCCCTACACCGCACGTTCCGTATGCCTCTGACTTGCTCTAGCTGATACGTTTCTGATGCGGTCTCATAGTTGAGCCATGAGATTTAACATCAGACTATACCAACCGGCTACCTGCCCTTTACGCCCAATAATTCCGGATAACGCTTGGGGCCTTCGTATTACCGCTGCTGCTGGCACGAAGTTAGCAGCCCCTTATTCTTGTGGTACCGTCAAAATTCTTCCCACATAAAAGCAGTTTACAACCCGAAGGCCTTCTTCCTGCACGCGGCGTCGCTGGATCACGCTTTCGCGCATTGTCCAATATTCTCGACTGCGGCCACCCGTAGGTGTAAGGACCGTTCTCAGTTCCCTCGTTGGGGATCATGCTCTCACATCCCCTACCCGTCATAGCCTTGGTGAGCCGTTACCTCACCAACAAGCTGATAGGACCTAGGCCCCTCCTATACCGATAAATCTTTACTCTTTCGAGACTATCAAGTATTAGCTCCGATTTCTCGGAGTTATTCTTGAGTATAGGGTAGGTACCAAGGCGTTACTAACTCGTTCGCCACTGACAATCCGAAGATTGCCCGTTCGACTTGCATGCCTTATCCACGCCGCCAGCGTTCATCCTGAGCCAGGATCAAACTCTCTTATAAGAATAGTTGAGATTTACTCAAACTATCTTTCATTGATCTAGTTAACGATACGAATATACGTATCGTTGGCTGTAAAGTTGTTAATGTTCTGTCATTAAAGACTCGGGACCATCCCATTGAGGGACAATCCCGAGCCTTCATAAATGCTATGAAGATGTATGTTTTGTGTTAATTCATAGTACCCATACAGTGTATTAGAATGACCTAGGTAAGTCAAGGGTTTTATAAAAAAAAGGGGGCCGGTGCCCCCTGTTGGAGGTCCGGCCCTGATGTCGGTACTTGTTGCCGGTCTCATGGCCGGCTAGTCGGAGAAGTTGAAGCCGTAGCTTCCGGTGGCCGTTCTGGTCGCAGCACTGCGAACAAGGGCGCCAGTCGATGGATCCTGTTCCAGGATCTCCGCCCTGAAGCGGGTGGAGTTCCAGCTCAGAGGAATCGCATGGAAGTTCGACTCTCCGCCGTTGAGCACGAAGAGCATCTCGTTCTGGTAGTAGACGACCATGGTTTTGTCGGTCGTCACGTTGTTGAGAGACCACTCCATGCTTGGGTCCGGTGTCGGTCGGGTCACGGTATCGGGTTTGGCTTCGATCTGCTTGACGACATCCGCCGATTGACGTGTATGACTCGGATGTCGAATGCGACCCGTACTGTCCAGGAAGTAGAACAGTCCAGCTCCACCTAGGCGGGTTAGCGTTCCCTTGGTTCCCCCGCCACCGTAAGGATTTCCAAGTACCTTGTTTGTGATGTCGACCCCTTCGTAGATGCTTCCAGTTGTTCCGGGGTCACGGATGTCGCTGTCCTCGCGGATCGTCTGGCGGGCAGTCGTGACGACGTGGTCTCGATCGGTGCCAGCCAAGCCCTCGCTAAGGATCCTGTCGAACAGGTCTCCGGCGAAGGCGGGTTCGGAGTTGATTGTGAGGGTCGCCATGATGGCGACCACCAACAGGAATAGGCCCGCGTAACGCATGACCTTTCTCCTCTCGTTTTCGGAATGTACGTTCTATGAAATTCCTTACGGACCTCGCAGAGTTGTATATATTATATAGTATTTTAGGGTCAAAGTCAAGAAACAAAAAACCCTTGTTCTAAGGGTTTTTATATCGACAAATTTCTATATTTTATCTAAATATAATATCTAGGGTTCTATCTAGTGCTCCACTTCCTGCTTCCTTATGCTCCTCTCTTATTGCTTTTCCTTGTTGATCCATTTGTCCTTCGAGTTCTTGAATCTCTGCTCTAGCTCCTTGTGCATGTTCGCGCATAGGTTCGACTGTTGCATAAAATTCTACAGATGTCATTCCATCTCTTGTTGTATGAAGCGTATCTATCCCACATCCCTGTTCTTCCAGAAGTTCTTTAAGAGGATTCTTTTCTTCATTTTGTAAGGCTTGTTCTAATTCCGTATTCATTTCTACAAGAGATTTTTCATATGCTTTAAGGAGTATATCGCGTTCGCGTCTTTTTTCTTCTATTGAACCACCTGTTTCTTCCTCTGTTTTTACTCCCTGTTCCATATCTGCAATTTCTAAATCAAGCTGGATAATTTTTGTAGCAAAAGCCCGTTGCTGTTCAAGTGAAGTTAATACATCGTCAAATTTAGGATCTAGGTCTTGAGACAGTTCTTCTTGTAGGGCACTTAGTCCTTGCATCAGTATCTTCTCGTCATATTTTATAAGCTCTCTCATCAGTCTGGTAAATTCTTTGTCCTTTTCTTTTAATCTGCGTTCTAGTATTTTTTTATCTAATTGATACTTGAATTCTTTCTTGGTCCTATCTATGCCCACCCTTCTGCCGGTATTAAGTATTTCCCTACCTTTTCCTTTGAAGAAATCTTTCATTCCTGCTTCAGCTACACCTGCAAAACCAGAAAGTAGTAACGCTGCAGTAAGTGCAATCAGTACTCTATTACTTCTGTGTTTAAGCTCTTTCGTACGAAGAGACAGACTTTCTTTGAAAGTCTTTTTAGTCTCTGATTTATTTGGTTGGAAGGCTTCTTCTCTTCTCATTTTTCTAATAATTTATCTATTTTAGCTAAATCTTTGTTTCCTATAGCTTCTTGGAATTCTTTAATAAGGGATGTTATTTGAGGAAGATTGTCTGGATTTGTCAAAATAACCTCATGAAACTTAACAGTCATTTTGTCATTAAGCGATTGAATTACAGAAAACCAGATTTTTTTATCTTCATCATTCAGTTCTGATTTTTCAATGAGATTTTGAAGTTCTTTTTTCATATTATAAAGTCTATAGGAATTAAATTTTTTTGGCAATTTTTGACTGTTTTTTGCGCCATTTCTCTACTTCTTTGTGATTGCCGGAAAGCAGTACTTTTGGGACGTGGCGTTTTTTGCCATTGATTTCTATTGTCTCTGGTCGGGTGTAATGAGGGTATTCTAGGAATTCAGATAGCTGTTTTTGAACTGTTCCAGTGACATTGAAAGATTCATCTTTTAGAGATTCTTGTTTGCCAATGGATCCAGGAATTAAACGTGTCACTGCTTCAGTTATTACCATTGCTGGAATTTCTCCTCCAAACAAAACATAGTTGCCTATTGAAATTTCTTCATCAGCAACATATTTATTAACCCTTTCATCTATGCCTTCATATCGTCCGCATATGAAAATTAATTGATCAAATTTAGACCATTTGCGTGCCATCGCTTGATTGAAAGTTTTGCCCTTAGCAGACATTGATATGACTCGTATCTTTTTCTTTTTGCTTTTAAGTTTGTTTACAGCTTTCATTATTGGATTAACCATAAGAACCATTCCAGCTCCCCCGCCATATGGTTTGCCATCTACAGTTTTGTGATTATCCTTGGTCCATTTGCGCAAATCGTGTGCAGTTATACGCACAAGTTTTTTCTTTTGAGCACGCGCAATTAGGCTTTCGTTTAAGAAGTTATCAAATAGATTTGGGAAGATTGTTATGATGTCTATTTTCATACATATTACCCTACTCACTTTTGTCATTTTATGCAATATCAAAACCGCCTTGCGGCGGTTTTGATTATAATTGCTTTTAGACTCCGAGGTTATTTACTACGTCGTCGATGCTTGTTGATTTCTCACCTTGTGCAGGTACTGGGACTGGTGCAGATGCAGAATTATTTGGAGCGCTTGCACCTGGGCCTCGTGTACTTCCTTCTGGCTCAATGATACGGAGATTTACACGTGCATTGTTTCTCATTCCAACTATACGTGCTAGTACGCGGATGGCTTTGGCAGTTGCACCACTTCGTCCGATGAGTAAACCCATATCACTTGGATCTACTTTGACCTCAAGCAGTACTCCCATCTCGTCAACCTTTCTTGAAACCTCGACTTTGTCAGGGATGTTTACTATGCCTTTAACAATATATTCGACAAACTCTTTATCGTATTCTTCCATTGTAGGGGGCAGATCTTACAGGCATTCCGATTACAGTATATTGTCAACGCAATGCTGTTTTCTGCTTTTCGTTATTATGGTATATGCGAGTATTAATATAGCGCTGGACGGGACTTGTGTCAATCTTTCTTTTCCTCTTTTGGTTCTTCCTTCGGCTCCTCTTTTACTTCTTCCTTTATTTCCCCTTCTTTTGATTCTAATTCTGGTTTTGTCTCCGCTTCTGCTTCTGGCTCATCTGTTTTTGTTTCTTCTTTTACTTCTTCTGTCTTAACCTCCTCTTTTTTAGGGGCATCTGCCTTCCCTTCAGATTCTTCCACTTTCTTCTTTTTAGGTTTCCAAGATGTAACTTTTTTCCCTTCTATTATATTATGTCCCACCATTAGATTATGCACAGTGGCAGAAGCCTTTGCTCCATGGGATAACCAGTGCTTAACGCGTTCAGCGTCAACTTCAATCTTTTTAGCATGAGGATCATAGGATCCAAGCAATTCAAGATACTGGCCTTTTGGCTTGCGAGTATGTTCTGTTACTACGACTTTGTAGTAAGCTTGTTTTTTCTTTCCAATGCGTTGCAGTCGAATTTTTAACATGGCATTTATTTAATTAATGTCTAGAGACGATACCAGAAATATGGCTATTGGTCAATCTCGTTCCCTTTTCTTATCTTCGCAGTAGCATGGTTTGATTGGATAGCATATGCATATTCAATAACAGCAACGAACAGTGCTGTATAGACAAAATTACCGATTAAGCTATTTCTAAAAAATGGCAATGCTAGAGTATAGCTTTGCATAAGACCGCTTGCAGTGTGTTCGTAGAATCCAGAAAACCACCATACAGCAGCATTGGTTATTAGGAAAAACATCATTGATCCAGCCAGGACAGGGGCAATCATATGCGTTTTAGATTCTCCTTTTGCAGTGCTAGCCATAAGAGCCATAATTACAAAACCTCCATAGACAGATAACATAATTCCGGGATGATACAATCCGACAAAAATGTCTGTGAAAACCATAACAAGTATGGCAGGTATTACAGCCCAGCTTCGACGCAGATAAAGTCCGGCAGTAAGAGCAAGCGCGCCAACAGGCGTAACATTCGGCATGTGCGGAACAAAACGCATCAATGCACTAAGCACCATAAGGATAACAAAAATCCAGATTATATTTCTATTAGATTCCATAATTAGAAGTCGCTTTCTTCAAATTTCCACTCGATAACGTCCCCGTCAACCAACTCATACTGTGATGCTCCGACTTGGGCACTCTTGTCATTTATATAGTAAATCCAATACATATCGTTAGTGCTGGAAATTCCATTGATGGATTCAACAAAGAATCCCATTCCTTCATATTCTGTGCCAGTAAATTTAAAATCGTCTTCATTCTCTGCTACGTTTGTCATAAGGTCAATAACTGTGTCACCTAGAGACATTGATGCATCGTATGAAATGCCATCAATATGCAGAGTCGCATCTAGCGTTTCCCCATTCATCGACACATCACCATTAGATGTATCTTCAGCAATCGATCTTGCATCCAGTGCTATATACAGTACTACTGCAGCAAGCACTAAGATAATTATTGATAATATGTATTTTTTATTCATAATATTTATTTAATATTTTTATTCATCCCAACCTTTAACAATTAGAGCGTTTCTAGCAGCTTCCTGCTGGGCTTCTTGTTTTGAATGTCCCTCGCCCTCTGCTATGAGGGTTCGTTCAAGATAAGCTCCAACTTTGAAATTTTTATCATGATCTGGTCCCCACTCTTCAAGCACCTCATAGTTTGGGGTTACTCCTTCGCGTTCTTGCGATTCTTCCTGAAAAAGACTTTTGTGATCCCTATATTTCTTGTCTTTTAAAATCAATTCAAGTTCATCCAGAATGAAGGTGGTTATGAATTTGCGCACTGCCTCATATCCGCTATCCAAATGTATGGCTCCAATTAATGCTTCAACTGCATTTGCAAGAATATACTGGCGCGCACGCCCTTCGTCTTTGGCTTCCCCTTTGGACAGTAGCAGGTAATCATTAAGATTAAACTTCTTCGCAATATTTGCAAGCATGACTGAATTCACTAAAGCAGCCCTCCAATTAGTGAGTTCTCCTTCGGGATTAGGATAATTGCCATAAAGATATTCCGTGACAACCAGTTCCAGTACCGCATCACCCAAAAATTCCAAACGTTCATTATGGTCCAGATGCCACGAAGTGTTCTCATTTAAATAAGAACGATGAGTCAGGGCCTTAAGTAATAGGTCTTTATCGTTAAATTGCAGGCCAATACTCTGCTGAAGTTCGTCGAGCTTAAATTCTTCCATGGAGTTCCGTAGTGATCACTGGTGAGTATTTAGCCTTGCTAAAAACTAGCCGCTGGTCACTAAATTATTTGTTTACATTTTCTTGTTCTTTCTTTTTTCTTTTACTAATTTCGTCTTTACGAGGTTCACCTATCTCTCGATAGATTGTTCCCATAACGCCGTTGATAAATCTTCCTGATGATTCGCCTCCGAATGATTTTCCAAGTTCTATAGCCTCATTTATTGCAACCTTTGGCGGTACCTCGTCATGATTTCCAAAAAGCAATTCATAGATGCCAAGGCGAAGTACTGCTCGGTCAACCATTGCAATCTGCTCAATAGGCCATTGCGGTGCAGCCTTCTCTATTATGGTATCTATTTCAGAAATTTTGTTTACGGTTCCCTCAACAAGACTGCGTACGAATTTGACACTATCCATTCCCGGAGCGAATTCATTCAGATTATGTTCAACAATATCTTTAAGCATGGCATTGTTTTTGCCATGAAAATCCCATTCATAAAGTGTCTGCATTACTATTGAACGTGATAAGTGACGTGATGCCATAGACTATTTTAGTGAGCTATTACTTCCCTCCTTTCTTTTTGCGTTTTTCCTGTCTCTTTAATTCTTTCGCAAGTACATTAACAACTTCCTGGTCTTTGTAAAAACCGCATTGCTTGCAAACCCGATGAGGAAGAGCGGGTTTTTTACAGTGACTGCATGTTGTAAGTGTTGTTTTCTTCAGTGCGCTATGGCTGCGTCGTCTGCGCATCTTTCCTGAAGTTCCGTGTTTTTTTGGTACGGGCATAGTAGGGAGATATTACCATAAATAGCCAAGATTGCAACTATAATATCGTTTTTGAGTAGTATCCTGCATGTGCTACAATTTCTTTACTATGAGATTTGTACATCTGCACAATCATACCCATTTTTCACTTTTAGACGGATTAACACGCATAGATCAGCTTGTAAAGAAAGTCAAAGACATTGGAATGGATGCAGTTGCCATCACTGATCACGGGGTACTTTATGGAGCTATTGAGTTCTATCAGGCGTGTAAAAAGGCAGGAATTAAGCCAATCATTGGTTGTGAAATCTATGTTTCTCCAAATATGTATGATAAACAGCCGACAGAGAAAGGGCGTGGCTATTATCATCTCGTTGCCCTTGCAGAGAATAACGTGGGTTACAAGAACCTTATTAAAATTGTTACTGCAGCGCATTTGGAAGGATATTATTATCGTCCTCGAGTTGATAAAGATTTTTTGCGTAAACATAGTGAAGGATTGATAGCATTATCAGGATGTCTTTCAGGGGAAGTGCCACGTACGCTTCTTTCCGGAAATGATGACAAAGCACGCAAACTCATTTCTGAATATCAGGAAATCTTTGGAAAGGAAAACTATTTCCTTGAGATTCAGCATCATCCTGGGATTGAAGAGCAAGGCGTTGTTAATAAAAAGATAGTGCCACTTGCTCGTGAATTAAATATTCCCCTTGTTGCAACGCAGGATTCACATTATTTAAATTCAGATGATGCAGATGCTCACGATATACTTCTTGCAGTGCAAACAGGCAATCAAGTTGGAGATAAGGATAGGCTTAGTCTTCGCTCGGATGATTTTTCTTTTATGTCTCAAGAGGAAATGGCAGAAAAGTTTAAAGATACTCCGGATGCGCTTGAGAATACCGGCAAGATTGCCGACAGATGCAATGTTGAAATAGAACTTGGCAAAATACAGCTTCCCCCATTCCCTTTGCCAGAAGGGCATACAGCAGATGAGCGTTTGAAGGAATTGGCGCTTGAAGGAGTAGGAAAAAGATACGTTCAAAAAGATAATCATGAAGCGCTTGAGCGTCTCGAATATGAGTTAGGTGTTATTAAGAAAACCGAATTTGCTTCATATTTTTTGATTGTTGCTGATTTCGTAAACTGGGCCAAGAGTCAGGGAATCATTGTCGGACCGGGGCGCGGATCTGCGGCAGGAAGTCTGGTCTCCTATGTTTTAAATATTACAAATATTGATCCACTCAAGTACAAACTTCTCTTTGAACGATTTTTAAATCCAGAACGTATTGGTATGCCTGATATTGATCTTGATTTTGATGATGCCAGACGCAATGAGGTTTTTGATTATGTGCGTAATAAATATGGGAGTGATCACTTTGCTCAAATTATTACATTTGGAACTATGGCTGCGCGGGGAAGTATTCGTGATGCGGGACGCGCGCTCGGTTTCTCTTATGATTTCTGCGATCGTATTGCAAAAATGATTCCATTCAATCCTCAGCAAGGTGAAAATATCGGTTACCTCAAAAAGTGTGTAAAAAATGTAACTGAATTAAAACAGCTTTATGATACGAATGAAGACGCGCATACGTTGCTTAATTCAGCAATGCAATTAGAAGGCGTTGCACGCCATTGCTCTACTCATGCATGTGCAGTTGTAATAACTCCGGAACCAATTACTGAATATGTTCCATTGCAAAAAGGCACGCATGAAGGCGACATTATTACTCAATACGAAATGCACGCAGTTGAGAGTTTGGGATTATTAAAGATGGATTTTTTGGGACTTTCTAATTTGACCATAATTCATAATGCATTAATGCTTATTAAAAAGAATTATGGAGTTGAGATTGACATTGACAATCTACCCCTTGATGATCAGAAGACTTTCAGACTTTTACAAAAAGCACAGACCACAGGAGTTTTTCAACTCGAAAGTTCAGGAATGAAGCGTTATTTGCGCGAATTAAAACCAACAAATATTGAGGATATCATTGTAATGGTATCTTTGTATCGTCCAGGCCCCATGGAGCTTATTCCCGATTATATTGCACGCAAGCATGGCAAGAAAATCATTGAATATTTACATCCCTCTCTTGAACCAATTCTTGAGAATACTTACGGAATTATGGTGTATCAGGAACAGCTTCTTCAAGCAGTACGTGTCCTTGCAGGATTCAGCCTTGCTGAAGCAGACATTTTGCGCAAAGCAGTAGGCAAGAAGATAAGAGATCTTCTTATGAAGCAGGAAGAAAAGTTCAAAAGAGGAGCAGACGAAGTCGGTACTCCCAAACAAGTTGCACAGCGTTTTTGGGAGCTTGTGGAGCCATTTAATAGATATGCATTTAATAGATCGCATGCAGCATGTTATGCCACTATCGCCTATCAGACTGCATATTTGAAAGCTCATTACCCTGTAGAATTCATGGCAGCATTAATGAATTCACATTTTAATGACATAGAACGCATCGCTTTTCTTGTCGAAGAATGCCGTTCAATGAATATTAAGGTATTGTCTCCGGATATTAATTTTAGTGATGAGAAATTTTCTGTGATTCGTGAAGAAGTTGAAGGCAAGGTACGCGAAGATATTCGATTTGGATTAGCAGTAGTTAAAAATGTAGGAGTAAATGTTGTCCAGGCAATTGTCAGTGAACGTGATGTTAATGGGAAATTTGATTCAATAGAAAACTTTGTGACTCGAGTTCGTGACAAGGATTTGAATCGTAAATCTCTTGAGAGTCTTATTAAATGCGGAGCAATGGATTCTTTTGGAGAACGAGCAATGCTATTAGGGAATATTGATCAATTGTTAAAGCACGCACGCGAACATCAAAAAGCACAGGAAGCCAAACAAGGAAGTCTTTTTGATATGGCATCGGGTAATGGAGTGACAATGCCCCCTCTGACTTTAAAAGATGAGCCCCCTGCTCCATCTCTTGAAAAATTGTTTTGGGAAAAAGAATTATTAGGTCTTTTTCTATCAGGACATCCAATGAAAGATTATGAAAGACAACTTCAACAGCATAATGGACTTACGAATATTGGAGAAGTAATATCGAAGAAAAAGAAGAGTCCTACTAAGATTGCAGGCATGATAACGAAGGTTCAAAAGATAACAACTAAAACTGGCAAACCAATGGCATTTGCGTGGATTGAAGATATGACATCAAAGATTGAAGTAGTTGTATTCCCTACGGTATTCGATGCTCAGCCAGAAGTATTCGAAGAAAACAAAGTGTTGATAGTGAATGGACGACTCAATGACAAAGACGGCGTACCGAAGTTTTTAGCAGAAGACGTGAGAGCGCTGTCTTCTTTGTAGATTATTGTGCTGGAGGTATTTGAGGCGGTGCCTGAGGAGGCATTTGTTGTTCAGGTGCTACCGGTGGCGGTGTTTGCTGTACTGATTGAGGTGGTACAGGCTGATATGTCTGTTGCTGTTCAAATTGCAAATCTATACCCCCGGTCCATCCAGCTACTAGATTATATATAGCTACTAGTATGATAGTCATTATGAAACCTCCTACCCATTGCATTATTGGAAGGACAATTATTAATACGGCCCCTATTCCTAGAAATGCTCCCAGTGCAGATTGATCTCCTGTCGCTCCACTGAAAACTATGCCTAAGCCCAGGTTCATTAATAATATGAATAGAGCTATAAAGAATCCTAGAAGCGCTTGCAAAGTGGCAACAGTAAGAGCTGTTGACAGTATTCCTAAACGTCGAACTTTCATATATTTGGAGTCAGCTAAAAGCTAACGCAATTAGTTATTTATATAACCATTTTACTGCAGATGGAGACTAAAGTACAAGCTCTAGATCTCAAAGCCTTGTTTTGCGCGGATTTTGTATAGGCTTTCTAGGAAATCCGTACCTGCGTAGCCGGCGACCAATGCGATCTCCCAGCCTACATCTTTTAATATTGCGCCTGCGATAGCTCCTATGAATCCTGCGACCATGAGGCTAAAAATGAAATAGCCCCAGCGAAGTTTTTTCTCTTTTTTGTTTTTTTCAAGATATTTGGCAATGCCAACTACTCCGCGTATGAGTCCGCCAAAGATTCCATATAGAATTGTTGCTAATGCAATGGAAGTCATAATATATTAGACGTTCTTATATTGTAGATATTGCAATTTGACCGCAGATACAGGCATGTTATGCTGACATCATTGTTAATAATTAATTTTTTGATTATTATGGGAGAAAAAGGAAAATTTGATCCAGAGAGAGAACCTTCCCGAAAAGAGATAATAAGAAAAAAGATAGAAAATGCCAAGGCAGAACTTGGGGATGAAATAGATGTATGGAATAAAAATTTATCACAAGGAAATAAGCCTATATCTAAAGATAGTGTTTTCGTAGCGCTAGAGAGAATAAAGAGATTTATTGAAGAGGGTAAAACCGAAAATGTTACTGAGGCTTTAGACGGACTTCCTGAAGGTATGATACCGAGAAAGATGACATTGAGGATACTAGATATTATTGGAATAGAGAAAGAGCGCGTAAAAGAACTTTCTAGATTGGCAAAACTTGAAGAAGAAGGTGAATATAATCCATTTGATCCTGACGGGGATCCTAGCAAGAAGTAAATATAATCCCATATATGAACGAACGAGCCATTAAAAGAGAAAGTTTTCAGGAAGGAGACAAATGTACTACTTCGAACGATTTTCGAAAATTTTTGGTAATAGCAGGATCGAAGATAAGTGTAGAAATGACGAGGTCCCCGTCAAACAATTTTGAATTATACAGAGATAAGAAAATGTGTATACAGGATATTCTTGATACTATTAGAATATATTTTGATACAGGGCATGCTACAGAGTCAATTAAAATAAGAGAACTATTTCGTAAATTACCTAAACAAATAAGAGACAGAGTAGATATAGAGGCTGTAATAAATGATATTTCAGATACTCGGGAGCAGAGACAAAGGAGGAATTAAGAGCTGTTTATGCGGTGTGTATTAAAAATAGCTTGAACTGAATTCTGTAGGAGCATCTGTAGAGGTAAAAGAATTTTTTTCATAAAGTTATAAAAATTATTAACTAATAATTCTAAACATATGAATCAAAAAGGATTTAAAAACATAATTTTGGTCGTAGCAATCATCCTACTTGTAGGTGTAGTTGGGTATTTTGTTTTTGTAAAAAAGTCGGAACCAATTGCTCAGCAGCCAACGCTGATTCCTACGCAAGCAGCAAACACGTTCGAATCTAATCCGACATCTCAACTCTCTAATCAACCAACTTCTTCGGCATATACGAATTATAAGAAAATGGTCTCGGAAAGCTTTGATTATGGCGATGGTGAACAACAATTCGGTATTATGCGAGTCGCGGGCGGGTCGGGGCCATCGTCCTTTTCTACCGACAAAAGAAATTATCTCTATATAACTGATTTCCAGAACAGCAGGGTAAAAGTTTTTGACTCTAGTGGAAAACAATTATCAATTATAAATACAGCTCAATCACTCGTAGATATCGTCGTTGATGATGACGATAATGTTTATGGCTACGCGCAGGGTTCCCGTTACTCACTATACAAGTACGATGGTAGCGGTTCTTTGTTGGGTAAAATTGAAAACCCCTCTGCTTTTTCTGAAATTTCTTCAAGTAAAAATACATACGGTGAATTATATATATTTGACAACAAATTATATATTACTGACAGTCAACAGAATAGCTACCTTATTTCTTTAACAGAAGGAAATTTAAAATCAGAAAGCGTGACAAAGATAGACGGAATCTACGGCTTGAGTGGGAAAAGGTATAAAACCAATTATACGGGCGGGGGCACAGTAGATATTATCAGCCAAGCCGGTATTACAGAGAAAACTATCGTAGTAGGAATAAATGGATTGCGCTCGCTAGTTTTTTTGAGCGAAGATCAAAATGGTAATTTTTATATCCAGGCAGAGATAAGTGACGGAGCCGGTGTAAAATTACAAGTTCGCAGATATAATTCATCTGGCAATTTATCAACTACTTTTGATATTCCAAATAGCGATTACAGTATTTGGGTAGTAAAATTACTTCACGTTGATCGAACAGGCGATATTTGGCAAGTTGTTCCTGGGGAAAATAAACTCTTTGTAAATCGGTGGAGTACAATTTATTAAGCCACCAAAGAAAACTCTGAAATTGTAAATTGTGATCCGTACCCCATTTAGTAGACACTTTAGGAACACACCACCTGCCCCTCTGATTGAGCCAAAAGATGATCTCTGTACTCAATCGGAGCCATCTTGTTCCTTGTCCACTGCTTTCTTTCGTAATTGTAGTATCTCATATATTCTTCAATTCTCAAACGCAATTCTTCTAAAGATGTGCAGGATTTGTAATCCAGCTCGTCTTTCATGTGGCCAAAAAAGGATTCAATCGGTGCATTGTCTATGCAGTTTCCTTTACCAGACATTGATTGGTTCATTCTGAGCTCCTTTACGTTCTCAATGAACAACGGATTGGTGTAGTGGAACCCTTGGTCGGAATGGATCAGCGCATTTTCACATGGCTCCATTTGTTCGATTGTTTCTGTTACCAGTGTCATCTCAAGACCGGATGACACACTCCATGCCACCACCTCACCGGTCGCAACATCCTTTACCACTGAGAGGTAGGCAAACCGTTGATTAAACGGCAGATAGGTGATGTCGGTGCAAAATACGGTGCGAGGTATTGTCTGATTAAACTCTCTCTGGAGTTTGTTGGGGAATATCCTGTGTTCTAGTCGTTCTTTCATGATTGCCTTGTATGGGTTTCTTTTCCTCACTTTGGCAACCAATTCATACTTCCTCATGATCCGCTGTATCTTCTTGTGATTCATCGCTGGAATCCTCATTTTAATCGCTCTCCAGCCGTATTTGCCCTTACCTTTGTCAAATACCTTCTTGATTTTTAAATAATCAGGATAGTCCTTGTCCGGCAGATCCGCAGTTCGTAACCATTTGTAGTATCCACTCCTGGAGACATATGCTAATGAACAAAGAACACTGGCATCATCATTTAATTCTTTGATGATTCTGTATTTCTCACACGGCCTGAGTTTGACTCCGCTCTTTTGGCCCGGAGTTTGGCTAAAAAATCGTTTTCTGCTTCAAGATATCTAACCTGAAGTTCCAGACGTTTTAATTTGTCTTTGTCAGTCTTGTTCGGTCCTCTGTCGAATTGTATACCATCAGGTTTTAATAACCCTTCGACCCCATTTTTCTCTACGATCTTCTTCCAATCACGGAGAGTTCCTTTGAAGTAATGCTTTTTCCATTTATCGACATCGAAGCCCGATCGCTTCCATATCTCCCTCGCACTTACTCCTTGTGCATGCAATTTTAATGCGCGCTTCTTGAACTCGTAGGTGTAATTGATCAACCTTTCTGTGCAATTAAATACACATGGATTTTGTTTTAACTTGGCGATTTCCTCGCTTGAATATATTGTTCTCATATTCTTTTGTTAATGATTAATGTTAACAAAAGAAAACATATAGACCATACCCCGTGTCCACTTTATGGGGTACAGATCAACATGCGGAGGAGGTGGGATTCGAACCCACGAGGCCTTGCGGCCGGCTGATTTCAAATCAGCTGGAATAAACCACTATCCGACTCCTCCAAAGCGTCTACGATGTTTAGGATTACTTGTGTCTACTGTACGGAAATAGTACGCTATTTCTTCCTTTTTTTCAATCTGTACGGATCTGTTGTTTCTTAATTTTGGAGTTAATCCTAATTTTGTATATATCTTAAAAACTGATTTCCGCAATGGCTCAGAAAGACTAGTGAAATTCAAGCGTTGATAACAATACTTCTTTCCTTTTATTTTATGACATTCCAGGAATATAGAACCGTCTGTATCTACTAGGCCTCTAAGACATGCGATGCTGTATTTCTGATTAGCTTTAACCCATTTGGGTATATCTATTTGCTGTCTTATTTTATCACCGATAACCAATCCCAAGTTTTCTACACAGTATTTTACAAGTTGGACGCGGGATATCGCTATCTTATTAACAGAAGCTTCTTCCTGCCTATATACACTTGGAGTCACCCCAAATAATTTCTGCATTAGTGTATATACGTATTCTGAGTATTCTTTGTCATCTCTGCAATTTAAAGTGACAATAACTTGGTTTTTTGTTATACCACCATCACCTAGGAGTATACCGGTCATCTCAGCTAGATCCTTAGATTTTCTAGGTCGGGAGATGGGGGAGGAGACTGTAAGTGGATGACTGTATTTGCCTTTGGTATTCCACCATTCATACCACTTCTCTTTTCGCTTTTTCTCATTTTTGGGGAAATGACCGTACTTTTTTATTAAAGCTATATATCCTCTCATGCCTCCATCTTGTGTATACCAAAATGGATCTCTGATTTTGATTCCTTTGGGTTTAGGGATACCAGATTCATTCAGTAGCTTATTAAATGCTGGTAATGACATGAGTAGTTTTTCTCTTTGCCAGTCACGTATAGTACGAGTAGATAATCCTACTAAATTCGCAATCTCATTTGTATCCCATTTGAGAACTCTCTTTATATTAAATAGGAATTCTTTTTGTTTCCCTTTTGGAAACTGTACTCTTTGCGGATATTTCATATATACTGTTTAAACACCCCTCCATTATAACATTTTGACAATATTAAACAATCGAATATACTCCGAATCACAACATTTATAGTATAATCGTTATATGACCAGTGGTAATGGAAACGAAGATCCGAAACAATTGATTCTGAAGGCAAAAGCAGGCGATAGCCAGGCATTTGGGATTTTGTATGACATATATTTCACGCCGATTTATCGTTATGTTTATCACAGAGTACGGAGCAAAGAAGAATCAGAGGATATCGTGCAGATTGTTTTTGTAAAAGCTTTCAAGGCAATTGACAGATTCAGAGAGACTAGCAGTGATCCATTGGCATATTTTTTTACAATTGCACGCAATACTGTGATTGACGGTTGGAAGAAGAAGAAAGAAATGCTTTTTGAAGAACCAGAAAGTATGATGCAAAATATTCCGGATTCGAGCGATGGATTAAATTTAGAATTAATTAAAAAAGATGAGATTCGTACTGTAATGGAATGCATTGAGGGATTAACTGATGAGCAGAAAGAAATTATAACATTGAAGTTTGTGAATGATTTATCAAATAAGGAGATAGCAGAGATAACAGGGAAGAAAGAAGATGCAATAAGGCAATTACAATCAAGAGCAATAAAGAAATTAAAAGAAAAATTAGAACAAAATCATGAATGATGAAAAAGCAGAAAAATTAATAAGGGATTCTCTGAAAAGATATAGGGAAGCAAAGCCTTCGAAAGAGGCAATGATTAAGATGTTGGAATCTTTGCCGGAAGAAGATGCGGTGGTGGCGCATCCAAGTTCATTTTCTTGGAACCATGCTTTTAAATACGCATTTGCTTTTGGTATCCTAGTATTGCTTGTGGCTGGATTTTATCCAAAGTCCATATCGGAATCTACTTTAGATATTACTGATGATCAAGAAATACAAATTATGGGAAGCGAAGTAGGCCTTGATGAAAACGGAGATGTATTCATGTCTGTTCAACCTTTGGCTGGGGGTAGGGGAGGAGGCTCGTTAGATGAGAGTGTCTCAATAGAAGCAGCTAACAAGTTTATGTCGTCTTGTCCGAATGACTGGATTAAAGAAGTCAGTGAAAGATTTGGATTTTCAATCTGTTATCCAGAGGGATATATAGAAAACAACGAAGAGCCTATTGATATTTATGACTGGAAAATAAACCTGACAGAATGGAGGGATTTTATGATTAATAAACAGGGGAAACCCATACCTAGTGATTGTGTTATCTCTGAGGGGTATATAAATTTTAGTAATAAAGATGCATATCAGGTAATCATGCGCTCCGATTATTGGAATTGTTCTGCTGTGAGACTGATATTAGTTTCTGGTCCGGATTATACTTTTGTAATTTCACAACAAGACAGAGAAGAGCCTATAGAAACCATAATAAACTCGATTTCATTTGAATAAATAGAATTAAGTAGATTTGACATTTAAATCATAGTCTGTTATTGTCGTGGAACTCAGGATTTAGAAGAAGGGAGAACCCGATGGGCGAGAAACCCGACAAACCAGACCAAGAAGAGTGGCAAAAGCTGGAAACGATATGCCACAGTGCACACGTCCAGATGATTCTGAAGTTTGAAGAGCCGATGACCAGGGAAGATGAGAGACTTGTCGAACGGGCCAAGGCTGCACTGGAGGGATATTACCAGCATGGCTTTCACCAGCTGTACGCGCTTAGCGTCGACAGCCAGGGCAATGAGTTCGATGGTCTCCAACTCGATACTCCCATAGGTCAGTCCTCGAGCTGTGCCGAAGTGGGGCTCATGCACTGTGCTGCTAAGAGGAACGGGAAACCGGTAACGTTGGTGACAGTTCACAGAAAGAAGCAGACTGGAGATATCCATGTCGCCAACTTGTGTCAGACTTGCTGTGAGCGTCTGAATCACTTCTTCCCAGGACTCAAGGTAATCCTGTGGCTGGAGGGTGCCTTACATAAGGTCCCCGTCAGGATCCTCGTTCCGATACTTTTCAAGCGCCGCTGGCCCAATGCCAATGGCGCGGCAACTGAAACCTTCCAGGGATAGGAGGAAAAACATGTACCACGACACGTCGTAAGGTAGTGCGAAAACAAAACTCGCACTGTCGAGCGGCGTTTTCGTTTTGATTACTGATTTAATTCGCAAGTATATTCGCCGTCATCCGTTTCATATGAGAATGATGCTGCTGGTGCGGGGTCTGTGAAGATTTCAATAGGTTTTCTGATGAGATCGTTTATTCGTCCTATGCCTGAACTGATCGTTGATATCTTTTTATCGTTTATTCCTTTAACTTCTACGATCTTTGCTTCCGATTCTGCTATTAGTTGTTGACTGCGTTCTAATACATCCCGTATTTCAGAAGATTCGCCAGAGAGATCAAGCCCTGCTATATCCGCTCCGAGGCCCTCTAGGCCATCCATAAGCTCGGTCAAAAGCCTGTCTTCCTTAATTGCCGGATTAATAAACTCCGTTGTTTTTTGTTTCAGATCGTCATAATTGTAGGAGATATATCCTCCTACGAGTACTACTATTACGATAAATAACGCTGTTTTTAGTAAGAATCCCATAGTGTCTAGATTATACCACATTTAAATATTAGAGAGATTGACGAGTATGATATAATAAAAATAGTTGAGATACAAACTCCTGCAACCCAAACAGGGGATTAGTAGTCTTAATAAGGCATCTATATATCAATAATTAATAATAAGAAAATGACAAATACAAACAAGGCATCAAATGGTGCAAAGAAAGTGGCAATTTACACAACGCCTGCTTGCGGATATTGTAAAATGGCAAAAGAATACTTTAAGGAAAATAATATTAAGTATGAGGAGTATGATGTAGCAGTTGATGCTGAGAAACGTCAGGAGATGTTCGACAATACGCATCAAATGGGCGTGCCAGTAATTCAGATAGGAGATCAATATGTTATTGGTTTTGACAAAGTCATGATAGAAAAATTATTATCCGGAGATATGACAGAGAAAATACCTAATTAGGGCAGTGCAATATTTAAAATGGAACCTAAACCATTAAAATTCGATAAAGATTCTCTCAAGGGAATTTCTAAGGAAACAATTGAGACGCATCATGACAAACTTTATGTTGGTTATGTTGAGAAAGCAGAAGAAGTATGGAGTGGTCTTGGAAAGCTACGCGACAAACTAATAAGCGGAGAGGCTCAAGGCAATCAAACATATAGTGAACTCCGCGCATTAAAGCAGGCAGAGACTTTTTCTGTTAATGGTATGTATCTGCATGAATGGTATTTCGATGTATTAGGAGGAGATGGTGATTCAAATAAAGCTCCAGAATTGTCAAAAGCAATAGAGGAAAAATGGGGAAGCGTTAAAGATGGAATTAAATATATGACTGAATGTGCAATGGCATCTCGTGGCTGGGCAGTACTTGCATGGGATCCAAGACGAGGGAAGATTATGCAGTATAATGGTGACTCGCATAATCAAGGAGGAGTATGGGGAGCAATTCCGGTTATAGTCTTAGATGTCTACGAACATGCTTACTTCATGGATTTCGGTGCAGATCGAAAAGCCTACATTGAAGTATTCTGGAATAATTTTGACTGGGAGCGTGCTGAAGAGCTGTATCTTAAGGTAAGAGAAATAAAGCTGTAGATTCGGATATTTACCTCCAGCTTGGGAACCAAGCTTGAAGATTATACAGCCATTCAGGGATTGTCAGGCCGTATATGATAGGGGAGAAGAATATGAATGCAGCTATAGATAAAGCAAGGAACGGAATAATAATCCGTTTTTTGTTCGGTAAATTGTCTAGAAGATAAGCAAGAGCAATGATGGCTAGGATTAGTGAGGTGAAGTAATGATACAAAAATAATACTCGTGAGACTCCGATAAATGGAAGCAGGCTGGCTATATATACGCCAATCAATATCCACATGAATTTGTCTGTCTTTTTCTTTTTGAGAAGAACTGAAGGAAGTTCAGACAGAGCAATAAGGATAAAATATAGCATTGCAAAAGTTGATCCCCACCAAATGACAGGGTTGCCGATTAGATAGATTCGATCGTTGTGATCCTTCTCGTCGGGTGCTTGATCTGCAGAAGTAAAGTCGCTCCAGTAAAACATTGGTCTCTGCATGAATGGCCAAGTATACCATTTGCTTGAATATGGATGAGTTGCATTGAGTCCGGAATTTGATCCAAGCATTGTCGAGTTTAGCTCTATAAATTTTTTAAGATCTTTTGTTATTGGATTGCTATTCCAGTTATCAATGGTATTATCGTTCTCGTAGTTGCTGTCTTGAAGCGTTTTTTGGAATTCAGAAGAACTAAATGCATCTCCTTGGCCGGATTTGTATAATAGATGAAAATGTATAACAAAAAATGAGAAGTATATGATGAGGGCTAATGCAGTTACGCCAAACAAACGCCAGAATTTTTGCCAAGTGAAGTTTTTGAGAATTTTAATTATTTCAATCAATCCAATAACGCCAAGAAATGTCAGACCTGTCCACTTGATAGACAAGGATAATCCTGCGAATATGAATGCTCCAATAAGATAGCGCAGTTTATCTGTATTATGGAATCGTGCATATAGAAGAAAGGCGACAAATCCAAACAGAAGCAGGAATGCATCGAGCAGCATGAATCGGGATTGTACTAATAGAGCGCTTTCGAATACAATCAATATGCCTGCGAGCCATGACATGGCTTTGGAAAATTTAAGCTCACGAAGCAATAGGTATATGACAGGGGCGATAAGAGCTCCGGCAAGAGATGGAAGCAATCGGAGCCAGACATAAGTGTTATCTGGAAAAGCATTGCCAATCGTTTCAAAGCTTATGCCCGGTTTAAAGCCAGCAATATAGCCCATGCCAGCTATAAGGAGTTTGCCAAGCGGGGGATGAATGTCAAAAAAGTATTCATGAGTGAAGTAGCCTGTTACAAAACGGCCGAAGTGAACTTCATCGAATACCACTTGGCCTGGATGGCTGAAAAATAGAAAATGAGTGAGGAGACTCAAGAATATTATGGACAGTATCGATAGATAAGGAGATTCTTTTAATTGTTTTAGAAGATTTGGCACTAATGATATACTATAATTATGGATCAAAATAGTAAACCTCTAGACCTCCTTATTGTCGGAGGATCGGCAGCTGCAACAGCTGCAGGAATATACGCCGCAAGACGGGGTCTTAACTTTAAAATAATTACAAAAGATTTTGGAGGAGAAGTAGTAGTATCAGGAGAGATAGGAAATTATCCCGGTTTTACGAAGATCGACGGTGTTGAGTTGACTATGAAATTTAAGGAACACCTTAGACATTACAATGTCGATATTGAAGAAGGTGTTGAAGTAGCTCATATAGTCAAGCAAGAAGATGGATTGTTCTGTATAACTCCAGGCAAAGGCAAAGAATCAAAGATGGCTTCTGAACGTATTGATCCGGCGACTAACGGTGCGCCTAAATGTGGTTATCTTGCTAAGACAGTTATTGTAGCAACTGGCGTACATCCGCGTCAGCTTGGAATGCCTGGTGAAAAAGAGTTTAGAAATAAAGGAGTTAGTTATTGCACGACCTGCGATGGTCCGCTATTTACCGGTAAAACTGTAGCAACAGTTGGTGGAGGTAATTCCGCGCTTGAATCAGGGCTTATGCTTTCGGGAATCGCAGAGAAAGTTTATGTGATTAATAAAAATCCAAAGTTTAAAGGAGATCAGATGTTGATTAATAATTTAAGATCAAAGAAAAATGTAACAGTCATATACAGTGCAAAGACTACTGAAATTATGGGAACTGACTTTGTCACAGGGCTTAAATATACCGACGAAGCAGGCATTGAGCAGACACTCGATGTTGAGGGTATATTTGTTCACATAGGAATGATTCCTAATTCTGATTTAGTGCCAGAAGATACAGAAAAAGACAATTTTAAACAAATTATTGTAAATATGGCGGGTGAGACCAATGTGTCAGGGCTTTATGCTGCAGGAGATGTTACAAACATTCCATATAATCAAATAGCTATAGCAGTTGGGCAAGGAACAACAGCCCTATTGTCAGCAGTCTCATATTTGAATAAACTAGAGTCATGATCTATTTAGCATCTGACCATAGAGGTTATGAATTGAAGGCAAAGATTAAAGAATGGCTCACTGAGTGGCGTTTTGGATTTGAAGACATGGGGCCTGATAGTTATGACAAAGATGATGATTATCCAGATTTTGTATCTTTAGTGGGAGTTAGGGTTTCAGAAGACCCTGTTAATAGCAAAGGCATTGTACTTGGCAGGAGTGGTCAGGCAGAAGCTATAGTTGCAAATAAGTATAAAAACGTACGCGCAGTCGTATATTATGGAGGTGATGCAGATTTGATTAGGCTTTCTCGTGAAGATAATGATGCAAATGTATTATCCCTTGGTGCAGGGTTCCTTGACGAAGAAAATGCAAAGGCTATGATAAAGCTATGGTTGGATACGGAGTTTAGTAATCAAGAACGTCACAAAAGACGAATAGATAAAATTAGTAAAATAGAACAACAAATATAAAAATGGAGAAGGAAATAATTCCATCCATTCTTGTAAATACAGCTGAAGAATTCCAGGAACATCTGGCAAAGGTGGAGTCGTATGTTGATCGTATACATTTGGATATTACTGATGGTATTTTTGTACCTAATGCTACAATCGAAGGATATCCTCAACTTAAAGAATTAGAGACAGACATTAGTATAGGAGTGCATCTGATGGTTTCCAAACCGGAGAATCATGTGTCTCACTGGCTGGATACGCAAGCAGATAAATTCATTTTCCACATTGAAGCTACGAGCAAGCCTGAAGAGGTAATAAATATTTTGAAAGAAAATGACGTTATGGTAGGAGTTGCATTAAATCCTGAAACACCAGCTGATGATATTGAAGATATTATCGATCAAATTGATTTTGTTCATTTCATGACTGTTGAGCCTGGATTCTATGGATCTGATTTTGTTCAGGACGTTATAGAAAAAATTCAAGACTTCAACTATATGTATCCAGACATACCCATAGAAGTAGATGGTGGTATAACTCCGGTGACTGCACCGCTTCTTGCGAAGGTTGGTGTGAGTATGTTTGTCTCAGGAAGTTATATTTTTACTAGTAGTGATGTAGACAAAGCAATCAGCAACTTAAGGTCATCTATAGAGAATGTTTGACGTAATAACAATAGGATCAGCAACAAAAGATGTTTTCATGGAAGATGATAGCTTTATTATTGCAAAAAGCGAAGATTCTCCAACAGGGGAGATAGAGTGTTTCCCGCTTGGTTCAAAGATTGATATAGATAAGATTGTATTCTCGACTGGCGGAGGAGGAACAAATTCAGCAGTGACTTTTGCAAGGCAAGGACACAATGTTGCAAGTATTTGTATAATAGGTGCGGATAAGGACGGTAAAGAGATTATCGAGGTATTAGAGAATGAAGGAGTTGATACGAGTTTAATACAAAAGCATGATGATAATATAACATCGTATTCAGTGATTCTGGTGCATTCATCTGGAAGTAGAACGATCCTTAATTATAAAGGAGAGGCACAGCATTTTGATGTTAATAAAATTGATTTGGATAAGATAGATGCTAAGTGGTTGTATCTGGGTTCAGTAGGGAATAATTGGGATGTTATGTATAAGCTTGTTGAGCATGCGAAAAGCAAGGGAATTAAATTAGCAATCAATACAACAGGAAGTATGTTCAAGGATGGTCCGGATGCATTACTCAAAGTTGCAGGCGATATGGATATATTTACATGCAATAGGGAAGAAGGATCTCAATTAACAGGAATAAAAAGAGAAGACTGGGATGGTATTGCATCCAAGCTACATGAGATAGTTGGAGGGATTGTATCAGTCAGTGGAGGAATAGAGGGCGTGCTTGTTATAGATAAAGAAGGCAAAAAATACAAAGCAGGGATTCCGGATTCACCCATAGAAGAACGTACAGGGGCAGGGGACGCCTTTGCTTCTGGTTTTGTTGCAGAATATATGAGAAGTGAAGATATTACTAAAGCTATACAGTTTGCTGTTGCAAACGCTTCTTCTGTTGTATCAAAGTTTGGCGCTAAAGACGGGATATTGAAGAAAGACGAAACTAGTGAATGGCCGTTGGTGGAAGTGGAGGTTATCTAAAAGTGAAAGGGCCGCCTTTCTGGGGCGGCCCCGGGGAGAACGTGGGATCCTACGGGGGACCCCTGATCTGCGGTCGCGGGTGCATCGTCGTCTCCTTCTGCCGTGCGCGGCTGCTGTCTCAGCCGGACAGGTGGCCGGCGCTGGCGTCGGTGGCGATGTTGGCGGTGCCGATGTGGTTGAAACTGTGGTTCAATGTCCTCTTATTCTTGGGGGCTCGTAGGCCCCGATCCTTGTTACGATGCATCTCTGTTCCTTTCCCCAGCTCAGACGAGCCAGGAGTTAGAAGGAGATTAATACGTTGTTCACGATAATCTATATATATCACTTCTAATATACATTGTCAAGACAGCACAAGCATGGTCTAATATTAGCTCCTTTTTATCAGGTTTTTAAGGTATAATTTAAATATGGATAATTATGATAAATTAGCTCGGATTCTTCGTACTAAGCCGGAAGTACTCAAAGGCCTTGCTGATAAGATGCAGGGGATAACAGGCAAAGAGGGCGTGATCCAGAATGTTATTGAAGAGAACGATCTTCTGATTGGAAGAACTCTTAAAGAGCTTGGTATAGACAGGAACGAAGCCAAGGCTGACGATATCTATAATTCCCTTATTGAACGTTTGTCTTTCATGGATAAACAGCTTTTTGAATTTCTTGGAAAGCCTGATTTGAGGAAGATGTCGCCAGTCTGCGGAAGAATGTGCGATACTGCTCTTGAGCTAAGTAAACCCGGCAAGGGATTTTTTATTAAAAAAGAAAAAGCAATTGAAATGCTTGAATCTCATCCTCCGCAGAATTTGCTCGATCACTTTGGATATTCCAGTGTTGCCGAGCTTGTTAAAAAAGAAGGATTTGCTTCAGTATTTTCATCTCTTAGATTTGCGCAGGATAATGAATGGATGCATAAATTTTTTGACGAGCCTTATAAAGATCTTACCCCTGATGACTTTGAAGAGCGTGATGTTGAAGTATTGGTACTTGATACAAAGTGGCTTGATGTCGCAGAAAAGTTTATGAAAAAGAAATACCATAACTTAAGCCATCTTAAGGAATATGGAATCATATTCATAACACCTATTACTGTGGATGCGCCAGGAGAAACAATGCGCATGTTCACATTACTTTTCCATTATTTGAATGAAGTGCCTTTTTATTCTCGGTTATTCCGGCACTTTGCAGGTAAAGGTGATGAGTTTATTCCAAGCGTGCAATCCTTGTTAAGAGGGGATGTATCAGATGAACCAACTCCGCAGGAAGGAGCTATTACATTTCGTATAATTCAGAGATATTTGGCTAAGGATGATGAAAATGATTTTAGACTTTTTGAACCGCATGTAAATCCTGAAGCAGAACACTGGTATAATGCAGAAGGGGATTTGGGCAAGTTAACATCCATTCCCGGTGCAGAAGGGCATGCTTATGGATATTGGCAGGGACTGGATTTTGTAGGAGATTTTTTTAAAGAAAATGGAGGAGAACGCTTAGTAAGTTTTGATCTGATTGACCTTGCTATGTCTTTGGTTAAGAAAGGCACAGTCAAGTATTTATACCATCAGGAAGAAGCATTGTGGAATAAGATATTTATTGAATATCTAGGACGTGATAAATTAAATGAATTGATTGAAGAGAATCTTGTGCGCGGATTCATAACATTATGAAATCCCTAAAAGAATATTTTAAACAAGCGAGAGACGAGCATTGGGCCATCGGTCATTTTAATTTTTCATTTGCAGATCAATTAAAGGCTTTTGTTGAGACTGCTAAAGAACTCGGATCGCCGCTCATGGTTGCTACTTCTGAAAATGAAGCATTGTTTGTTGGTTACAATCAGGCTGTGGCTTTGGTTAAATCATATCAAGAAGCAGGCCATCCGATTTTTCTTAATGCAGATCATCATAAAGGTTGGCAAACCGCAACAAGAGCGGTGGATGCGGGTTATGACACAATACATATTGATGCATCAGCTCTGCCTTTTGAACGTAATATTGAACTTACAAAAGAAGTTGTCAAATATGCAAAGTCTAAAAATCCAGACATGATGGTTGAAGGGGAGCTGGGATATCTGCGCGGAAGTTCGAAAGTTCAGGAAAAAGTTGAAATTTTTCACGAAGATTACACTAAACCTAAGGAAGCAGAAGAATTTGTCGAAAAAACAGGGATCGATCGTTTGGCAATTGCATTCGGGAATGTGCATGGGATTACAACAGATCAGACAATGCATTTAGATATTGATGTTTTAAGATCTATTCGTGAAGTTGTTCCTGATGTACATATCGTACTTCATGGGGGATCGGGCTTGTCTGATGAAGAAGTCGAAGCAGCAATTGCTCATGGAGTAACCAATGTCCATGTAAATACTGAACTACGCATCGCATATCATGATGCAATGGAAGAAGAATTAGCCAAAGATGATGAGTCTGCCACGCCTTACGAATTTGCAAAACCAGCAGTTGAAGCAACAAAGGAAATGATTGAGAAGAAACTGAAACTTTTTGGATATTAACACCTGTGGAAAGACGGGATCTTTTTTTTATGGAATAATTGAGATATCTACCGAATGGGAGGATCAGGCATCATGAGTCATTCCTCGGGGATTTTTGAAGTTACCCTCTCCATAGGAGGGGAAAATCGCAAGGTTCGTCAGGAGGGTTTTTCTTCTGCCGAGGCTTCAGCAATTGCTTTGGGGAAAGCAAGAGGAGAAGCAGAGCCGAGAGGAGCGTTCGCAGGACTGAAACCCGTGATACGAATTAAGGGTTGTAAGAAGGTACCACCTTTGTACTCGGTTCCCAAGAAGGGATTAGACAAGATTCCCCCAAAGCTCAGGACTTCCACGAAGATCTGAGTCCAGTTCCAGTAGCTCCGGAGGAGGAAGGCCAAGAAGCCCTCCCCCGGGGCTTCTTGCGTTTTTGGAGGACGTTTGAGATAATAGGATAGTTTCTTTTCTGAGGGATCCGTTATCAAAGAGTTGAGAGGAGGGGATCAGAATGTATAGGGTTACGTTGCATCCGATTGCTCCTAGTGATTTTCCTGAAGAACTCAGGAAGGTAGGATGTAGGCCGATTACAGAGGGCGAAGAAAGTCCGTTCAGTTCACGCGAACTGGTCGCGATCGAAGTGCCTGACGAACTGAATCCCCGTATGACAAATTCAGAAAGTCTGCAGGTCGAAATCGACAACAGGAAAAAGTCCTTCTTGTCGCGGACGGTGAAATCCGTGGAGCCGGTAGAAAGAAGGTAGAAATCAGTATCCTATTATTGTTCTTTCCTTGCTCGCAGGAGTGGTAGGAATGCTCCTCTGCGAGCTTTCCTCTTTTTATATCTTCACTTCCACAACATCGCCTTCATTAATGACATAGTCTTTGCCGACTGTTTTTATTTTCCCTAAGTTTCTTGCTTTACTCCATGAACCTATTTTTATTAATTCTTCCCAGTTAATAACATCTGCGCGGATAAATAGACGTTCAAAATCTGTATGTATAGCACTAACTGCATAGGGGATAAGATCTCCCTTCTTTGCGGTCCATGCACGTGTTTCGTCTTCTCCTGTAGTTAAGAAAGTTATTAGTCCGAGTGTGTGGTAACACTTTTGTATTAGTTCATCCAAACCAGACTGTTCAATCCCCATGTCTGCTAAATATTCTTTCTTTTCTTCGGAATCAGACTTGGAGAGAAGGAGTTCAAATGTATTGGATACGACGACGTAGTCGCTTCCTTTCATAGCTTTTAATATTTTTTCATCTGGTTTCCAGCCATCCTTTAATTGTTTTTCTGAAACATTCAGGGCGTAAATGATTTTTTTATCGGTGAGGAGTTCTAGGGGAGGGATGTCCTTTTTGTCCCTCTTCTTTTCACGGGCTTCCTTGGTTTGCATATCTGCTAATCCTAGTTCGATTTCAATTATTTCAATATCATTTGCAGGATCGATTGTATTATGGACATGTGTGATATCCTCATCCACAAAAGCGCGTACAACATGTACGATTGCATCCACCTCGCGAATATTGGCCAAAAATTGATTACCAAGGCCTTCTCCATCTGCAGCGCCTTTTACAAGCCCTGCAATATCTACAAATTCAATTGCTGTTGGGATGGTTTTTTTCGAGTTAGATAATTCGGTTAGCTTTTCAAGTCTTTCATCCGGAACAGTAACAATACCTACATTTGGATCTATTGTAGTAAAAGGATAATTCGATATATCAATTTCTTTGTTTGTCAGGGCCTGGAATAATGTGGATTTACCCACATTAGGCAGGCCGACGATTCCAAGTTGCATAGTCTTTGTACTATATAGGATTTTTAGGGATTATTAAAGGAAGAAAACTCTAGAATTAGAAAGTTCCCAGTACTCTCAGTTTTCCGAATAATGAGTAAAAAATGTATAATTTTGAAAAAATGCGTTAAAATTAAATATGCAAAAAAGTCCTTATTTATAAGCACAATTGGGTACTTTTTAGCTATCTGGACATCTATGAAATTATATGATAATATGGGTATATTGTGGAAATACAACGTATTTTCATGATTTAAATAATAATCAATTATATCTAACATGACCCCAAAACAAGGAATTATTCCAAATACTGCTACACAATTAAGACATACGTGGTTCGAAAAATTAGGAGGAATAGAAACAGTTTCAGTGAGAAATAAAGAGTGGCTTGCCTTACTAGAAGAAGACACACGAAACTCTCTTATGATTGAAGGGTATTTTGTTAGTCGTGCAGAAATCAAGGATATCTTGGGGGATCCTAAATATACACAAACGGGATATAAAGTTCTTGGTTATTTTGATGCCGCTTTGGCTAATTATGAATTAGCCTTTCAACAATACAAGACTAAACAATTTAGTGTTAGTAAGGCAATTATAAGACAAATGCATTCCATGATGTTTAGGGGTGACCCATATTTTAGTTGGTCTCCGGGTGAGTGGAGAAAAGGGGACATTGAGATTACAGGAGCGAAAGTTAAAACATCACACCCACACGAAATAGAAAAACATATAGAAAAGTTAATTAAAATAATAAATGCTTCTACCAATAATCTAATACGAAAAATAGCGGTAATCCACGATATGTTTGAACAAATACATCCATTTCCAGACGGGAACGGTAGAGTGGGTAGAATACTTATAAATTTTATTCTTGTTGGTCATGGGTTTCCAAATATAGCGTTTAAAGGTTCCGAAAAAGATAAAAAAATATACATAGGGGCCTTAGAAGAGGCCGATCTTATAGTTAGCGAGATGCTTTATAGTGGTAAAAAGATTAGTCCATTTATAAAACCCTTAGTTCAACTTGAAAATCTAATCAGTAAAAGCCTGGCTATATCTATGGATGTTGTTATATGTAATCGCTATAACGAAAAAGTAGAAAAACTTATGACACTTAAAGAGGTATCAAAGGTTACAAATAGATCTCTGCCTAGTCTCAGGGTGTCTTGTGCTCAGAAGAAGCATATTTGCTCAAAAATAGGTGGTAAAGTTAAAACCCATCCGAACTTCTTTGGCTCCCCCAAATTCTAGGGTAATTTTTTACACAGTATTTTTTCTATAAAGACTTTTTTCGTATAGTCCTCCAATCAGGCGGAGGTAATTTAATTTTAAAATAAAAGGGAATTTGTTTCATTGTGTCCTGACTATACCAATTGAAAGCATAGGAGATTTGTTATATTATTATAGTTCACGGAGTAAGACGCGAGTGCTCCACGGTCTTGATTCCATAATAGGGTGGGAGAGGGACCGTGGAGTATCTAATTCGTACCTACAGAGACCCTCGATAAGAGGGCTCTTGCTATTCTAAACTAGCAATTCATGGATTTTCCAGATATCGCCTGCGCCGATTGTTAGGATTAGGGTATCCTTTTTCATAATGTTTTTTAGGAATCGGGCAGCCTTTTTCATTGAAGGGAGATGGTATACGGTATCTCCATTTTTGCCAATTTCAAACATTAGATCCGTTGAATGTACCATACCAGAATCTTCTCTTGCCGAACCCCATATATCTAATACTATGGTGTGATCTGAATCTTCAAACGATTTGCCAAATTCTTTAAGGAATTTTTTAGTTCGTGTATAGGTGTGAGGTTGAAACACTGTCCAGATTTCATGCTTTGGATACTCGTCGCGAAGAGCCCTTATAGCTGCACGGATTTCATTCGGATGATGTCCGTAGTCGTCATAGATAAGCGGTTTTGTAGATATTTTCTCTAATCTTCTAGGAGAGCCTTTGAATGTGGAAAGGGATTTTTGAAATTGTTTGTTGGTTATGCCAAGTTCGCGAGAGGCGAGGAGCACTGCCGTGGCATTCAGGCTATTGTGTGTGCCAATGAGAGGCGTTTTGATACGGGCTTTGTTTCTGCCGTGTAGTACCTCAAATAGATGAGGTTTGATGATTCTGGTTTTGATTTTGGCATGGCTGGATATTCCGTATGCTAATGTTTTGCATTTTGCTAGTTTGGCAACCTCGCGAACATTTTTGTCGTCAGCGCAGTAGATTAGCAGACCTGTTTTGGGAATACGTTTTATGAAATTTTTAAAAACATTTTTGTATTGCGTCGGAGTTTTGAAAAAATCAGGATGATCGTAATCAACACTGGTGAGTATTACCATTTGCGGATTGTAGTGGCGAAGTTTGTTCTCATACTCATCAGCTTCGAAGATAAATGATTCAGGATCTTTTTTTGCTTCATTTAAGACTTGTTGGCTTGTTGGTCCAGAAAGTACTGCAGAACGAATGCCATTATTCAAAGCTATATGTCCGAGCAGATTCGTAGTAGTAGTCTTGCCATGGCTTCCAATAATTGCAATTGATGGGAGTTCGCGTGTAATCATGCTAAGCATCTGAGGATAGGTTATTAACTTAATTCCTCGGCGTTTAATTTCTTTAACTTCAGGATTACCCCCTTTATTATGCGAAGTGGATACTATCGCAAGATCTACTTCTTTGGAGATATTCTTTGCTTTGAATTCAGGAAATATTTTAATCCTGTTTTTAACAAAATTCTTCTTATCCAGAAGCAGAAACGAGTCTTTCGTATCAGATCCGGAGACT
This sequence comes from Parcubacteria group bacterium, assembly GCA_043821485.1. Classification (GTDB taxonomy): domain Bacteria; phylum Patescibacteriota; class Minisyncoccia; order 2-02-FULL-40-12; family IGHO2-01-FULL-4-A; genus JBDRCU01. The sequence goes on along the minus strand of JBDRCU010000037.1, from coordinate 45,159 downwards.
CGAATACCAAATTTAGTGAGCATTAAAGCCAAAGCAGACATGCCTGTGCCTTTAATGCCTATCATATGGACGTGTTTAATATCAGATAATTGCATAGGGAAATACTAGCATGATGATCTTGTATTGTGAATGATTTTTGACCTAGGCCTGATTTTATGGTTATATACCCCTTACACACTTTATGATTTTTAATCCAGATATATTCAGAGCTTATGATATTCGAGGTCTTTATGGCCAGGAATTTGATGATGAATTTGCATATCAATTTGGCATTGTTTTGGTTGAATTTTTACAGGCTCGCAAGATTGTAATTGCTCACGATATGCGTGATACATCTGCAACTCTTGCAGGTAAGATGATTGAAGGAATTACACACGCAGGTTGTGACGTTGTAAATATTGGAGTAACGAGTACGCCCTTGTGCTACTTTGGCGTAATCAATGAAGGTGCTGACGGGGGAGTGATGATAACAGCATCTCATTTGGGAGATGAATATAACGGGTTTAAGCCTGTTGGTAAGGATGCTGTGGTGATAGGGGGAGACAATGATAATTTTGATATTTTAAAACAGATGTTACGTACTCGCAGAGTAGAACCACTCATGCCTAAAGGCAAGGTAATCAGTAAGGATATTAAGGCAGACCACACGGAGGCTGTCATTAAAGCATCAGGGATTAAACCGATGCAGTTTAAGCGAAGAGTGAAGCTTGAGGCAAATTCAATGATAGTTGATGAGCTGGGAGCTATATTGCTTGAGCTTGGCGTGACAATGGATTACAACAATCCGGATATAATATTTACTTGCGACCCTGATGGTGATCGCATTCAGGTAGGTGATAAGGATAACATTAAGGTAAGAGGGGATATATTAGGCGCTATTATTGCCCGAAGCTATTTTAAAGGACAAGCTATGGTCCATGATGTAAAATTTTCACATTCAGTGCTTGATTACGTAAAGCATCACAATATCACTCCGATACTTTCAAAGACCGGACATGCATTTATTAAACAAACTATGCGGGATAATGACGCTGAATTTGGAGCAGAGTTTTCAGGGCACTACATGTTTAAAGCAATGGGATTTGTTGAGAGTGTAGCATTGACGATGGTTCTTATTCTATATCTATTAGAGATTACAGATACAGATGCTAAGACATTGACTAGTTCAATAGACAGTTGGTTTAATTCCGGTGAGATTGAATATGGACTTTCTGAATTACCTAGATCCATGGATGAGATTTTGGCAGAATTTAAAGAAAAATATCCGGAAGGAGGCATAAATGAATTAGACGGCGTGGATATAACTTATCCGGACTGGAGAATGCTTATTAGGCCATCAAGCACTCATCCTGCTGTAATTTGTATTGTTGAAGCAAAAACAAAAGAACTTTTTGAACAAAAGAAACAGGAGTTGATTGATCTATTGACCCATTAATCCCACGGCCCCACCTCTATCCAATAGGGTATTGGATTCTCTGCAGGCACTGAAAGCAATTGAGTTTCATTGCATGTATGCAATCCATCTGATATTTCAAGGTTTATAGAATAATCATCTTGTATATGGAATACATTGTTTGGATTTTGATCTGAAGATTCAGAAAGATCGCATTCAAGAGGCTCTACAGTACAGTTAAAATCCCAACTCCATATTGGCGACCCTCCATATACAGTAGAATCATCACTAAATTCCACTACAGTTTCTACTGCAGGATCTTCTGGTATCCAGCTGAATTCAATATTAGGCGCTGCATAAGCAGGAGTTGAAAATGATTCAGATCCGCTCCAAGCAGATTTAACATTGTCTTGATTCCAGACTCTTACGCGCACGTAATATGTTTCCCCGAAGCCAAGACCGCTTGCAAAGTATGAATTTGAACCGGATTGCACCTTTCCTGAATCTTTTTCCGGACTGCTGAAATCTGAATTGTTATCTACCTGTACCCTGTAATATTTCTGAGGCGATCCGCCTTGATCATAATATATCCAGTTAACCTGAGTTGCAGGACCTGATATGCAGTAGTTAGGGGGAACAAGAGTATCTATTGTTGCAGTAGGAGGTATCATTACATCAACAGAAGCTCTATCTTCGTCATTTGGTGCAGTACTTCGAGAAACTATTACCTTGGGAGTATAGCTGCCCAAACCAATATATTCATGTACAACCTGTAGAGGATTATCGTATATCTCCTTGCATTTGATTCCATGCTCATTACTTGCACAGCTACCGGAAGAAGGGTTATCAGGTAATTCACCGCATATGCCTGCAGCTGTTGAAGGACTTGTAGTTGTACTTGTACAATCCCACCACATCCAGTAATTGATCTTCCCTGTTGCAGTACCAGAAATATTTGCTTCAAGGAGAACCTCTAAAGGAGGAGCCCCTGTATTAGGAGTAGCCCAGAGATAGACGTTGAGGGTTGGGGTGGGTGGAGGTGTTGGGGTTGGTGTGGAAGTTGGAGTTGAAGTAGGTGTTGAAGTAGGGGTTCCACTTGGTGTAGGAGTTGGAGTGGGGGTGGGGGTTGGGGTGCTTGGATCTATACATTCGCAATCTATACGTTCTACGATGCTGGGGTCTGGAGGTTGGCATTGTATGGTTTCGCCCCTTTCACAGGAGCAAACAGTAGTTGGCTCAAGACAGTAAACAAACCTTTGCTGATTGCCACATTCATTTGTCCAATAACAAGTCCCTACTGCATTAGTTGTAGGTGCTTTTTCAAAAAATAGAAATGTAAAAAGTAGAATTACGATTATACAAAAGATAAATATACGTGAATATTTCATTATCTTTATTATATATCTTTTAGCAGATAGTTCTATGCTTAGCTTGTTGATGGATTCTTGTATTTAAAAACGGACCGTTGCCACCATATAGGATAGGATGGTGACGGTCCGTCGGTTCGGAGTTTGTTTCGGTTTTGTTAGCCAGCCGGATCAGTGGGGAGCCCGTTGATATAGACCCAGATGTAATCTCCGCCTACTCCATCGCCAGTCCGGGGATCTTTAGGTTGAACCGAGATGTATAGCCGGGTGAGCGTCGCTTTGGGCCAATCTTGCGGGGGTATAACCTTCCAGTTCGCGGAGGGGGAAGGTGTGTTGTTCTGTATCTCGAGGTCTTTGAAGTGCGCTGTCAGAGATAGAGGCTCCCCTTCGATAGCAGACCATTCCTCGAAGAAAGCCTGAAGAGTCGGGCTGTTGGTATGACCCTTTGTTTCCACCAAGAAGCTTGTGTAGCCGTTGCTCCTCAGTCCGGGCGGAGATTCTTGGCTCGTCGCCCTGTCAACAGGCATTACGATCCTGACCGACTGCACGGTCTGCTGGACCAGGGAGTTAGTCGGTCCACTGCCACCGCACCCAGCCATCAGTAGCGAAGCCGCCAGGAGCGCGAACACGGATACGAGAAGCTTGTACTTCATCGTCTGTCTCCTTCTGGGCTCTAGCCGCAATGGCCGAGTCCCTTCTTCATCCGCTACAGAATTGCGTCGGATGGGATTCATAATCCACACACATGCGAACTATGAATCCCATCCAACAAACTGAAACAAACTCACTGTTAAGGTACTACAAATAAGACAGTTTTCTGTCTCATTTTTATGAATATATGATTCTATCTTTATTTAACCATACTTTGTATAAACAGTAAACCTTGACAGAATATGTATATGTTGTCTGGTATTATGTCTACAATCCTATCTTTTCTTTGATGTGAGCTAGATTTTTGTTTGCTATTTCATTAGCCTTTTCCTCTGAGTCTGTCATAATTTTACGAACTTCATCCATATTGTTTTCGAATTCTTTACGTTTCTCCTGAAATGGTTTTATAAATTCTATTGTTGCTTCTGCAAGATCATTTTTAAAATCAGCATATGTTTTGCCTTCGTATTCGGATTCGATGGATGATATTGGTTTATCCGTGAGCAGGTGATAGATAGTCAGCAAATTTGATATTGCTGGCTTCTTTTTTTCGTCAAATGTAATCTTACTTCCGGAATCAGTGACTGCTTTTTTGATCTTTTTTGCAACTGTATCTGGGTCATCTGTTAAGGCTATACTTTCATCTCCGGTTTTAGACATTTTTTTATCTGCATCTTGGAGAGATTTAATGCGTTCTCCTTTTGTACGAAGCATCTTTACTGCAGGAAATGTTTCGCCAAACATTGAATTGAACTTCTTGCCGATTTCATTCGTAATATCGATGTGGGCTTTTTGATCGTCTCCAACGGGAACTGCATCTGACATGTATATTAATATGTCGGAAGCCATGAGAACTGGATAGGAGAGTAAGCCAAGATGATTGTATTTGCCATGAGTTTGTTCCAGCTTCTCTTTGTAGGTTGGCAAACGTTCAAGCCAGCTTATGGGCGTAATTGTATTAAATATCCATGCAAGTTCTGTATGAGCGGGTACCTTGGATTGTCTGATAATTAAGGATTTAGTTGGATCCACGCCAGCAGCAAGATAATCAAGGATTGCGTCTGTGATTTGTTCATGATAGGTCGCCGGAGCAAATGGAGTGGTAATACCATGATAATCAACAACAGCATAAATAACCTGTTTTGTATCAGGTTTGTCTTGCAGTTCGATCCAATTTTTTACTGCTCCAAGATAGTTTCCTAGATGGAGCTTGCCCGAAGGCCGTATACCAGAGAATATTTTCATATTTTGATTATAGCAGATATTGACGATATATCCGAGAATTGTAACTATGTAGTATGCTCTGTATATCAGAGATGTGGAGGGAAAGCCATGACTGAAGCAAGGAAGAGCGTCATCACAAAAGGGCCCAAGGAGCCGGAAGTACGTACTTTCGACGGGGGAGGAGGAGAGAGAAAAGAGTCCGTCACAGGTATCATTAAGGGGTGCTCCAGAGTCGTGGTTCCTGTGCGAATCGTGGGTCAGGGCCTAGAGCTTCATAGTGCAGGCTTTGGGTCCGGGGAGCGCAACCTTACCCTTGAAGTCAGGGAATCGAAGGGCGCTATTTGCGTGGAGATCCTTCTGGGAGACGAGACCTGTCGAGTCCAGATGAAAATCTCGCCATACGATATGGTGAAATCTCCCGAAGGTCAGCCGATCAGGACTGGTCATGCTGTCAGAGTATCAGGCCCCTTGGCTCAGGATGTTTTATTGGATATCCTGCCTCCATAGAAGTAGTACTGGATTCAGTAGGAGGTAATAATATACTTTCAAATGTTCTTGCGACGGGCCGGTCCATGGGGACCAGCCCGTTTTGCGTTTTATTTTGCAAGCTTATTCTATGAACCCTCCTGCTTGGTGAGTCCAATAATTGTGGTAGATACCTTCTTTTTTAATAAGTTCGTTATGCGTGCCTTCTTCTTCTATAATTCCGTCTTCAAGTACGATAATCCTGTCCAATTTCTGGATAGTTGAGAGTCTGTGAGCAATGACTATAGTTGTGCGGTTTTTCATTAATTCTTTGAATGCTTCCTGAATCAATTTTTCACTAACTGCATCAAGCGAGCTTGTTGCTTCGTCTAGGATTAAGATTGGGGTGTTTTTTAACATGGCTCGTGCAATTGCAACACGCTGGCGTTCTCCTCCAGATAATTTAATTCCGCGCTCGCCAACCAAAGTGTTGTATCCTTTCGGTAGGGCAGAGATGAATTCATGTGCATGGGCTTTCTTAGCAACTTCAATAACTTCTTCTTCGGTTGCCTTGAGATTTCCATAACGAATATTTTCTTCAAGACTTCGATGGAATAGTATCGGATCCTGTGGTACGTATGCAATCTCAGATCTAAGATCGTCCTGTGTGATATGACGTATATCCTGTCCGTCAATCTTAATACTGCCTTTTTGTATGTCTGCGAATCTTAAAAGAAGTTTAGTTATGGTCGTTTTACCCGATCCTGAATGGCCAATAATACCTATGTGTTGACCAGATGGAATATCCAAATTGAACTTAGAGAAGACATCTTCACCTTTCTCGCCATAGCAGAAGGTCATGTCATCAAGAGAGATATTGCCTTCTTTGATTTTCACTTTTTTAGGTTTGAGAGGATCCTTAATCCCTATAGGTTCTTCCAGTATATCAATCATTTCATCAGCATCGGATAGGGCTTTGCTGAATTCGGACATTGCTCTTCCAAGGTTCCATGTACGGTTGAAGATTATTCCAAAGTAGCTTTGAATGAGGACAATCGTACCTAGGGATATAGATCCTGCCAGCCAGAGTTTAATCGCTACAAACATCCCGCTAATTTCAAGAGCTCCGATGAATACAGCTTGCACTGCATATATTTTCATATTGAAGTTCCAGGCTGCATATCTGGCTTTGTGTTGTATTTCTGCGCTTTCTCTGAATCTGGTATTCTCGTAGTCACTCTTAGCAAACATTTTGATGTTAAGAATGTTTGTTATCGTGTCAGCCAGAAGTCCTGTTATCTTTGAATCTTCCTTAGCTTCGGCAAGATCGTATTTGATTCGATATTTAACGCTTAGGATTGTTAATACAATAAAAATTATAGACCAGGATAGAAATATTATTCCAATTATTGTATTGACATAAAACAAAATAACAAACATCCCAGCAAGCTGTATAATCGCATTCCAGAAATCAAAAGTTATACGATCATGCATGCGGTCCAGCGCTCTTATGAATCGTTTTATTTTTGTCACCAGACTTCCTGCAAATTCATTAACAAAAAACTTATAGGAATGTTTTCCTAGTTCTTCAAATAGATATGAGATAAGATCGCGTTGGATCTTGCTTTGAAAACGTATAATACTCCAATCTGATATGCGGAAGAGTATGTTGTAGATAACAATTATGACAAGAAGCTTGAAAATCAGACCGAGTAATGGGTCTGCTACCAAAGATGGGTCAGTCGCCCCAGAGATGACATCAACGATATCTTTATATATGAATGGGACAAGGAGTCCCGTTAAGCCCCATCCTATGCCATAGCCAATAAAGGTCAGATAGAATGACCATGGATACCGCTTGATATGCGGCCAAATATAGGGGATTAGTCTTTTAAATCTTCCCATAATAAAATATCTCCCTCCCTGTAGCATTAGCTATTTAGAGGGGGATATATTGTATAGAATATGACGAAAATATCAAGATTTTCTTACGTTTTACACTTCTATCACGACAGGCAATATCATCGGACGTCGTTCTGTCTTTTTGAAAAGGAATAAACCAATTTCTTCACGGATACTATTTTTGAGATCAGTTGTATTGATTGGTCTTGTGGTGGTTTTCTTTACAATCTCTTTAACCTTGTTGCGTACTTCTGTCAGAAGTTCCTTATTATCTTTAAGATAGACAAATCCGCGTGAAATGATATCAGGGCTTCCTTGTACTGCACCTGTTCGGCCATTGATTAGAGAAATGATTACAAACATGCCTTCTTCTGCAAGTACTTGTCTGTCTCGAATGACAACATTGCCGACATCTCCAACGCCCAGACCATCTACCATGATGTTCTCTATTTCTGCGGATTTCTTGTCGTACCACCATTCATTAGGTGTTATATGGATAATATTTCCATTGTCAGGAATGAGTACATTATCTTTGCTTATACCTTCTTCCTGTGCCAATCTGCCATGAACAACCATCATTGAATAATATCCGTGAATAGGCATGAAGAATTTAGGCTTCATTATTTGTATCATTTTTCTCAAATCATCCTGAAGTGCATGACCACCTGCATGGATGTCCATCATTTGATAATGGAATACATTTACATCCATTCTATAGAGTAAATCCTGTAAGCGCTGTACAGTTCGTTCATTCCCCGGAATTACGGAAGATGAAAATATTACAGTATCTTCGGCGCGGAGTCTTACGTGTCTATGTTCGCCAGAAGCAATGCGCATCATAACAGCGCGTTCTTCTCCTTGCGCACCTGTTCCAATTACCATTATCTGATTGTCGGGATAATTGTCTATTTGGTCAGGAGTGATTTGGGTATCTTTTTTCATTCTGATTTCTCCAAGCTCTTTCATTATTTCTATATTACTTTTCATACTATAGCCATCTATGATTACTTTTCTTCCATATTTTTCGGACAATGTAATCATTTGTTGGACACGGTTTATCAGGGATGCGAATGTTGCCGCTATGATTCTGCCTTTGGCTGTTTTGTATATTTCTTCCAAGTTTTTGCTAATTTCTGATTCTGATATTGATTCGCCAGGCTTTTCTGCTCCAGTTGAATCAGACAAAAGTAATGTGATTCCGCGTTTTCCAACTTCTTTAAGATATTCGATATCTGTAGGAGCTTCATTAAGAGGTGTTGGATCAAATTTAAAATCACTTGTATGGAATATGGTTCCTGCAGGAGTTTTGATGTACATAGCTAAGTCTTCAGGCATATTGTGATTAACATGCACAAATTCTATTTCAAAGTACTGGCCAACCTTAATAGTGTCTTTGTGGTCAACCTCTGTTATATCAAGCTCTGGAAGATGGGGGAATTCCAGATGGCGTTTTTTTACGATTGCTCCCGTAAGCCGTGATGAGTAGATCGGTGGATTGCCGATTTTGTCCATTATGTAAGGGAGTGCGCCAATGTGATCATAGTGACCATGAGTTATCAGAAGTGCCTGAATTTTTTTCTCTTTACCCTTTAGATAATTGATGTTCGGAATATTGTAATCAATTCCGGGTTGGTCATTTTCTGGAAAACCAAAACCAGCATCAATGAGAAGTATCTCATCCTTGTATTCTAGTACAGCCATATTTCGTCCGATTTCACCGAGACCTCCCAGAGGAGTATATTTTAGTGAATCGTCATAGCCTTCTGCAGTATCTTTGGTTTTACGTTTGAGCCGGACTAATTGTTTAAGTCCGCTTGGAGGCCGGCGATTGTCTCGCAGGCGAGGTCCTTTGCGAGTTGCTCTGCGCGGAGATGTCTGGGATTCACTGCGAGCAGTCCTTATTGTATCTTTTACATGCGAAGACGGACTCGATGATCTGCGAATATGTCTGCGTCTGGATGTATTTTTTTTGATTCCTTCTTTAGGTTCGACCGGTTCTGCGTCCAGCTGGACGCGTGCTTTCGATTTATTTCCTGTCATTCTTTAGTTTGGACATTTGCACTTGGCACATTTGATATGAGCCAGATGAGAGAGTCCTATTAATTAATATCTAGTTTAGAGTGCTGTGCCCGAGGCGAGACTCGAACTCGCATGAGCTTGCGCTCACAGCGTTCTGAACGCTGCGTGTCTGCCAATTCCACCACCCGGGCAAAAAGAAACATAACTATATAGAGAGAAGTTGCTTATCGTAAGTAAGTCTTAATAATCGAGATGCTGTTTAATGGTATGCCTATTATATCAAGTATCTGATTTATTGCAAGTCTTGAGATGGAGTAGGGGTTGTTTTGTCTGCCGTAGGCCTTATGCGCTTGGTTTCTATGTACCATTCATGGATATCATTGAATCTATCAGGAGAAGTATTGATTACTGTTATTTCACCATTTTTTATGGCAGAAGGCTGTATATACAGGTACTTGGGGCTGTATAGGAATACTACGGGAGCGTCCCCAATAATTATATTTTGTATTTCATTGTATTTTTCAAGGCGTTTAACCTCGTCCATGGTTCTCCTAGCTTCTTCAAGAAGTTTGTCTACGCTGGGATTGTCATAGAGGGCTATATTCAGACCGGGGGATCGAGATTGTGATGAATGCCAGAAACTGAATTGGTTTAATCCAAGGGGGATAACTTCACCGAATAGGAATGCCTCAAAGTCTCGTTCTTGAATTACTTTTTGAATTTCGGGTATTGATAGAGTTTCTATTGTGACGGAGAATCCCAGTTCTTCCCATTGGGATTTGAGTTCTCCTGCTACTTCCGGCAGGCCAAGCATATTGAGTGTGGTTAGCTTTATGGAAAGTTGTTCGACGTCTTCTGTGGATTCGTTCAGCCTTTCACGAATCTTTTGGTCTCCGGAAATATTCCAGTTATTTTTTTCAAGGAGATGTATTCCAAGGGATTGATCGTAAGGATAAATATTTTCAGGTTTTTCTATTCCAGTTATTTTAGGGAGTAAGGGAGAATCCACAACACTGCCATGTCCTAGAAGTTCTGTATCAATTATGGCTTGTTTATCTGTACCATAATTCAATGCCAGACGTATGTCATCTTCGGCAAAGATCTCATTTTGGTTTTCGTTAAAGAATACAGTGAAATAGCTGTGTTGGTCTACGGTTTGTATCTTTGATCTTTGTGAGATATTAAGATCGCTAAGACGTCTTTGCAGAGGCAACTCGATCGTATCTATCTTGCCAGAATTATATGCTGATATCATATCATCAAGCGACGTAAAAAAATGTAACTCTATTTTTGCTATATACGGCCCTTCTAAATAGTAGTTTCTGAATGAAGATAATGTCATAGAAGTAACACTTCCTCCTCCACCTCGTCCGATATCATTAATTCGATAAGGGCCTGAGCCTATTGCTTCGATATTCAGATTCGTGCTTTTGAAATTTTCTGCAGATACAGATTCCCATACATGCTTAGGGAGAATTCCCATGGTTGTTGTATAGATGAATTGGGCAAGAGGGTTTTTTAGAGTTAATTTGATTGTTTGTTCGTCAATTTTTTCAACGTCCACTCCTTGCCAATTGAGTCTTTGAGGACTGTCAACATCGAGATTTTGCACCGTGAGTATAGTGAATACTATATCATCAGCTGTAACAGGAGTACCGTCATGCCATAATGCATCCTGTCGAAGATTGAAGGTGTATTCAAGACCGCTATCTGAAATGGTATAGGATTCTGCCAATCCAGGATGGATGTTTCCTTTGTCATCTAGTCTGACTAATCCGGAATATATTAATCGGACAAGATCGGTGTCTACCTCTCTTGTATTGATGAGTAAAGGATTAATGTTTTGCGGTTCTCCAAGGATGCCTTCGGTGAAAGACCCCCCATGGGTAGGAGTTGGTTCTGTAAAGTGGTAGTAGGCACATACGGGAATTGTTATTAGTGCAATGACTGCTACGAGTATGGATGCAAGCAGTGCGTATCTTTCTTTTTGGGAAAGAACCTTCGGTAAGTACAGGAATTGTTTTTTGGTAGGGAAGTGTTTTGTTATGAAATGAAATTTCCCAGATATAATTTTATCTTTGTTTTTACCGGTGAAAAAATTATCTAATTGTTTGAAGTCGTAAGCAGACATAAATTAAAATGCGTAACTAGGAGTTATGCATATCAAAAGAGGAACCTATAGAAGTAGTCTAGTTACAGAAAAAGCAAAAAAGAGAATACCAATAATAATACTTGCGGTGAATACCGTTTTTTCTGTACCGCGTCGTGTTGAAAAACCTGCTTCTGAACCAGCGCCTCCTATCGCACCGCCCATGCCTGCGCCTTTTTGCTGTAGTAATATAGTTACTATCAAAAGGATAGCAAGGGAGGTTTGAATAATCGTAAATGCATCCATATTTTTTGAAGCCTTAGAGTTTGAATCCTCTGGCTATGTAATTGATTATCGCTATTATGAGAGTCGCCCAGATCAGTGGCATATATAGGGCCACTGACATTGAGGACATGAAATAAGCTACAACCCAGATGAGAAAGCCATATATTACGAGGGTGAATAGCCCTGCTGTGATCCAGATCAAAGGGAGCGAAACAAGCTTGAGTAAAGGCTTTATGATCAGGAATATCAGCCCCAGGATGATACCAGCAATGAGGAGTTCTTTCAAGTCTCCTGAAACCCAAAAGCCGTCTATAAAATAGTCGGCAACCCAGACTGCTACAATGTTTGCAAGTAATATTCGAATAACGTACATAGAGATATTATAGCAGGATTAGACGATATTGTTAAATGATACGTTTTCGGCTAGGCTTGCAATAGTGGAAAACAATATCATAGCAACATTGGCATATTATGACACTTTGGACTGGCCTTTGACTGCAAGGGAGGTTTTTAGATATTTGGTGAAAATTAGGCATTCAGAGAGTGGCAATAACAGGGGAGATAACGATCCATCAGATATTAGCGAGAATGCTGTCAGAGATTCGCTTGATAGGCTTGTTAATCAAGGCAATGTATCAAAATTCAGAAATTTCTATTTTCTCTTTGGTCGTAGATATCTTATCCCGCTTCGCAGAAAGAAGTATCGCTTAGCAGGGGATAAGATTGATAAAACCAAGGATGCAGTTTCGTGGTTGAGACACGTGCCATTTGTAAAAGCAATTTCTGCTTCTGGTTCGCTTGCTTTGGGTAATACCAGTGAATTGAGCGACCTTGATATATTCGTAATTACGCGAAAAGGATACATATGGACAGTGCGTTTTTTGATATCATTTGTTTTGTCGTGTCTTGGAGTGCGACGCACAAATAAACATTTTATTGCGCCTGATAAAGTTTGCGCAAATCATTTCATAACTGATAAATCTTTGGATATTCCATTTCATAGTATGTATACTGCACAGCTCTATGCAAATCTTATTCCAATGCTGGCATTGAATGATGATATTGTTATTGAGTTTAAAGAACAAAACAGATGGTTACTGGATTATATATATAGATGGGATACAGAAATGACAGATATTAAGCCAAGCTGGATTGCTAATACATTTGAATGGATTTTGGATTTGTCTATTGGTAAATTTATAGAAAAGCATATACGATCATATCAAATACGAAGAATTGAATCAGGAAATAAGAAGTCTGTGAATAAAGGACGCATTACGTACAATGACAACCAGCTTGAATTTCATCCGTCTTCTCCTGAAGGACGTATAATACCTGGATATAATAAAAGATTAATAAATGCAGGTTTGAGCTCTCTTGCTATAGAGACAGACTCAGGATTGAAATAGTATTATGAAAATTATTCGACTTAATCAAAAAGGAGATAATATTGATGCTGTGCGCGCAGCTGTTGATGTCTTTAAGAAAGGCGGATCAGTTGTATTTCCAACAGATACAGTATACGGGCTTGGATGTAATGCATGCGATCCGTATGTGGCAAGGCAGTTGTATAAGATTAAAGGCAGGTCTAGCACTAAGCCTCTTCCAGTTTTTGTTCGTAATATGAAATGGTTGCGTGAAGTTGCTTTTATTCCTCCGAAACTTGAATCAGTTTTGGATAAGCTTTGGCCCGGACCAATAACAGTTGTCCTTATAAAAAAAGCAATAATACCCAATGACGTTACGCAAGGAAAGCCAACTGTAGCTGTCCGTATTCCGGATTATCCTCTTATAGATTCAATTCTTGGTAAATTCGGCTATCCACTTGCTGTAACTTCTGCTAATATTTCAGGAGAAGCAGGTTCAGATGATCCAGCTAAGATACTGGAATCATTCAAGGATCAATTGTGGAAACCCGATCTGATATTAGATGCCGGAGTATTGCCTTCGTCCACGCCTTCCACCATAATTGATTTTTCAAAAATTAAACCACGCATCCTTCGAATAGGTCCGGCTAAGCCTGCAGATTTAGAGAAGATTCTTAATACAAAATTTTAATCCATATGATTGTTGAGGGTAAAAAAATAGCTGACGAAATACTTGCTCAAACTGCAGAACTATTAAAGTCGCGATCAAAGCCTCTTCGTTTGGCAATGATTTATGTTTCCGGCAATCCTGAATCAAAAAAATATCTTGAGATGAAGCGTACTGCAGGGAAGAGTATTGGCATTGAATCGCGTATCTATGAGATGGAAGCTGATATCACCAGCCAGAACTTTCGCAAAAAAGTAGTTGATATTGCAAAGTCTTCTGTAAACCATGCAATAATAGCTGAGCTTCCTTTTCCAGAGGCTATCAATACGCAATATGTTCTTAATGCAATTCCGGAAGAAAAAGATCCTGACATGTTATCACAGAAAGCACAAGGATCATTTTTTGTAGGGCGATCAGAAATTTTGCCTCCATCTGTTGAAGCAGTGAAGGCTATTTTTGAAAAGTATAATGTAGATCCCAAAGGTAAGAATTGCAAAGTATTTGGTTATGGCATCCTTATTGGCAAGCCCATTGCACATTGGCTTGCGTCACTCGGTGCAACAGTAACTATATTAAATGAGCATACTCTTGATCAGAAAGAACATAGTATTCATGCCGATATCATTATTGCCGGTGCAAACAAAGCAGGGATAATAACAGGGGATATGGTAGCTGAAGGCGCTATTGTGATTGATTTTGGATATGAAAAGATTGATGGCCAGATCGTGGGAAATGTTGTTTTTGAAGAAGTAAAAAACAAAGCGTCTATTATAACGCCTGTTCCCGGGGGAGTGGGACCAATCGGTATCTCTTCAGCACTTAAGAATGCTGTAAGACTTGCTATTAAAAATTAATTACTGTACACAAGCATATCCGCTTGTATAAATAGCGAAACTTTTTTGTGCTCTGCTATTATCGCAATGAGCATCTGTGCAATGAGGCGCGCATTTTGCAAAAGCATGATCTCTGTCTACAGTGATGCGTTCAACTGTACGCCAATTTCTTAGCTTATAGTTTTGTCCGTCTTCAGATACCTGATATGTATAGCCGTATTGATCATCTCCGGAAGGATCTATTGGAAGGGGGTCGATATAGTTTATTAAATTTGTGATGTAATTCGTGTCGCAATCGCCAAAGTCTGATCCATGTCCGGACGGGCTTGTGCCCAAACATCCCTGCGGGTATTCATCATTATCATCGTAATACATCTCAAGCGCTGTTGAGATATATAATAAGTCAGATAGCCTTTTTGCATTCCGATCATTAGCCCGAACAGTATCCAGTCTGATATTTATCATTACTACAAGAATGCCAACAATTGCAATTGAAACTATTAGCTCTACGAGTGTAAATCCTTTTGAATTCATATTGTAATTATACCTTAAATAGAAAAGCTTAGTTTTTAAAGTGTGTTGATAAAGGATATGATTGGTGCCCGGGGCGAGAGTCGAACTCGCACGCCCTTTCGGACAATGGTTTTTGAGACCATCTTGTCTACCGATTCCAACACCCGGGCTTGTTTTGGATTATACCATTGAACCCCGTTTTTTCAACGTAGAGTCTCCGTTGTACTCTTGGCACAAGAGAATATTAACGGTATCATAGTGTCATACTATGGCTCGGATTTTGGCAACAATTAATGCAAAGGGTGGAGTGGGCAAAACCACTACTGCTATTAATCTTGGCGCTTACTTAGCTGCATCAGGTAAATATGTGCTTCTGGTTGATCTTGATCCGCAGGCAAATGCAACAGCTGGACTTGGTATTGAAATGGCTGATCATCATGGAAATCTTTATCATAGTTTAATAGGAGATAAAGAACCGAATAGTTTGATACGCAGAAGTTCAATATTGGGTTTTGATGTTCTTCCTGCCGCTGCCAGTCTTGCAGGAGCAAACGTAGAACTTATTAGTATGGAAGATCGTGAGACCAAGCTTAAAGAAGTTTTGGATAAAGTTCGTACGAATTATGACTATATAATAATTGATAGTCCGCCGTCTCTTGGGATACTCACAATCAATGGTCTTGTTGCAGCTGAAGGACTCATAATCCCTGTGCAATGTGAATACTATGCACTTGAAGGATTAGGACAATTAACAAAGACGATTGATCTTGTCCGACAGCAACTCAATCCTCAATTGCAAATATATGGAGTGTTGCCTACAATGTATGACAGGCGCAATACTTTATCACGGCAAGTTTTGAATGAATTGCAAAAGAAGTTTTCAGGCAGAGTATTTGAATCAATAATTCCAAGATCAGTATCGCTTGCAGAAGCGCCAGGATATGGCAAGTCAATATTGCAATTTGATGAAGGTTCCAGGGGAGCCAGGGCCTATAGAGATCTAGCCCGTGAAGTTATACAATTAACATAATATTATGAAGAAACTATTTGGCTTGGGTAAAGGACTTGAATCATTGATACCAACACAATCAAGACCGCCTCAGAGTGTTCCAAATAAGAAAGAGGATATTTTCTATGTTGAGACAGGCAAGATACAGCCGAATAGCGAACAGCCAAGACAGGCATTTGATAAATCAGGCCTGAAGGAGCTTGCAGCGTCGATTAAGAGACATGGAGTTCTTCAGCCATTACTCGTATCCAAGGTAGAGAAGGAAACCAATAGAGGTATCGATATTGAATACGAACTTATAGCAGGGGAGAGAAGGTTGCGTGCCGCCAAGCTTGCGCGCATGCCTCATGTACCTGTAATTATAAAGAATAATCTTGACGACGATAAAATTAAACTGGAAGTTGCTTTGGTTGAGAATTTACAGAGAGAAGATCTTAGCCCGCTTGAAGAAGCAGATGCCTATGCAAGATTATCCAATGATTTTGGCCTGACTCAAAAAGTAATAGCTACGCGAGTAGGTAAAAGCAGGGAAGTTGTTGCCAATACTTTGAGATTGTTAGATTTGCCGGATAATATTAAAGACTCGCTTCGCAGTGGGAAAATATCCCGCACGCATGCGCGAACATTGCTTGCATTTAAAGATGAGGACAAACAGCAGGAGACATTTAGGGAAATTATAAGCGGTAAGATGCCAGTCCATCATGTTGAATCCAAGGCAAGAGAGCATAAACGCGAACCAAGCGAAATGTCTATTCAGCTAAGCAGTCAGAGATTTCTTAATCTTGAGAAAAATCTTGCAAAAAATCTCGGAACAACAGTTGCAATAAGGGATGCATCCAAAGGAGGCAGAATTGAAATCCGTTTTGCAACGCTTGAGGAACTTAATAAAATAGCAAAGGTTATACTGGGTTAGAAGTTAGACATTTATATACTTCAATTTGGCCAAGCCGCGAATACGTGGTATTTTAGGTTTAAATCCTGACGAAGTCGGGTGAAAGGAGAAGAGAGGATGTGGTTTTTCGAGCCGATCATCGAAGGATGGAAGGAAATCGTGGAAAAGTGGAAAGGGGTGGATAAGCCCACCAGAGTGATGCTGATCTGCTGCCCCATCATGGGACTCATTATCCTTAGTGGGATATGTGGGGTCATTTCCCTGCACCTGTAGTTGCAGGGAATGTACCAATGACCGCCCCTCGGCGGCGACAAGATTTGTCGCTTCCACAGGGCGGTCTTGTCGTTTTGAGAGAGTAAAATTTATCTCGCGAATACGATTCCTATGACGCGGGATGCATTGCCGTGTTCTTTGAGTACTTGTGCGCAATTATCGAGCGTTGAGCCAGTTGTTGTTATATCATCAATGAGAAGTACGGTTGTATCGTTTGGCAGGGGAGAGCCAATATATACAAATGCATTATGTGCATTATGCGAGCGTTGGATTAGGTCTTCTATTTCTGCTTGTGGTTTAGTGTTTCTGGTGCGTTGTACGGATGCTGTGTCAATCGGAAAATTTAAATAATTGTTTAAGCCCCGCGCTATTAATTTTGCCTGATTGAATCCTCGCCACCTAAGGCGCCGTTTGTGTAAAGGGACGGGGATTATGATGTAGTTTTGATTCCGTGGAAGTAGGTTGAATTCATTTATATACCCAGCCATAAGTCTTGCGAGTTCGCAGGCAATGGATGATACAAACCTGTATTTCATTGTTTTCATAATACGTACTGCCAGGGGATCCTTGTACGAGCTGACTGCAATCATTTGATCCAATGCATGCTTGCGTGCACAAGCTATGCATGTAATGCCATCAGCAGTGATAGACTTGCAAAAAGCGCATTTGAATTCTTTGAGTATAGGTATCTTGTCCAGACAAACTTCGCATAGTGATACTGTATCGCCGTTTGGCAGTCTCTCAAAAGTATAGACATTGCAGTTGATACACTTGGGTGGGAACAGAGTATCTAATAAGAATGCCTTAGTTTGTTGGTATGAGGATTTCTTTAACATGATCAATTTGATATACTTATAGTTAGATTTTTATGGGATGGTTTAACTTTAGCAAAAAGGGAGTAGTAGGAATAGACATAGGAACTGCATCTATTAAAGTTGTTGAACTTATTCGTGATAAGGGACGTTTTACTTTGAGAAATTATGGAGTTTTTGAACTTCATTCTGGTGCGGGTGCAGTTAATGTGACATCTCCTAAGGAGCGAGCCCAAACATCACATCTTTCGAATAAAGATATAGTTTGGACGCTGAAGGAAGTATTAAAGAAAACAGGCATAAAGAGTAAAGATGTTGTTGTCTCGATTCCGTCATCAAATACTTTTACAACGGTTGTATCAATGCCATATCTGTCAGAAGAAGATCTTGCGCGAAGTATTCAATATGAGGCGCGCAAATATATTCCTGTTCCGCTTGAAGAAGTACAGATAGACTGGTCAGTTATTAATGCAAAAGGCGTTAAGAAAGAAGCTGTACCTAAGACGCCAGAACCTGCATCCGAAGCACCTGCATCCGAAGAACTTGTTCCAGAAAAAACTCCAATGGTGGAAGTCCTTCTTGCTGCAGTGCCTAGAGAAGACATTGCAAGATACAAAACAATAATGGCAGAGGCCGGCTTGAAATTGAAAGGGCTTGAGATCGAAAGTTTTGCATTAACAAGAGGATTGATAGGAAATGACTTAAGTCCAATGTGTATAGTGAGTATCGGAGGCAGAAGTACCTCTATTTTCGTAGTTGATAATGGATTTCAAAGGATCAGTCATGATTACGGAGTGGGGGGCTACGAAGTGACGCGTATAATAGCTAAGTCTCTTGGAATCAGTCTTGATCGTGCAGAAGAATTGCAGAAGAGTTTTGGAATTAGAAAGAGTGAAGATAATGTTATTAGGCAGGCTATGGTTTCGCTTCTTGACATGATGGTTTTTGAGACTAAAAAGACAATAACGCATTATGAAGATTTGAAAAAGAAAAAGATAGGTAAAATATTCCTTGTTGGAGGACTTGTGAATATGCCGGAGTTTGTAACATATTTCAATGAAAAATTAGGGCGAACAGCCGAATTGGGTAATCCTTTGGGAAGAATCATTACTCCAGCAGGCCTTGATAAAATCAAGTCAGAATTGAATACCACATTCGCTGTTGCAATTGGACTAGCTATGAAGGAGATAAAGTAGATTGTGCATAACATTTATTTAGTAATACGGTATAATTAAGTAAGAATAGAATTTAAAATATGAAAGTCTATGACAGGCGAAAATAATAGCGGTTTTTTGAGAGATCCCCAGAAAACTTTTTCATCCAGTAAGCCGAAACAACGGAATACCTCTCTGATTGTTTCTATTGTTGTGCTGGTAATTGTTATTGCCGGGTATTTTGGTTTGACAATGTATAAAGCTTCACTTGATGATTCTATAGCTAAAATTGATTTAGAACTTCAGAATATAGAGGCACAGAGAGATAAAGAAAAGGAAAATAGAATATTCATTTTTTCAGAACAGCTTGATCTTGCGGGGAATCTTTTGCAAGAGCACGTAGTGTGGTCTGACGCCTTTAAGACTATTCAGGATTTCTTACAGCCTACAGTCCGGGCAACTTCACTCACAGCTGACTTTGAAGAAGGAAAGATGGTATTGAATCTGGAAGCGGACAGTTACACAACAGTTGCAAAACAAATAGCCAGTTTTTATGCAAATGACGCAATTGAAGATGTCGGCGTGGATGCATTGAAATCAGAGAGTACTGGTGAAGTAAGTTTTAATATGGAGATCAAATTTGATCCTAAAACATTATTGATAAAACAGTAAATGACTAAAAGTATAATCAATTCACTTATCCTCGGTCTTGCAGTTTTTCTACTTGCAGGTTTCGTTTGGGGAGAATTTAATTCCACAATGGATAGAAGAGCACAGCTTGGCGAGAAGGAGATTCTGAACAAAGAGAGGGTAGAAGCCTTGGAGAGTATAGATAGGCTGGATGCAGAGTATCAGGCGCGTATTTCTGAAGTCGCTGATTTAGCCATGTTTCTACCAGGGGAGAAAGGATCAGAATATATTGTTTCAAGTATTTATGCAGGAGCAGAACAATCAGGCATGATTTTGGAGAGTATAGATATTAGCGATGCGAATCGATCAGACGAAAGTAAATCTAAGTATGATGTCGTAGGAATTAAAGTTAGCTTGCATGGCGATTATGAAAACTTTCTTGAGATGCTTGATAATTTGGAAAGCAGTTTGAAGATTTATGATATAAGGAATATTTCTGTAGGTGCTGAGAGCGGAGTAGGCGGATTGAGTATTAATTTTGAGATGGATACATATCAGTTAAATTTGGATTAATATGCCAAGACAGAGAAAACAAAGTCCGATAATCACCATATTGATAGTATTATTAGGCCTTATGGCTGGATATCTTGTGCATTCGAGTTCATCAGGAGATGAAGTATCGCTTCTTGTTGGAGATGAAACAAGGAGCGGATCATCTATATTAGGAAGCGCTTTAAGTAAACAAGATATTACTAGATTTAACGACATAGTATTTGATCTTTCTATTATAGATGACCCGTCTTTTAAGTCTCTTCGTATTATTGGTGACTCTGTTATAGATTCTGATACATCAGGTCGCACCAACATCTTTGCACCGTTTTAGTAATAAACTTACAGAGACTCGGGTCATCAGCCTATAATAATAGTGCTTTTTTATGGAATATGCAGTTCCTCAATTACTTATAGAAGAACTTCTCAAGAGAAACCTAGTAAAGGAGAAGGATATTGAAGTTGCAAAAGAGGAAGCTATCAAAGAAAATGTTGATTTAGGACAGATCATCGTTAAAAATGGTCTTGTAGATGATTCGGAGTTATTGAAGATTAAATCAGAGATATACAATATACCGGCTTTTGATCTGGCAGATTTCAAGATCGAGAAATCCGTATTGGAGGGAATTTCAAATCATGTAATCAATATGTACTATGTTCTGCCTCTTGCGAAGAAAGATGGATATCTTGAAGTGGGAATACTCAATCCGGAGAATATAGGCGCTCTTGAAGCAGTCAAATTCCTTGCAGCAGAACAGAATCTTAAACTCAAGCAATATGTAATAAGTTATTCTGATTTTTCGAATTTTACTAAAAGTTTCAGCGTACTCACTTCAGAAATAGATAAGGCCCTTGAATCTATAACTCCTGCAAAGAAAGCCGAGGGAGAAGACATGGCTAAAATCGCTGGAGAAGATTCAGATTTGAGCCGTATAACGGCAGATGCGCCGATAACTAAGGCTGTTGCCTCTATAGTTAAGCATGCAGTTGATATGAAAGCTTCTGATATTCACATAGAGCCTTTCAGGAATGACATTAGGCTTAGGTTGAGAATTGACGGTGTTATGCGCACAGTGCTTAAGCTTCCTATCAAATTGTTATCATCTCTTGTTACCCGTATTAAGATTCTATCTGATCTTAAGATTGACGAAACAAGGCTTGCGCAGGATGGAAGATTTTCTACTAATTTTAATCAGAGAGTGATAGATTTTCGTGTTTCAACTTTTCCAACGCGAAACGGTGAAAAAGTTGTAATGCGTATTCTTGATCCGTTATCAGGAGTGGTTGAGCTTACAGACCTAGGAGTTCGCGGGCGATCTCATAAGCTATTGCTTGAGAATATGGAGAAACCATTTGGAGCAATATTAATTACGGGGCCTACCGGTTCGGGTAAGTCTACAACTCTTGCTGCTATTTTGAGAAAGATGAATGTTGAAGGAGTAAACATAGTTACGCTTGAAGATCCTATAGAGTATTTTGTCGAGGGTGTTAATCAGTCGCAGGTTCATGAGGAAATCGGATATACATTTGCTTCTGGTTTGCGTCACATTTTACGTCAGGATCCGGATATCATTATGGTAGGGGAGATAAGAGACGGAGAAACAGCTCAATTGGCGACTCAAGCAGCTTTAACCGGACATGTTGTTTTGTCTACGGTTCATACCAATGATACAATAGGTGTAATACCACGTTTGATGGATATGGGAGTTGAACGCTATTTGCTTGCGCCAACGCTTAATTTGGCCCTTGCACAGCGTCTTATGCGCAAACTATGTCCTGATTGTAAGAAAGAATATGATGCATCTCCAAGCGAAAAGAAAATGATCGAAAAAACTCTTTCTGAAATGCCCGAATCGGCCAAGAAAGACGTTAAGTCAGATTATAAGCTATTTAAATCAGCCGGATGCAAGACGTGCAATAAGAATGGATATAAAGGACGAATGGGTATTTTTGAAACTCTTGAGATGACAGATAATCTCGAACGTATTGTTTTATCTGATTTATCAGAAGAGAAACTTCGTGAGGAGGCAAAGAGACAAGGGATGATTACGATGTTTCAGGACGGACTTTTGAAGGTGCTCGATGGTATTACTTCGATGGAACAGCTTCTTCAGGTAGCAAGTGATTCGGAGAACCCTGATGTCATTCTTGAAGAGGAGCAGAAGCCGAAAGAAAAAGATATTATAAAACCTAAGATTTAATACGCATGGAAGATTATTTAAAAGCAATACAGGATATTATACAGCAGGCCATACAAAGCGGTGCTTCTGATATTCATTTATCGCCGGCTCATTATCCGATGATGCGTGTGGATGGACATTTGCTTCCATTGAGCGACATGAAGATCGTTGACGATAAACTGACCGAAGGCATTGCAAATGCAATGATGGAAGAAAGCGATAAAAAACGTTTTGAAGAGAATAAAGATGTGGACTTTACATACCAATTGAATGACAGTCAAAGATTTCGAACTAATATATATAGAAGCAAAGGAGCAGTAGCGTTGGTATTGCATGCTATACCGCAGCAGATTAAAACGATGGAAGAATTGAGACTGCCCCAGACTTTAAAAATGTTTACTAATTTATCCCAAGGACTTGTTCTTGTAGCTGGTGCGACAGGGCAGGGTAAGTCTGCAACAGTGGCAGCATTGATCGATGTCATTAATAAGGAGCGTACCGAAAAGATTCTTACTATTGAGGATCCAATAGAATATATTTTTGTTCCCGAAAGAAGCATTATAGATCAAAGAGAATTTCCTAATGATATTGTAAGTTTTGATAGAGCGATAAAAGCAGTTTCAAGGGAAAATATAAATGTTCTCATGGTCGGTGAGATGAGGGACGCAGATACGATTAATGCAACAATAGATGCTACAGAGACCGGACATTTGGTATTCTCTACTATGTATACGACTAGCGCTACGAGAACAATAGAACGTATTATCAATTTATTTCCAGGTGATCAGAAGTCGCAGATAACTTCACAGCTTGCAAGTTCTCTCTCGGGAATCATTTCACAACGATTAATACCTAGTGTAAAAGGAGGGCTTGTGCCGGCAGTCGAAGTGCTTGTGGCCAATAGAGCTGTACGTAATGTTATCAGAGCTGGCAGTCCTGAACAGCTTGATTTAATAATAGAAACAGGAGAGAAAGAAGGAATGGTATCGATGAATCGTTCATTGGTGAAGCTTATTCAGCAGGGTGATATAACCGAGGAAAATGCTCGATATTATTCGCCTAGTCCCCAAGAGTTAAAAAATCTGTTAAAATAAGATTATGGAATTTAATTACGAAGCCAAAGACAAAACAGGCAATTTGCTAGAAGGTATAATAGAGGCTCCTACCCAGGATCAGGCTGTTGCTGTTTTGCACAGGAAGGGTTTTGTTGTCGTGTCTCTTGTTGAGATGGAGGGCGGTCTTATGGATAAAGATATCGGAGGATTCCTATCTAAACCTTCGAAAAGAGACGTTGTCGTATTCACTCGGCAATTAGCAACATTGATAGATGCAGATATTCCAATATTAGAAGGATTGAAGATACTTGCTGATCAGACTGAGCGCGCATCTTTTGAAAAAATAATAGAAAAGATTGCTGCTTCAATTGAAGGAGGATCTTCATTGTCTTCAGCGCTTGCCGAACATGACAGTGTTTTTGATAATTTCTATGTAAATATAGTGAAGGTAGGGGAGGTATCAGGCAAGTTGCAGGAGACGCTTCTCTATATGGCAGATTATCTTGAGCGCAGTTCTGCTCTTACATCTAAGATAAAGGGAGCATTGTTCTATCCTGCATTTGTTCTGCTCGCTCTTGTTGTCGTAGGCGGGATTATGATGACGAGCGTTATCCCGCAATTATTGAGTATTGTTGAAGATTCCGGTGCAGTCGATCTTCCGATTACCACCAAAATATTGATTTCAGTCACTAATTTTATTAATAGCTATTTAATATTAATAATATTTATTCTAGTGATATTTATTATAGGGATGTATTATTATCTGCATACGCCGAAGGGAGCTTACAAGTTTGATTCGTTTAAAATAAATGTTCCTAAGTTTGGAAATATAGTAAGGAATCTATATATAGCAAGAATGGCAGAGACTCTATCAACATTGATTAAATCAGGAGTTCCTATATTGGATGGCCTGCATATTACGTCAGAGGTTGTTGGAAATAAAGTTTATCAAAAGATTTTACTTGAAGCCGAAGAAAGCGTGAGGAGCGGTGGTGCAATATCTGAAAAGCTTGCTGAACATGAAGAGTTTCCAGCAATGGTGAGCTCTATGATAGCTACAGGAGAGCGTACGGGAAGAGTAGATTCTATGCTTGGTAATGTTTTGAAATTTTATGAAACTGAAGCCGAAGAAAGCATTAAGAATATATCCCAATTAATAGAGCCAATCCTGATATTAATACTTGGCGTAGGAATAGGCGGCCTCATTTCGGCTGTACTCTTGCCAATCTACAGTCTTATCGGGTCGTAGGGACTGTGGGTATCTTTTTGGACTTAGGATGGATAAGGCTTTATAATATAGTAAATTCATTATAAATTGCGTTTTTGGCAGGTCTTGTCAAAAAAGCTAAACAATAATTATGAGAACATTGAGTATTGGAAGGAATAAGGGTTTTACCCTTATAGAACTGCTGGTTGTCATTGCCATCATTGGTATTTTGGCAGCATTGTTAATATTGCAGTTCAGCAGCGTGCGTGCAAAGGCTCGTGATACCAAACGAGTAGCAAATGTGACCGATATCCGTACGGCATTAGAGATGTACTATAATGACTTTGGTTCATATCCTGCTGATCTTGCAACGTTGGAGACAGAGGACTATCTGGCTTCAGTGCCGGAAGATCCAAATGGGGGTCCATACAGCTATGCAAAACAGGGACTTAATTATCAAGTCGCCACTGATTTGGAAAAAGGCGTGGCAGGTGAAGGTCCTCTTGCAAGCGATGCAGATATTAATGCATCAACATGGGGAGGTAAAGATGGTACCGTGGAAACTTGCGGAAGTGGAACAGGTGATTGTTGGTTCGACTTAGGACAAAA
Source organism: Parcubacteria group bacterium (assembly GCA_043821485.1). Classification (GTDB taxonomy): domain Bacteria; phylum Patescibacteriota; class Minisyncoccia; order 2-02-FULL-40-12; family IGHO2-01-FULL-4-A; genus JBDRCU01. The sequence continues at coordinate 20,014 of JBDRCU010000037.1, read as the reverse complement.
TTAATAACGAAAACTGATATATGACAAGCTCCCTACTGGTACTAATTGGCTTGGCGGTAGGGAGTTTTGTTAATGTTGTGATAATGCGTCTGCCTCAAGGCAGGTCTTTTATTGGAGGGCGATCGCATTGCATGCACTGTAAGCATACTCTTGCATGGTATGACCTTATTCCTCTTGTTAGCTATCTAATTCAAAAAGGTAAATGCCGTTACTGTTCCAAATCTGTGTCATGGCAATATCCTTTTGTAGAAGCGTATTCAGCTTTTGCCGTTGTATTCAGTTATTATTTATTAGCTGATGGCGGTTTAATATTTTGGATCTGGTCCGTATTCTTACTAGAGATGTTTCTGATAATTGCTGTCATTGATATTAAGCATTTAATAATTCCAGACGGCATATTGATTTCTATACTTATCGTTTCTATTGGTCTATCATTTTTTGCAAATAAATTGTCCTTTGAAAGTCTATTTGGATTAGACAATCTTTTATCAGCCCTTGTATTGATGGCGGTATTTTTTGCTATTTGGTTTTTCTCGCGCGGATTATGGCTTGGATTTGGAGACGTTAAGTTAGCGGGTGTTATTGGATTTGTTTTAGGTTATCCGGATTCTGTAATCGCGGTTTATTTAGGTATTATATTAGGTTTTTTGATCGGTATAATATTGTTGATCTTCAGGCAAGCTGGCATGAAGACAAAAATGCCATTAGGTACGTTTCTGGCTGCTGCAGTTAGTGCATATTTATTGTTTGGCCTATGGATTGAACCCTTTGTGTTAAAGTATCTCACTTTTCTGGTATAATTAAGTAGTTGTTATCGGGTTCTAAATATGAGTAAACACGAACCACAATTTCCATGGCTGGGTCTAGTAATCGTCATATTCGTTGGAGTGGCAATATTTTTGTCGCAAGCTAAACTCGAAAAGGATATAGAGCCCGGCTTTACTACTCTTTCGATTGAATTTCCAGATGGCAGTAAGCGTGTATTCGAAGGGGATGTGACATATGGTACGACCTTGAAAGATGCCATATCAATTTCGGCATCTAAAGGAGGATTCGATTTTATTTATGAGAGAAACATAGACGGGGACATTAAAACAGTTATTATTGGGGAGACTGAATTAGAAGTGGAAGATTTTGATAACGAAGAGAATGTTCCATGCCTCGATATTGGTATTTGCATAGAAATTAATAGTGTAGGGATACGAGTAGATAGAGTGGATTTAACGAACATTGACCAAGGAGATGAGATAAATATTGTAATATATTAGAATAAGTTTATGCGCAGATTAAATTCAGGTTTTAGTATGATGGAGCTTATTATAGTGATGGCAATCATTGCTATAATTAGTACATTAATGATAGTTAACTTTAGAGGCGCTTCAAGAACTAAAACAGCACAGAAGCAGATCGCATCTATCGTGCTTTCGGATATCCGCAAAATGCAGTCATTTGCTCTTGCGGGATCTCAATATGACGGAAATTCAGTCTGCGGATACGGTATTCATTATGAAGATCAGCAGACATACGTATTGTATGCAGGACGGCCGGACGGGAATGATTGCTCTTTTGCTGATAGGAATTATGAATCGGGATGGGATTATATAGTAGATACAGAAAAGTTAAAAAATAATAATATAGAATTTGAAGACAGCTTTTTTGATATATTTTTTGAATCTCCTCATCCAATAACATATATAGACGGGGATATTGTTATAAGTCCTGCAATAATGACTTTTAGAACTAAGGATACGGTATGTGGCGTAGACCAATGCACTTCAATAGTTATAACATTAGCCGGTAAATTAGATTTAAATGTCCCTGAATAAATATTTAAAAAATAATAAAGGATTTACGCTGGTTGAAGTACTGGCCGCATTGTTGGTTCTAAGCATAGGACTTATTGGGGCATATTCGTTGATTTCGTATAATTTTGTAAATGCTACGCGCATAAAAAATAATGTTATTGCAAGCGGTCTTGTACAGGAGGGGATGGAAGTAGTTCGGAATATTCGCGATACAGCATGGCTGGAAGGAATCCCAATGTCCGCAGTGCTTACTGACGGAACTTACAAGGTTCAATGGGATTCAATAAGTCTTGACTCAGGGAGTCCCACACAGGTATTGAAGAATGACGAGGGAGTTTATCAATATATTAGCGGAGCGGATACGATATTCAGCAGAATAATAACCGTAGAGACTGAATCAAACATAGAGAAAAAGATAACTGTTAATGTGGACTGGGAAGATCGCAGCGGCGTAAGAAACGTTAATGCCGAACTGCACTTATTTAACTGGCTATAATGATTAAGATTAAAGACAAACAAAAAGGATTTACGCTTATAGAATTGCTTGTTTCAATGACAATTTTAATTATTATTCTTACGGTAATGAGTTCTGCATTTATACAGTCAATGAAGGTTCAGAGAAGTGCAATGAATTTCCAGCAGGTAGAGGAAAATGTAAGCTTCCTTACCGAGGTAATAACTAAAGAAATCAGAGTAAGTACGATTGCGACTCGTGCTGACGGTTGCTATATAACATTGAATATTGAGCATCCGATACACGGTACAGTGGGATATGGTTTGCAGGGAACAGATATCGTGCGCACCACAGACACTGGATCGGATATCATTAATTCAAATGCCGTAGAGTTTAGTAATTTAGAATTTTGTAATCAGGGGGCTGAAGTTAGCGACGATGAACAGCCGAGAGTTTCAATTCATACCACTGTTAGAAGTAAAGAAATTAATGAGCAAGCGGAGTTGGATTTGCAAACGACGATATCGCTTCGCTTCCTAGACGATGAAGGACTTTCACCATTCTAAAAATTCAGGCATAGCATTAATTTCAGCCGTACTAATGGTTGGTATTCTTCTTGGAATTGCATTTACCGTGTCAGGGATTTTTATACCAAAGATGAAAGCATCTTCTGAATCCAGGAAATCAGTTACTGCTCTTTATGCTGCAGAAAGCGGGGCAGAATGGTGCATATATGTTCGAAATCATGATCCCGATCCAGATGCTCCGTCCATGGGCAATAATTCAGACTATTATGATAAAAATGGAAATACACTCGGAGTTGATGATTGTAATAGTATGCCTATAAAGGTCTTAGGAGAGTTCAAAGGAGTTACAAGAGCATTTGAATTAGCATATTAAGCATCTTTGAATTTGTCTTCAAATCCGTTTATTTTGTCCACTAAATGTGGTATTTTTAATGTATATTATGACCAAATTTGAGGCTGAAAAACGTATAAAAAAGCTTCGTGAAATCATTGATAAATACCGTTATAGTCGGCTTGTTTTGGATAAACCACTTATAGCAGAATCAGCTGAAGATGCCCTGAAAAAGGAACTTTTTGATCTGGAAGAACAATATCCGGATTTAGTGACTCCTGACTCGCCAACTCAGCGTGTTGCTGGTAGGGCTTTGGGTAAGTTTGAAAAGTTTAAACATCCAGAACGAATGTATTCATTCAATGATGCATTTGATGCTGATGATATGGATGCTTGGGCAGGCAGGCTTGAGCGTTTGGATGGCAAGGCTGTTGGAGGAGGTTTCTATGCAGAATTAAAATTGGATGGTCTAGCTGTGGAACTGATTTATAAAGATGGAGTGTTAAGTGTCGGATCTACGCGTGGGGATGGTAATGTCGGAGAGAATGTTACACAGAATCTCAAGACGATAGAAGCCATTCCCTTGAAGCTGACCGATACTAAAAAATACGGCATTCCTCGCGAAGTAATTGTTCGTGGAGAAGTTTTTATAAATCTCAAAGATTTTAATAGGATTAATAAGAAGCAAGAGAAACTCGGTAAACAAGTTTATGCTAATCCGCGTAATCTTGCTGCTGGTTCTGTTCGCCAGCTTGATGCAGGTATTACAAAAGAGCGCAAGCTTGATTCGTTTGCATATTCACTTGTAACTGATTTGGGACAACGTAAGCACGAAGATGAACATGATATTTTGAAAGCGTTAGGATTTAAAACAAATTCACACAATGTTTATTGCAAAGACTTGGGTGCGGTAAATAGTTTTCGTGATAAATGGGAAAAAGATAAAGATAAACTTGAATACGAAGTGGATGGTGTCGTTGTGATTGTAAATGATAATAAGATATTTAAAAAATTGGGTATAGTTGGCAAAGCACCAAGAGGAGCGATTGCATATAAGTTTTCACCGAAGGAATCTACGACAGTGCTGGAAGATATTATCATAAGCGTAGGGCGTACCGGAGTACTGACGCCTGTTGCAGTTCTTAAGCCTGTTGAAATAGGAGGGACGATTGTCTCACGTGCTACTTTGCATAACGAAGATGAGATTAAGCGTCTTGAAGTGAAGATCGGAGATACTGTTATTGTCGGACGCGCAGGAGATGTAATACCTGATGTTAAGAAGGTGATAAAGGAACTTCGAACTGGCAAAGAGAAAAGTTTTCGTTTTCCCATACACTGTCCTGTGTGTGGAGGCGTTGTAGCGCGTATTGAAGGGGAAGCAGCGCATAAGTGTACTAATAAAGACTGTAGTGCGCGTAAAAGAGAGGGTCTATATCATTTTGTGTCGCGTGGCGCATTAGATATACCCGGACTTGGGCCTAAGATAATTGATCAATTGATGGATGCTGGTCTTGTTAAAGATCCTGCAGACCTGTTTATATTAAAAAAAGAAGATCTATTGAATCTTGAACGTTTTGCTGACAAATCAGCGCAGAATACTATCGATGCAATAGAATCTGTTAAGAAAATGCCTTTGGACAGATTTATCTTTGCTCTTGGCATACCGCATGTCGGTACAGAAACTGCATATGAGCTAGCAAGTCATTTCGGATCACTTGAAAAGCTGTCACAAGTATCAGCTGAAGAGCTTGCATCTATTCGGGATGTGGGTGGTATTGTGGCGCGTAGCATTAATAACTGGTTTGGAAGCGAGGCGAATAATAAGTTGCTTAAGAAATTTAAAGAAGTTGGAGTTAAAGTACGCAATCAAAAGAGTTCAAAGAAGTCATCCAAGTTTAAAAATATGACATTTGTATTCACTGGAAGCATAGAGTCTATGACGCGTGAAGATGCAGAGAAACTTGTCCGTGAACACGGAGGAAATGCATCCTCGTCTGTATCCAAAAATACTAATTATGTGGTAGCAGGGGAGAGTACGGGATCGAAATATGACAAGGCTAAGAAGCTAGGAGTGAGGATTATTGATGAAAAAGAATTTTTGAAAATGGTGTAAAATACCCTTTTTTATGGTATTTTTAATATGTAAGTCTGATAATAATGTCCAAAATTACTAAAACTGAAGTTGATCATATAGCGCGTTTGGCGCGGATTGAGCTGACTGATAAAGAGGAGGAGAAGATGACTCAGGAAATTGGGGCGATTTTGGAATATTTTGAGAAGCTTAAAGAAGTAGATACTGAAGGTGTTGAGCCAACTGCTCACGTCACTGGTTCTGAAAACATTTTTCGTGAAGATGATAGTCCTCATGAGCCGGGGGAATATAGCAAGAAGATTCTTGATCAGGCACCTGATAAAAAAGATGATTTTGTAAAAGTTAAGGGAATACTCAAGTGATTGATACAAAAGATTTAACTATTAAGAAAGCAAGAGAATTATTAGACAAAAAAGAGTTAAGCCCTCAAGAACTTTTTGATTTGTATAAGAAAAGGATCGGAGAAGAGAATGATAAGATCAATGCATATATTTCGGTTTTTGATTATGAATCAAATGTTCCGAGTAAGGGAGATGATGTTTTGCGCGATATTCCTTGTATTATAAAAGATAATATTTTGATTGAAGGGAAGAAATGTACTGCGGGATCAAAGATATTAGAAAAATACACTGCAACATATGATGCAACTATAATAAGCAAGCTTAAGAATGTCGGAGCTGTATTTCTTGGAAAAGGTAATTTGGATGAATTTGCAATGGGCTCAACTGGCGAGAATTCAGCATTCGGTCCGACTCTTAATCCTCATGACATGTCTCGTGTTGCAGGAGGGTCGTCAAGCGGTCCCGCTGCTGCTGTTGCTTCTGGTATGGCATTGTATGGGCTCGGCTCTGAAACAAACGGTTCTGTGCGAATGCCTTCTGCATGGTGCGGTGTTGTAGGGCTTAAGCCCACATATGGGAGAGTTTCAAGAAATGGTTTGATTGCTTTTGGATCTAGTCTAGATCAGATAGGTCCGATTACTAAAACAGTTGAGGATTCAGCGTTGGTCCTGAATGCTATTGCAGGGCATGATGATATGGATTCAACTTCCTCAAGCGCAAAAGTATTTGATTACACTGCATCTTTGGGGAGGGATATTAAAGGGTTTAAATTCGCAGTGCCTAGAGAATTTTTTAATGAGGGATTGAATGAAGGCGTACGCAAAAGCGTGGAAGAAGCAATGAAACAGCTTGAAAATCTAGGTGCGCACATTCAAGAAGTATCAATGCCAAGCTTTGACTATGCACTTGCGGCCTACTATATTATCGCTCCATCTGAAGTATCAGCTAATCTGGCGCGCTTTGATGGAATTCGTTATGGCCATTTTGCTAACAAGGAAGCGATTGAATTAATGGACGTATATACAAAATCACGCGCTCAAGGCTTTGGCGAGGAGGCAAAACGTCGTATAATGATAGGTACGTATGCATTGTCATCAGGATACTATGATGCGTATTATCTCAAGGCGCAAAAGGTTAGGACTTTGATAGTCAATGACATGAAGAAGATCCTTGAAAAATATGACGCAATTATAGGTCCGATAAATGCAATACCTGCCCCCAAGGTAGGAGAGCTGGATAATCCGCTTGCGGTCTATGCAGCGGATGTATACATGACCCATGCATGTCTTGCAGGAGTGCCGTCTATTTCAGTTCCGTGCAATGAGTCAGAGAAAGACGGAGTCAAACTTCCCGCAGGTCTGCAGATTACAGGAAATTATTTTGAAGAAGAAAAAATTATTCAGATTGCTTATGCATATGAGCAATCGCGTAAATAGTTTGTAATTATGCATACATTTTTTACAGTAACAGCATATATTAAATTAGTTGCAATATATTTGTCTTTGGTTTTGACAATTGGTTTGATAATGATTGTTTATCATATATTTGGAATGGTTCGCAAAGAAAAGAAGAAACTTATGCATATATTAGATGAACCCGAGACTCCGCAAGACGCACAGAGAATGTACGCTGATGACTGGGAGCAAATTAAAAGATCCTCTACTTCCTTGCAGGAAGCAGAATGGAAATTATCGATTATTCAAGCTGACAAACTGGTAGATGAGATGCTTAGGACCAAAGGCTATGAAGGAGAGTCTATGGGAGAGAGGCTTAAGTCAATCGATCCCAATAGCTTCAGCTCGCTTCAGGATGTATGGGAGGCGCATAAATTACGCAATTTATTAGTGCATGATATGAATTATGCTGTTTCAAAGGGGCAAGCTGTTGGAGCTGTGGAGTCTTTTGAAAGGTTTCTTCACGAATTAGGTTTCTTTGCATAGGCTTTTTTATTTTTGATTCATAAAGCAGACGTCTTTTTTGTCTTAGCTTCTGTTTTTGCCGGAGGCGTGTTCGCGGGCTCATTTTTTGTATTTTCACAAACCCTGTTATACGCGCTTATCATTCTAGGCGTAATAATTGCTCTTCTTGCATGGCAGAAAGCAAGACAACGATTTATTCTGTTTCTGGTTGGTCTTTCGATCATTGTTTTTAGCTTAGGTATATTTCATATTATAAGTGTTAAGTCCGATGCAGGTATTCTTAGTAATCTGATTACAGAGACATCTCCTGTCGTCATATCCGGATATATTTTTGATGTTCCGGAAATACGCGGGCAATCTCAGCGTTTTGTTTTGAAAGCAAAGATTTTGCACGCGTCTTCAAAAGAAACCGACAAAGTTATCCTTGATGAACGCATATTAATTACTGCGGATCTCTATCCTAAATTTGAATATGGACAAAGACTTGAGTTAAGAGGGGAGATGAATTTGCCAGAGAATCATGAGGATAGTGATTTTGATTATGTGGCGTATCTAGCAAAAGACAGAATTTATACAATAATGAGCTTTCCAAAAGTGAGTAAGGCGGATATTGAGATAGAGACTAGTGAGCGCGTCAAAATTGCTTTATTTGAAATAATCTTCAAAGTAAAAGAAAAATTTGAAGGTGCGATTAATAGATCTGTCGCAGAACCAAATGCCGCATTTATAAACGGTATCTTGCTTGGTACTAGGTCTCAAATTCCAGATGACCTCAAAGAAGATTTTGCAGTAACAGGTACAACTCATATATTAGCTATATCCGGATACAATATTACGATCGTTGCAATGGTTTTATCCTGGTTTTTTGTATTGTTTGTACGAAGGCAAGTTGCATTCTGGTTTGCAGTTTGCGGGATTATACTGTTCACCATATTGGTTGGAGCGCAGGCTTCGGTTGTGCGGGCGTCAATAATGGGAATATTGGTCCTACTAGCTCGCAGGACTGGGAGATTGAATAATGTAAGGAATACGATTGTTCTGGCAGGAGTAATAATGATTTATATAAATCCTCTTGTTCTTCGATTTGATGTTGGTTTCCAGTTATCTTTTATGGCAACACTCGGTCTTGTTTATGTGGCTCCTGTGATTGAAAAATATTTTGAGCGTCTGCCTACTTTTTTTGAGCTTAGGGAAACAGTAATTATGACGACTTCAGCACAGCTTTTTGTTTTGCCCCTTTTGATCTATCACTTCAATAGTATCTCTCTTGCTTCAATTCCTGTGAATGTACTTGTACTCCCATTCGTGCCTTACAATATGCTATTTGGATTTCTTACTGGTATACTTGGTATTGTCAGCGTTTGGCTGGGAATAATATTCGGATATATTGCATGGTTCATTAGTTCACTGGAACTTACTGTTATTCGTATTTTTGCAAAGTTTGATTGGGCAGCACTTACATTTTCAATCAGTTGGTATGTAATGGTTTTGTCATATATCATTCTGATTATCTTTTTGTATTACATTTCACATGAAAAGAAATAGAGCAATAATTTGGTTTGTGATTCTAGTTTTGACAATTATTGTTATTGTCAGTTTTTCTGTTGTTTCATTTATGCAGGGTGACGGTCTGCTCCATGTATATTTTTTGAATGTCGGGCAAGGGGATGCAATTTTCATTGTTACTCCCGATAAGCAACAAATACTTATTGATGGCGGTCCGAACCGTACTGTATTGCGCGAGCTGGGAGATGTAATGCCTTTTTATGATCGTACAATTGATATCGTTGCTATTACTCATCCGGATTCAGATCATATAAATGGGCTGATTGATGTCTTAGATCGTTACAAAGTTGAGAATATTATTGGTACCGGAGTTGAATGTAATACTTCGCAATGCGATATATGGGAAAAAATAATTATTGAAGAGGAGGCCAATATCAATTATGCGCATGCTGGTTATAGAGTTCGATTAGATAATGATATTGTGTTGGAAGTTTTGCATCCTTTTGAGTCCATGCAGGGACGTGAAGCGGAAGATTTTAATGATACATCTTTGGTTATGAAATTAATTTATGGAGATCACTCTCTTCTTTTGACGGGGGATATAGAGGCGCCGACTGAACGCAGAATGCCGTTTCTGATAGGAGGCCTTGATAGCGACTTTATCAAGCTTGCGCATCATGGATCAAATACTTCAAGTACGCAGGAATTTCTTGAAGCTGTATCTCCTGAAATTGCATTTATTCAGGCGGGAGAGAATAATAGATATAATCATCCGCATGAAGATGTGATTAATAGACTTGCACAATTATCGATTCCATATTATCGTACAGATATAGATGGCCGGATAGAACTCGTTCTAGATGGTCATAATTATTTAATTAAGACAAAATAGTACTATGGCAAACCTCAATTTCCCATTGCATAAGACCAAGATGGGTACGAAACAAACATTCAAGCTTGAGAGCCCTGCAGAGCGTCAGAAATATTTTAGACTCAAAGCCGGCAAAGAGATAGACAAGATAAAAGCATATCTGAACAAAGGCAATACTTTTATGGGATTTTTAGTTGGGAAAAAGAACTCCGGCAAAGGAACTTATTCTAAGCTTTTTATGGAAGCGCTTGGTGCAAAGAATTTCGCACATGTATCAGTAGGGGATGCAGTACGCGATGCCCATAAAGAATTAAAAGTGCCATCTCAAAGGAAGAAGCTTGTTAAATTTTTAAACGATCGTTATAGAGGATTTATTAGCGTAGATCAAGCCATTGATATTATTATGGGTCGCGATACGACTTCACTTCTGCCGACAGAAGTTATCCTTGCCCTTGTCGAGCGTATGGTAGATAAGCTTGGCAGAAAAGCAATCTTTGTTGACGGATTTCCACGCGATTTAGATCAAATATCATATTCTTTGTATTTCAGAGCCTTAATGGGTTATCGCGAAGATCCTGATTTCTTTGTATTTATTGATATACCGGATACTATTATTGATGCCCGCATGAAAACGCGTGTTATTTGTCCGATCTGCAATACGCCATTCAATCTTAAACTTCTTCGAACCAAAGAAGTTGGTTATGACAAAAAGAAAAAAGAATTCTATTTAATGTGCGATGATCCTAAGTGCAAGAAAGCAAAGATGGTAACCAAGGAAGGGGATTCGCTTGGAATAGGAGCAATCAAAGGCCGGCTTGAAAAAGACGGAAAGATAATTAAGATGCTTATGGATCTTCAGGGCGTGCCAAAAGTTTATTTGAGAAGTTATCTGCCGGTTAAGCAAGCAGGCAAGTTAGTCGATGATTATGAAATAACCCCGGCATACGATTATAAATTTAATAAAAAGACTGACAAGGTTGAGATCAAAGAAGTCCCATGGACAGTTAAAGACGATGAAGGAACTCTCTCGTATAACTTGCTTCCGGCACCTGTTGTGGTGTCTCTAATAAAGCAGGTGGCGAAGACTCTGGGACTGTAGAGTAGAGTCCGACACTTATTAATAAACACAAGCCTCATATGAAGCTTGTGTTTATTTTGGAATATGGTATTTTAGTATCAGGTGCATCCGGGGCCCTGGTCGGCAAGCTAGCCTCGGGTTTACCTCCCTTGAGACGGGGCCTAGTGGCCTGTAGACCCCTCTTTCTGTTTGGCAGGCCACGAAGTTCTTTCTCAAGGATCGCCCTGTTTGTGCTCTGGCTGGGGCCGACCGACCCCAAATCGGTGTTTAGGCCTCACTCCCTCCAGGCCCCAGCCAGTCTTTTTCCCAGAGAGGAATTGTTCTTCATACGCCCCCCTTATTAGCGGGGCGTTTGACGTTTTATAGAATGAAATTCCGTGTTAGTATCTATTCAATGATTGATATATCCTCAAAAATTAAAGAAAACTACCCGCTTAAAGATTTAACGACCTTTCATATAGGCGGTCCTGCACGTTATTTTATGGAGGTTTCTTCACAGGATGAGCTGGTATCCGCATTGGATTTTGCAAAAGACAAGGGAGTATCTATATATATCATTGGAGGAGGCAGTAATATTTTGTTCAGTGATAAAGGTTTTGACGGTTTGGTTATAAAGCCGAGTTTGAAAGGGAGGGAGATTCTTAATGAAGATGATCAAGCAGTAACTCTAAAAACTGCTTCTGGTGAGAGCTTGGATGATATAGTCGGCTGGACGGTTGAGCAAGGGTTATGTGGTATGGAGAATTTATCTTTTGTCCCGGGTTTAATGGCTGGTCTTGCAGTACAGAATGTTAATTGTTACGGACATGATGCAAGTAATATTATTCAGGCGGTTGAAGTTTTTGATACACAAGATAATTCAATTAAAACATTATTAAATAAAGAATGTGAATTTGGTTATCGCAGAAGTATTTTTAATACAACAGAGAAGGGGAAGTATGTGGTTTTGTCAGTAATACTTAAACTTAGTAAGAAATGTAAACCAGTAATAATCTATCCAGATGTCATGAAATGGTTTGAAGGGCGAGATCATTCTACAATTACACTTTCCGAAATTCGTGAAGCAATAATAGAGATTCGCAAAGGTAAAGATCAAGATCCAGTTGAGCATTGGAGTGCAGGATCGTTTTTTAGAAATTTATTATTAACAGATAAAGAATTCGAAGAATTACATTCTAATGTAGAAAAGAATTATGGGAGTGAGTCGGCAAAAGGACTGGTTGAACTTCGTAATAGATTTTCTAAAGTTGAAGATTTTTATAAGTCACAAACAGGTGTTAATGACAGCGCACGGAAAAAAGAGATTAAAATTCCGATCGCTTTTATTCTCGATAGAGTGATGGGGCTCAAGGGAACTAAAGTGGGGGATGCAATGATTTCGGAGAAGCAAGTTATATGTATTCTTAATATAGGCAATGCTACTGCAGATGATGTAATGAATTTATTTAAAAAAGTTAGACAGCTTGTACATAAAAAAACTGGCATGATTGTTGAGCCAGAACCGGAATTAGTTGGGTTCGGGGAGGAGGAACTGAAGGAGTATTTCGCTTTGTAACGAAACTATTTTTTCTTAGTCTTAGGTGCTTTTTTAGTTTTGGGTTTTCCTTTGGTTTTTGATTTGGATCCCTTAACCTTGGGTGTTTTGGATTTTGCTTTAATGCAGGATGTGCAGATTTTGATTCTCTTGCCATCAACTCTAAACCATTGCAGATTTGGAAGTTTCTTGTATCTGTCTACAACATTATAATGACCACGCAATAATTTGCGCTTATTAGCCATCATTGGTCTTTTACCGCATTCTAGACATCTGGTTGCCATGAAAATTGATTTAAATATCTTCTGATAATGGACAGAATAGCATATAGATGTTATTTTTACAAGACAAAATAATCTATTATGGCCTTCGGACTATTTCTCTATTTAGTAATAATTCTTTCTGCAGTGTTTCATGAGTTCATGCATGGATGGGCTGCTTATCAATTGGGAGATACAACTGCAAAAGATCAGGGACGGCTTACCCTTAATCCGCTTAAGCACATTGATACATTCGGGACTGTTATCCTTCCGCTTTTTTTGCTGATGACTGGAGGAATATTCATAGGTTATGCTAAACCAGTCCCATATAATCCATACAATCTTAGTGATCAGAAATTTGGTTCAACAAAGGTAGCTTTTGCAGGACCAGCAGCAAATTTCGTAATTGCTATACTTTTTGGACTATTGCTTCGATTTATCCCTGTCAGCCCGGAACTGTTCGTAACCCTGTCTTGGGTAGTGTATATAAATTTGATTCTAGGATTTTTTAATTTGATTCCAGTGCCTCCGCTGGATGGATCAAAGCTTTTGATAGATCTTTTTCCAAAGGCATATTATTCGATTTCAAAACTTTCTATAGTAGGAATACTAATAGCGCTTTTGATAGCTTTCGTCATACTTAGCCCAATCGCAAGATTCTTTTACGATATAATAGTTGGCCAAGCATTTGTAGCATTGGCATTGTTTTAGAACTTGACCGATATTTGAAAAAAGTGTAGTATTATTCAACTGATCTGATAGACTATTAGTCGTAGGGTTCTACGGCTTTTCTATACGTTTTAAGTTCTATTTAGATCTAATAAAGTAGCAATACATGCCAACAGTAAATCAACTATTAAGAGGTTCAAGAAAGAAGATGAAAGGCAAGAAAAATGGTCCTGCTTTAGGTATGACTTTTAATACACTAAAAAATCGTCCGAAGAAAACTAATTCGCCATTCAAGCGCGGTGTCTGTCTTCAAGTAAAAACAATGACTCCAAAGAAACCAAACTCTGCTTTAAGAAAAATAGCTCGTGTCAGACTCACAAATGGACAAGAAGTTACCGCATATATTCCCGGAGAAGGACATAATTTACAGGAGCACTCTGTTGTTGTGATTAGAGGAGGCAGGGTAAAGGATTTGGTTGGTGTCGGTTATCATGTTGTTCGCGGAGTACTTGATACAGAAGGAGTTCTAAAACGCAATCAGAAGCGCAGTAAATATGGAGTTAAGAGAACAAAAGGAGGAAAGGTTGCATCATCTGCGCCAGCCCCAGCAGTAACACCAGAAGCATAATAAGATGAGGAAAAAGATAAAGAAAAAAATAGTAGCTAAGCCGGATCGCAAATACAATTCATTGCTTGTTTCGCGTTTGATTAATCAAATAATGCACAGCGGTAAAAAGACGATTGCAGAAAAGATTGTATATTCTACATTTGAGCGTCTTGAGAAGCAAACAAAGAAGCCTGCACTTGAAATATTGGAAGTGATTATTACTAATGCCGGACCACAGGTTGAATTACGTTCCCGTCGTGTCGGAGGCGCTAACTATCAGGTACCGCATGAAGTAAAAACAGATCGTAAAGTTACACTTGCATTCAGATGGATAGTTGATGCAGCACGTAAGGCAAAAGGTAAGCCAATGGCAGAAAGGCTATATACTGAAATGCTTGGAGCTTACAATAATGAAGGTACTGCCATAAAGAAACGAAGCGATATCCATCGCATGGCTGATGCCAATAAGGCATTCGCTCACTTCGCATGGGGAAGCAGATAACATGGCAGACTTTTCAATAGAAAAAATTAGAAATATAGGAATCATCGCTCACATTGATGCAGGGAAGACAACTGTTTCAGAGCGTATTTTGTTTTATACTGGTATCTCGCATAAGATAGGCGAGGTGCATGAAGGAGCAGCAATAATGGACTGGATGGAACAGGAACAGGAACGAGGCATTACTATTACTTCAGCTGCAATCACAACCTATTGGCACAGAAGCGATAAGGAAACTAATGAGGACAATAAATATAGAATAAATATTATTGACACGCCTGGTCACGTTGATTTTACAGTTGAGGTCGAACGATCTCTGCGTGTATTAGACGGCGGTGTCGTAGTATTTGATGGCGTTGCAGGAGTAGAACCTCAATCAGAAACAGTATGGCGCCAGGCAGAGAAATACAAAGTTCCGAGAGTTTGTTTCATAAATAAATTAGATAGAACCGGCGCATCTTTCGATAGATCATTCAAATCAATTTTAGATCGTTTAACTCCCAATGCAGTAGCAGTACAAATTCCTGACGGGGAAGAAGATAATTTCAAAGGAGTTGTTGATTTGCTTACAATGAAATATCAATCATTTGAAGGCAAGTTCGGTGAGAAAATGGTTGAAGGAGGCATTCCTTCGGAGGATTTAAAGAAAAAAGCAGAAGAAGTAAGAGCAGAACTTATTGAAAAAATAGTTGAACATGATGATGAGGCTATGGCTCAATATCTTGAAGGTAAAGAACCGCCGCTTGAGAAATTAAGAGAAATACTACGCAAAGCAACAATTGATAATAAGCTTGTGCCTGTATTTACAGGATCAGCATTGAAGAATAAAGGAGTACAGCCATTGCTCGATGGAGTTCTTGATTACTTGCCGTCTCCTGTAGAATTGCCCCCGATTAAAGGCATAGATTTTAATACAGAAGAAGAGATTGAACGCAAGCCGGAAGAATCCGAACCATTCAGCTCGCTTGCATTTAAGGTTGCAACGGATCCTTTTGTAGGACAGCTTACATTTTTTAGAGTTTATTCAGGCCAATTGAGTTCAGGCACCTATGTTATGAATGCTACAACAGGCAAGCAGGAACGTATCAGCAGGATAGTAAGAATGAGATCTAATGACCGTGAAGAAGTAAAAGAAGTATTTGCAGGGAATATCGCAGCAGCAGTAGGTTTAAAAGGAACAAAAACAGGAGATACTCTTTGCGATCCTGACAATCCAATAATTTTAGAAAATATTGTTTTCCCAGATCCGGTTATTTCGCAACGCATTGAGCCAAAGACCAAAGCAGACCAGGAAAAGATGGGCGTTGCTTTGAGTAAGCTCACGCAGGAAGATCCAAGTTTTAAGGTTCGCACAGATCAGGAAACAGGAGAGACTATAATTTCCGGTATGGGCGAGTTGCATTTAGATATTATTGTTGACCGTATGAAGAGAGAATTTAAAGTAGAAGCAAATATTGGCAAGCCTCAGGTTGCTTACAAGGAAACAATTAAGACGATGGCTGAAGCAGAAGGCAAATATATTAAGCAATCAGGAGGACGCGGTCAGTACGGACATGTACTATTGCGAATCGAACCGCAGGAAGCTGGCAAAGGATTTGAATTTGCTAATGCAATAAAAGGAGGAACTATACCGCAGGAATATGTCCCGGCAGTAGAAAAGGGAGTCAAAGAAGCCATGGATAAGGGTGTGATTGCTGGATATCCAATGGTTGATATTAAAGCAACGGTTTATGACGGTACATATCATGACGTAGACTCTTCTGAAGTAGCATTTAAGATGGCAGCTATAATGGCATTCCAGGCTGCAACTCATAAAGCAAAACCAATTATACTTGAACCAATAATGAAAGTAGAAGTCATTGTTCCTGAAGATTTTCTAGGAGAAATTACAGGCGACCTCAATTCACGACGCGGACGCATTGAGCAGATGACAGACAGAGAAGTACTCAAACTTAAAGTCATTGATGCAAAGGTTCCGCTTTCTGAAATGTTTGGATATACAACTACACTTCGATCTTTAACTCAAGGACGTGCAACAAGCACAATGGAGTTTGCACACTATGAAGAAGTGCCGAGGAATATAGCTGAGGAGATTTCAGAAGGGAAGAGGTAGATATTAAATTAAAGATTTTTGTAAAACCACTCTCATAAACGAGGGCGGTTTTAATATAATTGACAAATTGATTAAAATGTGTAATGATATATTATCTTTTCGGAGGAGGAAGAATCAGATGAAGAAAGAGACAACTTCCAAAATTTTTGCCATCGGTTTTTTCGTTTTGGGACTGGTGGCGTTGGTCTCGGCTGGTTTTCGGATGGTGGCCATTGCGTGGCCCATGATCCAAGTCTACGGATCTCTGATAATAGCATGTATTTGTTCCCTGATGAGCCTGATCTACTGGGATCCAAAAGGATTCCGGAGGGGACTCATCTTACAGGTGATCAAAGCATGCAAGGTGATTAATGTCTGGGCTCCGAAGACCCAGGCTTACTTTGAGGATTTGGATTTCGACTGGGAGCCGGGAACGGTTTCTCCGTTGCAACCACCACCGAATGGCCCTCCGCGGCATATCTGACAAATCCTGCGATCTAGGAGAATCGCAGGCTAACAGTACCCGGAGCCCCTCAACGCTACGCGTTTGACGGGGCTTTCGGCTTTTTGGGAGATTCATTTGAATAATTAGGCATTTTTTGTAAAAAGTGATTTAATCATGTTGTAGTGATTTGAGTCGAAAAGGAGTAGCGTATGCGAGAGGGAAGCGAGTTCTCTGTGTGCGATGATGCAGTCAGGGTCGTCAAGGTGATATTCTCTGACTATTTGGAAGGTTCAGGCGGTGGATATCCACTCGACCATTTTTCGGGAGAAGGACTTTTCATATACAGCCCTCTGTTGTGTCCTGTTGAGTCTGTGAGATTTGTCCTCTTCCTCGGTATTACAGAAGAGGAATTCAAGGCAGGGCTGAGTAAATGGCGGTTTATCGAAAAGAAGCTAAGCAAGTGTTTCTTGGAGATATCCTGTCAGCAAGCTCTTGAAATGTTGAAATAGGCCCCGATTCCTTGTTGGGATTCGGGGTCCGATGTTTTATGGGCCAATATAATATTTGAATAATTAGGTGTTTTCTGCAAGAATGAGGGAACTCATGGAAGACAATGTTTCTAAAATTAAGGACAGAGTAGATGTCGTTGATCTGATTGGGGGATATCTAAGACTAAAGAAAGCAGGGGTTAATTTCAAAGCCCCATGCCCATTTCATAACGAGAAAAGTGCCTCGTTTTTTGTTTCTCCAGAAAGACAGATTTGGCATTGTTTTGGGTGTAATCTCGGTGGAGATATTTTTGAATTTGTAAAACAAATCGAAGGAGTTGAATTTCCTGAAGCACTTCGAACTCTTGCAGGACGAGCTGGTATTGAACTTTCATATATTCCTCGCGAACATCGTGATCAAAAGGCAAAACTATATGAAATTAATGAACTTGCTACGAAGTTTTTCGAAAAACAATTGGAGGGGTCGAATGCAGGGGCACAGGCGTCGAAGTATCTTAAAGACCGTGGAATAACCGAAGACTCAATCAAACGCTTCCGACTCGGCTATGCGCCGGACGTCTGGGACGGATTAAGTACATTTCTTGCACGTAAGTATGAGAACAAAGAGATCGAAGATGCAGGATTGTTAATTAAGAAAGATAATGGCACAGGCGTGTTCGATAGATTTAGATCTAGAATCATGTTTCCAATTGCAGACGCCAATGGACAGGTGGTTGGATTTACCGGACGAGTATTTGGCAGGTTAGCCAAGAAAGAAGACGTTGGTAAATATGTAAACACTCCGCAGACTGCAATATATGATAAGAGCAGGATCCTTTATGGTTTAGATAAAGCAAGACTGGATATTAGGCGAAGCAATAGATGCATTGTTGTTGAAGGCAATACAGATGTAATTATGTCGCATCAGGTTGGAGTGAATAACGTTGTTGCTTCTTCCGGTACTGCGCTTACCGACGGACATTTGAGAATAATTAAACGATATACTGATACTTTAGATTTATGTTTTGATACAGATGATGCAGGAGATGCAGCGGGGGAGCGCGGAGTCGGCCTTGCTCTTGCGCATGGTTTTAATGTGAACATGCTTACTATTGATGATCCGAATTTTAAAGATCCTGCTGACTATATTAAGCAACACAATTTTGGTTGGGAAGAATATGCTAAGAAAGTAAAACCATTTCTGGAATTCTATTTTGAAAAAATGAAGAATAAGTTCGATATTGCGACAGCGCATGGCAAGAAGCTTTTTACTAAAAATATTCTTCCAATGGTTGCAGCTATTGCAAGCAAAGTAGAGCAGGCCCATTGGGTTGGAGAAACTGCACAAATTTTAAGAGTTAAAGAAGATGTGATTTCAGAAGAATTGGCAAACACAAAACCCATTTCGGAATTTATCCCAATGACAAAAGATAAAGAATCAGATGAGTCCCCAATAGAAAAGCCAGAGCAGGAACGTTTTGATATGTTGGAAGAAAGTCTACTCGGACTTATCATGCGGCTTCCATCTTTACGTACAACGATAAATAGCGAATATCAGGCATTTTTGTCTCCGCAATTTATACGTATTCTTCGCAGGATTGATCCAAAAGACGCTGGTAATGGCAAGAATATGATTAATCAGCTTACGAGTGGAGATGAGGATGAAAACAATGGTAAACTTAGTATAGAGTTTGCATATTTGAAATCCCAGGAGCTTTGGGCGGAGTTTGAGGATAAAAAACTGGAAATTGAGTGCAATAAGTTGCTAAACTATATAAAGAGGCGTAATATACTATCTCAGCTCGAGGGTTTGGAGTATGATATTAGATCCGCTGAACGCGGCAAAGATCAGGAGCGGATAGATATACTCTTGATTGAATTTTCAAAGTTGTCCAAAGAGATAGGACAGATACGTTAGATTTAAATACTCATGAAAAAGAAAACCAAAAAGAAGAAAATAATTAAAAAGAAAAAAGCCAAAAAGAAAACTGTTAAAAAAACAGTAAAGAAACGTATTGGATCAAGACCTAAAAAAGCACGCAAAATAGTTCGCAAGAAAAAGCCTATACAAAAGAAAGTAATCAAGTCTAAAAAAGTAACAAAAAAGTGGAAGAAAGAAAAGACAGTCAATGTTCCGGTTGACGAGAATGCAATTTTGAAATTAATTGATAAGGGTCGTACTCGGGGGTTTATAACCGAACTTGAAATTCTTCATACATTCCCTGCGATAGAGAGAGACATTGAAGGACTTGAGAGTCTATACGACCGTTTGGAAGGGGCAAATATTAATATTGTCGATACAGGTAAAGTGTTCACCGAAGAACGTGATAAGGAAATGGAAGCGAAGAAGAAGCTTGAAACTGAACAGCTTGAAGCCGGATCCGATTCAGTTCAGATGTATTTGAGGGAAATAGGGAAGTACCCATTGCTTACAGGCGAGGAAGAAGTTGAAATTGCAAAGAAAGTTTCCAAGGGAGATGAAGCAGCAAGACAAAA
>JBDRCU010000036.1:0-3741 GCA_043821485.1 Parcubacteria group bacterium | reverse complement strand
AGAGAGCAAACGCGCATACTGACCGAACAGGTGAATATGCCATTGCATCAAAAGAAAGATGGCGATGAGATCATTAAACCGTTAGATACAAAACCAAAAATCCGCTTTGACGGTGACAAAATCAGTTTTCTAGATACTGATATGGAATTACCGGCATTTCTTCGGCAACAAAATAAGTAACTCCTTCTTTTTGCATTAATGCCGATAAAAAAAGCCCCCGTAGCGGTTGCGGGGGCTTTTCTATTTTAGAAGTAATAACAAAGTGGATGAAGATGGGGATATTAAATATTCTCAAATAATTATTAAAAAACGCTATATCCAAATTATTTAATTTATATTTTATTCTTAATCAATAAATCAACCACTATCTCCATCTTTACTATACAAATACTCTTGAAATCCTATAAACGTATCACGTATTGACCTAATATCTCCCAACTCCCGTTTAGCATCAGAAATCGCCTTGTATTTTAACGTCAGTAATTCCGGCAGTTTAGCGTCATCCAGTTCATTCACGCCTGATTCAATATATTGTTTTAATACGAAATCAAGGAACACTCGTTGTTTGGATTCATAAACTCCAAAGTGATTCTTGGCATGTTCAGCTCTATGGCTTCGTTTTACAGGATTTGTGCTAAAGGCTATGTAAGCTAATACATCATATAAATCACTATCTTCTGCATGTATCAACTGCTGCAATTCTTCTATTTGGCTTATTGTGAATCCCTTCTCATTTAATGTTTGTAAGAGTTTTTTTCGGGTATCGGGTTTGCTCTAGATGGCACGTAGTTCATCTTCATTTTTAAAGAAATCCGGTAGTGAACCAAACATGGACTGTAAAAACTCTTCTGCCGATATTGGCTTACCATCAGGGCTCCAAAAAGAAGTCTGTACCATAGAATCTAATTCCCGGACTTTCCCATCAGATAACCTCACCTTAATCATCTTTCGTTTTACTATATTACATCTACACGGGTCATAACCGCACACAGGACAAGGTTCGGGTTGTGGTTTATCGCAAACACAGGGTGTTTGTTCACACTCTTCACAAGGAACGGGATAGGGTTTTGATGCCGGCTCACAAATGCACACTACTTCGCCACACACATCACAGGGTAAAACATCCCCATCCCATTCAGGGTCAAGGAAGTGTTTATATGCACCCACAAAATCGTAAAGGGTAAAATAATCCTTACCATCAAACAAGCGGGTACCACGCCCTATAATCTGCTTAAACTCGATCATTGAGTTTACGGGACGCATTAAAACAATAGTCCTCAACTCCGGCGCATCAACACCTGTACTCAATTTTTGTGAGGTAGTAAGTACCGTTGGAATAGTTTTCTCATTATCCTGAAATTCTCGTAAATGCTGTTCTCCCAATTTGGCATCATCTGCTGTAACGCGGTGACAATAATTGGTATTGGTGCTATCTGCAAGCTTATTAATTAAATTTCTAACAGCAAGGGCGTGCAGTTGTGTAGCACAAAACACTATTGTCTTTTGGTTTTGGTTCATCATTTTCAAAAACAATTCCACCCGGTAAGCTTCACGTGCTTTAATTTCAATCACTCGGTTCATTTCTGCTTCGGTGTAAACCTTTCCTTCCTCAATATCACCTTCAACCACCGTATCGTCAGACGTGTGGAGATATTCGTCAATAGTTGTATGAATCTGCTTCACCTTGAACGGGGATAAAAATCCATCGTTAATTCCTTCTTTTAAGGAATACACATACACCGGCTCACCAAAATAGCGGTAGGTATCAATGTTCTTATCTCTTTTAGGAGTAGCCGTCATTCCTAATTGTACCGCCGGACTAAAATATTCCATGATGGCGCGCCAAGTACTTTCATCGTTTGCGCCGCCGCGATGGCATTCATCTATAATAATGAAATCAAAATAATCTTTTGGATATTCGCCAAAGTATGGTTCATTATTATCCCCACTCATAAAGGTTTGGAAGATTGTAAAAAATATGCTTCCATTGGTTGGTACTTTTCCTTTCTTGCGAATATCCGCCGGACGTATCCGCACTAAAGCTTCTTCCTCAAAGGCCGAGAAAGCATTAAAAGCTTGGTCAGCCAAAATATTTCTATCTGCCAAGAACAAAATGCGCGGCAGTCTCAATCCGTCTTTGCGCAAATTCCATCTACTGTGGAATAATTTCCACGCAATCTGAAAAGCAATGGCGGTTTTGTCGGTGCCGGTAGCAAGTGTGAGTAGAATCCTGTTTTGTCCTTTAGCAATAGCTTCCAATACATTTGTGATGGCATTTTCCTGATAGTAGCGCGGTTGCCATGTTCCACCACGTTCTTCAAAGGGCACCGTATGTAGTTTGTCCCTCCAAGCTCCTGCATCCGGATTGATGTCATCAGCTTCGGCAAAGGTCATTTCCCATAATTCATCGGGTGTGGGATATTTTACTTCATCGCTTTCTTTGCCTTCCCGCATATCTATACCATAAATCTGCAAGCCATTGGTACTGTATGTAAATCGTACTTGTAATCGTCCGGCATAATCTTTAGCTTGTCCTACACCTTCGGTATAATCTTTTTCATCGGGTTTGGCTTCAATCACCGCCAAATTGCGATTGCGATATTGTAACACATAGTCTGCCCAGTCGGGTGTACTACGCTTACCATTTCCAATTAATCGACCTTTAGAGATTGGGAACTCTTCACGGATGCGTGAACCTTCAACTTTACCCCATCCGGCTTCCTGTATTGCCGGCAAGATTAAATTTGTGCGTGTTTCTTGTTCATTCATTATTTCGATATATACTTTTGATTTGGACTAGTTCGTTTCTCCGGAATGGTCAATTTTAATTTTCCTTCCTCAATCAGTGGATTCAAAATTTCCTTTCGGAAATGTTCTCTGTCTTCAAGTCCAATATGTTCTTGAATCTCTTTTCTGCTCTTTGGCGTTTTACAAAATTCTAGTACCTTTTCAACTTGCTCAGCTTGCGGGGTAGCTTGCTCAGAAATATAAATAGTTGTTTTAAATATGTCATTTTCTACCAACTCAACAGGTGTATCTGAATATAGTTTTCCAAATTTTACTAGGTTTCTTGTACCTGAACCTAATTCATCTGCTAAGCCAACTTCCTTGAAAATTCTTGCAATAGTTGGGTTTTTGGGATATGGCGTAAAATTTTGTATATCGATATTGCCAAAACCGTGAGGTTTGTTGCTGTTTTCTACAAAAATACGGTCTGATTCAATAATATACTTTGCAGGAAAAGCATTTTTGTATTCCCTGTGAATTAAAATATTAGATGCAAGTTCTCTAACTATTTTATCTCTTACGCTTACACGCTGATTGTTTTCTGTATAAAATGGGTCAGGTAAATGCTTCTGAGAAAACTGCATAATGCGGTCAAAACTATCCAATAAATTTGTGCGAATATCATCACGGTCATCATAACGGTCAAGATTCTTCTTTCGTAATATGGCATCAGTTTTATGGTGTGGCAGAACAGATAGAATCACATCATCTTTACCAAAAAGCAAAACAGTTGCCAGTGTAAAACCTTTATCTCCTGTTCTATAATCTTTTAAATACAGTCCTGAACTTTGTAGTAATTCAAAATCACTTAATTTTTGCCAAGGATGATTCGCTTGGTTATTGACAGCCATCTGACGAGCCTTTTGAATAAGGGCTGAGTCAAAATCTTCTATCTTTAGATATGGATAAACCTCATTTTCAGAATATGTGGATTGCTTTCTCAAATATAGCTTA
>JBDRCU010000035.1:0-3524 GCA_043821485.1 Parcubacteria group bacterium | reverse complement strand
GAAGCTCAATATCAAAACCCCACCGATTAATTTTTGATCGAGAAAAGATATCATCAGCGGCGGTGGCGGTTAAAGCCTTGAATCCACACTGCGTATCCCATATACCTCTTACAGCCATCATTTGTATAAGAACATTGCTTATGTTACCCAAGCATCTTTTTATAAAGTTTTGAGGAACTTCCTGTTTTGCTCCTTCTGCATCTTTTGAATTACGTGAACCTATCACTACTTGATATCCTTTTGAAAATAGAGGAGCCATTAGGTCATAATGTTCGATACTTGTTGCATTGTCTGCATCCATGAAAAGGCGAATTTTTGCTTTCGTACTTAACATCCCCTGCCTCACAACCCATCCCTTACCATGATTTATATTATTATGAATGAGTCTAAGATTTTTCGTTTCTTTTATCATATTATTTATTAGCTGAACTGAACCATCTGTTGATCCATCTGAAACAATCAGTATTTCGTAAGATAGTTGTTTATTCGTGAGGTATGAACAAATTGAACGGATTGTTCTTTCTATTCTCTTTTCTTCGTTGTAGGCAGGAATGATGATTGCCAAATCAATATGAGAACCCATGTACATCTATCTCCTCATTTTATTCTTTGCCAGAACTCAATTCGGTACGCGTTATATGGACCTTGCCTTTGAGAGAGATCGAGTTGTAAATCTTCATTGTTCCATATCCAACTTAAAGATAGAGGATCACTGCCAACTCGCCTTTGCATAAGAGAGCTCATGCGTAACATAGATAAATATTCGTAGAGTCTTTCACGAGCCGGGCTGAAAGATCGGCCGATGTATATCCAGGGTTTTGATTCCTTCATAAGTTCCTCCAGCATTGATACGTGATTATTTCTGCCAATCCACCATTTAAAGGAATCAGTCTGAATAAATGAATGATTTTCAGTTCCCGCCAATGTTGTTATAGAAGATCGAATTTGTTTATCAGGATAAACAAATCTCAACAAGCAATATTCTGTTATCCACGGCAAAATAAGTGTTGCTTGGGGTTCGTATGTATATACATCCGATACAATCTTTTTCAACTTACTCTGATCGATGTCATAAAGAGAAAGGGGTGTGAAGACCAAACGATTCGATATGACGATTGATATCAATATAATCAGTACAAATATTCTTTTATGCAATCGTAAGGACTTCACGAAATTCTGAAGTCCTTGATTTATTATTATTGCCGCAGGAAGAAGACCGATACTGAAAAATCTTGTTTCTAAATAACTCGCGGCAACGAATAAGGGAACAACAGATATGCAGAACCAGCAAATGGATAGCTTGAAAGTTTTTGTCCACTTAAATAAAAATGAAAAGGGCAACAGGATGATGAAGGATTGAAAGTACATCATAAACACGTATATTTTTACAGCATTGTCATCGCTTTTTAAATTCATGATGTTGAATTTTAGTAGACCAACCGATTGCATCAAATGATCATATTTAAGATAAAATACAAATATAACCAGCACAATAAGACCCGCAAATATTATCATTGCCCGCTTGATCATTGTTCTTATCAGATAGTGCCGCCTGTAAATTATTCCATATGAAAAGACTAAACCCAAAAAGCTAACAAGGAAAAGATACCTGCATAAGGCTCCTAATACAATTCCTGCAAACGCCAATGACAGAAGAATACAGATTTTACCTGGCGCCGTTTCACGGATACTTTTTATAAACATCCATAATCCAAATGTAGTAAAAAAAAGTGCCGGAACCTCGGTAAGTGTTTTGAAGCTCAGATACATCGTGACCGGCAAGAACAGAACGATGGTTGATGTAGCTAGAGCCCATTTTGAATCTATTAAATCTTCTGATTCAATTAATTCACTATAAAGTTTATATGATACGAGGAAAAAACCAATCAAGAATAACGCAAATGTGAATTGAAGGATGTACAAGGACAACCACCCAGCGCCAATAATTTTAATAAACAGCGAAATGATTAACATACTGCCTATTTTAGAAGTAAAAAATCCCTTAGGAAACAATCCGGCACTTAAATCATTCTCTTTCAATATTGTTTCTGTCAATGAGTGATAATGCAACGTATATATATAATAGAACTCATCCCAGTAATGATAAGGAGTGTAACTTATAATGAGAAACAGGATCGATATAACGATAAGGAATCCTTTGTTATTACTGATATTCTGATTTCCCGCGTTGGAATATGCGATCTGATGATTCATCATATTAGGGCACATCTGACCAAGATAGATTTCTTATAATTCCATGCATGATGTATATCACAAAATCACTGATTTGGCTATATTTTATTGCCGTGATCATTAGGAGATGCATTTAAGTCGTATATGCTGACGAAGACCGCGCCGAACCTAGATACGACGCCAATTCTATTACCAGGTATGTTTTCATCATATTGCTCCCTCACCAAAGCAATATAAAAATCCGCTTTTTCACGCTCTTTTTCGAAGTGCAGAATTTC
Organism: Parcubacteria group bacterium; assembly: GCA_043821485.1. Lineage (GTDB taxonomy): Bacteria > Patescibacteriota > Minisyncoccia > 2-02-FULL-40-12 > IGHO2-01-FULL-4-A > JBDRCU01. The sequence continues at coordinate 1,053 of JBDRCU010000035.1, read as the reverse complement.
GTTGTTTTTAAGATAGATCTCTGTCAATTCTTGTGGCTCGGATGAAGACACCTTTACGGCTTTAGGTAAAGAGGTATTGGATGCGACATGCTTTTGAAGTATCTCCACAGCCTCCTTAAAAGACGTTGCCCAATAATCTAATTCATAACGGAGCTTGGGCTCGTCTACGCCCTTAGCAAAGCTGTTATAATATACATACTGATAGGGGTGTAACTGGTAGCTGATATGCAAATAACTTAAGGTCCAACCGAAAGCTGCCATCCAAATAAATACTCCAACAAAAAATGGTACATTGGAAAGCACGTAATTTAGGGTTAGTGCGCATATGACGACTAGTGGTGGCACGACAAAAAGAAAATGCCGAAAATTGTCATATAATGTTGAGTGTTTAATGATCGCGAAGGCAACTGGAAAAGCAATGGCAACAACAGCGATTCCCATCGCAAGTGTGATGCTACTAAGACTAAGCGTTTTATACGTTGATCTTAAAACCATCAAAACTCCAATGAGTAATCCACTTGTTGCAAGCAGTAACAGGACTTCCGGCAGCTGCAAACTCATTAAGTGAGGGAGATACCAATACGGTGGCTGAGTTATATCCACATATTGTCCGGCAATCAACACAGAACCCGCGGTCTTAAACTTCACCATTTCTTGATACGCCGTGATCGGTCCGGTGACAGGGTGAAGCAACACATACGGCCAAAAAGGCAACATCGTTGCATAAGCAACCACTGACGCGATGGCCAGTGGAATGAGTCTGCGTGTCATCACATGGGCAAGAGACAGCGGGCCTTTAAGGGACATCAAAAGAAAGCCGCCTCCGGCAAGCGCAAAGTAAAACAAAAAAATTGCTCCTCCAATGCGAGTTGCTAACGTGCATCCTAAAACAAGGCCGAGTTTTATTGCTACTCGGTAAGGATGTCTGTCTTCTCTTAGTATAAACCTTATAAGGTAATACAAGCACCAAATATAGCCGCACGCGAACGGAATGTCTTTGGTGTTAATAAACATGTGGCCGTAATATAAAGGTAAACAGGAAAGCAGCAACAC
>JBDRCU010000034.1:0-2295 GCA_043821485.1 Parcubacteria group bacterium | reverse complement strand
GCAATACCTTCTCCGCCCATGGAGCTGCCGCCTGATGAAGCAACTACTTCTTCTTCATTGTCAGTTGTGATGTTGTCATCTGTTATGTTGATGTCCCCGCCGCTTTCGATAGCTGTGTCAGTGGCACCTGGCATTGAAACTGGCAAATCATCGCCAACGAGAATAACGGATGAATATCCGTCAAATGGAAGCGGATCGTGCATTAGTTCTGAAGAACTCGTTCCTGTAAATATTGCTGTTATGAAAAAATCATCGATTCCACATTCACCTTCTTTTATCTTAGCCATTACATCAGTTGGCAAAGTGCCAAGATCACACATACCGTATTTGTCTAAACGGCAGTGGGTTAGATATCTTTTTGGTTGTTTATTACCTTCATAATTTGCTGCCGAAGTTTCAAATACACTCACCTCTCCTTTTTGTGGAGGGAGTTTGAATTTTAGTTCACGTTTGATCACCTTACCGGCTTCGTCTCTTTCGCAGCGCATGGCGTAGTCTTCGTCGTCTTCACCTTGGTACAAAATTGCTTCAAGGGGTTTTAGCCCTTCGTTGGCGTCGTTCTCTATCCATATCGCATTTTGCGCCGAGGGTTCTCCCACCTTTGGCACGTTGTCATATATCAAGTTGTATGCCCATTTATTGTGATTTCCTTTTATAAGGTGAATGCCGTATTCATTGTTGTGGATAACGTTCATGTCAGTATCTGCGTGATCGCTATCTTCTGCCCCAATTAATGCTTCACCTGCATTAATTGGAATTCCTTTTAATGTCTCGCTTGCGTTAATTCGAATTCCTTCTTTGCAATGCGATATATCAGAACCTTGAATTACAGCATTGTAACTATTTACTGCTACACAAACTCCATCACTATCATCTCCTGAAATCACGCTCTCCACTATTTTTATTTTTCCACTGCCTTGAAGAACTAATCCGTTTCTGACATCAGTGATGGAAGTAATTTTTAAAGTAACAGTACCTCTTCCATTGTTGTCGATTATGAGAAAAGGAAAGGTTATATGATTTGCATCATGGTTTTCTAACTGCAACCCATCAATATAAACGTCGTGTGTTTCACCAGAGGGAATTGTGAGGGTAAATGGTTTTGTCATAAAATTTGATTTAACTGCAAATGGTTCCTCAAATTTAAAACATATGCCGTATTTTCCACCTTGCTTATAATCATCCAAAGCAGATTGAATTTTTAATACCTTAGCATCATCTGAGATTGCAGACTTCGGAATAACGATGTCATTACATACCTGCGCCGCACATAAACTTGGCAACACAATCATGCTCAACGCAAAAATAATTGCATATATTTGTTTCATAATTCCCCCATACACATAGATTGGAACAATACGCTTCATTTATAAGCAAGATGCAGGCCAAATTTACTCAAATAAAATCACTCTGAATTTTAGATAGTTACATTCTGTCGCATAATAAAAGATGGGTTAAATTATTGGAACAAATAGAATCCTTATCATTTTGAAAACAATGCTAAGTGGAATTATTGACGATTCAGCAGGTAGAGGAAGTTGAGAGATAACACAAACAGTTATGGCGTCACAGTCACCATGTCCACTGGAATTGGCGGAGGTACTCCTGGATGTGAAGTTTGAAATTCTTTGATGAGTTTCAAAGTATATTGATAACTTATGCCACCTGAATATGTGCGGCCTGGTAGAGCAGACTTTTTAGGATCATATGTTAGAGGTATATGCCGCACTCCTTCAGAATCTTCTTTTGTCTCAAACTTCGTGCTCGTATAAGCTATACGCCATTCATCCGGACACATGACTGTGCGGTCAGTCCAACCATCACCATCAAAATCACCTGCTACAGGATGACAATCTGTTCCACCATAAATATCTACAGGTGGTGGATCGATTAATATTGAATATGTACCATCATTCGTAACTCGCCAATTACCATCATCATCTTTTACGCTAACAGTATCGAATGAATTACTTGTTCCCCATAACAAAGGTATAGTCGCATTACCTCCAAAAATATGCGGAGCATTACTCATCCAATCCCACTCAGGATAAAATTTAACTCCATCCTGAGGTATTACATACATCCTGCCTTCATCTGGTAGTCCATCTGGAACTTTAACACCAAAAAACATTGTAGAGTCTATTCCATAAGTTACTGGCGCTATCAAATACGCCCAACCTGGTGCTTGGCTTAACATCTCGTTTGTAAGTAGTTGCGCGGTCCAATCAAAACTTCCAAGCGAGGTTTGTATGCCGTCGCTATAATCCACTCGCACAAATCCGTCTGAGCAAGCAA
>JBDRCU010000033.1:0-49569 GCA_043821485.1 Parcubacteria group bacterium | reverse complement strand
AGAGAGAATAATTTTTCAGGACTATTCTTAGAGTATATCTAAAAGTCCCGCAATATGCTACAAATTTGCAGATCGTTTATTCTCTAGCTAATTAAAGAAAAAATTACCACAAGTAGCATCTTCAGTTGTCATATCTGCTTTTTTATGGTAAAAAAGGTAGATGAAGACCAAGTTTTACACTGGTGCAGGAGATGGAGGTACGAGTAAGCTCGGTAAATGCGAGTTAAGGAAGGATGATGTATTTTTTGAAGTGCTTGGCGGAGTGGATGAATTGAGTGCTTGGCTGGGTTTGTGTAGAGTTGAAGCAGATAAGATAGACAAGAGGATAAAGATGCTTGATCGTGTTGAATGCTCATTAAAAACAGTTCAGGAACATCTATTTGTGGTTCAGGCGCAGATTGCTTCGCTTGGAATGGGTTTAAAGCCTAAAGTGAAGATAAGCAAGAAGCATACGAAGTATCTGGAAACAGAGATTAAGAAAATAGACGAAACAATACCTGCTATTAAAGCTTTCATAATTCCTGGGGGAAATGAATTGATAGCACGGCTTGATGTTGCGCGTACTCTTGCACGGAAACTTGAAAGAATGTGGGTAACATTTTCAAAAAAGAAAAAGATTGATTCGGATGCAGTTCAGTATATAAATAGGTTGTCGAGTTTTTTATTTGCGCTTGCTAGGTTGGTTCAATATAGATCAAAGATAAAGATGGAACATCCGAAGTATCCGCAGTGATGGTATAATATATAATGGGCTGCTAGCTCAACTGGTAGAGCAATCGCCTTTTAAGCGAGAGGTTCTGGGTTCGAGTCCCAGGCGGCCCACAATGAGACATTCTATTTAAGCGAGAGGTTCTGGGTCCGAGTCCCGATGGGCGGATAAAACAGTTTTTTCTTTTTTGCTTGACTTGGGTTCTGAAATCAAGGGAAATTAGGTATTAGAACTTAATAACTATTTTATTATGGAACAAGATAATATGCAGCCAGCAGAGCAACCTGTGCAAGCGCCCGTGCCAAGTGTCGGAGGATCTTCGGGTGGTTCAGGATTAAAAATATTGATTGTGGTTATCGTAATTATCGCAATTATAGCTGGGCTTTGGTTCTTGGGAGTGTTTTCTTCGGATTCAGATGAGAGTGATGACCAGATGGCAGACGAAACTCCTGCTAACGATGATGATAGCGACAGAAATAATGATTCGTCTTCAATTGATTCATGCAGTGATCTCATCACATTGAGTCAGCTTAACGATATAACGGAGGATATAAGAGGGATTGAGTATAGTCAGAATGACAGTATCTTGCAGACAGGCCAGGCGACTCCTCCTCTTCCTGGTATGGAATTTAGTCCTGAATGCGGGTATGTATCTGATACAGAACTTTCTAATGGCGCAGGTAATTATATGATTGTTATAGTCGTTGGCCGTGTCACCTCTGGAGGGGGACCATTTGCGTCATTCGAAAAATATGAGGATTACTATAAAGAATTAGATTCATTAATGCCTGGGGCAAGTATTAAGATAGAAGACATTGATCGTGGGTATACTGTTTTAGAGGATTCAGACGCACACTTGAAGGTAATGTTTAGAGATGATTTCTGGGTGCAGGTTACAGATGTAGGAATGGATTTAGATCAGAGTCCGATAGCAGACGAAATACTCAAAAAGATTGATAAGAATCTGTAATGGCCAAAACTAAAATTCCAGTACAATCGTATATCCGTTCGATAGGATATATTACTTTTATATATCTTTCTGTTTTTGCTGTTATTACTCTATGGACGGGGAATGCTGAATTCTTCTTCTATACTTTAGCTCTTGGTGCATTCGTCTATATATTCCTTCACTACCAGCCTCGTGTATACATGAACTATTATCTTCCTCAACGAGCTGTGACAAGTTTAAGTATATTGGGATTTCTTGCTTTGGGAGGCGGAGTCATATCTGTACATGGTGATACATTGATGAATTTGGTTTTGATTCCAAACATACTGAAGTATCAGGATGTTTTGCATATGATGTTTATGTTTGTGAATGTAATAATTTCATATACATTTCTCAAACCATACATGTTGCATCAGCGTTTGCTTGATACGCGACTTGGACGAACCATGTTCTATGTCATGATGATCCTTATTGTTTCTGGTGTTGGAGCAGTGATTGAAGTTGTAGAATTTTTTGCTGCAACATTCCTTGATGCTCCTGTAGGAAGTTATACGAGTAATGCATTAGATTTATTATTTAATTTAGTAGGAGCAGTAATAGCTACATTCTTTCTGCCTCTTGAAAAGAAGGATGACCCTATTACGAAGGAAGAGTGGTTGGAGTATAGAGACGAATTGAAGCAGGAGGGCTAGTATTTTGATTAAGGCGCTTTTTGTAGTATTCTAAAGTAATGACAAAGAAATTAGACATTGTCGAAACAGCTCATAAGGTAGGTGAGACTGTGGATCTTTTTGGCTGGGTGGATACTCGTCGAGATCACGGGAAACTTATCTTCATTGATTTACGCGACAGATCTGGAATTATACAGGTTGTTTTTGCTCCGGGTGAACTTCATGATACCGCTGATAAGCTTCGTCCAGAGTGGGTGATTCGCGTACGGGGTAAAGTGGCTGAACGTCCGGAGAATATGGTAAATGCTGATATTGAAACTGGCAAAGTAGAACTTCAGCCTGAAGAACTTAAGATAATAAGCGAAGCAGAAACTCCACCATTCGAAATAGGTGATGACGGAAAAGGCATCAATGAGGAATTACGTCTTAAATATCGATATCTTGATCTTCGCCGTGGACGTATGCAGAAAATTATGAGACAAAGGCATGAGATGTTTAGATTTTTGAGAAATTATTTGAGCGATAAGGGATTTATGGAAATAGAGACGCCGATACTGACAAAATCCACTCCGGAAGGGTCTCGTGATTTTCTTGTGCCATCGCGTCTGCATCCGGGCAAATTCTATGCTTTGCCTCAAGCACCACAGCAGTATAAGCAACTTCTTATGGTGGCTGGTTTTGAAAAATATTTTCAATTTGCTCGTTGTTTCAGAGATGAAGATAATAGGGCAGACAGAGCATTTGGAGAGTTTACGCAGCTTGATGTTGAAATGAGCTTTGTTGAACAGGAAGATATTTTGAAATTCACTGAAGAGATGTTTACAAAAATGGTTTTAGAAGTTTTTCTAGACAAAAAAATATCAAGTAAACCTTGGCCGAGGCTTAGTCATAAAGAGTCTATGGAAAAATACGGGAGTGATAAGCCTGATTTGAGAAAAGATAAAAATGATCCTAATGAACTTGCATTTGCATGGGTAACTGACTTCCCTCTTTTTGTAGAACAGACTGATGAAGATTTCTTCCATGGTTCAGGAGGCGCGAAGTTCGCTCCATCGCATCATATGTTTACAGCTCCTCATCCTGATGATGTTGAATTGCTCGATAAAGATCCTTCTAAAGTACGCGGGCTCCAGCATGATTTAATCTTAAATGGTCATGAAATTGGAGGAGGAAGTATTAGAATTCATGATTCGAAAATTCAGAATAAAATTTTCGAACTCATAGGATTTAGCGATGAGCAGAAGAAAGACTTTGAACATCTTTTGAAAGCGTTTGAATATGGCGTGCCTCCTCATGGCGGTATAGCACCGGGAGCAGACAGGATGTTAATGGTTTTGCTTGGCGAGGCCAGTGTACGCGAAGTAATGGCATTTCCGGCAGAAGGTTCTGGACGCACAGCTGTTATGGATGCACCAACAGATGTATCCAAGAAACAATTAGACGAATTAAGTATACAAGTTAAAAAAGTTGAAAAATAATGAAAGGTCCATTAGTTATAATCGGAGCCTCCCTTATTGTAGTGCTTGCGCTTATTGGTTTCATGTTCTTTGAGGAGCGTTCAGTTGCTCAAGAAGTAGAAAATTATAATTCTGCTATCGAAACCCCAAGACTAATAGTTCGTTCAGCGCAGGCATTTATTCTTTCGCCGGCAAATATTAATTATCTTCCAATTCGTGATTTTAATATTTCAGAACCCATTATTGATGCTCGTGCCGCAATTGTCCACGATATACGTTCGGGTAGGACTTTGTATGCATTAAATCCTGATGAGCAGATGCCTATAGCTTCAATCACTAAATTAATGACAGCTGTAGTAATTACAGAGAATCTCGACCTAGATAGTATCTATACAATATCAGCGCAGGATTTAAATGTTGATGGACTGGGAGCGGATCTGTATAGAGGAGAGCAGATACTCGGGCGGGATCTGTTAAAAGTAATGCTGATAAATTCTGCGAATGATGCTGCGTCAGTGTTTTCAACAGAGATTGCAAAGACCGGTTATGAGATTGTTGATCTCATGAATGAAAAGGCGCATGACATTGGCATGGACAATACGCACTTTAATGATCCTGCAGGGCTTGACGATGGTGCTACTTATTCAACAGCAAGCGATGTTGTGACTTTGGTCAGATATGTAAATAACTATCCTGAAATCTGGGAAATACTTGCGACCGAGAATGATGAAGTTGCATCATTAGATGGCAAATTGGTACATAAATTAAATAATACGAATAGATTGCTTGGTATTGTTTCGAATATCATAGGAGGGAAGACAGGCAGAACAGAGGGAGCATTGGGAACGCTTGCATTAGTAGTTGATGTTAACGACGGTAAGGATGCGATTATAACAGTTGTATTGGGTGCAGAGGATCGTTTTGGCGAGACGCAAACATTAATTAATTGGGTTAAAAACGCACATACATGGAAATAGCATCTACATTCCCCGGGGGAGATTTTCTTACAGTATTTAATGTTGTTCGAGTTTTTGCAGTACTTACTGTAACGTTTTTTTTAACAATGTTATTGACGCCTCTATGGTTGAGAATCCTTGCCCACTATAAAGTTGGGAAACAGATTAAGCCCTCCGGCCACGCACCTGTCTTTCATGAACTCCATAAACATAAAGAAGGAACTCCTATAATGGGAGGAGTATTGATTTGGGCTACTGTTGCAATTGTAACTTTAGCGGTCTGGTTCTTGTCGGATATCGTTGGGGGAGACTGGTCAAAATTTAATTTCCTGTCTAGAGGTCAGACATGGGTTCCCCTTGGAATGCTGCTGGTTGCAGGAATTCTTGGATGGATAGATGATCTTTTTGGCGCGCTTCGCAAAGGACCGAATGGAGGGGGACTTCGAATGAAAGTTAGAATTTTTCTCTATACTTTGATTTCTGTTTTCGGCGCATGGTGGTTCTATTTTAAATTAGATTTTGACACTATTAACGTTCCCTTTCTTGGAGACTATGTTATTGGACCGTGGTATTTCCTTTTCTTCATATTAGTTATTATGTCTACTGCATTCTCTGCGAACGAAACAGATGGATTGGATGGATTGTCATCAGGAGTATTTTTGACAATGTTTGGTGCTTATGGCGTTATTGCATTTGTACAGGGGCGGATGGATCTTGTTGTATTCATTGCTGCAATCAGTGGAGCGCTTATTGCATTTTTATGGCATAACATTTTTCCTGCAAAGATATTTATGGGGGATACCGGTGCCATGTCTCTTGGCGTTGTGATTGGTGTCATTGCTATGTTAACCAATGCACCCATTCTACTTATTCCAATTGGAATTATTTTTGTAATTGAATCAGGATCGGTGATCTTGCAAGTTTCGTCTAAGAAATTGCGTAAAGGTAAGAAGATTTTTCTTTCAACACCCATACATCATCATTTTGAAGCACGCGGATGGCATGAATCCACTGTTACTATGCGTTTTTGGGCAGTGTCAGCAATAGGCGCAATCATCGGAGTTATTATCTTTCTTATCGACTCAAAGCTGCCTCCACTGTTATAATAAAGCAATGGCTAAGGTTTATGAATTGTCCGGTTCAGGCAAGGCATTGGTGGTAGTAGTTTTTCTGCTGGTTGTTTTTGGTTTAATAATGATTTCTTCTGCTGGAATAATTCAGGGAGACAAACTTTTTGATTCTCCGTATCATTTTGTTTGGCATCAAATAATATATGGCTTGCTCCCTGGTATCATTTTATTCTATGCCTTATCTCGGATCAGATATGATGCATGGAAAAAGTTCGCCCTGCCGATTTTGATACTTGCAATTGGTTTAGTGATCGCTGTTTTTATTCCGGGTATTGGTAATACTTTTAAAGGTGCCGCACGATGGATTAGCATCGGGCCAATTAGTTTTCAGCCGTCGGAGTTTTTGAAACTTGCTTTAATCATATATTTAGCCGCTTGGTTCAGCAGTAGACAGCATAAGACAGTTAGCTCGCGCAGATATTCACTGATTCCTTTTTTTAATGATTTTGGCATTTGTCGGAGTACTGCTTTTGCTTCAGCCGGATTTTGGAACACTAGGATTGATTGTCATTATTGCTGTGTCTGTGTACTTTTTTTCCGGAGCCCCTGCAAAACATTTATTAATCCTTTTTGTAATATTTGGAATTGCATTGGGGTCTTTGGCATTTGTATCCCCGTATAGATTTAACAGGATAAAAACATTTCTGGATCCGACGACTGATACTCTCGGAAGTTCCTATCATATCAATCAGGCATTGATTACTATTGGATCAGGAGGCGTCTGGGGAGTCGGGTATGGCAATAGCCAGCAAAAGATAAGCCACCTTCCAGAGCCAGTCGGGGATTCGATCTTTGCTGTATTAGTTGAAGAGTTTGGATTTGTCGGAGGGATTAGTTTGATTCTTATGTTTCTCGTCCTTTTAGGATTGCTTATTCATATTGCACGAAAAAGCAGAGACGATTTTGGACGACTCTTTGTTCTTGGAATGGCAGTCTGGGTGGTAGGGCAGGCATTTATTAATATCGGGGCAATATCAGGATTGGTGCCTTTGACTGGTTTGCCTTTACCATTTATTAGCTTTGGAAGCTCATCTCTCGTATCAATACTTGCCGGGATGGGAATAGCAACAAGCGTATCTAGATATTCGTAGACTAAATTATTTCGAAGATGCTTTTGATAATCGTTTTGTGAGTCTGGATTTGGTTCGACTTGCAGTGTTTTTCTTGATTACGTTTTTTTTGGATGCTTTGTCCAAAGCTTTGTAGACTTTTGGAAGTAATTCTTTTGCTTTATCAAAATCTTGCGCTTCGATAGCATTCTTGAATTCCTTTACGTAGTTGCGAATTTTCTTTTTGCGTTGAATATTTTTGATTCGTCTCTTTTTCGATTGTCGCAAAGCCTTCTTTGCTGATTTTATAATTGGCATAATGTTATGTTAGTGAATTGTTCGTGAATTGAATAGTAATATATTTTGAATGATTTAGCAATGTTTGTATTGAAAGGGGGCGCTTGGATGCGCCCCTCGTTGGCACGTCAAGCAGACGTGCCTTTTATTTTAGAACAGGAAGCAATCTCTTCATCGTCCGGTTGAGCCAGACGATAACCCCTTCCAGCCAAGGACATGGCAGGGGGAGATTAACTTCCACCTCCTTTTTTTCGCACGCGTTGTCAGACTGATCATAGTTGTTCTCTGCGAATAGAACCGTCATTGATGTCCTCGGGTGCGAGCCGAAGTGTCTGTATACTATAACATATCATTATCAAAAAAGCAAATAAGCCTAAATTTTGAGGCTGATTGGAACATTTGACTTTTGGGTAAGTTTGTGGTAGTATATATAGCAACGAAAGAAAGAGGTATGAAATGAATGATATTATAACGTTAGTCGTCCTGGCCGTCCTCTTGGGCGTGCTGGGGAATTCGATTCGGGCCGCCATAGAGGTGGTCCGTGATGTAAAGAAAAGAGAGGGGCTGGTAACAGAAGCCAGGGCGGCGGTAGACGCGCTCTGGCTGATAGCCGCCTGCCTTGGAGTCGCCGGGGCCGTCACGGGAATAGTGCTCGTGACTCTCTCCGGGCTCCCCTCCTTCTAATCCGAAAATTTGTGAAGCGGAAGGCTTCACAAGAAAGGAGGTGCCTATAGCGTAGGCACATAAACAGTTCCCGTGCCCGGCAGTCAACCCGACTCGTCGGGCGCTGCCATTTTAATACCCCTTTTTTTGAAAAAACATGCATATTCTAGTATGATTAACCCATGATCGGATATCTATCAGGCAAAGTAGTGGCATTATCGGATAACTACGTAATAGTGGATGTTTCTGGCGTGGGCTATAGGGTAGTCATTCCAGAAAAAATGCATTCCAGCGTATCAAAGATTGGTTTGGAAATTAAACTTTTTACGCATTTTGTTTTAAATCCCAGAGATGGTTCAACAGAGCTTTATGGATTTGCAACCATAGAAGAATTGCGTTTTTTTGAACTTCTTAAAACCGTTTCTGGAGTTGGACCAAAATCCGCACAATCCATCCTTTCTAAGGCAGATCTACAATCCCTTCAAACAGGCATAGTAAAAGAAGATGCAAAATACCTTTCACAAGTTGCAGGAGTTGGACCCAAAACAGCGCAACGGCTCATCCTTGATCTTAAGAACAAGATGATGAAGGCTGGCATTGCTTCCAGTAAGGATGGTGAAGGAATAGATCTCACAAGCGAAGGTGAAGCAATGGATGCACTTGTCACATTAGGCTACTCACAATATCAAGCCAAGGAAGCGCTTAAAGAAGTCTCTACCGACATCAAAACAACAGAAGAAAAGATTACGGAAGCATTAAAGATAATGGGAAAGAATAAATGAAATCATTTCTACAATCACAATCTTGGGCGGAGTTTCAGATATCGCTTGGACGTGAAGTTTTTGAATACAATAAGGAGGGGATTCGTGCATTGGTAATTCGTATGCCAACGAGATTCGGGAAATCCTATCTATATATCCCCTATGGTCCTGAAATGGATTTTAATCTTATGACAGGCGGTATCAAGAATCCTGTATCAAAGTTTATTGAATGGTTGAAGGGCGTGGCGCGCGAGAATGGCGCAATTTTTGTGAAAGCTGAACCAATGCAGGACAATATTACGGAAGCTATAATCTCTGGAGGTTTCGAGCGTTCAAGGAAGCCAATTGAACCGCACAAAACTGTTGTAATAGATTTAGATTCTGCGTCCGATCAACTGCTTGCAGGGATGCATCATAAGACTAGATACAATATTAAAGTTGCGGATAAGCATGGTATTAAAGTTGAGTCTAGCGATAATCTGGATCCGTTTTGGGATTTAATGGAGAAGACTACAAAACGCGATAAGTTTTATTCTCAACCTAGAGAGTATTATGAGAAGTTTTTTCAAAGATACAAAGAAACCAAAGAAGCCAAAATACAAATTTGGTATGCTAAACATGAAGGCAAAGAAATTTCCGTTGCAACAGTTTTGAGATCTGGCGACACAGCGTACTATTTACATGGTGCATCCGATCATGAATACAGATCCATGATGGCACCCTATGCTTTGCATTGGAAAATCATTCGTGATTTGAAAGCGCGTAAGGTTAAGAAGTATGATATGTGGGGAATCGATGCAAAGCGTTGGCCTGGTGTTACAAGATTTAAACTTGGCTGGGGAGGCAGGGTAGTTGAATATCCCGGAGCCTTTGATTTGACTGTTTCTGGTTTTTGGCATTTAGTATACAAAATGGGGAGAAAAATACTTGGAAAATAGGTATAAATATCCACAGTTGACCATTTAATATTTTAAATATATTCTTTGTAAACATGGTCGTTATATATCGATTGAATTGACTGTATATTCTGAAACGTAATAGGCAATTAACATATTTTATGGAGTTTGAAATGACTATAAACAAAAAGATAACACTTGAAGACTTGGCAGGAATGGTGGCCAGAGGTTTTACATCTGTTGAAAAGCGAATGGATACGATGGCAACCAAAGAAGATCTAAGTGAACTTAGAACTGAGATTAATGGTGAGTTGCGAGTGACAAACTTGAATATGAAGATTCTTCAGACAGATGTCAGGGTGCTGAAGACAGATGTCAGGGTGCTGAAGACAGATGTGGCTACTCTTAAATCAGATGTCAAAAAGCTTGCCACTGAGGAATCAGTCGAGAAAATAGATCGTCGGGTCCGTAATCTTGAAGGCGATACGCCATTCAAGGCGTAATAGTAAAACATAATAAATGAGGATTTTATTTGGAAAGATGGCAACATTCTGCTATTTTGGTATTAGTGTTTAAAGAAAGTTCTGCATTAGAATCTATACTGCGTTTTTTGAAGAAACTCATACCTGGGCCTGTTTTTAGGTTTATTCAGCCTTTTTATCATAAGGCATTGGCTCTTACGGGGGCGGTTTGGTACGGATTTCCCAGCCGTGGAATGAAGATAATCGCTATAACTGGAACTAAGGGTAAATCAACTACCGTATATATGACTGCTCGTGTTTTCGAGGCTTGCGGTAAGAAAGTTGCAGCTATTGGTTCTCTTGGATTCAAGATTCTCGACCGTGAGTGGCCGAATAATTTGCATATGACAATGCCGGGTAGAACCAAGCTACAGAGATTCTTACGTCGTGCCAAAGATGCCGGAGTTAAATATGTAATCCTTGAAGCAACCTCGGAAGGCATGGCACAAGGCAGGCTCTATGGCATCCCAATTGACTGTGCAGTACTTACAAACATTCACAAAGAACATATTGAAAGCCATGGGGGATTTGAACAATATATTGAAGCAAAGAGATATCTATTCAAAAAAACAAAACGCATACATATTATTAATACAGATAATGAGCGCAAGAATGATTTTCGAAACATTCCGGCAAAAGAAACATATTTTTTTGGAATGGAGAATGGCGGAGTAAATCAAAAAGAATTAAATCTCAAGCTTAAGCTTGAAGGCGATTTTAATATATATAATGCTTTGGCTGCATTAAGTATTGCAAAAACTTATGATCTCGACATGGAGCGCGCTCAAGAAGCTATTGAAGACATTGATCGTGTTGCTGGTCGCATGGAATATATAGAAGCAGGACAGAATTTTGACTTCATAGTTGATTATGCTCATACGCCAGAGTCTTTGGAAGCAGTTTATAAAATTCTCAAATCTAAAAATTCAGAATTTAGTAAATTGATTTGTATCTTTGGATCTGATGGAGGCGGGCGAGATACGTGGAAGCGTCCAATCATGGGACGAATTGCTTCACAATATTGTGATGAAATAATTTTAACAAGTGAAAATCCTTATGACACAGATCCAAATGAAATAGCTGATGAAATTGAAGCTGGAATGGAGGAACGCAAAGGTCTCATAGTAAAACGCATTATTGATCGAGATGGAGCTATGAGAGAAGCAATTAAAGATGCATACAAAGGAGATACAATAGTAATAACTGGAAAGGGAACTGAAGACTCAATTGTTGTTGCTGATGGTAAAAAAATTCCGTGGTTGGATAGTAAAGAAGCTAAGAGAGCTATACAAGATGCAAAAGTTTAATCCAGATATTTTTTTAAAAACTCTCATACTCTTTATAGCATCCCATGCTGTCGGGCTTTTTGTTGCGAATCATCTCATCGGCGATCCATCGGTAATCCAGCCTGAGCCTGTAAACACTTTTACTTTCATTGATATACTCGTCATCATTGTTGCCGCGGCAGTATTCATATTAATTGTTATAAAATTTAAACGCGCCGGAGGATGGTTTTTTAGAGTTATGCTAACGCTTTTGGTCCTTGGTGGAATGCATACTTTTTTGGATATTTGGCTGCAGACTTATCATGCATTCTTTATAGCAATCGCTGCTGCAGTAATATTTTTGATCTATAACAATGTAATTATCCATAATGTTGTAATGGTTATTACATTCGGAGGGATAGGAGCGCTTCTGGGACTTTCTTTTACACCGCAAATTGTAGTAATTATTCTTGTTGTATTATCTTTTTATGACATCATTGCTGTTTATAAAACCAAACACATGGTTAGTATGGCGCATAATATGATAAAAGCACGCGCAATATTTGGATTCATAGTTCCGGAGAAAGGACAAAAACTTACAACGCCAATACGCAATATTCAGCCGGGCAAAGGATTTATGATTTTGGGTTCCGGAGATGTTGTTTTACCTCTTCTGCTTGCAGTCTCCCTTATTCCAGTTTCACTCACAGATGGAATAATAGTTTCAATTGCATCGTTTGTTGGGTTGCTTTTTATGCAATGGTTATTTACAAGACAGCCCGAGCGTCGTCCAATGGCTGCGCTTCCTCCAATTGCATTAATGGCGATTTTAGGATATTTGGTCGCATTGTTGTAAAATAGAATGTAATGAAAATAACTTTTCACGGAGGCGCTGGTTCTGTAACAGGCGCTAATTATTTACTCGAACACGGGGATATTAAAATAATTGTTGACTGCGGTCTTATTCAAGGAAGCAGATACGCAGAAAGTTTAAACTACAAACCTCTTAAATATGATCCAAAAGAGGTTGATTTTGTTTTGGTAACTCATAGCCACATTGACCATATTGGACGTATACCGATGCTTTATGAGCAGGGTTTTAGGGGTAAAATCTATGCTACCACTGCCACGCGTGATCTTATGAGCGTAGCCTTACCTGACAATGCAGGCCTTATGATTGATGATGCAAGAGATGAAGGCAGAGAACCGCTTTTTCAAGTGAATGATGTACCAGCAACTATGAAGCTAGTCGAAGGTATCCTATATGGTGAAACAATTAAACTTGCAGATGATATCAAGTTCGTGTTTCGCGATGCAGGACATATCTTAGGTTCAAGCATAATAGAGCTTATCTGGAAAGAATCAGATGGCAAAGAAAAGAAAATTGTTTTTTCAGGGGATTTGGGCAATCCACCTACGCCGTTATTGCGTCCAACTGAATTTGTCGGAGATGCAGATTATGTTGTAACAGAATCAACATATGGAGATCGCATTCATGAACCCAGGCAAGAGCGTCAGCAAAGATTGATAAATATTATTACGGAGACTGTTAAGAATAAAGGAGTGCTTATGATCCCTTCATTTGCAATGGAGCGTACACAGGAATTATTGTATGAGTTTAATAATATTTGTGAGAATGGCCTCTGTCCAAGAGTCCCATTTTTTATTGATAGTCCTTTGGCTATCAAAATTACAGACGTTTACAAACAGCATTCAGAATATTTTAATAAAAAGACAAATTTTCAAATCAAATCAGGGGATGATATTTTTAAATTTCCAGAGTTGACTCTAACAAGAAAAACAGAACAATCAAAAGCTATAAATGATGTGCCAGCACCAAAGATAATTATTGCAGGATCAGGCATGAGTCAGGGCGGACGAATAATACATCATGAAAAGCGATACCTTCCTGATCCTAATAGCACAATACTCTTTGTCGGATATCAGGTAAATGGAAGCTTGGGTCGTCGAATACAACAAGGACAAAAGGTTGTCAAAATTCACGGCCAAAGCGTTCAAGTCAGATGTCATAGAGAAACAATCAGCAGTTATTCAGCTCATGCAGACCAGCCAGCATTGATTAAATGGGTAGAAGCAACAAACTCAAAAGGAAATCTTAAACGCGTTTTCGCTGTCCAAGGCGAAGAAAACGCATCTAAAACTCTAGCCAATCTATTACACGATAGGTGTGGAATAGAAGCAGTTGTGCCAAAAACTGATGAAGTAGTGGAGTTATAATGCCGGCTCGCTCCGCTCGCCGGCATTAATCATATCTCCAACTGTGGAAAACTCATTTACAATAGGGTGAATTTTGGGTAAAATAATAGTAACGATCGAATGGAAACCTGATCAGCCGGAGCTAAAAGGTCGCTGAAGAGTGACCCGTGCTCTAGTACGGAGGAAAGAGCCATGTTGAAAAAACGGACCAACATCGTGGTCTTGCTGTGGGGTCTGGTGGAGAAGGCTACCAAGAAGAAGGCCAGCCTGCCCGGAGCCCCCGTCACCTCGGAGCGCCACTGGCGCTAGACATAGTCCTGCCGATCCTGCGCCTACGCGCGATCGGTCGCCCTGCCGGCGGCACACCCTGTGCCGCCGGTCATTCATCTCTAAGCCCAAAAGGCTTTTTTATTTTATAAAAAAAAGACGGCCGCTTGATACGGATTCTCGCAATGCGAGCCGTCTGCGGCCGAAAAGTGCTGTTCGGAGTTCTTTTGGCCTTGTTCGTTATCTTTCTTGGCCATCGTTTCTCCCTTCCTAGCAACTGACCTCCTCTGGGAGGTGCTTCTTCTTTTTGCGTGTTCTTCTGCTGAGCTTACCTCTCTCCTCTTTTTCTCCGACCTCTTTTATCGTGAAGAGCCCCCTTTCTTGGACCGAAGGGTTTAGGAGTCCGAGAACTGCTCTGCCGACGATTATCCTGTCGGTTAGATTGTCCTCAAGTACAAACCAGTCGGATTCCACGCTTCCTTGTCCGTCTTCGAGCGGATAGGGAACGCGAATCATTGTGTAGGTCCCTGGAGGTACTATGATGATTTCCGTGTCGTTTCCCGACACCTCCATCATGCGGATGTGTTCATTTACGGCCAGTATTATTTTCCTGACCACCTTCCTTTCCTCCGTTCTGGCGCACGCATAAGCGTTACGTCATGGTTAAGTGGGACATATAGAACTAGTCCAAATATATCATACAAATTTGGGTTTTGATATAAAATATTTTTCGTAATATTTTATCCACATATTTGTATTTGACGTTTTTTTGATAACCGTTAAAATATAGTGGGGTCGCGTTTTTTCTCGGCCAGGACATTAACAACAAACTCCTCGCGTAAGCGAGGTGTTTTTTAGGAGAGCGACATGGAAATCTTCGAGTTCGGATTGCTGGAACTTTTCGATTCAGACATAGATGAGCGTGTGAGAAAGGTTCATAAGAGAGGAGCAATCGTCATCTTTACCTTTCCGGATGTATGATGTGCCGGAAACCATCGCAGGAGCTGTCAGAGCCATGAGAAAGCGTTTCTCTCCGCATGTCATATATATTCATAAAGCATGTGGTCGTGATAGCATCCAAGCAGCCAGGCATAATTGCGGTAGTTCAGAGATCGTCCTTGCACGAGAAGGCATATAAGGAGGAAAGATGAAGAAAACACAAAAGATTCCAGTAGCACATTTTTCCGAAGAAGATGATTTTCTTCTCGAGCAGATGTGGTACAACGGATATATAGGATTCTGTGAAGAAGGTTTCAGCTTAAAGTGTGGCGGACAGAGCCATGTCTTTATAGGAGTTCGTGACCAGGCCAGTGACAATGCCACAAGGGCGAGTCTTCTTGTGCGTATAGGAACGAAGATAATCAGGACCATTCTTGATGCAAGGGATGAAATGGGGAGAAGGGGAAAGCTATTGAAGGTACCGCGACTGATCGGTGTGGCAGAAGCAGGGAATACACTTGCAGAAGCTACGGCACTTATGGCAGCAGTCAGCATGCTTCTGGACGTCAGATACATTCCTACAAGGAGTAGAAGCAGGAAAGGCAGATGGATCGACGCAGGCGGTGGTTCTGATTTTGATGACTGGCTCATAGAAAACGCCACAACAACGGGAGGATCTATAGAGCGTCTTATGAAACGTATAGGCAGACA
Organism: Parcubacteria group bacterium; assembly: GCA_043821485.1. Classification (GTDB taxonomy): domain Bacteria; phylum Patescibacteriota; class Minisyncoccia; order 2-02-FULL-40-12; family IGHO2-01-FULL-4-A; genus JBDRCU01. The sequence goes on along the minus strand of JBDRCU010000033.1, from coordinate 34,111 downwards.
AGGATTTAGAGGCAGTGACATATCACTTCTTATCTTCGTTGACAGAGATCAAGGTGCATTAGAGCGTCTAAGAGAACAATTCAAACAGGTGATCGTGTGCTACTATCTGCACGATCTTGCTATAAGGTATGGCCCAGGAACATTCAATCTGAAACTCTGGTCCAATCACATGGTCAGAAAGGTTCTGGCTGAAATGTAGCCCCAAAGTTCTTTTTTCGGTGGAGTTAATATTTTCTGCCGACCAGTGTGTACAGAAATATACACATTGGGTTTCTTTTTTCAAAATATAGATTTTTATGTTAATATATACGCCTGTGTTGAATTTTGAGATTAGATATTCAGCTACGTTTTATATTTCTGTTTTGGCGCAAGCGCACATAGGTTTAATATAAACAATGAAATGATAGAACAAAAAACTATTGTTACAAATGAGGATCTTGCGAAATCTATTGACGATTTTGCGATTGCTGTTGCAAGAGGTTTCGGAGACGTTGATAAACGTTTCGAGTCGATTGACAAACGTTTTGAAGGTATTGATAAGCGTTTTGAGGGTATGGTAACCAAACAAGATATTGCTAATGTCGAAGGCCGATTGCAAAGAAGCATCGATGCGGTAGGGGATCGTGTAGGCCGTGTAGAAGAGGAAGTTACTGAAGTCCAGATTGCTGTTGGAGTTCGTTCGGGGAGGGGGATATCCAGAGCTTGATTTGAAGACATTTCTTATGTAGACCAGTTAAAGACAATTAGCACTCTTGCATGTAGAGTGCTAATTTGTTAAGATGTGTTACGTTAATGTATAGTTAATATATATTTGATATATACACATGGCATTCTCTGTACAGAATATAACAATCAAAAAAGAACTACCTTTAATACCGCTTAAGAACGTGGTTCTATTTCCGCGCGTTGCAATTCCGCTTTTGGTTCAGCGTCCCAAGTCAGTTGCCAGTCTTGAGGAGGCTTTGAATGATGACCGTTTGGCATTGTTCGTTGCACAGCGAAGCATCGACGATGAAGTTAGTGAAAAGGATATCTTTATAGTAGGAACAGTTGGAAAGATTCTTGATGTGCATAAATTGCCTGATGGTTCGCAGAAAATAGATGTTGAAGGTATTGCCAGAGTTAAGATTAAGAGATTCATAAAACATGATCCATATTTTAAAGTTGAGGTAGAGCCCCTCAATGGAGATGCAATGAGAGGCGTTGAGTCAGAGGCTTTGATGCGTGCAACCATTGAGCAATTTAAGAAATTTGTTGAGACCAAACACACTTCAAATGTATTTCCTGATTTACTAAATGTTTTAAATCAAATCAGAGATCCATTCCAGATTGTTTATTTGATTGCAATTAATTTGAATCTTGAGCTTAAAGATCAGCAGGAGATTCTTGAGATTTCAGATGCAGTGAGAGCTTTGAAAAGAGTTAATTTGTTTATTACCAGAGAGATTGAGATAATGGCTGCCGAGAAAAAGGTTGTTACAGAAACACGTAAATCGCTTGGCAAGATGCAAAAAGAGATGTTCCTTCGCGAGCAGATGAAGAGTATTGAAAAAGAGCTCGGTATTGACGGTGAAAAAGGCGAAATAGATGAGCTTCGCGCGAAGATTAAAGCTGCCAAGATGCCCAGAGAAGCTGAAGAAAAGGCAATAAAAGAACTTGGACGCCTTGAGAAGATGTCTTCATTCAGTCCAGAGGTTTCATATATCCGCACATACCTTGATTGGTTGATCGATATTCCATGGTCAAAGAAATCCGAGGGAAAGATTGATACTAAAGCAGCGGATAAGGTTCTTAATGATGATCACTATGGATTAAAGAAGGTTAAAGAACGTATTCTTGAATATTTGGCTGTTCGTAAGCAGGTAGGCAGGATTAGGGGGCCTATATTGTGTTTCGTAGGACCTCCCGGAGTTGGCAAGACTTCAATCGGTAAATCAATTGCCCGTGCTTTGGGGCGGGAATTTGTAAGAATGTCTCTTGGAGGGATTCGGGATGAAGCTGAAATCCGCGGTCATCGCAGAACCTATGTTGGTGCGATGCCGGGACGTGTGATTCAGGGGATTAATAATTCAAAAAAATCCAATCCGGTATTTATGCTGGATGAAATAGATAAAATTGGGGCTGATTTTAGAGGAGATCCGTCAGCTGCATTGCTTGAGGCGCTGGATCCAGAGCAGAATTTTGCTTTTTCAGATCATTATCTTGAAGTTCCATTTGATCTTTCAGATGTTTTCTTTATTACAACTGCAAATATGTTAGAAACCATTCCGCATGCACTTCGGGACCGAATGGAGATAATTGAATTCGCTGGTTATACAGAAGTTGAGAAACTCCACATTGCTAAGAAATTTCTTATTCCTAAGATTTTGAAAGAACATGGACTCAAACCTAATCAGATTACAATTAACGATGCTGCACTTAAAGATATTATTGGCAAGCATACTCGTGAAGCTGGCGTTCGTGAACTCGAAAGACAAATTTCAACTGTAATTCGCAAGGTTACGCGCCAGATCGTTGAGAAAAAAGTAAAAGGCAAAACAATAATTACAGTATCAAAACTCCATACCTACCTTGGTCCAGCCAGATATACTCATCAGATGGCGGAAGAGCAGGATGAGATGGGTATTGTAACGGGTCTTGCATGGACTCCTGTCGGAGGAGAGGTGCTTACAATTGAAGCAACTAGAATGCCGGGTAAGGGCAAGATAACACTCACTGGCCAATTGGGTAATGTAATGAAAGAATCGGTTCATGCGGCTTTAAGCTTTTCAAGAAATAAAGCAGCTAAGCTGGGTATAAAAGACGATTTCTATAAAGAAGATATTCATATACATGTGCCTTCGGGCGCAATCCGCAAAGACGGACCATCTGCTGGCGTGGCAATGGCAACAGCTATTATGTCGCTTCTCATGCGCAAGGAAGTTAAACGCGAAGTAGCCATGACAGGAGAAGTAACACTTCGAGGCAAGGTATTAGAAATTGGAGGCGTCAAGGAAAAGATTCTTGCAGCTCACAGAGCGGGAATTGAAACGGTGATATTGCCGTATGATAACAAGAAAGATATAAAGGAAGATGTACCAAAGGAGATAATGAAGGATCTCAAGTTTGTTTTTGTAAAACATGTGGACGAAGTGCTGAAGGTGGCCTTGAAATAAACATTTGGGGAGGAATTTGGTATACTATAGGTTAATTAGAATTAACCTATTTTTTTATGGAAACAATTGAAATTATTAAGCAACTCCTTTTGGCTCTTATACTTGGTGGTGTTGTAGGGTATGAACGTGAGAGGTCGCATAAGACAGCTGGCATGCGTACGCATGCGCTTATTGCGCTTGGCGCTGCACTGCTGACAATGTTATCTGTATATGGCTTTACCGATGTTCCTAATGCGGAATATGCTGATCCGACTCGTATCATGTCTAATATTGTCGTGGGTATCGGTTTCATCGGTGGCGGAGTGATCCTTAAGCGAGGTAGTCATGTTAGGGGCATTACAACTGCTGCAACCCTATTCACTGTTGCTATTATCGGTATAACTGTTGGATTGCTTTTTAACGTGATTGCGATTGCTACTACAGTTATTGTTTATCTTGTGCTTTCTTTTATGTGGAGACTTGAAAGAAAGATGGATACTAGCAGGCATTACGGAGATACGCCTGAAGAAATACAAACAGGGCAGCAAGATGAAGACGAATCAGTACATAGGCATTAGAAATGCATTTTCTACGTCCGAATAAAACATGGTATGCAATAGCGACTCTTTCAGGATCTATTATAGGAATAGGTATCTTTGGTATTCCTTTTGTTTTTGCAAAGGCTGGTTTTGGTCTTGGATTGATATTCCTTGCTCTTGTTAGCGCTGCAGTTGCCTATGGCTATCTATTATATGGGGAAGTAATTTTACGAACGCATGAAAGACATCAGTTTCTCGGATATGTAAAGAAATATTTAGGTCCTATATGGAAGTGGATAGCCTTATTTAAATTCTGGATCGGCGTATTCGGAGTTACAGTAGCAGCTCTCATTATTAATGGTAATTTTCTTTCACAGATTTTTAGTTTTATTGGATTTGACATTTCTCCGACAACCGCTGCAACAGGCATGCTTGCCATCATGTCGGTTATTGTATATTCCGGCCTGCGAACAGTATCGCGCATAGATTTTGTAATGATGTTGGTATTCTTCATATTGGTTGCCATGATTGCAGTATTTGGATTTTCGCAGATTGAAGCCGCGAACTACACTCTTGCAACAGGAAATTTCATATTCCTGCCTTTTGGAGTAATACTTTTTGCAATGATGGGAATTCAGGGAGCTCCATTATCCAGAGAAGTACTTAGAGGCAGGGAGAAAAGTTTTAAAAAAGTAATTGTAATAGGCACCCTGATTCCCGTAATCCTGTATCTCGTATTTGCTGTTGCTGTTGTTGGAGTATCAGGCGAGCTGACCACTCCGCAGGCGATTTCAGGATTGTCGTACTTTCTTGGAAATAAGATAATATTTATCGGATTATTGTTTGGATTTTTTACATCAACGACTATATTCCTAAGTGTTTTAAGCTCTTTTCAAAAAACTCTTTGGCAGGATTTTCAAATTCATAAAAGACTTGCATTCATACTGTTATTGATACCGCCATATATCCTTTATAGAGCAAATGTTACAAATTTCATAAATATCATTGAGTTGGTCGGAGGCATTGTAGGAAGTTTAAGTATGATCATTCTTATCCTTATGCATACAAGAGCAAAGCATAGAGGGGACCGTATTCCTGAATATTCAATTCGCGCGCCAAGATGGCTCTTATACCTATTGATGGCGGTATTCGGTTCGGGAGCTATATATACTCTTGTTATATGACCAAATTAGAAAAATATATTTTTTATATATTCATATTTTTATTGCCGTTAACTACGCGGTATATATTTGCTGAATGGACCGGTATTTTTAATGAATGGACAGCAGGCGCTATTTACGGAACAGATATATTATTAGGCCTATTGTTTCTTTTATGGCTGATTCGTTTATTTAAAACTCGTGACAGAACCAAATTACAAACCTCTGACTATGTTCTTTTTGGTTTTGTTTTAATTTCTGGATTATCGATTATCAATGCTTTAATTCCTGCAATAGCTTGGTTCAGATTATTGAGATTAACTCAATTTGTATTTCTCTATTTGTATATTAGACACAATGCACAGGAACTTATCTTTAATTCAAAATTTTTAATTGTAGCTATTGCTTCTGGCGCTTTTCAAGCATTGATTGGAATAGGGCAATCATTTAAGCAAGGCGCATTAGGACTTGAAATATTAGGGGAGAGTCCATTGGTTGTGGGGGATTCAGGGATCGCAGTATTCAATGCAGGAGGAGAACTTTTTATGCGTGCTTATGGCAGTACGCCTCATCCTAATGTTGTTGCCTTATTTCTTATGTGCGCATTATGGGCTTTCTATTTTTGGTATCTTAATAATGATTACAGTGTTTCATCTTGGAAGCCATTGATACTTTATGCCATGATTTTGCTCGGGTTTTTACTTACATTTTCAAGAACTATTATAGGTATTTGGGCTTTAGCTGTTTTAATTGGTTTGATCGTATTTATTACACGAAGGCATTTTCGTCATCGTATAGTCTTTGTCTTAAAGAAGCTTTTAATATTAATCGTCCTCACTATTGTGATATTAGGTGTTTTCATAATAATTTATTGGCCGCAGGTAAATGCACGTATTCATATATCACGCAATGAAGAGGCTGTAACTCATCGTTTGCTTTTTGCAGAGATGGCAGGGAATATTACAAGACAAAGTCCTGTATTGGGCGTTGGTATTGGACAATTTGTTCCAAAACTCATGGATCAGTTTGAAGATGATACAGCGTATATGTATCAGCCTGTTCATAATATTTATCTACTTGTTTTGAGCGAGGTCGGCATATTAGGGTTGGCTGCTTTTGTCATATTCCTTATTATGCTTATTTATCGTTACATTAAATCACTCAATCCTTTCGACGCAGGAGGAACTATACTTTTTGTTTTGCTTATTGGAGTGCTTGTGGTTGGAGTTTTTGATCATTTTCTTTTTACAATTCAGCAGGGGAGTCTCATGTTGTGGATTTTGTTTGGTATAGTCGGAGCAAAGAATGTATAATAGAAATATGGGAGAAAAAGATTCTAGGGTGAATATGGTTATTCGCAAATTAGTTGTGGCTGATTTTTTGTTTTGGTTTTCTCCTGGAATGTTGACTCCGGTATTTGCAGTTTTTGTACTTGAAAATATTGAAAATTCAAAACTGGAAATGGTTGGAATAGCTTTTGCTATGTATTGGTTAGCTCGTGTACTTACAACAGTTCCGATTTCGCGATTCATGGATCGCACCAGAGGAAAGAAAGATGAATTTTTCTTTTTACTTGCAGGAGCATTAATGTGGGCAATTGTTCCGCTATTTTTCCTTCTTGCTACGCTCCCAATCCATCTATATATTATTCAATTCCTTCTTGGTATCGCAGGCTCTTTACAGATTCCGGCATGGAGGATCCTTTTCACGTATCATATTGATAAAGAGAAAATTGGGTATGAGTGGTCGCTTGATGATTTGAGCGTAGGCGTGGCAACCGGTACTGCTGCATTTGTTGGTTCATTCATTGCATCACGTTTAGGATTTGATTATGTATTTGTGGCCCTATCTGCTGTATATCTCATCGGAGCGGTTGTTGTTGCAAGTATGTATTCGAATATTTCAATGTCTGAAAAGAAATCCATCAAAGAACGTCATAAAGAGCTTTCATTACATAAGAAGAAACATATTAGACTTAAAGTAAGGGGCGTGTAATATATTACTATGGCATTGAAAGTATTACTTGCAGGGGGAGGAACTGGCGGACATGTATATCCGCTTATTGCAGTTGCAGAAGCATTATTGGAGCAATCGGCTGATACTGAAATTCGTTTCATAGGTACAGGAGAATTATTGCACAAAGAAGTGTTTGAAGCAGAGTTCAGAGATTACAAAATTCTGGCACCCAAATGGAGGCGTTATTTTAGTTTTTATAACTTTCTAGATTTTTTTAAAATTCCAATAGGCTTCCTGCAGACTTTTTTCATAATGCTTTGGTATATGCCTGATGTTGTTTTTGCAAAGGGCGGATACGGATCATTCTTCCCGCTTCTTATGGCAAAGATAATGTTTATACCAGTCGTTGTACATGATTCAGATTCAGTACCAGGAGCGGTTAATAGATGGTTTGGACGTGGTGCAAAAAGAGTATTTCTTGGATTTGAAGAAGCTAAACAATATTTTAAACATGATCGAGTACAAGTAGTTGGAAATCCATTGCGTAAAAGTTTTCTTAAGGTTATATCTAAGGATCAGGCGCAGAATGCTTTTAATGTGCCGGGGGATAAGCCGGTGTTGTTTATAACGGGGGCAACAAGCGGAGCGCAGGAAGTAAATGATTCGATTATTCTGTCTCTTGTAGATCTAACCAAACACTATTATATCATCCATCAATGCGGTACAAAGAGTTATGATGAAATTTCTAAACGAGTAGAAAAGATTATTCAGGAAGAAGAGGGTGCTATAGGGGAAACAATAAAGAAAGATTACAAAGTGTATGCATCATTTAATGCGCAACAGATGGCTGCAGCTTATTCAGCGGCTGATGTCGTGATATCGCGTTCAGGTTCAAATGTATTTGATTTAGCTGCATTGAGTAAACCATCAATCCTTGTGCCATTGCCAACATCTGCGAGCAATCATCAATTTATTAATGCACAAGTATTATCTAAATATGGAGCAATTGTAATAACTGAAAAAAATTTCACAACGCATATATTGTTAGAGGTAATTGCTAAAGTTTATGAAAACCGTTTCGAACTTTCTACAAAAATAAAAGAATTTGCAAAATTAGATGCTGGAAATGAAATAGCCCGGTACTTACTCGGGGGCAAGTAGCCGGGCCGTTTCAGGGTCTCAATGATGACTCCCTGATGTTTTACTAAGGTGCTGTTCAGCCCGCGTTCCTTTTCGTGGGGATTGGCGACGGCTACGGTATGTTGGGTTTCTCTTTCCACCCGTTAGTTCAGAGCGGTCGTCCGGGGTCATCTGTTAGATTACCACTCAGATCGACCTTGGGAGGCTTGTTGTCGGCATTTTGCGTGTTCGTACCCTTGCCAGTGACTACTCTGGCGTGCGGGTGTGCGTGTTTGCCAGAGGCCTGTTCGCTCGCCAACTGAAGGAAGATTTCTTTCAGCAGGTCATGGAAGAGATTTTCATCGCCGGGCTGGAGGCGAGGGATGATCTCATTTTGGATGGCTCCAAATGCTTGGAAGCCGTTTTCGATAGTCGCCATCCGTTGATTCACGAAGGCTAGGATGACCCTGTAGAGGAAGAAGACCCTCTCGTCTGTCAGGTCCTTTGTCCGCAGGGCTTTCACCTCCTGTATCTCTTCCCGAGCGTAGAGAAGGCCTTCCGCTGTCTCCTCTTGGAAGATGGTGAACATCTCGCGCAGTTGCTTGAAGCTTGCTATGTTCTCTTCATGGGGAGTTGGCGGTTTCTTCGGCTTAGAGGACAGTTCTTCGTTGTCGTCGGGCCCTGACCCGTGGACACTTTCCATTTCCCATCTCCTTTGCGCTTTTGCGCTGTTATGCCCGTGTAGGGCCAATTCCTGTGGATATTTAATATCATGATTTGATGTATATGTCAAAAGGTTTTAGAGTCATTATATAGCTATATATAATATGTCTTGGAAAACTTTGGGTTTTAAACAGAATAAAGATCTATTTGATAGTCTTTTAGATAAAGGTGAACTTGCCCATGCTTATCTATTCCATGGCCAAGACATGATCGGCAAAAGGACATTCGCAGAAGAGCTTGCAGGCAAAGTAGCAGGGTCTGGTACGGATATTTTTATAATAGATAAACCTGACCTTTCAGATGTCAAAGATGACGAAGATAGTAAGGACACTACCACTGTAACTATCGGAGACGTAAGAAAAATTAAGAATTTCTTGTCACTTACTGCTTCTGGTGGAAAGCATAAAGTTGTGATAATCAATGATGCGCATAATATGACCGATGAAGCACAGAATGCAACACTAAAAATTCTTGAGGAGCCAACAGGGGATACAGTTATAATGCTTATTACAAACAATGATGAGATATTGCTTGCAACAATTAAATCTCGCTGTCAGGATGTACATTTCAAGCCTCATTCAAAAACTGATTTTGATAAATCCTTTACAGATGCAAATATGTCAGCTGAACAGAGGAAATTTTTATTTGAATTTTCTAATGGACGAATAGGACTTATTAAACGAATGCTGGCAGATGATTCATTCGATGAAATTAAGAAGAACGCAGAAGAATTGATGGAATTAATCAAAGCGAAACTTCATGATAGGCTTATTTTGACTCAAGACATGGTGCGATCGCGCAGCCGTGATCAGTTGCAAAAGAAAGTATTATATTGGATACTATTTATGTATACCCGAACCAATGATGTAAAAAATTACAAGCTTTTGAAATATCTTCTTGAACTTTATGATATAATCAGCAAACAGCAGTTTAATCATCAATTAGCATTCGAGGTTTTTGTAACAAAGATATAGACAAAATACATTTATGACAGTAGAGCAATTATTAAAAGAAAAAAAATCAGACTTTGCAGGTATCCTGGATTTCTATAAACAGGATATTTCGAGTATTCGTACAAGCAGGGCAACGCCTTCTCTGGTTGAAGATATTAAGGTTACTATTTATGAACAGCAGATGACTATCAAAGAGCTGGCTTCTTTAAGCGTGCCTGAACCGCGTGTTCTCATAATCCAGCCATGGGATAAAAATTCAATTGAAGCAATAAATGGTGCGATTTCAAAAAGTGATATAGGGATTAATCCTGTAGTGGACGGAGGAGTGATTAGGCTTGTTATACCCGCTCTTACGGAAGAGCGAAGAAGGGATTTTATTAAAGTTTTGAAACAAAGGACAGAAGAGGCGCGTATTAAGGTTAGGCGTGTTCGTGAAGATATCTGGAATGAGATCCAAAAGCTTGAGCGCGGAGGGGAAATTCGCGAAGATGATAAATTCGCAGGCAAAGATGATTTGCAGAAAGTTGTCGATGAATACAATAAGAATATTGAAGGATTAGAAAAGAAAAAAGAAGAAGAAATTTTGAATGTTTGAACTTATTATACTAATAATTGTTCTGGGGGTTCTGATTTTTGTCCATGAATTTGGGCATTTTATTGTTGCAAAACGTTCCGGAATGAAAGTTGAAGAATTTGGATTTGGTTTTCCTCCAAGAATTTGGGGGATTAAAAGAGGGGAGACAATCTATTCAATAAACTGGATCCCTTTGGGTGGATTTGTTCGTATTCTAGGTGAAGATGGAAAGGACAAGGATAATCCAAGAAGCTTTTCTCATGCAACGCCAGGTCCGCGGGCAAAAGTTGTTGTTGCTGGCGTGATTATGAATATATTGCTGGCAATAGTATTGTTATCGATTCTTAATATGACTGGTTCGCGTATTCAAATCACAGATGATAATGCATCACGTGCTCGCGATATTGAAGTCAACATTGTGGGTATTGCTCCTGATAGTCCAGCAGAGGATGCGGGGTTCATCGTTGGAGATGTGATTGCTGGGCTTAGTATTGCAGACGAGATGATAACAGTTGATGAATTAGAAGATGTTCAGATATTCGTTGAAGATCACAAAGGAGAGGAGATAATTATGAGTCTATTACGAAATAGTGAAAGTATAGATGTGCCAGTTGTCCCCCGTCTTGATCCGCCCGAAGGCGAAGGCGCACTTGGTATTGGAATGATTACATCAGGCCTAGTTACTTATCCGGTACATATAGCAATATGGCGCAGTGTTCAGGATACAGGTACATTTTTATGGAGAATCACTACGGGATTTGGTGCGATTGTTCGTGATCTTGCAACAGGAGGAGATGCAATCAAACAGATAGCAGGACCTGTTGGCATAGCAGTTATTTCAGGAAATGCAGCGCGTGCTGGATTTAGTAATTTGATATTCTTTACAGCAATCATTTCATTGAATCTAACAATACTTAATATATTACCGATTCCTCCTTTGGATGGAGGAAAATTGCTTTTCATAATTCTTGAAAAACTCCGCAAAGGCAAGCCAGTTGCACAGAAGATAGAGATGGCTGTGAGCAGCGTCGGTTTCTTACTCTTGATCGCCCTTGTCGTATATGCGACGATTAATGATATAGGAAGATTTTTCTAATATGAAATTTTCACAATTATTTACAAGGACACGCAAAGAAGCACCTAAAGACGAAGTAGCTAAGAATGCTCAGCTTTTGATAAGAGGCGGTTTTGTACATAAGGAAATGGCAGGAGTATATTCATATCTGCCATTGGGTTTAAGGGTATTAAATAAGATTGAGAATATTATTCGGGAAGAAATGAATGTAATTGGAGGACAGGAAGTAGAGATGACAGTTTTACAGAATAAGGAACTATGGGATCTTACTGATCGTTGGAGTGATGAGACAGTGGATGCATGGTTTAAGACGCAATTAAAGAGCGGAAGCGAAGTGGGTCTTGGATTTACACATGAAGAACCTCTAGCAGCTGTTATGAGGGAGCATGTAAATTCATACAAGGATCTTCCTAAATATGTATATCAGATACAAACAAAGTTTCGTAAAGAATTTAGGGCAAAAAGCGGAATACTTCGCGGACATGAATTTTTAATGAAAGATTTGTATTCGTTTAATAAGACGATGGAAGAACAAGATGCTTTTTACGAGCAGGCCAAACAGGCATATATGAATATCTTTAATCGTTGTGGTATTGGAGAAGAAACATTTATTACATTTGCAAGCGGAGGTGTATTCTCAAAATATTCACACGAATTTCAAACTCTATGTAATGCAGGAGAAGATACAATTTATCTTGATAGGAAAAAGAAATTGGCAGTTAATAAAGAAGTCTATAATGATGAAGCATTGAAAGAAGCTGGCGTTGACGAAGATGAAGTAAAAGAAGAGAAAGCAATTGAAGTTGGTAATATCTTTAAACTGGGAACTAAATATTCGGAAGCTCTCGGTCTTGTATTCACAGATGAGGCAGGAGAAAGTAAGCCTGTTATTATGGGTTCATATGGAATAGGACTAGGCAGGCTTATGGGAACCGTTGTTGAAGTATTGTCAGATGATAAGGGGATTGTATGGCCAGAAACTATTGCGCCATTCAAAGTACATCTCATTGCGCTTGAAGGCGTGGAGGCCGAAGCAGATAAGCTTTATGATGATTTAATCGACCATGGTATAGAAGTTATATATGATGATCGTTCTGATAAAGCGCCAGGAGAAAAATTCGCAGATGCGGACTTGATTGGTTGCCCTATAAGATTAGTAATGAGTAAGAAGACAGTAGAAGACGATAGCGTAGAGATTAAGAAGCGTAGATCTGAAACTGTGGAAAACATTAAATTGACAAAGATTGTCGAGGTGTTATAATTAGCATCGCACTTTAAGAATTAAGGGTATAAAGCGTCTCGAAGAAACATAAGTTCATGAACTTATTTCGTGATTTTATTTTTCTTTGAGATTCGAAAGCCCAGGGGATGTCTGTCGAAAAGGGGAGAGCTTCGACGGGCCTTTTTGGCAGCTTTCCCTGGGCTGCAGGATTTTTAGTTCTTTCTGGTCCAAATCCAGGCTTGGAACCATCGTTCTGCTTCCGGCTCTCTCAATGGGCATGGTAGCAGGCGGTGGTTCCAAGGTTCGCAATTTTAGCTCACTGACAAGTCGTGGACCTCGTCTCGGGCGTTGGTACTCCCGAGTGTTCTTTATATATTAGAGGCTTCTGTCTCTAATCCACGGCTTATCAGTGACCTGAAGATATTATCAAGCCTATATGCATATGAGGGCTTTTTTATTTCCTCCTTTTTTGCTAAGGTGTTGCTACCATGCTTAACCGTCTTTTCGGATTTTTTTCTAAAGATATAGGTATAGACCTAGGGACTGCCAATACACTGGTCTACGTTCGAGGTGAAGGCATAATTATTGATGAGCCTTCGATTGTTGCTATAAACCAAAAAACCGGTCAAATTCTTGCTATTGGTACAGATGCTAGAAAAATGGTTGGCCGTACCCCAGGATTCATAACTGTTAGTAAGCCCTTGGTAGCGGGCGTTGTTTCTGATTTTGAAGTAACAGAACAAATGCTTAAATATTTTATTGATCGCGCTCATCAAAAATCTTTTTCATTAATTCCGCGTCCGCGTGTTGTTATTGGTATCCCCTCGTCTATTACAGAAGTCGAAAAGAAAGCAGTTGAAGATGCAGCATACAATGCAGGCGCGCGCGAAGTATATTTAATCGAAGAACCAATGGCTGCTGCAATTGGGGCGCGTCTTCCTGTTCAGGAAGCTTCAGCTAACTTCGTAGTGGATATAGGCGGAGGGACAACTGATATAGCAGTCATCTCTATGGGTGGAGTAGTTGCGTCACGAGCACTCAAAGTCGCAGGAGATAAAATGACGCAAGATATTAGCCGTTATATGCGTGAGCATCACAATATGCTGATAGGCGATACAAGTGCAGAAGATATTAAGATTGAAGTTGCATCTGCTTATCCAATGAAAGAAGAGCTTAGCAAGAAAGTAAGAGGAAGAGATATTCTAACTGGTTTGCCGAAGGAAATGATTGTGACGTCAAATGAAATACGAAATGCAATTCATCCTTCAATAAAACAAATCACATCTGCAATAAAAGCGACGATTGAAGAAACTCCGCCTGAATTGATCGCTGACCTTCTTAATCAGAATATTGTTCTCACTGGCGGAGGCAGTTTGTTAAGAGGATTGGATGAATTAATAAGTCATGAAACAAAACTTCCTGCAGAGATTATTGATGATCCGCTTACTTCTGTTGTGCGCGGTTGTGGAATAGTGCTTGAGCACATTGATGAATTGAAACCTCTATTGGTTTGGAGTGCAAAAGAAGCATATATCTAGAGTCTTATTGCTTAGTCTATGATTCGTAGAAAATTTTTTAAAAATTGGATATTCGCACTCATATTAGTGATTGTGATTATATTTTTGAATCATTATGTTTTGGGAGGGTTTATACAAAATACTGCATATAGGATTACATTAATTCCAAAAGATATCGCACAAAAAGATATTCCGTGGATATCAGAATATATTGAAGGGTTTTTTCGTGTTTCAGATGTCGTTACTGAGAATAGGCAATTGCAGGAGCTGAATAAACAGCTTCTTGGAAAGATATCCGAACTTGAGCAACTGGAGCGCGAGAATGAACGCCTAAAAGAGCAATTAGGAGTGCGCATTCCAGCCGGGAAGGAATTGTTACCTGTTTCGATATTGGATTTTCAGAGAAATGGCTTAACATCAACTATAATAATCAATGCTGGCCATAGCGATGGCGTTGAATCTGGCATGCCTGTTATTGCGCATGGCAATATATTGTCTGGTGTAGTCGAAGAAGTTTTTAATGATACATCGAGGATTTTGCTTTTGGATGATTCTAGGAATGATATGAGCGTGCGAATAGCTAATTCAGATATATTATCAAAGGCTACTGGAATACTTGGAGACAAAATAAAGCTTGATTTAATCACAGTGGAGGACATAGTTGCTATCGATACTCTTGTTGTGACAAGCGGACTGGACGGATTCCCAGAAGCATTGCTTGTAGGCAGTATAGAGAGTATAGAGCTTGAGGAAGGAGCGTTATTTAAAAAAGTAATAGCAACAGTGGCGTTTGATTTAACGCTTGGGCCGCAGTTGTTCGTACTAAAGTGAACCAGAAGCAAATAGCCATTTCTTTCATAATTATCTATGTTGCTGACTATTTGTTTCGCAGTTTTAATATAGTATCTTTTTTTATATTTCCGGCATTCATAATAGTTTTGGCATTGCGTGAGGATGTGGAGAAATTGCTTCTATTCACTGTGATAATAAGTATGTTATTCGATCTTTCTTCAGGGATTACGTTTGGATTTATGACTGTGATTATGCTCATTGTTTATGGAACAATAGCTCTGGCGCGTAAAAAAATAACAATTGACAGGGACTCGATAGTACACATAGTGCTCTTTACTGTAATATTTATGATAGAATACTTAGCACTGTTTAAGCTCGCTATGAAATATTTTTAATATGTTGCCGGATAAATATCGTATAAAAAATATTGACGAGGACCAGATTGCACCGGAAGAAACTCTTGCAGACGCTTTGAGTGATCATTCTGCGGTAGAATTACCGATTGGCTTTGGCGTGTTTAGAATTTTTTATGTAATAATAATTTTTGTTTTAATATTTTTTGTTGGTAAAGCATTTCAATTGCAAATTCTTGAAGGGGAAAGTTATGCATATTTGGTTGATAAGGGACGCTTAACTCAATATCCGATACCATCTCTTCGGGGAATCATTTATGATGTTAACGGTATTGCCCTTGTAGAAAATACGCCTACTTTTGATTTGGTTATTTTAAGTTCAAAATTAGTCGGAAATGAGCAAAGTAGGAATCTCGCAAATGTATCCAGGATCTTGAATATAAATATTACTGAACTCGGAGAAATAATGGCTAAGTATGAAGATCAGGCAATTTTTGCATTAAGAAAAAATATATCCAAAGATGATGCTCTAGCAATAGAGACTCTGCAAATGTCTGGATTCTATATCGTACCCTATGCAAAAAGATTTTATCCATACGCGGAAAGTGCCAGTCATATATTGGGATATACAACCAATATTAATGAGACTGAACTTGAAGAATCTACATACTATGCGCCTACCGATAGAGTGGGACGTCTCGGTATAGAGTCTTCATATGAAAAATCACTTCGTGGAGAACGAAGAACTTATGATTTAATCAATAAGTCTTTTAACCAGGGACTTGATACTGTTTCTGGTTACAATATACATACTAGTATTGATATTGAAGTGCAGGAAAAACTTTACGATTCAATGGATCGTATATTTAGAGCAAATGGAATTAAACGGGGAGCAGGCATAGTTCAAAACGCATATACGGGAGAAGTAATAGGGATTGTGAGTCTTCCTAGTTTTGATTCAAATATATTTGAAAGCTCTGCCGGTTCTGTGAATCAAGAGCGTATAGAATATGTTCTTGATAGTAGCTTGCAGCCTTTGTTTAATAGGGTTGTGGGAGGGCTCTATGCTCCGGGGTCTACAATTAAACCGTTATTTGCTCTTGCTGGTCTTAAGGAAGGCGTTGTGACAGAAGACACATTAATACACTCTCCGGGATATATTGAAGTACAAAGTGAAATTGATTCATCAGTTGTATACACTTTTAAAGATTGGAAAGCCCATGGATGGACTGATATACGAAAAGCAATTGCTGATTCAGTAGATGTATATTTTTATACTCTTGGCGGGGGATATGGAGATATTGAAGGACTGGGTATTGCTAAGATTAATAAATATATTACTTTATTTTTTGCTGACCGCAAACTCGGCATAGATTTACCGCTTGAGGGTTCTGGCACTGTGCCTTCACGCAAATGGAAAGAAGATGTTAAGGGCGAGGCATGGTATGTAGGGGATACGTACAATGTTTCGATAGGACAGGGAGACCTTGCAGTCACTCCTTTATGGATAAATTCATACATTGGAAGCATCGCAAATGGAGGGAACCTAATGAGGCCTTACGTTGTAACTAGTATTACTGATGAGAACGGAGATTTAATTAAGACATTTCAGTCAGAAAAATTGGAAGTGCTTCCATTTAAAAAAGAAACACTTGATATCGTTCGATCTGGAATGAGACAAACCATCACTGAAGGTACCGCACGCAGTTTGAATAATCTGCCGGTTGCGGTTGCAGGAAAAACGGGAACTGCGCAGGTTACGAATAACCAGCTTAACTCTTTGTTCACGGCCTTTGGGCCTTATGAAGATCCGGAAATAGTACTTACTGTTATTGTTGAAAATATTGGAGAAGATCAATCTTTAGCAACTCAGGTTGCGCGAGACTTCCTGATGTGGTACTTTGATCCGACTCGATTATCCACAATTTAGATAGTCAGTAACTATACATCTGGTATAATCCTCAATCAGGTTTAGATAAAATTTAAAACTAATTATGATTACCCAATATATTAGCCAGGAAGGCCTCGATAAATTAAAAAATGAACTCGAAGAAAGAAAAGGTTCTAAGCGTATTGAAATTACAAAACGAATTGCAGAGGCCAAAGAATTAGGAGATCTTTCCGAGAATGCTGAATATGCAGAAGCCCGCGAAGAGCAGGGGATGAATGAAGGACGCATTGAAGAAATTCAAGGGGTAATAAATTCAGCAGTCATAGTTGACAATAGTAGCCGTGGATCAAAGATTGCAGTTGGCTCAACTATTGTTGCAAAAGTAGACGGAGATGAACGTACGTTCACCATAGTAGGAGCAAATGAAGCAGAGCCGTCAGCAGGATTTATTTCAAATGAATCTCCAATTGGATTAGCACTTATAGAAAAAGAAAAAGGGGACGAAGTAGAAGTTCAAACCCCAAGCGGAAAAGTGAAGTATAAGATAAAGGATGTAAAATAAATGACAAAAAGGCTGTCACTGCTGGCAGTCTTTTTGATTTGTCTCATTTCTGATACTATACATTTATGTCTCTAGACGAATTAAGACAAGTACGTCTTGAAAAACTTGAGAAATTACGAAACGCAGGTATGGATCCATATCCTGCTGTTTCGCATAGGACTCATGCCATTAAGGATGCGATTGAGGGTTTTGACGAATTTGTTAAAAACAATGATCATTTAATTTTGGCTGGACGTGTTATGGCACGGCGCGAACATGGCGGTTCCATTTTTGTTGATATAAAAGATGGAAGTAATAGTATCCAGATATATTTTAAGAGAGATGAAATAGGAGAAAATTCTTTTACTCTTTTTCAGGAAGCAATTGATATCGGAGATTTCGTTGAAGCAAAAGGAAAACTTTTTAAAACCAAGAAAGATGAAAAAACGCTTCAGGTTGAAGAATGGAAAATATTAGCCAAATCTCTTTTGCCATTGCCGGAGAAATGGCATGGTTTGCAAGATGTTGAAGAGCGCTATCGTAAAAGATATTTGGATTTAATAATGAATGACGAGGTACACGAGAAGTTTCGCAAGCGTGCAAAAATTTATGATGTAATTAGAGAGATTCTTAAAAAGCATAATTTTCTTGAAGTTGAGACTCCCAATCTACAGCCCTTATACGGAGGAGCCTCTGCGCGTCCATTCAAAACAAATATACATGCATACAATGTAGATCTTTTTTTACGCATAGCTCCAGAGCTGTATTTAAAGAGGTTGCTGGTTGGAGGATATGAACGAGTGTTTGAGTTTACAACAAATTTTAGAAATGAGGGCGTAGATCGCGAGCATAATCCGGAATTTCATGTTGTTGAATGGTATGCAGCGTATAGGGATTATACTTGGAACATGGAATTATGTGAGGAGATTTTTGAATTACTTGCAAAAGAAATTAATGGAAGTACTTCAGTACGGCATGGAGAAAATGTCATTAAATTCAAAGCACCGTATCAGCGCAAATCATTTGCTGATGTGATGAAGGAATATACAGGGATTGATATTCGTTTGTCATTTGAAGTGCTTAAAGATAAAGCACAAGAGATTGGACTGAAAACGGAAGATATTCAGACAAAAGAAGTATTGTTTGATGAGATATTTAAAAAAGAAGTACGAGGCAAACTCATAGATCCGATTTTTGTACTTGATTATCCTAAATCAATGTTTCCATTGGCTAAGATTAAACAAGGCAGTGAGATGGCAGAGGTTTTTCAATCTTATGCAGGGGGACTTGAACTTGTTAAAGCATTTACAGAGCTTAATGATCCCATGGATCAGGAAGAGAGATTTAAAGCGCAGGAAAACAGGCGCGCAAAGGGCGATGAAGAAGCCCAGAGAATGGATAGAGACTATATCGAAGCAATGGAATATGGCATGCCTCCAAGCAGTGGTGTCGGACTTGGATTAGATCGGTTAACTGCATTGTTAACTGATTCTCATTCGATTCGGGAAGCACTTTTGTTCCCATTTATGAAACCTAAAGAAGAATAATATGATTGATATTAAAATAGTTAGGGATAATCCAGATTTAGTTAAAGAGACTGCTAAGAATAAAGGAGTTGAAGTTGATATTGATAAATTGCTTAAACTCGATGAAGATCGAAGATCATTGCGTTCAGAGATTGATGAATTAAATAGAAAAAGAAATGAATTATCAAAATCACCAGCAGGAGGCAAACCGGATGAAATCAGTATAGAAAAAGGCAAAGAATTGAAAAAAGAAATTTCAAAGAAAGAAGAAGGAATAAATGAAGTGGAGAGTGAGTATAAAGATATTCTATGGCAAGTTCCGAATATTCCATATGAAGATGTTCCTGTTGGCCAAGATGATTTGGCTAATAAGATATTAAGAAAAGTTGGTGATAAAACAGAATTTGATTTTGGACCGCGCGAGCACTGGGAACTTGGAGAAGAACTGGATATTATTGATAATGAAACAGCATCAGCTGTTGCCGGAACAAGATTTGCGTATTTGAAAGGGGATGCAGCACTGCTTGAATTTGCACTTATTCAATATGCATTGTCTGTTTTAACTGATGAAAAGAAATTATCCAAAATTATTAAAGACGCTAAGCTTGATGTCTCATCTAAGCCATTCATTCCAGTTATTCCACCCATATTTATTAAAGAAGATGTATACAATAAAATGGGACGGCTTGAACCGCGAGATGATAGGTATCATATGGAAGGAACGGATCAGTGGTTAATTGGCAGTGCAGAGCATACAATGGGGCCCATGCACATGGATGAAGTTTTTAATAAAAAGGACCTCCCAATACGTTATGCGGGATTCTCTACAGCATTACGTCAGGAAGCTGGTACTTATGGTAAGGATACAAAAGGTATTTTTCGACTACATCAATTTGAAAAAGTTGAGATGGAATCATTTAGTACTCCCGAACAAGGTATAGCCGAACATGAGCTTATGATTGCTATTCAGGAATATCTAATGCAATCTTTGGAGATTCCATATCAGGTCGTGCTTAAATGTACGATTGATATGGGTACACCTAATGCACGAGGAGTTGATATTGAATCCTGGATGCCGGGACAAAATAAATATAGAGAAACACATACAGCTGATTACATGACTGATTATCAGGCACGTCGTCTTGGTACTAAATACAGACAAGGAGGTAAATCTGAATTTGTGCATATGAATGATGCAACAGCATTCGCCGGCAGAACTATAGTCGCAATTATGGAGAATTACCAAACAAAAGAGGGAACAATAAAGATTCCAAAAGTATTACACCCATATATGTTTGGCGTCAAAGAGATTAAGAAGAAGTAATCGTGAATGCATGTCACAACATCGAACTTGGGTTGAGATTTCGAAAGATGCCCTAAAGAACAATACAGAAGTTATTAAAGGTCTCCTGAATCCGGAGACTAAACTTTTGGCTGTTGTTAAGGCAAATGCATATGGGCATGGTTTAATTAATACAGCTAAGTTACTTTTGGAATACGGTGTTGATTGGTTGGGAATATTCTCATTTAAAGAAGCTCTGCAATTGAGGGACGCCGGTGTCAGCGCTCCAATACTCGTCATGGGTCCGACTGATCCAGAGGATTTTAAACGTGCAATAGATAAAGATATAGATGTAAGTCTTGCAGTCAGTGCTAAGTATGCATTTGAGCATATACCTCCTGAATTAAAAGTGCATCTTAAGATAGATACTGGTTTATCAAGACAAGGTTTCATTTGGGATAAGTTGGATCCAATATTCGAAGAACTTCGTAAGTATAATATTAATCTTGAAGGAGTGTTTACTCATCTTGCTGACGCAAAAGCCATAGGGGATACAAGTTATTCCGATACACAGTTAGAGAGATTTAAAAAAGCGATTGAAACGGTAGAAAGTCATGGATACAAAAATTTAATTAGACACATGCTTGCAGCAGATGGTTTAATTACTTTTCCAAAAGCACAATTTGATATGGTGCGGGCAGGTATCGCGCTTTATGGATTGCCTCCCTCACATGAATGGGAACCGAAGTTTGAAGAGCTTGGTTTTAAGGAGGTTTTAAGCTGGAAAACAACAGTTACTGAAGTGAAAGATATTGACAAAGACTCATATATAGGATATGACATGACAGAGCGGGTGCAACGGGATACTCGTACTGCAGTATTGCCAGTAGGGTACTGGGATGGCTATGACAGACTCCTTTCATCAAAAGCGCATGTGGTGATCACTGGTACGAGATGTAAGATTCTTGGCCGTGTATCAATGAATTTAATAATAGTTGATATAACTGATATTAAAGCCAAAGTTGAGCCGGGAGATACTTGTATTCTTATTGGATCAGAAGGCGATGCTCAAGTTACTGTAACTGAGCTAGCAGAATTGGCTAATACAATCAGTTACGAAATCGTCACCAGAATAAATCCTCTACTTCCCCGCGTCTATAAATAAAAAGACGATGAGGCCTGAAACGCATAAAGAAAAATTAAGATCTCGAAAAAGAGATAAGGCATTTAAAAGAAAGCTTGCTCATTTTATAGTTTTGTTTATCGTGCTTGCAGGTGCTGTGTATTTACTTTTTTTCAATAAATCATTTGATGTGCGTTTTATAGAAATAGATGCGCCAGCTAGCATACCAGAAGCAACTATTAAGACGCTTGCTGATACTTGGTTAGATGAGTCATCATTGGGAATAAAACATCGTAATAATTCTATTGTATTTCGTCCAAGCGGAATGGAAGGAGTATTAGAGAATTCTTTTCCAATTATTAAATCTGTTTCAGTAAATAGAGTATCAGCGCATACTATAAGTATTACAATTGTTGAACGGGATCCTGTGGGTATTTGGTGTATTGTAAATACTGAAAAATGTTTCTATTTTGATATAAACGGATTTGCATTTGCAGAGATTTCTAAATCGTCAGGATACTTGTTTGCGAACATTAATGATTACCGTGATAGAGATATTCAGCTTGGGGAGTACGTTGAGGACAAAATTTGGATTGATAATATTATGTACGTAAAACGTACTTTGCAATTTGGAGGAGTTGGAATGAAATATTTTGAAATATCAGAAGAGGGAGTTAATGAATTTGCAGTTCGAACTGCAGAAGGCTGGGATATCTTATTTGCTAATGATACAAATGTTCGCCAGCAAGGCGAGACATTACTTTCGTTTTTAAAAGAAAAAATCACGCCAGAGGAACGTGAGACTCTTGATTACGTAGATTTAAGAATTCAGGATAGGATTTATTATAAACAGATAGAACCTACTCCCTAATATTATATACAAATATTGAATTGCCTATTTTAGCAATAGGTTCGTATTCATCTAACCATTTGTAGGCGCGTTCGCCAGGGATTGTTTTTGATTGAGTAGTTTGAAGATTTTGTACAGATACTGCGAGCCATCCATCGCTTGAATTGTTTTGTATAAATGTTTGAGCGTCGGGATTGCGTTCTGAATTGGTCCAGATATATGCATCGCCAATATAATAGCGCGTACTTGCCCAGCCAAAATAATCTACTTCAATTTTTTTAATATTGTTTGCTTTGATCCAATCTCCAAGGCGTTTGAGATCCTGGCCCCAGTCAATATTTGAGTCAGCGACATATTTGTATCCGCCTGATGGTCCTCCTGCGACCTGATTGAAATAAGTTAGATAATGGGGGAATACAAGTAAACTTTCTGCTACATACCACGCGATTAAGATAGTCACCACTATGTCAACGACACGTTGGCGGAGTTTGTCCTTAAGAAGTATTCCAATAACACCGCTTACAAGTATTATTGCAAAAGGATAAGTGGGCAGGAGATGTCTTATACCAATGTTTAAACCGCCTCGTATGCTTACGGCCCAGTACATAAGCAAAAATATTATCATTGTGAATTCATCAATATGATCGCGTATCCATTGATTTATTCTTTTGATGTTTTGTCGTCTTTTTGCAATCCAGATTACTGTTGCGCTAAGTGCTAATAGAACTAGTCCCCACCAAGCAAGTGGTTCTTTTAAGAAATATACAATTGGAAAATATGAATTGGGGCTTTCGTCGGTCAGTTCACCCATAAAATATATAGAACTAGAGCTTGTTATACGCTTTGATGCCAGATATGCGCCAAAGGCATAGTGTCCAGCTGAACGAAGTATTGGTTTGTCAGACATCCAGTTGATGCTTTTCGTTATTGCATTTTGGTCATGATAATTAAGCGCTCTTTGTGTGTCTGCCTGCTGTTGTTGAGCAGGATAGTTCATGGTGTGCAGGAAATATACAGGCCAGACTATTATTACAAATCCAATTGCAATCATGATAATTGTTCTCCGTAGATATTTAAAACCAAATTCTATCTGTCTGCCTGTCGAATGGGTATGAACTATTCCCCAGATAAAAGCAATCACTAGGAATAGAGGAATTAATAGTATCGTCGAAAACTTAGTAAGGAGAGCAATGCCAATAGCAATGCTGGCTATAATTAAATTTTGTTTCTTTGTATCCTTAAGGAATTTGATAAAGAAATACATTGCGAGCAAACATCCAAACATTGCCGGTACATCTGTTGCAACATATCTGCTATGAGCAAGAATGGTTGGAGAGAATGCAAAGAGAGTTAATGCAAGCAGAGCTGTTTTGTCCCCATAACGGCGTAAGCACCATTTGAATATTAATACTGCAGACAGTATGAAAAAAATTAACATTGGGAATTTAACTGCCCGAGTTAGTGCCTGTGAATTTGTATCTTGGGGATAGAGGAGCGAGGCGCCAAAATTCCACTGTCTGTAATAGCCGTCTCCATTCCAGGCCTCACTCTCAAAGAGTTCATCACTATTGAAAATGACGAGGGGGAGCGCGCCTATGTCTTTTGCTAAGGGAGGATGTTCCGAGTTCAGACGCATATCGCCTTTTTTGAGATAGGAATAACCAGCACCAATGTGTGGAATTTCATCAACGATTAGGGAATCGTTCCAAAAACTAAAAACAGCCAATGTCGTGGCTATAGTTATTACAAGTCCGGCGATTTTAGTCGTCTTGGTCACTGAATATTCGTAATTGTAAATACGTTTTGTAGATTTGAATCCAATGCCCAATCATTGAAATAGGCATCATAGGAAACAAACATCATTGCAACCAGGAATAGTACAACTACTAATGTTGCAAGAAATTCGCCTTCAGATAGGTGGTGACCGTGGATTGTTATTTCGTGTGGGTCTCTTTTTTCGTGCCAGTAAGAAATGAATTCATATAGCCACCACAGGCCTTCTGCTGCGAATATGAATACAACAGGAGCTACCATCAGTGCTAACATTGCATTAGGTACATGTCCTGCAAAGAGTGCAGGTATTAATCCTATAAAGAACCAGGAGATAAGCAATACCTGTACAGTTGAAAAGTGGCCGAGCTTCTTCGGGGATTGTGCGAATTTGATAAAAGTTCTTAATAGTCCGGCTAGGAATAGTATACTGACGGGCCAGAATAGGAGTGATCGTCCAGGAATATTGAATAACCAATTACTGTCGCCGTCATCTGTGAACATATCAAATGTAGAAATGAAGTTATTTACCAAAGAATTGGGGGAGTCAGATATGATGCCTTCAGGAGAATCAATAAATTTATCTGTTACTATAGAAGGGTTTTGATTGAAATAGATCATCATAGGCACGCTCATTAGGAGAATGACTATGAGAATCATTGCAAAGCCCCGAATGATTTGATCTCTTGTATCTGTGTATTTGCGATTTTTGAAGTTAACACTTACAGCACCCCAGTAGGTGACAAGTACAATTACAAGAACTATTAGCATTATTGAAAAAGACGTATAGCTTAAGATACCCAGTCCCCAGAAAAGCGCACTTAGGAAATAGTGTTTGAGTTCTCCGGTTTGTTTGCCTCGCCATAAATAGTTAAATGCCCAGACAAGAAACAATGGAGCTAGAATTACTCTAAATCCAAGACGCGAAAACATAACATGCCAAAATGAAATAGCCATTAAGAAACTCGCAATGGCTGCCATTTGCCAGTTAAATAATTTTTTGGTTAGAGCATAGAGTCCCAATACAGTAAGTACTCCTGCTATTGCTGAAACAATGTGAAATACCCAGGGTTCTGTACTATCTAAAGCGCGTACGACCAGTGTCTGTAAATTTATAAACAAACCCTCTCTGCCATTATTGTCAGGATAGAAAACCTTATACTCCCCAGTCTCAATGGCATTCACTGCATCTTGTGCATTCACTGCTTCAGCCGGATGAAGCGCCGGAGGTATGGATTTAATGCTTTGGAAACGAAAAACAAAAGCAATAAGTATTATGGCTAATACGATCCACCATTCATGGGATTTTTTTCTTGGGGGGTGATGGGGCATAAAGATATTTTAGCACTATTAATGACTTTTGAGCATTTAGATGTCCACACATTGGTTGGTTTATGCAGTCATGATATACTTTTCGCACAAACTTATTTGGATTTAATTCTATGATAGGAATTTTGATTCAGGCACTGGGGGACTCTCTGTGCTGAAAGCTTTAAGAGAAAAGAACAAAAACGCAGATGTCGTCTATTTTGGCGATATTAAAAATATTCCATATGGGAATAGTAGCAAAAAAGAGATTGAACAGCTGACCATTGCAGGACTTAAGATGCTCAAGACCAATGGAGCAACGCATATAATCAATGCATGCAATAGCATGTCTGCGTATCTTTTACTTTCAACCCTTCGGATATTGGATATAGACCCTGACTCAATAACAGAAATGATAGGGCCTACCGTGCTTGACATGAAGAATAAGGAAGGCATCAAAGATGCAGACATAGCATTGATTGCGACCAAAGTGACGGTTGAATCCGGGGGATATCAGGAGGGTTTTGCAATGATAGGGAAGTATATTAAAACATATGCCAGCGAAGACCTTGTGCGTGTCATTGAACAAGGCTCTGCTCCTGAAGCAGTTGAAACTGTTGTCAGGGAATTGCTTGGGCGTGTTAAGCGCGGAGGCTGTGATAAACTCATATTAGGATGCACGCATTACCCCATTGTCAGAAATGTTTTTGAAAAAGCAATGGCGGATATTGGCATGGGTTCTGTCGAGTTAATTGACCCTGCATATTTCGTAGCAGACCAGTTTTTGAAGCAGTATGATTTATCCGGCGAAGGGAAGACTCGATTCCTTCTTTCTAAGGATTCGCGATTCTTCCGGGATACTGTCAATAGACTGGGATTAGATAAAAATTCGACGATTGAGGTTATGAGTTAAGGTTATATCAGACGCTTGACTTCTTTGCCTATTTCGATAAGATAGTAATACTAATTAGCACTCTAAGGGTTAGACTGCCAAAAAGTGTTTTGGTATTCTGACTAAATTAAAATGACAAAAATCAAACCGATGGGAGATCGATACCTGATTGAACCCATGAAAGAAGAAAAGAAAAAAGGAGGGATTATACTTCCTGAAACAATTACAAAAGAGAAGCCCGAAGAAGGCAAAATTGTTGCCGTAGGAACAGGCAAGCTTGATGAGAATGGCAAGCGAATTCCGCTTACTCTCAAAAAGGGCGAGAAGGTGCTTTTTACTAAGTACGCACCGCATGATGTGAAGATCGGAGAAAAAGAATATTTAATCGTTCGCGAAGAAGATATCCTTGCGGTTTTGGAATAATTTAAATTATAAAATTAGAATAATAAAATAAATAAACATGGCTAAACAAATTAAATATAAAGATTCAGCTCGGGAAGCGCTTAAGCGAGGAGTTGACAAGGTTGCTAATGCAGTCAAAGTTACGCTTGGACCCAAGGGTAGAAATGTAATTTTGGACAAGGGTTATGGCAGTCCAACTATTACTAAGGACGGCGTTACAGTTGCAAAGGAAATCGAACTTAAAGATAAGTTTGAGAATATTGGTGCAGAATTGATTAAGGAAGTAGCATCTAAGACAAATGACGTTGCAGGAGATGGAACAACTACAGCTGCTGTACTTGCGCAAGCCATTGTTGCTGAAGGATTTAGCGCGGTAAATTCCGGAGCAAATCCAATATTCCTTAAGCGTGGTATGGATAAAGCAGTAGAATGGGTTATCAAGTTTCTCGATAAAAAGAAAAAGAATGTAAGCGGTTATGACAGAATTAAAGAAGTAGCTTCAATTTCTGCAAATGATACGGAAATCGGCGAACTTATTGCTGATGTATTCCAGGAAGTTGGCAAGGACGGAGTTGTAACAGTTGAAGAATCACAAACTTCAGGAATGGAGAAAGAAGTAGTTGAAGGAATGCAGTTCGACAAAGGCTACATATCTCCATATATGGTTACAGATCCAGCCAGAATGGAAGCAAGCTATGAGAAACCATTGGTCTTGATTACCGACAAAAAGATCTCTTCAATTCATGATATCCTTGGTCTTCTTGAAAAGATTTCAAAAACAGGCAAAAGAGACTTAATAATCATCGCCGATGATTTAGAAGGTGATGCGCTTGCCACGCTTGTGGTTAATAAACTTCGAGGCAACTTTAATGCACTCGCAATCAAGGCTCCCGGATTTGGAGATCGTAAAAAAGAAATGTTATCTGATATAGCCGCAGTAACAGGTGCGCAGGTAATCTCTGAAGAAACAGGACTTAAACTTGATGCAGTTGAGATTACTATGCTTGGAAGCGCGCACAGAGTAGTCGCAGATAAAGATAATACAACAATTATTGGAGGCAAAGGTAAGAAGGCTGATATCGACAAGCGTGTTGCGCAGATCAGGAGCGAAATAGAGAAGACCACTTCAGACTTTGATAAAGAAAAATTGCAAGAACGTCTTGCTAAACTTGCAGGCGGAGTAGCAGTAATTAAAGTCGGAGCAGTAACTGAAACAGAAATGAAAGAAAAGAAATTCCGCATTGACGATGCAGTTGCAGCTACACGCGCAGCACTTGAAGAAGGAATTGTTGCTGGTGGAGGGGTAACACTATTTGAAGCAGCAAGAGAACTTAAACCAGAAACAGTTAAAGTAGCTGAATTTGGTGATGAAGCAAAAGGAGTACAAATAATTGCAAGCGTACTTCAGCGACCATTGAGAGTAATTGCAGAGAATTCAGGTAAGGATTCTAATGAAGTAGTCGGACAAGTAATCGAGCTTGAATCCGGACATGGATTTGACGCTTCAACCGGTAAATATGTAGACATGATCAAGGCCGGAATTATTGATCCAGTTAAAGTTGTCAAAGCAGCTTTGCAAAATGCGGTATCAGTTGGTTCTGTAATGCTCACAACTGAAGCTGTAATAACCGATCTTCCAGAGGAAAAAGAAAACAAAGAGCCAGCAATGCCCCAAGGCGGCATGGGAATGGATTACTAGAGGATATAGACAATAAGACCTCCGGAATATGGAGGTTTTGTTGTGCTTGATCAGTATATTGCTATAATGTAATAACATTTATGCTATATAGTCTCATAATAATCATAATTGGACTTTTCGCCGTTATCTACGGTGCTAATTTTTTTGTTTTGGGATCTGCATCTATTGCCCGTAAATTGGGCATTTCTGCTTTTGTAGTAGGTTTGACTGTAATTTCAATAGGTACTTCTGCTCCGGAGCTTTTTATCAATGTGATTGCTGCATCGCAGGGAGCTACAGATCTATCAATCGGGAATATTTTGGGAAGCAATATCGCAGATGTATTTCTCGGTCTTGGTATTGCTGCAATTGTATTCCCTCTGGCTCTTAAAAAAGGAACAGTTTGGAAAGAAATTCCATATACCGTACTCTCCGCTTTATTAATTCTTGCATTTGGCGCAAGTATATTTACTTCGGGTTCATCATTTGATCTGATTTCCAGAGGAGAGGGTATTATTCTACTCGGTCTCTTTATTTTATTCTTGATATATACATTTAAATTAAGCAAGGTTGAAGGAGACAACGGAGAAGATATTGAAATGTATGGATGGTTCAGATCAATAGTATATATATTAGGCGGTGTTATCGTGCTTGTCATTGGAGGGAAGCTTGTAGTTGATTATGCTGTTAAATTTGCAGAAGTACTTGGTATATCTCAAAATCTTATTGGCATAACAATAGTTGCTGCTGGTACTTCGCTTCCGGAAATAGTAACCGCTGTAGTCGCAGCAAAAAAGCGTCAGATAGATCTTGCTGTCGGTGGTATTGTTGGAACTGTGATTTTCAATTCTCTATTTGTTCTTGGCGTAACTGCTGTTGTGCGTCCTTTGCCATTCTCACAGGATAATATATTGGATGCTCTTGTATTCACTGCTGCCATGCTGATGCTATTTGTATTTATGTTCACAGGTAAAAGACTTAGTCTCGATAAGTGGGAGGGTATAATAATGGTAATCGCATATATTTTATACATAGCATTTGCAATCTTTAGAGGGTAATTTTTATTTAAGTACATTTATTAAATATGGCTCCCATTTTTCCATCTCACAATTGGTATGCGATCTCTCGTGAAAAAGTATTGAAGCTTGTGAATAGCGAGACAGCCGGCCTTACGCGTAGCGAGGCTGATTTTCGTTTAGAGAAATATGGATCAAATGAAGTGGCATTAGACGATAAGCATCATATTTTTAAAATTTTTCTAAGGCAATTCCAAAGCCCTCTCATATACATCCTTATCGTTGCAGGAATAATATCTGCAGTATTAGGAGATAGCTTGAATGCGGGGATAATCTTCGGTGCTGTAATTCTCAATGCTTTGATCGGGTTTGTACAGGAATTAAAGGTTTCAAATATTTTGGATCGACTTAGTCAGATGGTTAGTTACCATACTACAGTCAGAAGAGATGGAAAGGAGCATATTATAGACGCAAAGGATGTTGCAGTGGGAGATATTTTAATATTAAGACAGGGAGATAAAATTTCGGCCGATGCCCGGCTTATTAAAACAGTCAATTTTAAAACTAATGAGATAGCATTCTCTGGTGAGTCTTCTCCTGTGGAGAAGGATTATTCTGTTGTATTGGATGTTGAGACAGGTGTTGCGGATCGTAATAATATGGCATTCACTGGTACGTCGGTAGAAGACGGCATTGGAGAAGCTGTGGTTGTTGCAATAGGCGGCCAAACGGAGTTCGGCAAGATAGCAGAGCTTGTTCGCGATCGAAGCGAATCAACTCCTCTTCAAAGAAAACTTGGCAGACTCGCACGAGGAATGGGTATCGTTTTTGTTTTGATCTCTCTGGCTTTGTTTATCGTCGGAGTTCTTCGGGGAATAGATGCACTGACTATGTTTTTAACTGCAGTTGCCGTAGCTGTCGCAGCAGTTCCCGAGAGCCTTCCAGTAGCATTGAGTTCTACATTAGCAGTGGGTTCAAAACGAATTTTGAAAAAAGGGGGATTGATACGAAGAATGATTGGTGCAGAAGCACTTGGCAGTACGACCGTTATTGCCGCAGATAAGACTGCTACGCTCACAGAGGGCAAGATGAAGCTTACTAGTATTATTACATCAGGTGGCAAAGAATTAGAGTGTGAGCAGTTTCTAAGCATTGTTGAGCAGGGACAATCGACGCCGGAGCTTTTGACGATTCAGTTATTATCCCTTGTGCACAATGCAACTGTTGAGACTTCTATTGAAGACGCTTCAGAGTGGCAACCAAAAGGAAAACCAATAGACAGGGCAGTGCTAAGCGCAGTTCGTAGTGTAGGTATTACAGATAATACTTTTGACGGTTTGGTAAAAAGAATTGGAGAAGTACCATTTGATTCCCGTAAAAAATATTCAGCAGTGCTTAATCATTTTGCTTCTGACAGTCCGGTAGGAGAACAAAAAAGAGTAAAAGCAAAAATTACAGCATTCGGTGCGCCGGAGATGCTGCTTGCGCGGAGTGCTAAAACATACAATGAAGAAGGTGAAATAGTAAAACTCACAGAAGAACGTTTTGATGAATTGTACATTAAGATAAACGAACTTGCGAGTAAAGGATTTAAAGTTCTTGCACTTGCACATAGGAATGTGGCTGCTCAAACTCACGAGCTGAAGGAAGAAATGGTTCGCGATTTGACCTTTTTGTCTCTAATAGCATTTTCAGATCCAATACGCAGTGATGTTAAGGATGCAATACATGTTGCTCAAGCTGCAGGAGTTCGAGTTGTTATGGTAACAGGAGACCATGCTCTTACTGCTAAATATGTTGCTAAGAATGTTGGGATATTGGGTATAGATGATAAACGGATTATTGAAGGAAGGAAACTTCCATCAAATCTTCTTGGTGTTGTAGATAAATATGATGTATTTGCACGAGTATCTCCAGAAGATAAATTAAGCATTGTAGAAGCACTTAAAAACAATGGAGAATCAGTTGCAATGATTGGGGATGGTATCAATGATACGCCCGCGCTCATTAGAGCTGATCTTGGCGTTGCAGTGGGATCTGGTACTGATGTCGCGCGTGAGGCAGCTGATTTGGTTTTATTGGGGGACAGTTTTTCTATCATTGTTGAAGCAATAAGGCAGGGGAGAATAATTTTGGATAATATTAAAAAAGTTCTCATATTCCTTCTTAGCGATGCTTTTACAGAAATAATCCTTATTGCCGGAAGTATTCTGCTTGGTATGCCCCTTGCGCTTCTGCCCGCACAGATTCTATGGGTTAATATCATTGAAGATGGAATGCCTACGATCGCTCTTGCTTTTGAAGGAGAAGAAAATCATGTTATGAAGCGCAAACCAGACCGAA
The DNA here is from genome assembly GCA_043821485.1 of Parcubacteria group bacterium. Classification (GTDB taxonomy): domain Bacteria; phylum Patescibacteriota; class Minisyncoccia; order 2-02-FULL-40-12; family IGHO2-01-FULL-4-A; genus JBDRCU01. The sequence continues at coordinate 2,372 of JBDRCU010000033.1, read as the reverse complement.
CTAAGAAAATCTTTACCCGAAATATGAAATTTACAGTTGCGACCTTTACAATAGTTACAGATTTTGTGCTATTGGGTTTCTTTTGGTTCCTTTTGAGAGAATCTGATTCATTAGAGAATCTTGATTATGCCAGAACAATGATTTTTACAATTTTGGGAATTCAATCTTTGTTCTATGTATTTTCGATAAAGCACCTCAAAGAACCAATATGGAAGACAGATTTATTATCAAATAGAGTGTTGCTGGGAGGGGTCGGATTAGGCCTATTGCTATATGCAGTTGCAATTTATATTCCATTTTTCCAGTCGATATTGCAAACAGTATCACTATCACTCAATGACTGGATTATCGTATCCATCCTCGGCATATTAAGCATCGCTGTTATTGAATTTGCAAAATGGAAGTTTATTAAGCATGATGAGATAAGTGAGCTTCAGGATAAATAAAAAGGACAAAGATACTAAGGCACGAATAGGTGTTTTAGAAACTAGCCATGGAAAGGTTGCTACGCCTTGTTTTTTGCCTATTGGTACAAAAGGCAGTGTAAAATCATTGAATAATGATGAATTGCATAATCTTGGTGCAGAAATGATTTTGTCTAATACCTATCATCTTTGGGAATCTCCCGGAGATGAATTGATTAGGAAAGCTGGCGGTTTGCATAGATTTATGAATTGGGACAGGCCAATTTTTACCGACAGCGGGGGATACCAAGTTTTTTCATTGGGGGAGAAGGCCGTTAAGAAAGGGAGTAATCCTTTTAATGTCAGAGTCAGTGACAAGGGCGTTTCTTTTCAGTCAGGAATTGATGGAAGAAAAATGCAATTGACTCCAAAATTATCTGTGCAGATTCAAAGTAATTTAGGAAGCGATGTTACTGTTGTTCTGGATCAATTTACCGGCGAGATAGAGAATTACGACAAAGTTAAAGAAACAGTAAGACGTACAACTCTTTGGGCTAAGAAATCCAAGAAGGAATTGGGCAAGCTTATTGCTGATGATGTTGTGAATCCTGGACAATTACAATTAGGTATTGTGCAAGGAGGCATGATTGAAGATCTAAGAAAGCAATCAGCTGAAGAAGTAAGAGAGATTGGTTTTGACGGATATTGTATTGGTGGAGTTGCCGTGGGAGGCGAGTCATCCGAAATGCAATACAAGGCAATTGAAATGTCACTTCCCCATCTTGAGGAAGAAAAATTTAAACATCTATTTGGTGTCGGTACTCCGGAGCAAATCATTCAAGCTGTTGCACGAGGGATGGATAGTTTTGATTGTGTAATACCAACCCGCGAAGCACGTCACGGCAGGCTATATATTTTCAAAGACGACAGTTATGAAACGATTGATGTTGGCAAGAGCGAATACAAGGAATCATTTAAACCTATGGATGCCAATTGCAATTGTTATGCATGTACTAATCATACTTCGGCATATATGCATCATTTATACAAATCAGGCGAACTGCTATATATGCGTTTAGCAACATTACATAATCTCAATTTTTATCTGACCTTGATGAAAAAGATCAGGGACTCGATTGAGGAGGGAAAATTTGATAAGCTAATAAATACATATGCCCAAATTAGTATTTGATATTGAAACAATTGGAGAAGATTATGATTCATTGGATAAAGATACCCAGGGAGCCCTTACTAAGTGGATCAAAGGACAGTCAAAGAATGACGATGAGTATCAGAATGAATTAAAGAAATTGAAAGACGAGACAGGATTGTCTCCATTAACAGGATCTATTGTTTGCATTGGAGTTCTTGATGTTGAAAAAGATAAAGGTGCTGTATATTTTCAAGCGCCAGATTCAGACATTAAGGAAACTGAAGAAAATGGAATTAAATTTAAACCAATGACAGAAAAAGAAATGCTTGAGAACTTCTGGCAAGGAGTTACTAAGTATGATCAGGTAGTGACATTCAATGGAAGGTCATTCGATGCCCCATTTTTAATGCTTCGTTCCGCTATCCACGGCATTAAACCTTCGAAAAATTTAATGCCTTATAGATATGCAACAGATACAAATCATTTAGACCTCTATGATCAAATGTCTTTTTACGGAAGTTCGCGAAAAAAAGGCGGTCTTCATCTTTATTGCAGAGCATTTAATATTGAAAGCCCCAAAAAAGACGGTATGTCAGGGGATAATGTAACCAAGATGTTTAAAGAAAAAAAATACAAAGAAATTGCTGAATACAATGCAGATGATATAAAAGCAACCAAAGAACTCTATCTTTACTGGGAAAAGTATTTGAAGTTTTAGAAATCAGTTTTAGCCTATAGTTTAAATTGAAATTTGCAATAAAATGTAATGTGTGTTATGGTATATATGTACGGGTCGTCTTGTTTTGCACTGTTTC
>JBDRCU010000032.1:0-36627 GCA_043821485.1 Parcubacteria group bacterium | reverse complement strand
AGTTCATAAATGGTTATAGCCAATATATAACCTCAATATAGCCAACACTTGCAATCTTTTGTCAAGTTTGGTATAACTATATACTAGTAGCTTAAAAATAAGGAATATTTGAAGAGGGTTGCAAACAGAAATAAAAACTATCCCTGAAAAAAAACAAAAAAGACAGGGATAATAAAGGATAAATACATGGACCTTCGAAAAATCCGGGAGAGAGGCAAGAAAAAACCCACTCCTGCGTTCATGGCAGATCCTGAAAAGTGGCAGCTTTCTGCTGACGACGCTACCAGGATGAGAGCGGAAGCGGAGCGAGGAGAATATGGGGAATCCAGCGACGAAGTACTGGATGTACTCCAAAAAATCACCGTGAGTGCCTCTGCGTAAACTCATACGAGGAAAAGAAGAGACTCCAAGACCCAACCCTCGTGACTCGCGGACGCGTAGAGCTAGCTAGCCTGCGAGTTGCAGTTCCAGTGTGATGTCCAACGCTTTACTCGGACGTCACCCTCTTTAAGTATTTCTTTATGCTTTCCTATACAGACCTAAAATCAGGTATTATATTTATATACCAAAACCAGCCTTTTGTTGTTTTGTCATCCCAGTCTCTTAGGATGCAACAGCGTAGACCCGTGATGCAGACTAAGATCAAGAGTCTAATTACTGGCAAAATTATAGAAAATAACTTCCAACAATCAGATACATTCAAAGAGGCTGACATTCAAAAGAAAAAAGTAAAATTTCTTTATTCTAATCGCAATGAGTATTGGTTTTCTGAAGAGAATGATCCATCAAAAAGATTTCAGTTAACCGAAGATATCCTTGGGGATGCAACAAGATTTCTGAAACAAAATACAATCGTAGAAGCAATGCTTTGGGACGATAAGGTTATCAATGTAGAGCTTCCTGTAAAAATGGAATTTGTGATCAAAGAAGCTCCTCCGTCTGTAAAAGGAAACACCGCCCAAGGCGGAGTTAAACAAGTCATTATTGAGACAGGTGCCACAATTACTGTACCGCTTTTTATTAATACAGACGACATTATCCGTATCAATACTCAAACCGGAGAATATGTAGAACGAGCAGAGAAGGGATAAAAGTTTGTTGTGGCACTCCCGGGTTGTCCCGGGAGTGCCACTCCGTGTACTCTCCTCCTGAGAGAGAGCGCTAGCTCTGTCCCTTGAACATCCGACCAATCGGCGGCATCTTCACGGGAATCTTGCCAGACTCCCGTCGCCTACCATTGGTGGGTGGACTCCCTCCACGCGCGTTTTCCAGCAACTCTTGCCTCTTCTCGGGGGTCTCTGCGTTGAGAACCCTTCGCAAATCTTGTGAGCTGATTCCGTTCAGGTCTTCGATGAGCTGGGTCACGCGACGCCTCCTCTATGTGGCGATATAGATCGCCACGGAATAAACTATTTTACCATTGTCTAGGTCAAAGTCAAATAGCGAAACTAATTATCTTCCTTCTTCAAAAACATCACTCCCACTATAGGCAGTAATGTCCATACAAATTGTGCTTCTGGTGAGCCCAAATAACGTATTGTAGTTTCAGGAATTGGTAGCACTGTATCATCTGGGATATAACCGACAAAGATACTCGCAAGGAAGCCAATCCCCAAAAATCCTAATAAGAATACTGAAAGAGTGGATGCTTCACTAAGCGTTAATTTTGTTTTTAAAAATGAATGACTCAATATTAAAATCACCCCAGCGAAAACAATAAGAAAAAATCCAATATGCACAGCAAAGCCTTCGATCTCTAAACCACTTTTTGCAAGAGTGTCTTGAAGTTGTTCAAAGTATATAAAACGGGTATCTATAAATGCTGCAACATAAAGACTCACTAGAGCTAATAGCATTCGGGATTTGCCCAAACTAAACCCAATCAAAAGCACAACAAAAACAACAAAAACAATTATTAAACCATTATACCCAATATCAGGCATTCCGGTTTCACTGCCAGTGAATTTCTGCAGCCATCCAGCAAAATCTTTCACATATAAACCAATTTGAGAAAAGATTCCCTCCATAGTGACATTATATCACTACTTTATAATTCCTTCGACAATTCTTCCAATAATTCTTTTGCTTTCTTGTTTATCTTTTTAGGCATCTCGATTGATATTTGTATAATTAATGATCCGGAACCTATACCTTGGCCTCGCAATCTAAGCAGATCTCCGTGTTGTGTGCCTGCTGGGATTTTAATATTTTCATTGCCATCCAGAGTTGGAACTTTTATCGTAGCTCCAAGCAAGGCTTCAGTGAGCTTAATATTTTGTACATATAGTAAATCATTGCCTACTCTCTTAAACCTTTTATCCGGTCTTATGCGTAATGTTATATACAAATCCCCTGCTGGACTGCCTTGCATACCTTCTTGTCCTTTGCCTCGCATAATGAGGGTTTCTCCGTCGCCTATGCCTGCTGGAATCGAAATTTCAAAAAGATCCTTTTTCTTGCCTCTGTCATCTTTAGGATGACTTCTATTCAAACCAACCTGACGTATCACTCCACGTGCTGCATCCTTGAGTTCAATGTCTATACTAATTTGAATGTCTGCACCCCTGTTTGGATCTCTTCTGCGAAAACCTCGTCCCCCGAATACAGAACCAAACATATCAAAGATGTCATCCATATCAATATTAACCCTCTGGCCTCCGCTGCTGAATCCTTGAAAATTTGAAGAATCAAAACCGCCAAAACCTTGTGCTCCACTAGGAAATCCTCCCTGTCCGAATGCAGAACCAAATTGATCGTAATGCGAACGCTTCTTATCATCCCCTAATGTTTGATAGGCTTCGTTTACTTCTTTAAACTTTTTCTCATCTCCGCCTTTTTTATCCGGATGGTATTTATGAGCTAGCTTGCGATATGCTTTTTTAATTTCGTCAGCTGATGCCTTTTTATCAACATCTAGAACTTTATAATAATCTGCCATATTATCTCTACAATATTAACCTTTCTGCTTTTACATCAATTTCTTCGATTTTCACAAAACCAATACGTTTTAAAATATAGAACAATCCTAGCGCAACTCCCAGACTTGCATATACAAAAAGGAAACTCAAGCCCCAAAGTATCAAGAACAAACCAAAGGCAAATACCGGAGGCATGTATTTTTGATATTTATCAGTGTATTCATAAAATGTATCTCTAACCCAATCGAAAATATTGTCAGTTATGTCTTTTTTAAGTAAATCCTGTTGTGCAAGCTTTTCCTCAACCGTTTCAAAGCCCATGACATAATTGGCCGTATGTTCAATCGCTTCAGATATTGTTATGTGTTTTTGTTCAAGTTCTGCTGGGTCTATACGAAGCGCCTGAAAATATGCAAATGAAGAAGCAATAAGCAAAGGAACTATAATAGCCGGCATGCCTCTTCGAAGTGCAAGACCCACGTTTAACCTAATCCGTTCATTAATCTCTATTTTTGTGATTGAAATTGCATAAATATTTATTAAAACTATTGCACCTACTGCGCCTAGGTTTAGCAAACTAAAACCGAAAACCAATAAATATGACAAACCCATAATCCAGGAGAGTGCCCATCTTGTTGCGAAAGACTCTTTGGCAAGAAGTAAAAACCCCATGCCAACGATAGCCGAAAGTAATATCAAAAATATCAAAGGCTTAAGCCAAAGACTTGTAATCCCAAATATTGCATCCCCTGTTACCCAGCCCTTTACAACAAACCAAAACCAGAATGACAGAACAAATACTATTAGAATTATGGATAGTTTTTTATACATTACTTTTTATACATTTGAAATTATATGACGAAAGAGTTATAAATCATTCATAGGGAGGTACGTCATGCGTACAGGATACAGAACGATTCTACTGGGCGGACTCTGCGGCCTTGCAGGCGGGTGCATAGTCAACGTCATGGGCTTTCAGGGTCTCTACTACATCACAGGCATCTGGATGCTAGTCGTGCTGTGGCGCTTCTTTAGCTGGCAGCCGGAGCTTCCCTTCGAGGTCGTCTCTATTCCTGCCGACTGCGTAGTTGAAGATAACGGGCCAGCAGAGAAGATGTCCATTATCCAGCTCCAGGAGGACGCACCTAGTTGCATGGACTGCGGATCACTGATGGTCCAGAATGGAGACTGCTACAAGTGCCTCAACTGCGGTTCGACTCTCGGATGCAGCTGATCATGGCTCTTTCCAGTACAGCACCTTGCGATGCCAGTGGCGCGCGAAGCGCGCCACTGGCTAGACAACTCTAATCTTGTTCTTTCTTTTCTTCCTCCTGATTATCCGCCTTTTCTGCTTCCTTAGCTTCTCCTTCATGCGGATTCTGTTCTACTTCTGATGCTGTCTTTGCTGCAGCTTCTTGTTGTTCCTTATACATAGCCTCCCCGATCTTCTGCGAAGCCTGACCTAATTCGTCTACGGCTTTTTTAATTTCCTCATGGTCTTCGGCGTCTTTTACTTTTTTAAGAGCTTCTATCTTTTCTTCTACTGCCTTCTTATCATCTTCATTAATCTTGTCACCACCATCTTTCAAACCTTTTTCTGCTTGATTGATCATGGCTTCAGCAATATTGCGAGCTTCAATTAATTCTTTCTTTTTGCGATCTTCGTCAGCATGAAGTTCTGCGTCCTTGATCATCTTTTCTTTTTCATCTTCATTTATTCCAGATGACCCTTCAATACGAATCGATTGCTCCTTATTCGTTGCTTTATCTATTGCTTTAACATTTAATATACCATTGGCATCAATATCAAACGATACTTCAATCTGTGGAACGCCTCGAGGTGCCGGCGGTATGCCATCAAGGAAAAATTTACCCAATGTCTTATTATCAGCAGACATTGGGCGCTCTCCTTGCAATACGTGTATTTCAACTGAGGGCTGATTATCTGCGGCTGTTGAGAATATTTGTGTTTTTGAAGTTGGAATTGTAGTGTTTTTCTCAATCATTTTTGTTGAAACCTGACCCAATGTTTCAATTCCAAGAGATAATGGAGTTACATCAAGTAACAATACATCATGTACATCTCCTTGCATGATTCCTGCCTGAATTGCAGCACCCATAGCAACTACTTCATCAGGGTTAATATCTTTGTGAGGCTCCTTGCCTATTAATTTCTTAACAGCTTCCTGAATTGCAGGCATACGTGTCTGACCGCCAACCATAATTACCTCATTGATATCGCTTACTTTGAGTCCTGCGTCTTCAATAGTCCTTTTAACTAGATCAATTGATCGCTCAACCAAGTCTCCTACAAGTTCCTCCAACTTGGCTCGTGTAAGAGTCAATGTGAAATGTTTTGGTCCGGACGAATCAGCTGTAAGGAATGGGATATTAACTTCGGTCTGGGGAGTACTGGATAATTCATGCTTTGCTTTTTCTGCTCCGTCTTTCAACCTTTGTAAAACCATTTGATCTTTACTTGCATCAATTCCGCTTTCTTTCTTAAATTCAGTAACAAAATGATCAATAATCCTTTGATCTAAATCATCTCCGCCCAAATGCGTATCACCTCCGGTAGATCTGACTTCAATTGTGTCTTCTGAAACTTCAAGCACAGATACATCAAACGTACCTCCGCCAAAGTCATAAACTACGATTTTCTCATCTTTCTTTTTGTTAAAACCATAAGCAAGCGCAGCTGCGGTAGGCTCATTAATTACGCGCTTAACTGTAAGGCCTGCGATTTCTCCTGCGTCTTTGGTTGCTTTTCTTTGCGAATCGTCAAAATATGCAGGTACAGTAATGATTGCTTCAGTAATCTTCTCGCCAAGCTTATCTTCTGCATCGGCTTTGAGCTTTTGTAAAACCATTGCTGATATCTCTGCCGGACGATACCATTTATCCCCCATTTTAACCTCAACTCCTCCGCCTTTGCCCTCATGCATGTCATATGGAAGAAGCTTCTTATCGTTTTGAATCTCTTTTTCAGACCAACGTCGGCCTATAAGACGCTTGGCAGAAAATATTGTATTGGTAGGATTCGTTACGGCTTGTCTTTTTGCTGTAACGCCTACAAAACGCTCGTCTCCTTTGCCTATTGCCACGACCGAAGGCGTCGTACGTGAGCCTTCTTTATTCTCAATGATCCGAGGCTGACCAGCCTCTGTTACTGCCATCGCAGAATTAGTTGTCCCTAAATCAATTCCTAATATTTTACTCATAATATTTTATTAATTAATTTTTATTATTGTTTTTAATTATTACTCTTGAAGGCCTAATGACCTTATTATTCAGCGTATAGCCAGCTCTAACTTCTTCTATGGCATCGCCATCCGCATCACCTAATACTGCCTCATGCAACATTGGATCAAATTCAGACCCAACAGTAATACGTTCGATACTATGTTTCTTAAGAAAATCATCAAACTGACGCCGCGTACTCTCAAGACCCTCGAACCAGTCGACGCCTCTAATTGATTCAGGAGCCTCATTGAGAACACGATCAATATTGTCAATCACATCAATTATTTCTAAAAGCAAATTTTCATTCGCAAATTTTGCAAAATCTTCAATCCTATGCGATTCATCTTTTTTGTAATTTACAAAATCCGCCTGCGCACGTTTCCAGCCATTTAAGTATTCTTCGCACTTTTTACACTCTTTTTTCTTAGTCATATTAACTAAATATCTTATTTAATTCCTCTACTGTACATCGAACTAAACTAAGATTTTTACCGTAATCCATTCTTGTTGGACCTATCAAAGTAATTGAACCTTTGCATCTGCGTGGAAGCATATATTCTGACTGAATTACTGTATCGTTCTTCGTATCATTGAAAGGGCTTTCCTGTCCAATCATTATTCTTATAGTCTCATCTTGCATAACCTCATTATGCTGACGGATCATTTCTCTGTGCAATCCGTCAAACAACTCTTCAAATTCTTCAAAGAAACTTGTAATTCCAAAGATCCTTTCGAACTCCTGAAACTCCGGCATTGCAAACAAATCAGATAATCCTGCCTTTGAATAATCTCTACTTCCTACAATATTGGTTATCACCATATTCCCAGAAAGCTCTGATAATACATTAGCCAATATACGATTAAGTTCTCTTGGGTCTCCCTTTGCATATTCAATTGCTTCATGAATCTTTTTACGATATTTGTCTCCAAGCTTGAAATTTCCTACTTCAATGCTATCTACATAATGACGATATGCCTTATCAGTCGGAATTCTCCCTCCTGAAGTATGCAAATGGGCAAGATAACCTTTTCTTTCAAGCTCACTCATTTCAGATCTGATAGTTGCAGGGCTTAAATCAAAAATCCCCTCATCTGTAAGAAGCTTCGAACTAACTGGTTCTGCTGATTGAACATATTCTTCAATCACAGCTTCTAAAAGCGCTTTTTGTCTATCTGTAAGTGGCATACTATGTAACTGATTATAGCAATTGACTTGTCTCGCCATTTTATCAAAATTAGCACTCTCATGTCAAGAGTGCTAATTAAAGCTTTACAAAACTATAAAAAATGGTATTGTTTATCAACTGCTGACTCCAATTTTTAGAAAGGAAAGATCATGAGGATGACGATCTTAAGCATAGGAAGCGAAGAAGAGAATGCTCTTCTTCTAAGATTCCATACGGAAATGCGTTCCCTTGCAGAAAGGTGGGGACTGACTCCAGACTGTGACACCGGCACCACTGTAACTTACAAGGGGACATTCAGGGAGCCGGAGTGTGCGCCTATCGACAAGGTGACCGAAATCAAGCTCGATCCCGGCCGTGGGTTCGTCGTCGACGACGACGTCGACGACGTCACGTTCCAGGTCGGCGAAGTCAAACTCGACCCCGTCGACGAAATCAACAAGCCCGCAGAACCTGTTTGGTCGTCAGGAGGGGGACACGAGCTCGGTGACGCCAACGACTTCTAGTGCCCCCCCCCCTTGATTATCAACTCCCCTGTTCTCCGCCGCCCTTCCCGAGGGCGGCGATTCTTTTTTCTTGACTTCTGATTTATATAATTATATAAAGCTAACATCTACCTTCTGGGAAATTCGCCCCAGAGGAGAGGAGAAGAGAAATGGACCAAAAAGAGATTCCTCCAGCTAATAAGTGTCCGGACTGTAACGAAGACTGCGCTCACCCGGCTATGGACGGGAAACTGCGCACGTGTCCCAACTGCAAGTCAAAGTTGATCGGCACCCCCTACGAGTGGGTGCTTCTCAACACTCCCAGGGGGAAGAACATCTACAAGGACACCCATGGGTGGCGGGAGCGGTACCAAGACGCGATCCTACTGTTAAGCGCTTTAATTGCGATTGCACTGGGGATATTGGGGATAGCGTCTGCCATGAATTAGACGACTGGCCACCTCCCAACCATGTTCCTTGCATACAGGAGACACCGAGATCAACATCTCTGACGCCGTCTCCTGTTTTGCATTCTGCTGTGTTAGAATAAAATTATGCTAAAGATATATAATACTCTCACTCGCAAGAAGGAAGATTTTCTTCCAACTGATACCCAGATCAGAATGTTTGTCTGCGGACCTACAGTTTATGACTATCTTCATATTGGAAATGCTCGTACTGCGGTATTTTTTGATGTTATTGCTAAATGGCTGCGTTATATAGGTTATGATCTAAATTTTCTGGAAAATATTACTGATATTGATGACAAGATAATTGCACATTCACAAGAGACTGGCGATACATGGAGTGATTTAGCAAAAAAATATGAGAACATCTATCACAAGGATATGGAAAAACTCGGTGTCACTGCCGTAAACGAACATCCTCGTGCTACAGAATACATCGAAGAGATTAAGAAACAGGTACAGACCCTTCTCGACAAAGGTAATGCATATATTATCGAAAATGACGGAATATATTTTGATCTGACTACTTTCCCTAATTACGGCAAACTATCCGGCAGAACAGCTGAGATGGCAGAGGATGGAGTTTCACGGATTGATGACAGTCCGAATAAACGCAATAAGGGAGACTTTGCAATATGGAAATTTAGCAAAAAAGGAGAACCGAGCTGGGATGCTCTTTTTGGCGCTGGCAGACCCGGATGGCATATTGAAGATACGGCAATTACAGAAAAACATTTTGGTTCTCAATATGAATTGCATGGTGCGGGAATTGATTTGATGTTCCCCCACCACGAGGCAGAGATAGCGTTACAAGAATCAATCTCCGGCAAAAAGCCTTTTGTTAAATACTGGATGCATGCAGGATATCTCACTATGAAGGGTGGAAAAATGTCTAAATCCAAAGGAAACTTCCTAACTCTACACGAAGCACTCGAAAAGCACTCACCAGAAGCATTAAGATTCTATTTTTTGTCTGCGCATTATCGTTCTTCACTTGAATACTCTGAAGAAAATATCATTTCAGCAGAAGCAGGGACACAGCGTTTGGCTGAATTTGTCACAAGATTAAATAATGCTTACGATCAACTGCCTGACTCTGACGATAGTGACAGCAATATCGACACGCAACAAACAAAAGAAGCAATTGAAACATCTATGGATGATGATTTCAATGTGCCTAAAGTGTTTTCGCATTTGTTTGAACTCATTAAACAGGTCAACCCATTGATTGATTCTTCCACGCTTTCCAAGAAATCTACAGATGAGATTAAAAAGTTATTTGAAACAATAAATGATGTATTGTCTATAATCCCCTCTCAAATCACAGGTTTCCCTGACAATATCCAAAACCTCATAAACCAACGCGAACAAGCAAGAAAAAATAAGGATTATGACCTTGCTGATAAACTTCGTGATAACATCACCTCTCAAGGCTATTCAATTGACGACACGCCGTATGGATCGCTTATCAAAAAATGAAGGCCTTCGGCGGCGTTCTAACTCTCCACACCTTATCCCTAGTCTATCCCCTTTCACTCTTCTCTAGGAATATCCTGCTCTGATATAATGTTGCCATGACAAGAACAAGCAGACCCCAAAACGCGAAAAGCATAATAGATCAGACCAAACTTCCTCCACAGAATCTAGAGGCCGAAAAGGGCATTCTTGGTTCAATGTTGTTGGATAAAGAGACCATAAACCGTGTGGCTGATTTTTTACAGCCTGAAGACTTCTATAGCAGAGCTCATCAGCTGATTTATGAGCATATGGTTAAACTTTATGAGAAACGCGAACCTATTGATGTTTTAAGCGTCACAAACTCTTTAAAGGGAGCCAAGGTCCTTGAAGACGTGGGAGGCTCTGGCTACTTAACCACTCTGGTTAATTCGGTTCCTACTTCAGCTCATGCAGTAAACTATGCCAGAATCGTAGAACGCAAGAAAATTATGCGCGATATGATAGATAAGGCGAATGAAATCATAGGGCTTGGACATAAAGAAGAAGAGGATATTGAAGATCTTCTTGATCAAGCGGAACAAAAACTGTTCTCTATCTCACAAAGATCGATACAGCAACATTTTCAACATATAGATTCTAGTCTGCATCAGGCATTTGAACGTTTAGATAAACTACACAAAGGCGAAGGTACTTTGCGCGGACATGCAACTGGATTCGTTGATATAGATAATATTACTTCAGGTCTCCAAGGGTCTAATCTGATAATTCTTGCTGCTCGACCCTCTCTTGGAAAAACAACATTCGTACTAGATATTGCCCGTCATATAGGACGCGAAGCTCCGGTAGGAGTATTCACTATTGAAATGTCCCGAGAAGAAGTTACCGATCGCTTCATAGCCGCTGAATCCGGTGTAAGCTTATGGAAAATGCGCACAGGTAGATTATCTTCAGAGGGAGAAAACAATGATTTTGAAAAAATAGGCAGTGCATTGGATGGCCTTGCAAAAAGCAAAATATTCATAGAAGATTCTGCCTCCCCTACCGTACTTCAAATGCGAGCTATGGCAAGACGTTTGCAGGCAGAGCATGGATTGGGACTCATAATAGTAGACTATCTTCAATTAATAAGACCTAATAAAAACTATGACAGTCCTGTTCAACAAATAACTGAAATCTCGCGTAATCTCAAAAGTCTTGCTCGTGAGCTGAATGTTCCAGTACTTGCAGTATCCCAGCTAAGTCGTGCCGTTGAGTCACGAACTGATCAACGACCAAAACTATCGGACCTAAGAGACTCTGGATCTATAGAACAAGATGCTGATCTCGTAATGTTCATTTATCGTGAAGACCGTGTAAAACCCGATAGCGATAAGAAAAATGTTGCTGAAATAATGATAGCCAAGCATAGAAACGGCCCAACCGGTTCAGTTGAATTGTATTTTGACGAAGATCAGGTATCATTTAAGAACTTAGCTAAGAATTTCTAGCAAATGTCAGATAAATTTAAAGAATTAATTGACTTCTTTACTAAACTTCCGGGGATTGGGCCAAGACAAGCAACCCGATTAGTTTTAGCAATGCTAAATTGGCAGAATAATGACTTGCATGATTTTTCAAAATCAATAAAAGGGCTGAAAGTAGGACGAATATTTTGCGATCAATGCCATAATCTATCTGACGCTGATCTGTGTGAAATATGTTCTAATCCCAAAAGAAATCAAGCCAGACTAGCTGTAGTAGAACGTATTACAGACCTTGCGTCCATGGAGAAGACCGGCGCTTTTGACGGGACTTATCATGTATTAGGAGGCTCAATAAATCCGGTGAATAATGTACTTCCTGAAAAACTCAAAATCAAAGAACTTACGACTCGTGTAAAAACACTAAAGGCTGAATATGGCAAAGATCTTGAAATAATTTTGGCAACAAGCCATAATACGCATGGAGACACAACAGCTCTTTATCTAGAAGAAGAGCTTAAACCGCTCAAGGTAAATGTTACCCGTTTGGCTCGAGGAATGGCAGCAGGATCAACACTAGAATATACTGACGAGACAACTTTGGCCCATGCTTTGAAAGAACGAAGATAAATATTTGATATATGCCTATACCCGGAGAACTGATGGAACCTAATGGGAACAACCTCGAAAAAATACCTGTAAGAAAAGCAGAGATTGAACTTAGGGTACTCAAAGAGATATTCGAAACAAAAATTGGCTCTGAAGATGGGTTAAGATTAGCCGATCTGAAAGATTTCATGGATATATTATTGTCTATTCTATCTCCAAATGAAATGGTAAAGAAAGGCAAATGTATAAAATTGACTCGGGAAGACTACAATGCATTTAAAAGACACATTGAACCCATTCTCGAAATGTTATTAAGACGCCAGCCTGAAATTTTGAGCAAACATATAGGCTCAACTGTTATTACAGATGGCTTTAATGCCTTATTCAAAAAACTTCGCAGCATCACCGACAATGGAAGGCTACCCGCCATTGCTCCTTGCGGATTCACAGATATGGAAATCCCTGAATGGGGAGATCTATAATCTTAACTTCCCCCATTAAAAATCACCGCCTAGGCGGTGATTTTTAATATTTCTATTTTTGTATACGGCTGTCTATGCCCTTTCTTTTTTCTGTATCGAGTTTTGTTTGAATATTTGAATACAAGCTTCTTCTTATCTCTGCCCTGCTCAAGGACTTTCGCATGAACTATTGCTCCCTCAACTAGTGGCGAGCCTATCTTGGTTGCTTCAGCCTTGGCATTTCCAATCAGTAATATCTGATCAAAATCAAATTCTTTACCTTCTTCAACATCTAATTTCTCAACATTAAGTTGGGTTCCTTCTGAAACCTTATACTGTTTGCCTCCTGTTTTAATAATTGCGAATAACATATTATCCTACAAAAAAATCAAATACATTACCTAATTGACTACTGTCCACACCGTAGAGATCCGTATATCTACACTGCGCACATGTTACTGTAGTAAACTTCTTATTCTGTATATTAAATATCTTAGTCCAGAACCCGCCAGCAGCACGAACCTCCCCTATTTCACAGGCGGTATGGTTGCATTTGCTACATTTAAAATTTAAACTCTTTTGTTCCATGGATATATATTAACTATAAAGGTAGCAAGAATAATAACAAATCCTGCACCGCTTGTCAAAGTCTGAATCATAATATATTGAGTCTTAGATATACAGGCAAATGATCACTATTAATCTCTAATCCAATTTCACGATCAAGCACTATAATATCTTCAGAAACCCATGCATGATCAATAGGAATACGTGCAATCCACGGCAAACCAACTGGCCAAGAATTATGGATTCCAAAACCATTTCTTGAATCCTTTAATCCAGATATGTCTAATATATCGCTATAATAAGGAGAATATGGAGTCATATTAAAATCCCCCACCAAAACAGTTTGTATTGGATTTTCTGCAATAAATTCAGCAATATTGAGTAACTGTTGATTCCTGTCATCTGCTCTCATCGGTGTCATAGGAGGCACAGGATGCGTCCCAATTATACATACATCTTTATCCTCAATACGCAAAGTTGCGACGATACTCGGAATATATATATTTACAAAATCAATAACTTGTATATCTCTTACTTCAAGTTTTGAAAACATTGCCATACTGAATGCTCCCGGACCATTTGCATAATGTGCAACTTCAAAATCTAATTTTTCTTTGATCTCTTCAAAAACAAATTCATTAGCTTCAATTATGAATAAAACATCAGGATCTTTACTGCGAATTTCTTCAATGATCATATCTGCACTATCATTTCCAACATTAATATTCATATACTGCACAGATAAATTTCTACCAGAAGCAGAATCACGAACATTCCCGTCTCCACCTATATATACAGGCATTATTGCAAGGAGTGTTAAAAGTACACCTATCAAAGACACTGCAACATATTTAAATTTCTTAAGCACAAGTAAAATCACACCAAGTACAAAAAACGCAATAAAATACTGCATTTGAAAATGACTAAACAAATCAAACCACCAATTATACTTACCTAATTTCCCCAGAATCAAAGCAAAAAGCACTGCTGAATCAGCAATAAGGACAATAACAAAAATTAGGTATTTAAAATTAAATTTCATGGGCTAGAGAAAGGCTTAAAATTCTGGCACTTCAAATAAAGAATCAGAAATTGATTTTTCAATGCATTTTACAGTTTCATCAAAGGGTTCCTCCAAAAATGACTGCATTACTGATTCTTCTGATGGATCCGGCTCATAATAACTTACGATTTCTCCTGATTCATCGTCCACCATATAAAATCCTGCGGGCAATAGTAACATATGCGTCTTAATATCGTCTGCCTCTATCTCTACCCTTATATTACCGTCAGCTATATAATACGTCATTAATTCCACCAAGCCGGAGGTTTCATCGGAGACTTCTACACTGCATTCAAGCTGAAACCCTGAATTGTACGCATCACCCAAAGTGGCAAAACTTTTTTCGGTTGTCTCGCCATCAAAAAAGATGATGATTACGAGTATCGCCAAAATGAGAACCGAAATAGCAATAATTTTTTCTTTATTCATTGATCTATTGAAGCACAAAGTATTCTATGTGTCCATCGGCAACCCCCACAGCTACGTACACCTAATATCATGATTCATCTAGCATCTTCTATGTTTCTCTCTATTGATGCTTGAAGGTTTTTTATGCCTTCTATTTGTTCATTCCACATTCTAATCTCCATTTTTATACCCACTGCCTCTGAATGAGTTATATCTTTATCGCTCATCATGTCTTCCTGAGAAGGCGTTGTCATCCTATACGTTTCCACCAGCCTAGCGTTAAACGCTTCGAGCTGCCTTGTTTGTTCCTCAATCTTAAGTAACTTTTGTTCTAACTGAGAATCTGTTGTATCTTTGTGTTTATCAAAAAGAGTATTTACTTTCAAAAAAATTGCATTTGTATTGTCTGTAACCCTACCGACTTCGTAACCAGTTGCTTCAAATTCACTCTTCAAACGTGCACGACCCGCTTGTGGCTCAGACTCCTGAAGGTCGCCATGCATACTCTCAAAACCACCCATTATTTTATTTAACGCTTCTTGTTCTGCCTTTGGTATTTCTTTTTCTGCTAGATGGCCACCCATCTGTCTTACTTCCTCTTCTTTTCCTGGAGTAGGTGGAGCCATGCCTCTGTTTCGTGCTTCCGTGGCAGCTCTTAAGCCACGTAGGGTTACATATAATTCTTCGGGTGTGCGTGCCATTGAAGCCAGATTATCTCTGCCAGTCATACTGAGAAATTTCCTTCCTGCACCATCAAAGGAAGCATTATCTTTAAGCTCTCCCATTCGCTTTATTAAATCTTTCATATCCTCGATAGGCATTTCTCTTCTTTGCCTGTCTCTCAATATAGATTCGACCTTTTCTGGAGTCGATGGGTCATCTTTTAATATTTTCTTCTCATTCATATTTGTATTTTATCATATGCTCCACTCCCAAACTAGGCAAGATTAAAAAAGTATTGATTTTCTTGATGGCAGCCCCGACGGGATTTGAACCCGTGTTACATGGATGAGAACCATGCGTCCTAGACCAGGCTAGACGACGGGGCCATGATTAAAAAACAATACCACAAAAAAACGATAACGTCTATATTCCTTAAACAAAAAAGCACCACATAGTGGCACTCTTTTGCTCCGAGTCGACACAATGCAAGCATTGTGTCGACTCCGTGAAGGACTTCCCGCCGGATGTGGGGCCTAACGTCTATCGTAGGAATACTGAAAAACAAGGATAACGATAAACGACAGAAGAACCAAAATCGGTATCTCTGCCAGGACAACAACTCGAATATCTGTAATACTCGTTTTGAACAGCCACGACCCAAAAGAAAAGAAGACAAGAGACATACAGCACAGGACACCAAGAACCCGAATTATAAGAGGCCGGGCCCTTTTTATCCTGAAGCTCCATTTTTGTTGTTCCTCGTATGACTCAAGGGCTTCAGGCCGTCTAGGAAACGCAATAGAAAGAAAAGCCACGCCAAGAACACCAAACGTGGCTAGAAGATATAAACCGATGTTTCCGAGCATGGTTCTGCCCCCTTCCTAAAGAAGACCTACCACGTAAAAACACTATGTGTCAAATAACAATCTAGTCCTTCAACCACTCCCCATATTGTCTCACCAGCAGTTCACTGGCTCTCCCCGGTTCATTGAGGATGGCTTTTACGGCTTTTTCAAGCCGTATTGATTGAGATCCTTTTATTAAAATTATATCCTTCGGCTTTACTAATCCCCTAATTCCCCTGACTAAATCTTCTACATTATCAAAATGGGCAACACGCTTGTCTCCGAGCTTCTTCTTAGCTTCTTCTACTATAAAGATTGATGCACTGCCGACACCAATTACAATATCAGACATTTCAGATGCAAACTTCCCTATGGTTCTGTGAGTTGATTCTGTATATACACCAAGTTCTCTCATGTCTCCAAGTATCGCTATCTTACGTCTGCGTTTTCGATCAACACGACGGGTTGCAGAAGTGAACGCCTTAAGAGACTCAAGCGCAGCATGAGCAGACAATGGCGCTGAATTATACGTATCATCAATTATTATGCTGTCATCAATTCCATGAAGTAATTTCATTCTGCCACGAGGGAAATCGATTCTTTCAAAAGCTTCGGATATATCCACCATATTAATTCCCAGTTTCAATGCAACTGCTGTTGCAGAAAGCAATCCATACAATTGATGTGCTGCAATCATTCCTTCAATACGCGCCGGAATAAATGATTCTTCCTGATGAACTTTGAATGATATTCCTCCAACTTTGTTATGCGTATCGTCTACAAAATACACCACGTCCGAAACCCATATATCTGCTTTTGAAGAAAAACCAAAACTCATCACTGCGCCTTTTGTCTTCTCCGACATTGCACGAACTGTTTCATCGTCATAATTCAAAACAGCAGTACCGTCTTTATCCAAAGCATTTATTAACTTAGCTTTCTCTTTTGCAACTTCTTGCGGACTTGCATAAAACTCCACATGAACAGGAATATCTCCTACTGCAGTAATAACGCCTATTTGGGGACGCACAATATCAACTAGATATTTAATGTCTCCGGGTTTGTCAGCGCCAAGTTCAAGCACTAAAGCCTTGGGATATTCAAACTTGGAAAAACCATAGGCTAGCCACAATGCGCCAAGCATATTATCAATTAGCCTCAATTTCTCAAAAATTGAACGATTCTTTAATGGCTCAATATCCAATACAGTCAAAGGTGTGCCCACCTCATTGTTATAGTTTTCTTCATTTTTACGCGTATGCATATTCCTGCTAAGTATCGTAAAAATGGCTTCCTTGGCTGTTGTTTTTCCAACTGATCCTGTCACTCCAACGACTAAAGGCTTATAGCGTTGAATAACGCGCTTGGCAAGAATTCGCAAAATTTTTATAAAAAACTTTTTCATATTTTTATCCTCATATCCTTGTCGGGGGTATATTATAGTAATTAAGCAAAAATCTCGTAATCTCTGTAAATGGCCCTGCTAGGCTTGACGCAGCATAACGTACGCCAACTGGCCGATCAAGCTTAATCATAACAACAAATTCGGGGGCATACGATGGCGCAAATCCCACGAAATTGTGAATAACTTCGTCTTCAAGATATCCGCCTTTTGGATCTGCAATCTGTGCAGTGCCTGTTTTAACAGCAACATCATAACCCTCAATGCGTGCATTCATTTGGCTCTTGTCTGCCACGTCAGTAAGCATTGATTGAAGCTGTTTAGCTACAACTGATTTAATCGGCGCGTCAATAATTTCTGGTTCAGTTATATCCCGCGTCCCATCTGTATGAATTACTTCTTTAACGATAAAGGGTTTCATCAATTTGCCTCCATTTGCAATTGATGAATAGGCGTTGATCAACTGTAATGGCGTTACTGCAATACCCTGCCCGAAAGAAGCTGTTGCAAAGTTAACTTCATTATTTGAATACAAATTAGATATAGCACCTTCAGCCTCTCCTGCCAAATCAATACCAGTCTGCTCGCCAAAGCCAAAACTCACTACATGATTAAGAAATGCATCATTGCCAGTACGCTTTTGTGCAAATATAGTACCAGTATTTAAAGACTTCTGAAGTACATCGCTCATAGTCTGAATCCCGCGCGCCTGCCCATCAAAATTTGATAATTTATATCCTCCTATAGTAACTGTTCCCGTGTCATTGTAGGTTGTGTCTGGTGTCAAAGCATTCGTATTCAATCCAGCTGCCATTGTAAAAGGCTTGAATGTGGACCCAGGCTCATAGGGCTTTTGCATAACTGGATTTGGAAAATCTTCAAGATTAGATTCCCAATAAATGTTTGGATCATATGCCGGCACTGAAGCCATTGCAATTATTGCTCCTGTTTCGGGGTCTTGCACAATGACTGACCCTGACTCCGCTGACCAAAGTTCAACTAAATCCTCAAGTTTGTTTTCTATAAACTGCTGAATCATCGGATCAATTGTAAGGACTATATCGCTTCCATGATCTTCACCTTCTCCGCTCAAATCATCATCATAGTATGCTTCTATTCCATACTGCCCGACACGATTATGACCATCAAATCCAACAAAACCAGCAACATGCGAAGCACTATCGCCATCAGGATAATATCTAACAGTTTCCGATGTTATTTTTATACCAGTAAAACCTAATTCTCGAATTTCATCTGCCTGCCCTTCTGTTATGTCGCGCTTAATAAGCTGATGAGAGGTATCATGTTCAAGCAGAGGATTAAGTTCTTCTAGCTCCATTTCAAGTATTGTTGCAAGTTCTTTGACTGCACTATCTGCAAGATTAACTTCTCTATCATCTGCATATACAAAAAGAGCATCTTTATTTGTAGACAGAATACGACGCCCTTCAGCTGTTTGATCTGTAAAATATATTGTCCCTCGTCCTGTTAAAACTTCAGTTGCATTAATATACTGACTGCGCGCAGCCTGTACATAGCTATCATGCTCAAGAAACGTCAAACGAAAAAGCCTGTATGAAACCAGGCCAGTTGCAAGTATTATTAACGATAGGAAAATCAGGACTCGATGCTTCGTACCACTTTTGGATGATACATCGCTCATCGAATAAAATTTAAATTAATTATTACTTAAGTGCCACTCCGGTATTATGAACCAGCGTATCTCTCGTCTTATTCTCTACCATCCCGTGATCTTTTGCAAATTCCATCAATTCATCTATATCAGTCGCTGGCTGTGCTGCATGCGCAGTATTACTGCTTAAATTATTAAATGTATCCTTAAGATCAACTACTTTGTAGTCATGCGAAGTCAATACATTGGAAGCTAGAATATTTCCCAACAAACCTACGACAACTACCACAAGCAATACAACATTAAAAATCTTGAGCGTTGTGCACAGTATGCTATTTCTTCCCTTTGCTTTCTTTCGCCCATTGCTATTGGTGCAATAAACGGTCATTAGGGTCGGCCAATGCGTTCTTATTGACCCTTAAACTGAAACTATATTTTACTTGCCGCACGCAGTTTTGCACTGCGTGAACGAGGATTATATCTTATCTCCTCGGCCGATGCTGTAATCGGTTTTTTAGTGATTATACTCAGGGCGCTCTCTCCTGAACAGTCTCTAAAAAAGTTTTTAACAATCCTGTCCTCGAGTGAATGGAAACTAATAACTGCTAATATTCCATCCGGCTTAAGAACACGAATTGCAGAATGAAGTCCATCTTTTAAGTTTTGCAACTCTTGATTAACTTCAATCCGCAATGCCTGAAAAGTCCGCGTAGCAAAATGAATTTTGTTACGCTGATACCTTCCAGGCACCGCAGATCGAATAACTTCTACTAAATGCTTTGTTGTGATGATCCTCTTCTCCTTCCTTGCGTCAATGATTGCTTTTGCAATAAGTCTTGCGTAACGCTCTTCGCCATATTCTTTAATCACATCTCCCAGCTGATCTACTCTATAGCTATTTACTACTTCTGCTGCTGTAAAACTTTGCGAAATGTCATAACGCATATCAAGCGGTTCATCTTTTTGGAAACTGAATCCCCTGCCTGTATCTTCAATGTGATAACTGGAGAATCCCAGATCAAGCAATACACCGTCTGCCTCTTTTATTCCGTTGCTGGTAGCAATACTTTCCATGTCAGCATAATTGCCGTGTGCAAGGATAACGTTTTCAGGAGATATTTTGCTAAGTTGATCTAGTGATCCTTTATCCCAGTCGATTCCTAATACTTTTCCTTTGGGACCGATGTTCTTTGCAATAGTACCTGTATGCCCCATAGCACCAACAGTGCCATCGATAAATATTTGACCGGGTTTAGGATTTAATATTTCTAGTACTTCTTTTAAAAGAACTGGCTTGTGCATCATATGACTCCTAACTCTCCCAGTCTTTCAGCAATTCTGTCATTCTGTTTCTCCATGTTTCCTTTGTATCCCTCCCATGTTTTCTCATCCCATATCTCTAATCTATTAAATAAACCTGCGATTACTACTTTCTTATCGAGTTTTGCATAACCTTTCAGATAATCCGGAATGAGAACTCGACCAAGTTGATCAAGCTCTACTTCCGATGCACCTGATAAAAGTAATCTGACAAATGCTCGCGTGTCTTGCTGACCCATTGGGAGCTTACTCAACTTCTCGGCTAATTGTTCCCACTCCTTCATTGGAAAAAGAAATAGACAATTATCTAACCCCCTTGTGATTACTACTTTATCCCCTGTATCTTTGCGCAATTTTGATGGAACAGATAATCTCTTCTTATTATCAATATTGTGCTTGTATTCGCCTATCAGCATTGTTTATAGACCCTCTACTCATAACCGGGTGGAATTATGTGAAAAGTTGGCGGGTTAGCCTTTATTTTCAATTGTTTCCTCCGGTTATGAATAGAGAGTGCGTTCTTTAGTTATCCACAGCTATCCCCTGAATTATCCACTCCTTTCCACTTCTTCACACTCTGACCCAATTATATAGCAATACCCCCGCATAATGCAATGTGGATAAGTGGACAACTCCCACCAGAAGTTAGATACAAATAAAAAACAGCCTTTATGGTGATTTGTGCACCCTGATGGACTCGAACCATCGGCCTCTGCAATGTGAATGCAGCGCTCTAACCAGCTGAGCTAAGGGTGCGCGAGCTAACGAAGTTAAGCTATAGCTCTATATTGAGTTTATCTACTAATTTCTCATGAGGGCCTTCAAGCAATACCCTCACAAAACGATCGAACATATTAAGACGGTACATAAACTCATCTTTATCCATAGTAGCAAATTTAATCTCTTTGCCTACCTCTGCTTCAAGAGCTCTAAGGAAAACTCTAAGCTTTCTACGATCTATATCATCGCAAACTATCAATAAATCTGTTGCCAATGGATCTTCGCTTTCTTTGTCCAAAAATATGCCTGAAATTATAGCGGCTTTAATCTTGCCTAGCTTATTAATATTTTCAAGCATTTTTGATTTCTCTGCTGGAGATGATTTCAGTACAAGGTCTCTTAATTCATAGAAAAATTCAAAATCAGGGTTAATTTGATATCTTGGCTTTTTTTCGATTGTATGAGTTTTCTTTTTCACAATTTTTCTAGGCTTTCTTCTGGCTGATTTTCTGCGTACAATTTTCTTACGGCGTTTTTTGACAATCCTGGTTTTCTTTTTTCGTACAACTTTTCTGCGAATAACCCTTTTACGAACAGGCTTCTTGCGAACAGATTTTCTTCGTACTGTTTTCTTCATTTTTCTTCTGACTTTCTTTTTTGCTTTTCTCTTAGCCATATTATCTATTTAACAAGCTTGATCAAACCTATTTCTTTGAACTTCCCCAGCTCACGCCTCACAGCACTTGCTGGCTCCTGCGTGTGACGGGCAACTTCTGCAGAATTAAAACTACCCCCCATATTACGAAATAGAAATTTTAGGAGCTTGACTCTGACCCTAGATTCGAATAGAGTTTCCAACACTTGTTTTGACATGATATTAAGGTAAGATTAGAATATATACACGTAGGTCTACTCAGAAAATAGCACAGACTGGGTCTGGATCAACCTTGACTTACCCCCAAAAGAGTATGCAAAAAATTACCCTAAAACCAAGCTTCAGCGAGGTCGTCCTGAAGACCGACGAGCCAAATACATATTTCGACGTATTTTCCTATGAAGGAACAAGCGTACAGGAAAAAAGTTTAGGCTCGCTTTTTATTGTCACTCATATCAAATATGATGAGAAGGAAGACTTGTCATATATTTTAAGCCTTCTATCCTCTCTTGCTAAGCGTGAGTATTATTCTGAATATTCAGTAAAACTTCAGGATCCCAAAAAAGCATTTCAATCAACACTGAAGAAACTCAATGAGGTATTAGAAGATTTTTTTAAGAATAAGGAATTTTCTTTGAATGTTGGTTTACTTGCAACATCAGGAGAGAATGTTTACATTTCTAAACTTGGTAAATTCAAAGTAGGCCTTGCGCGAGATGATGAATATATTGATGTATTGAATAATATTGAATTATTTGAAAAATCAGAGAAGAGCGAACAACAGTTTTCAAATATTATCTCTGGAAAGCTTGAATCAGGGGACAAACTATTCGCTTACTTTCCTGTCAGAGCTCTTACATCAAGAGAGAAGAAATTGAATAATATTTTTGTAAATGAAGATAAAGAAAAATTCGTTGATGCGATAAAAGAGATTTCTGAAAAGACAAAAGATTTCGTTTGTTGTGGAGTATATATCGATATTCAAGAAATTAAAGAGATACCAGTCGGAGCTCCTTCATATACTGAAGAAGGGAAAAAGATGGTGTATGGTTTACAAGCCAAACATGCAATAGGTCTTGCATCTGTCTCTGACCAATCCGATAAGAATGAAGAAAATGATGATAAAGAATCAGATGAGGACAAAGAAAGAGGTTCAACATCTATTTCGATTGACGAGGATGATGAAGATGAGGAAGACGTAGCAGTTGAAGTATCTCATCAAGGGAATCCAGAAGTTATGTCTGCTGAATTAGCAGTTGGAAAGAGGTCAAATATGATATCTTCCATAGGAAGCAAGATGCGTAGCCTTACATCAGTAAGCGGACGAAGACTGCAAAACCGTGTTAGAGGCTTTGTTGTTATAGCTTTGATTATAATAATTCCGCTGGTATTGATAATTGCTCTTCGTGATAGAACGCCTGATGAGACTAAGACAGCCTACAATAATGCCCAGCAAGAATATCAATTAGCAGAAGATAATCTTAATCAAAATAACCAAAAGGCAGCTCGCGGTAATCTACTTGCAGCACTTGGGTATATAGATGGAATACTAGAAGACGACGATGTTGAGGTACTAAGAACTGATATCTCTTCTAAACTTGATGATGTAGATAAGGTAAGCACAGATGCTCCAAGTATATTTTACAAAAACACTGATACGTCTCTTATACTTAGTAAATTGACAGTAATCGAGGGTATGCCTTATGCTATAATAAATACAGGTGAAATGTTTCGCATAGACGAGGAATCAACTAAATCACTCAATAGCTTCGATATATCCCCCGCCAAACCTCTAACAATGTTCTCAACTGATATCCGCCTTTCTTCATATACTGATGATAATAGGTTTGCAGTATACAATCTCGAGACTGAAAACTTCGGATTATTCACTTTGGATACGATACCTGATACACAAAACATTACAGATGCAACGCTCTATGCAGACAACCTATATCTTGTAATCAACAATGGCATATACCGCTATGCTGATGCAAATACAGGAGAAGAGACCTTTACACGCTGGCTCGACAGCGAGCAGACTGGAACCATCCAAAGCATTACAGTTGACGGAGATGTCTTTGCACTTACCAATGACGGTAGAATATTTAAATATTTCAAGGGTGAGAAAGAAGACGAATTCAATCTTGATCTAGTGCTTTCGAATGAAGCAACAATACACACGCTTAAAGACGCTGAATATCTCTATATATTCGAGAAAGGATTATCAAGATTATTTGTACTTAATAAAGAAGACGGCTCTCTTGTCAAAACTTATAAAATAAATGCAGACGGACCAGCAGATGACGTAGCATTTGATCTAGATGGAACAATATGGATACTTTCCGGAAGCGATATCTGGACGATTGGACGATAATAATCTTATAGCTTTAATCTCTAATCAAAAACTCCGCTGATAGCGGAGTTTTTGATTAGAGAAATTTACTGAAGTTCTACGTCTGCTCCAGCTTCCTGGAACTTCTTCTTTAATTCTTCAGCCTCTTCTTTCTTCAGACCCTCTTTAATCATTCCCGGTGCTCCATCAACAAGATCCTTAGACTCTTTAAGTCCCTTTCCTGTTGCTTCACGAACCACCTTAATTACTGCTATCTTTTGTTCTCCTGCAGATTTAAGGAATACATTGAATGAATCCTTCTCTTCTACTTCTGCTCCACCGGCTTCAGCGGTAGCTGCAGGGGCTGCAGTCATTGCTGCTGCAGATACGCCGAACTTCTCTTCAAGAGCCTTAACCAGTTCTGATAGCTCCAGAACTGACATCTCTTCAACCTGCTTTAAAATGTCTTCTATTTTTGCCATGTTAGTTTAATTATTAAGCTTTATTTTGAGCTACCTGGCTAAGTACGACTGCCAGATTTCGTATATTTGCCTGCAAGACCGCTACCAACCCTCTTATCGGAAAAGCTGTCATATACGCGAACTGTCCGATCAATGCATCTCTTCCTGGAAGCTTTGCGAGAGTCATAACCTTCTCTTCGTCTATATACTCTCCGTCGAACAATCCTCCGTAAAGTTTCACAGATGGATTAGTCTTTGAGAATTCATAAACATCTCTAGCAGGCGCTACCTGATCTCCATATCCAAAGATAGTTCCCAAAGACCCTTCATAGGCTGATACATCTATGTCTTTCTTCTGGTCTTTGAGTATTTTGGAAATAATTCGTTTCTTCTCTACAACATATTCAGCATCATCCTCGCGAAGCTTTTTACGAAGCTCCTGCATAGGACCCACGCCAAGACCTGCTCCATCTTGTGATGCAAATGCTGTGAATATGGTAATTTTTGATTTAGCAAGCTTATCCTTATATTCACCAAGACTTGCTTGCTTTTGTGATTTTGATTTCATTTCGTTTCTATTTGAAACAAAAAAACTGCTTCCGCAGTAGTATGACATCAGACCAGATCGCGCAATAATATATTGAATATATTAGCGATCTATCACACCTCGAGGGGTCTTATATACAGGTTCCCCTGAAAACGCCCCTTGTCTACGGTAGTAATAGACTAGCACACACATATATAAACAGTCAAACCAGACAGTCAAAATTAAATAGCTGGATAAATTATACGTCTTGGCCTCAATCCCATTTCATATTCAGCCTCAGTAGAAGAATCTTTCCAACTTAATGTTCCTACTTGTTCTTTTAGATCACCTATTGTATCTATAATCTCATCTCCAACCTCTACATTAAGTCTAGCCCCCATAGAACCACCCCCCAGAGACTCCATACTCAAAATTTCTATATGACAATCTCCAGAAGAATAATTTTGCTCACATGCACTTTTTATAAAACCCAAATCCTCAATAACATACTCTTGCAATGCGATGATATTTCCCGAGATAGGAGGTTCAATCCCCTTTGCCTTAAGTGCATCAATAACATCCGCTGTTTTCGCTATTGGAGTTGCCGTAGGACTAGGCAATAGTGTAGTTCTTGGAGGAGTATTTAGATCCGTTAGATCCGGATCCTGCAAGTTCACCAAATCTGGATTAATAATATTTAAAATCAATACAGCAGAAAGCAATATTATTGCCCCTGCAATTGCATTTGTCATCATTTGTCTGGCTTCTCCGATTTTTGAACTGTTTCCAGCAGAAATGAGAAGACCCCATCCTGCGCGTAAGAGCTGTATAAACACTGCTATCGCAACTATTAAAACAGCAAAACCATAAATTGCTTTTATAAATTCAGCAAAGTTATTTACATTTTCAAAAGAAGGAAATAATGTAACTGCTAGATTTTGAGTTGCATCAAGCATGATTGATTTTGAGATTATCTATTGTCAGCGAAGATAAATACTTCTGGCACGCTCGTGTTCTTGAGCTGTCTTGGAGAATATTGTAGTCCCGTCTTTTGCAGACAGATAAAACAAATAATCACTCTCTACTGGATTGCGTGCGGCTTCAATAGCACGAAGTCCGGGATTAGCTATTGGGCCGACTGGAAAACCTCTGCGTGTATAAGTATTATAAGCTGAATCCCGAGGAATGTTATCAACAAGATTCACATTTGTGACATCACAGTACCTGCCTGCTTCCATTTGCGGACGGCATACTCCATAAGCTACAGTCGCATCAATCTGTAATGGCATGCCAATTTCCATGCGTTTTTGCATAATACCAGCAACAAGTCTCATGTCTTCATCTGTTCTAACTTCTTTTTCAAGCAGTGAAGCTACAATAAGCAAATCATCATCCACCCCATAGACCTTAGTACCATAATTACTCAACATCTTAGCAATTATATCTTCTACACTGTCATCTTTATTAAAACGATAAGTATCAGGAAATAACATTCCTTCATATTCTACAGCCCCAACTCCCAATAGTCCTCCCTCTTCAATTAGTCCCGATTCTGTAAATATCCTATCCATGTCTGCAGTATTAGTACCTTCCGGAATTGTCACTTGGATATCATTAACGCCTGCACTACCGTCCACCAACATATTCAATAGACCTCTCATGCTAATTTTGTCCTGCATAATATAATCGCCTGCCTTAAGATCGCCTGCCTTGCCTGCAACTCGCACATACCATTCAAATATGAATCTATTTCTTATCAAATCCAATTCATCAAGATTGTTTACTATTTCTTTGAGCGGCTCTCCCTCTTCAATAGTAAATGCACCATCTGTTTTGAACGAATGCGGTAATATTATTACAAGCACGGCTATCAGTATGATAGCCGTGACAATACCTATTAGTATTTTTAGATTTCTTTCAAAGTTTCGCATTAAGATTTAAGCTAGATCAAGCCTTCTATTCAAGAGGTTCTTGATCAAGTACTCCTTCTGGCGGAATGATACGTACACCGGCACTAAGCTCTTCTAATCTTTCCATTGCAAGTTCATTCTCTGGATTAAGCACCAATATCTCTTCTACTTGTGCAATTGCTCTGTTTATCTCTCCTTTCTCTTCATACGCCAGAGATAGGTACCATCTTGCATTTGAATAGTCAGGGAAAAGTCGAACTGCCTGCTCCCATGCAACAACCGCATTATCTTTCTGGTTGTTACGATAATACAGCAATCCAAGCTGGAATACTATACTCGGATCAGTTGGATTAGAGATAACTAGTTTCTCAAACTGATTAATGGCCTGTGGTATCTCGCCCTTTCTGTCATAAACCACTGCGAGGTTATACAATGCCTGACCATAGTTATTATACAGATCTATAGCCTTATTAAAGTTCTCTTCTGCTGAATCTAAGGCCGCCAACCTGTCAGCCTGCGGACCCTTTATAATCTCCAAACGATCGGCCATGGCAAGATAGGTGCTTCCGATTCTAAAGTATGCAAGAGGATTGTATGGATTATGCACCAGCGCCTCTTCATACATACTTATCGCGAATGGCCCAGAGTCTTCTATGTTGAGGCCTATCATATTTTGATAAACAAACCCTCTGCTCATCCAGTTTTGCGCATCTGCTGGAGCTACCGTTGTTGAATCCAATACAATACGTGTTACAAGTTCAATTCGATTATTAATTCTGCTACGGAAATCCTCCGCAGTCTCACCCGCTATTGCCCCCTCCTGAAGATCAGCTGCAATATCCGCAATTATCAATTGCGACAGTAAGCGATGAGCACGCGAATCCCCTCTATTGTTATTAACTGCACTAACCAAGGTCTCGATTCCTGTATCCCTATCTTCTGCAGTCAGAGCATTTGCGATTTTTACATTAGACATATACTGTACAACTGTGAAATATCCACCCGAAAGTACTAATACGAGTCCAATAATGAAGGCCAGAGAGCCCACAAAAGAAAATGTATTATTAGATTCAAGATCAATAATTACCTCTTCACCAGCATCACCCCTATTTGCACCATGCAGAGACATCAGCATAAGCAGTACGAATAGAATAAGCATGAATGACAGATTGAATGGGTACAGGAAGATTAAAACGATCATTCCTATTCCGGATGCCCACATAGCTATTCCTGCGCTATCACCGTAAAATCTGTTTTCAACTTGCCATATGAGGGATCTCAGATAAAACCACAAAAAGATGACAAGCGCTGCGATCATAAACACTCCTCCTTCTATCATAATATTAGCTACTTCTGAAGAAGCATTGCTCAAAGTTGTGTTAAAGAATATTCCATTTGCAATATCCTTTGGTTTAAATTGATCAAATGCAAGAGAAAAGTTTTCCGGACCATATCCCATCGGTTTTGACTCCAATGCATCACGCGCTATTGCATATGACGTACCATGTGTTGGTGCAACTTCTAGGGGTAGCTTATCCTGAAACGTATCCCATCTATTACCTAATAGCGTAAGGAATAGTCCTAATACAATAATTCCGATTGGCAAAGCAAATGTTCGAATACTGCCCTTCTTAGGATTAACAAATACACTGAATCCAAGATAAGCAAGCAATGCTATAAATGTAACAACCCATACTGGAAACCAGTTTACTACTGCAAGGATGAATATACCTGCAACAATTCCTACATACGACAGAATACTTACAACAGTTTCCCAAATATTTCCTCTCTTACGAAATGACAACAACAATGGCATGGCTATTGCTGCAATCATTGCAAGTGAATTCATTGAGCCTACGGTATTGAACGCATTTGTATCAAAGCGAGTACCTGAAAAAATAGATAATCCGACGACCTGAAGCGCACCAATAATCAGTGCTATGGCCAAAGATACTGTAGTTACAGTACGCAAACCCTTGCCTTCGCGATCAGAGACTTGAAGTCCAAGGAAAAACAGCACAGCAAAACTGATCCAGGACATCATTGAAACTGCATGTTGAGTACCTAGACCAAAAATACTGCTATGAGAATAAACAGAAAAAATCGTTGCAATAATCGAAGTTCCGGTAAGAATTAATATAGGAAGATAAAACACGCTCTTCCTGTATCTGACCGTGCCTGTTTTAATAAGGTCTATAAGGAATAGAATCAAACCAGCACCAACAACAATTGTCAGCAATACTTGTTTATTAAATTCCAATACATCGCTTGTGAATGGCAAAAACCATAAAGGCAATAAAAAGATGCCTAAATATACAAGCCACTTCATAATCAAACGACTTACGGAATAGTCCGTAAAACTTTTTACAGTATCAGCTGATACTGTTACCTCTTCGTACTCTGTGTATTCGGACTCCGAAGTACCTTGAGAGTAATCAAATGCCTCTTCCATATTATCTATGGCATGTATTCGGTTTCTTGTGCAATGACGCGTTCAACTCATTACACCAGCCACTAAATACATGCTTTTTTATTTATCTATATATAT
This sequence comes from Parcubacteria group bacterium, assembly GCA_043821485.1. GTDB lineage: Bacteria > Patescibacteriota > Minisyncoccia > 2-02-FULL-40-12 > IGHO2-01-FULL-4-A > JBDRCU01. The sequence goes on along the minus strand of JBDRCU010000032.1, from coordinate 7,289 downwards.
TTTACCTTGTAAAATGGACTGAAATCAACTTGACATTTTGGAGGTTCGGAACATAATCACCCTTATTTTACTGGGTTTCTTGACTGTTTTGATCCATGCTTATGGGCGCAACTTCAATTATCTTATTAGATACAGGATCATACAGTATGGCCTTCCTAGCTTTTTCATATATAAGAATCTTATCTCCATTTTTTGCATTTGCAAAAAACGGCTGATCTTTTAACTTCTCAACATCAGAGACTGTTGCCATCGTAGGATCTTCACCCTCTGGAAGTAATATCAATTGAGATAATTTACTCAATATCTCTGCTATTTCACTATCTGCCGCTGTTTGCCCGCTGGAAGATTCACCGACAATCGGCTCTTCAGTACCTATCACTTGTTCAACTGCCTGTTTACCATCATTATTTATCTCAACGACATTACCGCTCCCCTTCCAGAAAACAAGTGCGATTACAATCAAAATAATAATTATGCCTATGATCGTAAATAATAATGTTTTAGTCATTTGAATGGTTATTTAATAATTATTTTTGCGGATGCGGCTTCTTTATTCTATTATCTCTGGTGTTGGTTCAGGCGTTGGTTCAGGCGTTGGTTCGGGAGTAGACTCCGGAGTCGGAACTACAGTAGGCTCTGGTGTGGATTCTGGCATTATCTCCGGTGTTGGTTCGAGAGTTGGTTCAGGAGTATGCTCAGGTACTATCTCCGGAGTTGGAGTCGGTATTATTTCTGGAACTGGCGTAGACTCTGGAGTTGGTTCTACGGTAGGTTCGGGCGTTGGCTCAGGAGTCACCTCCGGTGTTGGTTCGGGTGTCTCTGTTGGAACTGGGGTCGGAGTTACTTCAACTGTAGGCTCTGATGTAAGCTCTGGTGTCGGTTCAAATGTCGGCACTGGTATCGGTGTTGGCGTAGGTATTGGCGTAGCAGTAGGCTCTGGTGTCTCCCCGTCCTCATACCCTTTACGTCTTGCGATTACCAGCCAGTCAAACTTACCACTTTGATCCTGCGACCCTATTTCACGTACTATGAAACCATACGGGTTTTTTTCTGCTACGTAAAGAGTGCCCTGCATATACATCGTTGGCGTTATAATAACCTTAATCGATTCGTCATGTGATATTATTTCACTGAACGATCTATCAAACGTTATTCTCGCCTCTGCATTCTGAATAATACCGGAACCGCTAAGCTGTATCTCGCCTCTTGTCGAGTCCACTCCGTAACTTGCCAAGTATGCACCATTATCTTCCTCCTCAAGGTTAAGTTTAGATTGATCCGCAGCCTGGGCAGCATTTCCATTTAGACTATTTTTAATATTATCTGGAGCATCACTAGCAATCTCAATCGCACGAGTATTCCAATCAGCTAGATTATCTGATGATATACCTACCAAATCAGCAACAGCATAATATGTTTTTCTTACGCCTTCGACAATCACATCTCCAGAAGCACGAACTGTATCAAATACTGCAAGCGGCGCATCTATTATGACCCTCTTGGCTGCTGAAAGTATCAAATCATCCAAACCATTTTCATATGTAATAATCACCTGAACCTCTTCTGATGGAATAGTTTTATCTATACCTAATTCATCTATAACTGGTTCATCCAGAGCAATACTATCTGATGCAAGTATGCCCTGTTCCTCCAGTCTGACTATTCTTTCATCAAGAATACCGATACTATCTAATATATCCTCACTCGCACTAGCTACTGCTATAGTTATTCCATTCGAAATAACCTGTTCCAAGCCTTCAAATCTATCATGAAGCAAAGCAATAACCTGATCTTCGCTTATGGCCCCTTCAATTATCCCAGCATCCACTGCTTCGGCTATTTCTTCTAATTGAGATGTCTCTTGCGAGTCTGCCTGCGACCCAGTCAATTCTTCAATATCATCCGACAATGCAGAAATTTGTTTTGTAAATATTTCAAGACCAATAATCTCGTCTGCTTTAATTCGCGACGCAGTTATTTCTCCGCTAAAGTATGCATTCCCCAAACTATCGAATACAATTGATGGCTCTGGTTTAGTCTGGTCATCTCCATTTTCAAATTCAATTCCTCCTTCTGGACGTATAACCAACTGACTATTTGAAGCTAACACTATATCAAGATCTCCCCCTGAAGTCACTTCAATGTTATCAGTTCTCAATGTTTGCGTAGTTATCTGCGGAGATATTATTTCAAGACCAGCAGCAATTCTATCTGTAAATATCTCCGATATATTTTGTTCATAAACACTTGAATCTTGTGTTAATAACTGACCCAGTATCACTTTACCTATATCAATCGCTTCATCGCTTTCGATTAAATCAAGTGTAAGAATCTCCAACTCGCCTTCGGCGAATGAAGATCCGTTAAAGTAGCCATTCTTTACAAATGCAAGCACCGATCCTTCACCCTCTCCTTCAAAAGATCCCAATGCCTGGCCGACAACAGTTCCTGCTTTAGTTGCTTTCATGGCAACTCCAGGAATCGACGAAGTAGTTAATAAATCACCTGGCATTATAGAACCATTTTCAGTTGAAACTTTAACAGGCACACGACCAGAGAGTGCAACCATTACTGGTAAATCTCCTACATTAGAAAATGAATCACTTAATATCAAACCCGGACGCGTTGAAACTATACCAATTGCATGTGGATCGTATATATTGATTGATTTCTTAACGCCAGCCTCGATGGAATCGTCGATTACAACCACATCACCAGGTTCGATGGATATATCCTTCGAGTAGTATATTTCAGCTAAGTCAGCGCCAGCTGTAATTTTATGAATTATGACAGAACTACCAGCCATTACGCTTGTTGCTACGGCTGTTTCTGAAGCATGCCAGAGCTCCAAATCTCCGCCATTAGATACAACCATTACACCCTTGATAGTTACATATGCACTCCGATCCGCTGCAGCAACACCTGTCATAACTGCCAAATTCGGTGCAGTAGTAGACTCGGTGTTCTCTGCTCCACCTTCCACAATCTGTTCCTCTCCAGCTGCCCCTGTATCATCATCCAAAATACCTGTTGGGTCACGATCTCCTGTACCCATATACTCCTCTCTAATTACAAAAGATGTTGCCGTTCCTGTGTAGTTTACTCCAAACGCTAGACCAGTACCTACAGCAGATGACTGTACAATCAATGAATATTCGAAAGCATATGTACCTGCTGCGAGCGTAGTCGAAATTTCGGTAATCTCAGTACCAGTCGTTGTAGAATTGTCATGTTGAGTAACAAGATATTTGGTTGTAGGCGCTCCAGTCGAAACCCAGCTAAGAACACCTGATCCATCTGTTGATAGAACCTGACCACTTTGACCATCTGCGGTAGGTAATGTCCAAATTTGAGTAGCAGTCAAAGCTGGAGCTTTAAACCCAACATATTTTTCAGGAAGTTCTGCCGTGGTTTCGTAAAATCTAAGCTCATTTCCAGCCTTAATACCTACATCCCCAGCAATAGAGAGCTCTTCGCTAGGAGTATCCAGTCCAATTCCAACCCTATTATTGCCTCCGTCAACAAATAGCATATTTGCATTTCCATCAGTCTCAACCCTGAAATCCACATCTGCACTATTGTCATTAAATATTACAGAACCTTCTACGTTAAGCTTAGCTGTAGGCACAGTAGTCCCTATTCCTACATTTCCATTCTGCTCGACAAAAAGCGTATTCGATATAGATGCATACCCGCTTGCTACTTCAAAGTTAGTTGCAACAGATGCCGAGGCATCAAAAAATGCATTGCCATCTACTTCAAACAAGCCTGTTATCAAAACATCATCTGCTGCTGTAAGAGAATGGCCTGTTGCTCCTGTGCCGAAACGAGAATAAGAAACCGAAGCATATCCTCCTCCAAATTGGACAGTATTAGGCGTTAGAAAATAAGAAGCTGAAGCAGTGCCTGCTACATCAAATATTGTTGCAGGATTTGTTTTGTTCACGCCGACATAGCCAGAACCTAATACTGTCATTCTCTGAGTCAGGTCTCCTTCGGTAGGCTCTGTCCAAAAGCTAAGAGCCAAAGCATCATTTGCATTATCACGATATGAAGTTATAGCTGTACGGGCAGCTACAGCCAGTCCAATATTAGGCTCTTCACTTTGAATGGAATAAAAAGTAGCTGGAGAACTTTGATTATTATAGGTCGTATCTATATAATCTTCAGTCACTGAACCTGTCATCATTCTAAATTCATCCACTCTACCTTCATCATATACACTATTTGTACCATTTCTCATTATATGCCACGGAGTTGCTATGGTGTCTGTCCCAGCAGAACCCGAACCAACCTCATCTCCATTAATATATAGTTTACTGGACGTCGTACCATAACTCACCAAAGTAAACAAGAACCAATCATTCATATAGTTAGATGCAGTCTCTGCTGTAGTTGTAGTAGCATTACCTACTCTATACTTCAGGGCAGTAGCATCCCAGGGAGCGAAAGTTCCACCGCTCACAGCATGATCTCTAAACGGTATACTTGAGTCACTGCTGTCCCACCAAAGCCAAAAAGAAAGAGTAAATGCAGTTGAAGATGGAACAGCTTCCGTCAACACTCCTGCAGGAACCTGTATATCATCATCAATTCCGTCAAAATCTAAAGCATTACCAATTTTACCGCCTATAAGATCTCCTGAGGTCATAGCCCCAAACATATCTCCGTCATTGTTATTATCCGTAGAATCACAGACCTCATCACTGCCACCACCGCAATCTCCATCTGTGGTAACACTAGGGTTCTCTGCCATATGCAAAACTCCTTCATAATCAGAATTCCATGTTCCTTCATGATCTTCCTGATCCGCTACACCAGCATTTCCATAATATATATATATGCTTGTATCGTCATCATAATCCAATGTAGGAATCTCCACCCAGGCAATAAGTCTTCCAGTATCTTCTTCGTATAACTCTATTTCATGATCTATCTGCGTTAGCCCATTAGATAAAGTGAATACTATATCTCCTCCATCTGCCTGTCCTACGTGTCCTCCATTTGCAGTATCCTTCCAGTCGCTATCACTGACCGAAACCAATACGGCAAAATTTGTAAAATCTGAAGATCCAACCACTTGAGAGCTTTGCAGTATAACTTCCTTACGATATCCCCAATCTGCGCCAAACCAGTCCAGAGAAACAGCCGCATTACTAAATCTTATTTGTCCAACATTGTCACTACCTGCTGTCTCGGACTTTGTAAGCTCTATTATACTTTCAGTCTTATCATAGAGAGTTAAAACCCTCCCACTCAATAGTTCCGTATTTGGAACACTGGTCCCTATTCCTATATCATCATTCTGCTCAATAAACATAGTATTTGATATTGAAGCCGTACCTCCTGATACTTCAAGATTTGTAGATATCCTTGCAGAACCCACTACATCCAATTTTGTTGTAGGCACCGTCGTCCCTATTCCTACATCTCCATCAGTAGTTATTCTTCCTCCTGCGAATGATATTTGCGTATCATTCCAATCAAAAGTATATCCAGCACTAGCTACAGTAGTATTAGCATCTAAGGTCATAGCATCTACTATTTCATCCCAGTCTATGGAATCTGATGATACTCCTGATGCTCCTGTTCCACATTGTATTACTCCGTCAGAGTTAGTTGTTAGATTACATGTTGTATAGTTATCTAATTCTACTAATCCTGATATAGAGGCTGTAGATGCAAAGTTAGCATGTCCTGATACATCTATTGCATCATTTATGTCTACTAGCCCTCCATCTGAATCTAATGTGAGATTACCTGAAGTAGTATCAAGCGTATTACCATCTAATCTGAGGTTATCTACTGTTAACTGGCCTAATCCTGTAATGTTCTGTGAGTTTCCAGTTACTGCTCCTCCCAATGTGAATGCATTGATGGTTAATGTTCCTGTTGAAGCAGATAAGGTATCTGTTTTAATAGCTCCTGCTTCAAATGTATTGGTAACAGATGCATTGTTTGAGAATATCCAGTCGCCTGCTACTGTTTCATCTTCTGATAGAGATGCTGGGCCTCCTGCACCCCAGTCTAATTTAACGAGAGCTTCATCTGGAAAGGTTACATCGAAGTGAGCTGCTTCAAAGGATATTGATCCTTTGTTTGTAAAACTTCCTCCTGATTCACGAATACCTATCAAGCTTGCACCTCCTCCTGCCGTATCAGTTCCACAAGAGAACTTACCAGTAGATGCGTCATAAAGAAGCTTGGATGTAGTTCCTGTATTACAGTCTACTAAGCCTGAGCCGAATAATCCTGATGATATTGAGGCCTGTCCTCCGACTGACAGAAGATAGCTTGGAGTAGAATCACCGATACCTACTGCATTATTACCTCCGTCTACGAATAGCGCATATTCGTTACCATCACTTTCTACTCGGAAATCTCTATCCTGAGAATTTTCATTAAATATAACGCCTGCTGGTGCGAATAATGCTATAGAAGCAGAAGTTGTATTGCCAAATCCTGCTGTATTTAATCCTGCATCAATAGTAAACAGCATTGTTGCAGTATCTCCTTCTACACGAAAATCGGCTGTAGCTACACCAGTTTCATTGATAATGATACTTCCTGTTTCATATATCTGCATTCTTTCAACTAAAGAAGCAGCTCCTTCAGGAGTTGTTGAAAATCGGATCCTTCCTGGAGTATCTCCTGCTCCTGGAGTAACGCCTGCCAAAAATGCTATACCTGCCGAATCGGTATATGTAGAACCATTATATGATCTACCCTTAACGTCTCCTAGTTTTTTACCCTCGGTTACAACTACCTCTCCGGCTAAGGCTCTATTAAAACCGACAGTTCCCGTTTGATCATCCGAATGAGTCTCAAATAAAAATTCATTTGATATAGTATTAAACATGTGAATTGTCGCATCTGGTGCATTTGTATTTATACCTATTCTATTAGTGCTTGCATCTACAAAGAACAAGCTAGGACTGCTAAGACCTTCTACACGAAAATCGACATCAGCACCATTATCATTAAATATAGCTCCTCCTTCTACATTAAGTTTAGCTGTAGGTGCAGTCGTTCCTATCCCTACGCTTCCATCAGTTTGTATTCTTCCTCCTGCGAATGATATTTGCGTATCAGTCCAATCAAAGGTATACCCTGCACTGGCTACAGTAGTATTAGCATCAAGAGTCATAGCATCTACTATTTCATCCCAGTCTATAGAATCTGATGATACTCCTGATGCTCCTGTTCCACATTGTATTACTCCGTCAGAGTTAGTTATTAGATTACATGTTGTATAACTATCTAATTCTACTAATCCTGATATAGAGGCT
>JBDRCU010000031.1:0-2325 GCA_043821485.1 Parcubacteria group bacterium | reverse complement strand
ATCTTGGTTACTTGAAGGCTCTTCTGGTATCATCCACTTGTTAACCTCTGGATGACGGTCGATATCTTTGAATCTTTGTGTGTCTTCTGACCTGGAAGGATGAAATCTTCTTAGAGCGTAAGGTTCTTCAGGCGACGCTTTCCACAAGGGTGGCAACTCATTGGCTTCTGAAATCTCTTTTGCTGCTAGCTCTTTAATATCGGGAGGAAGTTCGTTTGACTGCATAGTAACATTTTATCATTTATTGGTAGACCGTTCGGACCATAAAGTGAATACAGGGTTAAAATGTAGCACAAACCTTCTTGTATAATACAGACATGGAGAACTTTGAATTACCAAATTTACCGCAAGCTGCGCCGTCTTATAATTTAACTATGAACAACAAAGCCACATTAATTATTCCGGCCCATAATGAAGAGGATATTATATTGCGGGCTTTATCAAGTGTAGAAAGTCAGGAGTTGGAGGATATACCTCTTAGCGTAATTGTTATTCCAAACGGCTGTGTAGATCAAACAGAAAAAGTCGCTCAAAAATTTGATAAAAAGAATCCCAATATCACTTGGGAGATCCACTCTCTCCAAGAAGGGCATCGTGCAAAGGCGCTAAATTACGGAATTTCTCAAGCTGATACAGACATTGTGATGTACCTTAATCCCGACTGCATTATTAATTCGGACGCTGTGGTTAAAATGTACAAAGAGCTTGTTTCATCGCAGGAATTACACGTAGTGGGTATGTTTGACGAGCCGGATTGTTTGTACTGTCCGCCTAATACCTCTCTCCTTAAGGTGCAAAAATTGATTTCTTATAATAAGAGGCTATCAAATAAGATCATAGTGGGTAGGTTTATCGCATTTAAGAAAGCGAGTTTTCCTCCATTTCCTGAGATGCTTCATTCTGAAGATACTTGGTTGCATCTTTACGCATGTGATAAATACGGATCTGGTTCGACTAAGATATTATATGAGCCTTCACTTTTATATCTACCATATCAAAATTGGGTTGACTTTATGCGAACCGAATCCCGTTACCTTGAAGGTACCAATCAGATTTTTGACTATTTCCCCGAGCTTGAAGCCGTCTATCATAAAATTAGAGAATTATCGGAAGAAGAGCAGTTAAAGGTAATGGAGCTTCTAAAAAGATTTTGTGAGACAAATGATATTGAGTTGGATTTTGCTATGAAATTTAAAGAGATTGTTATGCCTTTAGTGGTTGAGAATTCGAGGATAATGCATCAGATATCAAAAAAAGGTGAGTGGGAAGAAACCAAGCACAACTTAGTTGCTCACTAAAGCTTTTATAGGTGCTTAGGTTCCATTCTTTCAGCCCCCAGCTTATCAAAGTCTGTATCATAAGACACCACAACCCAGTCCTTTTCTGTTTTTTGTAAGCCCGAATAGATAAGGCAATCTATGTATTTTACATTATGAGTTTTATACAAATCTAACGCTCCCGCACTGCTTTGGTTCTCGATAAAAGTTAATCCGTTTAAATTAACGATGCCTTCTATGGACTTTACGACATCAGTTTTTGAGAGTTTGTAGTAAGACAGCAACGTCCAAATTATTTCCGCTAAAACAACACTGGAGCTACAGGCTTTATATCTGCCTTTTTTCACTGCTTCAAGGAATGCAACAACTTCAGTATACTTCCTAGCATTATCATTGATTAGTGCCCTTAAGAAGATGTTGGTATCTATAAAATATGCTTTTTCTTTTTTAGACACGTAAATAATTTCTTTCAAGATTTTCGCGGGCTTTTAGTACACTGTCTGTGCGTCTTATCTTCTTTTTTAGAAAGCCGGCTATGCTTAATATATCTTGAGTTGGAGTTACTTTTATATAATTTGCCTCTGTTTTGATAGTAACTTTCTCCCGAATCTTAATGTTAAATTTATTTCTAACACTTTTTGGCAGGGTGATCTGTCCCTTCTGTGTTACAGTAGTAGTGTAAGCCATGTTATCAGTATAAAGTATTACTAGGAGCTGTGTCAATACCGTGAGAAGAAGTATTGATACCGATATAAGTATTACTTAAATTAAGTTTCCCTACGGGTAACAGCAAACATATTTTTTTGTTTTGGTGGACCGTGGCGGATTCGAACCGCCCACCCCTTCAATGCGAATGAAGTGCTCTGCCAACTGAGCTAACGGCCCTCATTTGATGCGCTTTTCGTTGCGGGTCCCGGGCTTCGCCGCCCGTCTCCTCAAAGCGCATCTGCACTCGGTTATTATCCGGTATTATATAATATCGGCCCTTTAAGGTATAATTTGCGCTATGGCAATGGGGTCAAAGTACAGCCACCAAGACGTAGAAGCC
>JBDRCU010000030.1:0-38554 GCA_043821485.1 Parcubacteria group bacterium | reverse complement strand
TGCGGTTCATTGCCTAGTCCTTCTTCCGGTAACTGTGCAAGCAATGAGCATGGAATCAAATGCAAGGAGATATACGATAATCCTCTACAGGTTGTACATGAATATATTGATTTGGGCAGTTATACTCCCAAGGTAATAGTTGCTAGAAGTACTGCACCTAATGACGAAGATAGAGCTTCTGTTGATGTAATGATACCTCCTACTGTAACAATAGATACTCTTGTTCCCCCTGATTACTGTATATCTGGTCCTGCAACTCAGGTTAACTGGATATATTATGATGAAGGCGGAGATCCTCAAGATCGCTATAGAGTACAAGTTGATAACAATCCTGATTTCAGCAGTCCGGAGAAAGATTCAGGCAATGTAAACTCTAGTGCACCATTCTATTTTGCAAGCGGTCTTGGTTTTGGAGAAACATATTACGTACAAGTTAAAGTCCGTAACCATAATCATGTCTGGTCTGCTTGGAGTTCATCTGAATCATTCTCAACTCCTGCGTATGCGGCGCCTAATATTGATTTCAGCTGGACACCAGAAGATCCTGCAGTAGAAACTGTAGTAGAATTTAGTGATGACTCTACTGTATATGGAGGTTCACCAATATGGAGTTGGGATTTTGACTGTACTGTAGAACCTCTTGAATGCGATCTTTCTGAATCTTCAGATCAAAATCCAAACAATGTATTCCATATACAAGATGATTATTCTATAAACCTTGAGATATCAGATGGATTGCATACATGCAATGAAACTCAATTGCTTTCAGTGCCTGCAGAGAATCCGATTCCCTATTGGATAGAAGTGGGACCGTGGGATTAAAAGAAGCAAAGAGAGACTAAAATCAAGGAATATACCAAACAACAAATACATATTCTGTCAAGGTTTACTGTTTATACAAAGTGTGGTTAAAAACTGTCACTTTTTTTGACGTATATTCTATTCTACTTTCTGATATTTTCCTGTTTCAATATTGTACTGCCAAGTTTCAAAGACAGGCTTTTGCCCCAATTCTTCTAAGCAATATGCCTGAGGTTCAATAACTTCAATGGTATTACTATCTATCCAAGAAGGCTTCCCTCCGTCTCCGATATCTAAGTCACCAGGCTCAAATTTATATTCATATGGAGCTTCGAGTGCCACGATTGCATCTTCTTGAAAATCAACAAAAGTAGAACCACCTGTAAAACACGCCCCAGTAGCAGAGAGAGTTGAGTAAATAACGTATCTATCATCTGGCGATGACTGAAAAGATTTAGCGACCATGTTTGGTTCGGTCAAAAACCAATCTATCTCTCTTATCTCTGATCCGTCAACATTTGATATTATAACATTGCCGGCAGTTCCTCCGGTACCGGATGCCCATGGCTCTTCCACAAAGGATAATATTTTATCAAATCGTTTATTGGTATAAGAGGCTATTATAGACCTTTCGCCTGAGCTACCACCCTCCAATGGATCTTCTCCTCCATGTGTATTGATGGCCAATTGTCTACTGTAGTCTATATGACTCTGAAAATTTGATTCCGTGTCACCATTAAAAATGAGCCATGCTACTATTGCGATTACTATTACGATGATTATTGCTATTTTTATTTTCATTATTATTTCTTTTTACTCTTTTTAGTTTTATCTTTTTCTTTGGGTTAATCGGGCACATCCTTTTTTTCCGTTTCCCAAACTAGTACCTCTATTTATTATAACACTTCATCACATTCTCCTTCATAATCCCCATGTTTTAGGTGTGCTTTCAGCGCGGGGGCACCAATTGTGATTATGTGCGCATTGGAGGGATTGCCAGGAGGTATATGACATATAGTAATCTTTTTCGACGCTTCTTCAAACTCTTCAGCCGTAAGCTCTGTGTCTGATTTAAATTCTACGTCTATAACCCCATCACCTTCGAAATCCACGGATACAGTAGTACCCTTCTCACCTTTACTTAATTTATCCCAGTCGAATTCATATATATGTATCTCCCCGGCTGTGATTGGAATATCTAAAGCGCTAAAATGCACCTCAGAACCAAAATACATGGTACCAGCCGGTAAACTATAGGTTCCTTCGCCAAATCCTATAACGATAAACTCATAATCCCCCATGTCCAAAAGTATCGAAGCGTGTCTATATGTATCCCTATCCATAACGACCTCTGGTATTTCATCCCTGAATGTTGATCCATCATATCCGGTCACCTGACCAGCTGAATTTCTTATCTGTAAATATATGGGGCTACATGCGGATATATACTGCTGTTCGCGTACTGCAATGTCAAAAGCACTGGATAGTGCCGTTAGGTCTGATCTTTCGGATAACGGAATGGCAAATTCTTCCCCTGCATTCTCAAATCCGACCTTAACGTCTGCGAGATAATCTGGATTTATATTATTAAACAACGGATAACAGCCACTTCCTATCGCATTATATCCTCTAGTGGCATATAGTAATTTCATGTGCTTCTTGTCTATGGATTCCCCTGTCCTGCTGGAAACATAGGAAGTTCTGGGGTCACTATTAAACTTGGCGACTGCCCATTCATATTTTTGCTGTAAAGTTCTTATACCGTCTTTAATATTGGCGTAAAATGACTGTACTGAATTATTGTAAGTGTGATAGCTGATATAATCTCTGCCTGGAAAAGTAAAACTGGAATTAAGAATTGGTCTTCGATATGTGTCGGTGAAGCACGCAGGTTCTTCACTCTTCTCATCACATACGGGTACGTTAACATGTGAACCCATTCCCACCAGACTTTTAGTAGTAAGTTGCATTATACCTAATCCAAAATCATAGCTCGTAAAATCATTGTCGTAATTGACTATTTCAGTCTCGGCTGTGGCTATACCAAGGACCAATTCGCTAACAACCCCAGCATTTATAAGCTTCTGGAAATCATTTGAGCTGTTCTGAGAACTATATAAGGACATCGCAGAATCATTGTTTGATAAATAGTGTTTTACTGAATCATAAATGATTCCCTTTCTCTCACTCAGTGACCTAGGATCAACTTCGGCAAAACTTGAATCACGTGTGACGTCAACGATCAAAGAACTCTCTATCCATCCCACAGTTGAGTCAGTCACGTCTTCCACCTGCCACACACTTCCGGAATCATCAAGGATTTTTAGTATCCAGTCATTGGGAAGAATCTTGTGTACTCTTGCTTCATCAAGTATAAAGTCCATGTATATTTTTACTGTTCCAGTCGGGCTGTCTATTTCGCCCCATGTACCTGAAACAGGCGGTGTTGGCGTAGCTGTGACTGTCGGTGTCGGCGTCACAACTGCACAGTCAACACCAGTCTCCCACGCATCCTCACAAGCCCAAGGATATTCATCATATTTATCGGAAAATAATGGACGGGGAATAGTATATCTATTCGTGCATTCATTTGGATTGACAGTGTCTTGGATACATGTAGGAGGACTGTGATCCGCCCAATAATTTCCACGGTTAGGCCATTCCTTATAGAACTGCGTGTCGCCGTCAGCAAAAATACTAATTTGTTGGGTGTTGTCTATATTATTGCGCCATAAGAAAGTATTAGCTCCACCGATAGCACCGATTCCCATACCAGTCCCGTTACCTGTGATATCATTGCGTGTGATACTGCTTTGACTGTTAAGACCCAGATCGATACCTACGTTATTGTTCGTAATTGTATTTATAGAGACATCGTTAATATCTGAGCTATTTCCTACTATCAAACCCTTACCAGTGTTGCTGGTAATAGTGCTCTGAGTTATTGATGAATTTTCTGCTCGATGGAACTCTACTCCATCACTATTATTTTGAGCAGTAATGTTTATGAGGTGTACTCTATTAGTGTTGCTTATCTGTAATCCTTTAGAAAATCCTGTAACTACAATATTTTTAACTGTCACATCAGTAATATCTCCAAATGTACCTCCATTCACAAAAACTCCAATATTACTTTCCGGTCCTTGCACTGTATGATTGTCCCCGTCTAAAGTAATACCATTATCTTTGATCTCAATACTTTGATCTATGTTTCCTGCTAGTGTGCATGTTTTGGTACCACCGTCCCATGTACCTATTGTATTGCAGTCTCCCCCGCCGTCTTCAATGAAATACGTGCTTGGATGTTCAAAGATCATTATGTAAGGTGCCTGGGATACATCTTGATTGAAAGTTATACTCCCTGTCTCATCTGTTGTTATATCCTCTCTTGTGTCTAAATGATCTACATATTTGTAATATGTAGTGTTTGGTTCAAGGTTATCTATTGTGATGCTTATTGCTAGTTCTTTAGATGACGATGATAGCTCAATGCGTATTCCAATCATGCCTGTTATTGATTCAATGCTTGCTTGTGTCTCTTTATCAAAAGTAACTAAAATATCCTTGTATTGGCTTCGTTGTATATCAAAAGAAGTACCTATACCCGTATATTCACCGGGCAATTGGCCACGTTCGTCAAGAGTAAATGCATAACTTATTAAAGCTGACTGATTGCTGAGATTAAAGAAAAAGGCAAAAGAAGCCACTATGACGATAACAGCCCCTACTACTATAAATAGTCCATAACGAAGGCTATATTTCATATTTGAAGCCTAGCTTATATCTAATTATTTTTCAACCAAACGGAGTACGCATGCCAAGTTGTCATTTCATTGCTTGAACCTACTCAAATAGGCTATAATCAATACATGTCTAATAATAATTCAATCCTTGTTATTGACGATAATAAGGATTTCTTGGAAATTTTTTCCACTAAATTAGAATCAGCTGGTTTTGATGTAATTACTGCACTTGGAGCTAAGGAAGGGATTGAAAGTGCAAAAGAAAAAAAACCGGATCTGATACTTCTCGATGTTGAAATGCCAGAGATGACAGGAGTTGAAGTTTTGGCAAAACTGAAGGAAAACAAAGAAACTAAAAACATACGCGTATCATTCCTAACAAATTACGGCGAACCCAAAAAAGAAAAAACCTGGATCGACGAAAAATTTGCTCGTGAGACAGGCGCAGTGGATTATATCAAAAAAAGTGAAGACCTCGACAAGATAGTCAAAGAAGTAAAAACTCTCGTCGAAAGCAACAAGGGGGAATAATAATAGTCAAAATGCGTAAAATAGAGGAATCTATACTCCTTATAGAAAAAAATGCATTTATAAGCGGGATATTAAGTCAACGCCTGACCAAGGAAGGATTTCCTGTAATAACAGTAAACGAAGGGCAGGAGGGACTTGAGATAATAACAAAGAAGAGACCTTCTCTTGTTGTAATAGATCTCCCTTTGGCTGATATTAGCATTTTTTTTGGAGTGTTAAGAAATCTCGTTAGAGAAGAGGGTTTTGAACAACCTCCTGTTATAGTTCTTTCAGATGTTGAAAGCGAACAAGAGATAGAAAAAGTTTCAAAACTTGGCGCAACTTCTTATCTGGTCAAATCATATACTGATACGGATGAAATAATTAAAAACATCAAAGATATTTTAAAAAGAAAAGGCAAAACCGAAAGACATGCCATGGGCATAGACAATACAGATCTGCCTGAAATCAAACCAGCGTCTAAAGAAGAGATCGAAGCCAAAAAAGACGAGCGTAGCAGGGAATCTGAAAGTGCAAAAAAGAAAAGCAAAGAACCCATGATCGGCAGAGCTAAGCGTCTGAAAGGCGACATTGAAAAAATTACATTTATTGCAGAAAAGAATGAAGAAGATGAGTCAGCAATCATAGATTTAATAGATCGCATAGTTGAATATGGTTTTTGGGAAGACGTTTCGGATATTCATTTCAAACCAGAAAAAGAAAAATTGATGGTCCGCATGCGTGTCGATGGGGTTCTGCGTGATGTTTTTACTCTGCCCAAAAGCATACAAGCTGAAATAACAACTCGTGTTAAAGTTCTTGCTGGCATGCGTACTGACGAACATCAGGCGGCGCAGGATGGAAGATTTCATACAGATATTAAATCAATGCCACAACAGTTCGACGTACGTGTCTCTGTCGTGCCAACCTATTACGGAGAAGATGCAGTGCTTAGACTTTTGGTTGAAAAAACTCAAATAGAGAATCTCAAAGATATACCGTTTTCAAAAGCAGATCGCAAACGGATCGAACGAGCGATAACAAAACCCTATGGAATGATACTTGCCACAGGACCTACTGGATCCGGTAAAACGACTACTCTCTACACCATACTCAAACGCCTTAATACAAAAGATGTTTCAATAATTACGATTGAAGATCCTATTGAATACTCTTTGGACGGAATAAACCAGATACAAGTCAATGCGCGGACAGAGCTTACTTTTGCAAACGGCTTGCGCGCCATATTGAGACAGGATCCTGACATAATAATGGTTGGTGAAATCAGAGATAAAGAAACAGCAGGCATTGCAGTTAATGCTGCTCTCACCGGACACAAACTTCTTTCAACGCTTCATACCAATGACGCTCCCACTACATTGCCTCGACTATTAGATATGAATGTTGAACCATTCCTGATTGCCTCTACAATTAATATAGCAATAGGTCAAAGATTAGTACGAATGCTTTGTAATAAATGCAAAGTCAAAAAAACTCTCACTCCAGCAGAAAAAAAACACCTAATCGAAACTCTTCCGACTACCGAAATATCCAAATATACAACATTCTATACAGCCAAGGGCTGCGATGAGTGTTCAGTCGGATACAAGGGACGTCTTGGCATCTATGAAGTTCTTGAAGTGGATGATGAAATCCGCGAAGCAATAGTCAAACGCGAAAATGCATCAACGATTAAGAAGATCGCCATTAAGAATGGCATGACTACAATGGTATCAGACGGCCTTGAAAAAGCAGCACAGGGCCTCACTTCAGTTGAAGAAATAATACGAGCAGCACAAGAATAAAATAGAAATAAATGATTTTATATATCTCATCAAAAGAAAAGATGCTATTTGCTAGAAACATGGCAGTTATGTCGCGTGCAGGAATGCAAATTCTTGCAATACTCAAAGCCTTGAAAGACCAGACCAAATCTTCCAACATGAAAGAAATCTTCACCCATCTTATTAAAGAAGTCAAAAACGGTTCAGCTCTTTATACGGCTTTACAAAAATATGAAAAATTCTTCGGAGGCTTTTTTATAAACCTTCTCAAGATAGGAGAACTCAGCGGATCCTTAGCTGACAATTTGGATTATCTGGCAGAAGCACTTGATAAACAGCAAACTCTCAAAAGCAAAGCAAGGGGCGCGATGATATATCCCATTATTATACTCATAGCCACAGTAGGAATGATGCTAGGAATGATCTTTTTCATATTCCCCAAGATTCTTCCGGTTTTTGAATCTTTAAAAGTTGACCTGCCTCTTTCAACAAGAGTATTTATAGGTATTGCTACTTTTTTGATAGATAATGGAATACCGTTCGTTGTCGGATTATTTGGACTATCTATCGGACTATGGCTAATATTAAAAGTCAAACCCATTAGATATGCATGGGAATGGTTTCTACTAAGAGTACCTGTACTTAATACAATGATTGTTGATTTTAATATAGTATATGTTGCGCGAACCATGTCTCTCCTTCTTAAAGGCGGGACCAAAATAGTTGAGGCGATCAAAGTTACTTCAAGCACTGTTGAAAATCCAGTTTACAAGAAAAAACTTGAGAAGATTGCTGCGAATGTCGGAAGTGGCGATACTATTTCAATTCATCTTATTAAATCTCCCCGTCTATTCCCTTCAGTATTTGCACAAATGATAGGAGTCGGAGAAAAGACAGGCAAACTTTCAGAAACCGGAATCTATCTGGCAGATTTCTACGATAAAGAACTGGACAATTCGACCAAATCAGTCACAAACCTTTTGGAACCTCTCCTTCTTCTTGTTATGGGATTGGCTGTAGCCTTTGTTGCAATATCTATTATAACCCCTATTTACAGTGTTACTGAAAACTTCTAAAGGATTTACTTTTATAGAAATACTTATAGCAATGGGAATCTTTGCTATAATTGTTGCCCTTGTTCTTCCTATCGGAATAAATTTTCTAAGTTCAAATGATTTGTCTACTGAATATGATTTGTTCTTGGCGCTGATACGTGACACCCGAACACAGGCAATTACTAATCAATACGACAGTAGCCACGGACTCTATATAGACGCTGAAAATGAAAACTATGTCCTATTTACAGGAGATTCATTCGCTGGACGGAATCAAGATCTTGATCGTGAGTTCCCTATTTCGCCGAACATCACGCTTTCCGGCAATGATGAAATAGTTTTTATCCGCTTAACCGGAGCAACAAGTTCATCATCATTTACATTAACTGATAATAATAAATCTTTTACAATAAGAGCAAATGAAACCGGCAATATTTATTAAAAAATTAAACGATAAAGGCTATTCCCTATTGGAAGCAATTATTGCAATTACGATTTTCGTTATTTTTATGAGCGCTGTTTTGACTCTTTTTCTTATGTCGCAGGAGAGCTCATCCGGATCTTCGCTTAGACAGGAAGCAAATACAATCGCACATAATAGTATGGAAGCTGTACGATCAATGAGAAATCTTGACTTTGATTCATTAATAGCAGGAAGCCATGGCCTCATTTTCCAAAACAATCGCTGGTTTTTGGACGTTGATTCTCCTGATGAGGAAAATGGTTTTACAAGAACCGTAACAATTGCCTACGTCGACGATGACACAAAAGAAATTGATGTAAACATTGTTTACGGAGATCCCCCACGGCAAAAAGAAGTTTCTTTAGTCCAGCGCCTGACACGATGGCAGGATATCATAGCAGAAAATTGGTATATCGGCGACTGGAGTAATCCAATTCTTGTTGAGGAAGGAAATATAGGTGCGGGAAATTACGGAACCGATATTGCTGCGCACAAAAATACCGTCTATCTGACAAGCATAGCTGACAATGACAATAATCCCGATCTGCATATTTTTGATGTAAGCAATCCTTCTTCCCCTGTATTATTAAGCCAGCTCAACGTAGAACAAGGCCTTGAAGCCATCTGGGTAAAAGGCGGTTATGCGTATGTAGTGGAACGTGACAGTGGTGATTTTTTCATAATAGACGTCAATAATCCATCGAATCCGCAGGTGCTTTCCAAATTAACACTAAGCCCAACAAAAGACGGCCGTTCGGTATTTGCTCTTGGTCAATATGCCTATGTTGGCGGGATAGAAAAGGAGATGTATATAATTAATATAACCGACCCGTTTGAACCATATTTGTTTTCCGTATATGAAAGAGCGCAAGATGACATAATGGGGATAAACGTACTCGACGGCATTGCATATCTTGCTCAATATGACGGCAAGTCGCTACAGATTGTCGATGTAAGCGATCCTGAAAATCCAAGCAAGATAAAAGATGTTGATCCTCCAGGCGGATCAGAAAAGGGCATGGCTGTACACGCCAAGTCGCATGATAGAGTATACGTGGGCCGCACTAATGGCGGAGATCATGATGAGCATCAAGAATTTATTGTAGTTGATGCAACCAATCCGAATAACCCAGATATCATAAGTTTGTATGACATGCCTAATACCAGCATTATTGATCTCCATATTGCAAACGATGAACTGGCATTTCTAGGAACAGCAAGTGAAAGTATGGAATTCTGGGTTTTAGATATTACTGACCTTGATAATATTTACCGTTTAGGATTTTACGATTTGATCGCAGAGTCCACGGGCATAGCTTACTACCGCAACTATGTTTATATTTCAGTAAATCATGAAAACGCACTACAGATATTAACTTCATCGCCCTAATATGCCTAACCAGAATCAACAAAAAGGATTTACACTAATCGAAACTCTAGCCTATATCGCAATAATCGGCGTTTTCATCGGAGCAACCATGGTTATGACGAATGCCCTGCTTGGAAGCAGTAATAAAATCGATACCAGAACCAGCCTTCTTGAAGATGTGCGTTTTGTAGAACAGAAATTCAAATGGGCTGTTCGCGGAGCAGATCAGATTAACATTCCTTCTGTAGGAAGCTCCGGAACAACATTGTCAGTTGATAAAACGGGATTCTCATCAAATCCGATAGTCCTCGACTTTGATAACGAAACAATCTATATGAAGATAGGAAACGGTGAATTCATTCCGATTACAAGTGATAGAACGAAAATTTCTGATTTAAATTTTACTACATATAATTATGCTGACGAGACACACAAGACAGTGCGTCTTCAGGCAGTTTTTGAAAGTACGAATATAACACAACCTGCGTCATTTTTGCTCGATTCATTTGTTAATACATATTAAAATGCATACTAAAGAAAATAGAAATTCAGGATTTGCAGCAATTGTATTAGTACTAATAGTAGGTACAGGGCTTTTACTAATAGGGCTTGGGCTCGGAACGACAATGTTCTTAGAAAGAATTGGAATTTTTCATGAAGAGCAAAAAGAAGAATCCTATGCTGCTGCTATGTCATGTATTGACCATGGATATCTTATGATATCAAAAAAACAAGAATTTACGGAACCCATTTCAATACCGGTAGGAGATAATACTTGTACGCTCGAGGATATTTCTACGCCGAATCCTAACATAACAATTTCTTCATCTGCAGTAGTTGGCGAGTCTCATGTTTCTTTGAGTGTTATTATCGACGCCTCTACCCTCGACACGATATCTTTTGAAGAACTATAATAAATATTCTGATATAATAAACATATGACTGACGAAAACAATCCAAACGAAATACTATACATAGGCAAAACTAATTTCCGAGGACAGGATAAAATTTTTGGTATAAAACATTCGGACCGATTCCAGCATATGTATGTTATTGGTCAAACAGGAACAGGTAAGACTAACCTGCTCAAAAACACTGCAATACAGGATATCGAAGCAGGAAGGGGCATTGCAGTTGTTGATCCTCATGGAGAATTTGTCGAAGAACTTCTTGAAATGGTTCCTGACAATAGACTGGATGATGTGATCTATTTCAATCCTGCAGATCAGGAATATCCAATGGGGTTCAATCCTCTTGAAGTAAGAGACCCTACACACAAACATCTTGTTGCGTCTGGTTTGATGGCAATATTCACAAAGATATGGGCAAATGTCTGGTCTGCAAGAATGGAATATATTTTGAATAATACAATCCTCGCTCTTGTGGATACCCCGAACTCAACTTTGCTTGGCATTCCAAGAATGCTCGTTGACAAAATTTACAGACAAACAATAGTTAATAATTGCAAAGATCCTGTTGTACGCTCGTACTGGATCAATGAATACGAGCAATACGAGCCTAGGTTCCGCTCTGAAGCCATTTCTCCTATTCAGAATAAAGTAGGCCAGTTCCTTGGAACCTCAATAATTAGAAACGTTGTAGGCCAGAAAAGGAGCAGTCTGGATGTAGAGAAGGCCATGGATAATGGCAATATAGTGCTCATCAATGTATCCAAGGGTAAAACGGGCGAGGACAATTCTGCTTTGCTTGGCGCAATGATTATTACCAAGATACAGCTTGCGGCCATGGAACGCGTACGCGTACCGATAGAACAGCGCAGGGATTTCATATTATACGTAGATGAATTCCAAAACTTTGCAACTGACTCATTTGCGGGCATATTATCAGAGGCACGCAAATATAAACTCGGACTTGTCATCTCTCATCAATACATAGGACAGCTTATTACAGAATCAGGTAATGATAAGCTTCGCGATGCAATTTTCGGAAATGTCGGTACAACCGTAACTTTTCGAGTAGGCGCCCAAGATGCAGAATTTTTAGAAACACACTATGCACCTGAAATCCTGGCGCAAGACCTGATCAACCTCCCCAACTTCAATGTATACATGAAACTTTTAATCAATGGAATGTCTTCAAGGCCATTTTCCGCAACAATTCTTCCACCAATCAAAGTAGAAGTATCGCCTGAACATAAGAAGTTCATAATAGATAATTCCCGCAAAAATTATGCGCGCCCAAGAATCGATGTAGAAAACGAAATTGCTGAATGGGCAGGAATGCGAACCGCAGGAGCTCCGACTCCCCCTGATCCCCTTAGAGAATCGCGTAGGGTAGCAGAGGAAATAATCAAAGAGACAGATGAATCGAAAGAAGAAAAGGCCCCCCAAACAGTCAGACCAGTTCCGAATATGATAATAAAGCCTAAATACGAAACTGATCTAGGAGAACTTGGCATAGATCCCGGAGAAGAACAAATCAAATATCAAGAGATCCGGCCAGAAGTGCCAGAACCAGTATCCTTAAGCGAGCTTCAGTCATCAGCAGGAGATCCAACAAGGGGAAAACGACGCAAACGCAAGAAGAAAAGAAGACCTGGAGGACCTGGAGGCGCGGATCTACGCGATGTTCTCAATAGTGCGCTCGGCATGGGCAGTAATATGTATCCGACTGTAGGACAGAATCAAAATCAGGAGCAAAATCAGCAACCAGAAAATAAAGAACCCTCCGCAGAAGGCACCTCAACTGAATATTAACAGATTTTATCCCCGCTCATATCTATTTAAACGTATAATCTCTATGCTCATCTTATCATTTTTCTGCATCCATTTCTTGAGATGAATCCCAAGCGCTTCCTGATCATAGCCCACACAAATAATATCTGGATTATATTGCCCAATTGCAGAATAAGTACCCCTTATTTCATCCCCCAGAACCGCTCTAGACGCGTATTTTGAGCCCTCAATAGCTTTGATACGCTCTTCTTGTCCAAGTACTGGTTTACGCCCTTTTAGCTCTAATACAGCCTTATCTGGAGCCACAACAACCACAACAGAACCGTACTCCACGGCCTGCCTAAATAGATCCCTGTGTCCTTCATGCAACCCATCAAATACCCCAAAAACAAGGACAGTTTTTTTAGAGTTTAAGTCATCCATCTTTAGTCTTTCTCGTCATTTCCTAATAATTCAGAGAGTTCACTGCGTAAATATTCAAGGTCGCTTACGAACTCAGCTTTTATTGCCTCTACAGAGCTACGCTTTCTAACGCTTCCTAATTCAAAAAGATACTTCTCCCGAAATGATACGATTGCAGTTTCGAGATTTCTTATCCTATCGGCCATATTCGAGTCAGGCACATGACTTAATTCTTTGGGCAGCTTTTTTATGGCACTGTGAAGCAAGTATACTGGATTCACCACTTCTCCTAAAGTCCTGTCCCATTGGATCTCAAACTGATTATATTTGAAGAACAAGGCTGACTCCTCTTGATTGACGCTTTCACTAAAACGTTTATCTAGATTTCCAATTCTATACAATACTTGATCCCTAAATTTACGATATCTTTTTTCATTAAAAAGTTTATTCCCTTTAATTTCTTCCATCCCTGCTTCAAAACTTCTTAATCTCTCTATCTGTGAGGGTATATCATCCACAAAACTCCTTGTTTTGTCTAAAATTCTCTCCATCTCAAGAATAGCTTCTTTTTTTATTTTCTCCTGCTTGATTTGTTCTGCAGTCTTAAATTTTAATACGTTATCTTTCCTCATAATATTAAACTATTTCAGCTTGATAACAGTCTTTGCAATATATCATTTCTGGTCTCTCTGGCGCATAGCTTGTTTGAACCTCTACTCTACACTTATCACACTTACGTCCCCATAGTCTAGGAGGATTAACTCGAGCCATTCGGGTCGCATATCGACAGTCATAACAATTTCTGGGTATAGGCAAATTAAATCTTCTTAACAATTTCAATTCTCCATTCACCAATCTATATGGGTTATTGCAGGCTCCGCATTCCATAATTTCATTCAATATACTATCTTGAACATCTTTAATACTGTCTGGCACTTGATCAGGAGGCAATGTAACTTTATGTTTGCTTATTTCCTTTTCTCTCCAACTCCAACCCTTTTCTAACGCACATTCTTCAGTCAATGGCCAATAATATATTGCAAGGGTTTCATTATAGCCGAACAAACTCAAATCATAAGGGAAGAAATCTCCATACTTCCAAACACGACCCTTGCTATCTATATATGGCTTTTCATTCATGTCTTTAACAATTTGATCTCTCAACTTTTTGTACTCTTCTTTTGAGTATTTCTTATTTAAAATACAATAGCTCTGTTTCCTCATATTCATACTAGCAAACATATTATTACATGAATTCACATACATACAATATTCGGTATTCATAGTATTTTGATCCCATGATCCAAAACAATATTTAACGCTATCCGCTCCATCGCCAACCGTTATGCTATCTATGACTCTTTGAGCTCCTTTTCCCCACTCTGTATGATCGTAGCAGTCTTTTTCTGGTTTAGTTGTTATGAACTGACAATACCTGCTGTCTTCTATAAATCTAGCCTGATAACAATCTTTTGCATTTTTTGCATTGTATACATAATCCCCCGTTGAATTAATGTTCTGTGGTGAAGCATTAACAAAACGATGAGAAAATTTAATCCAAAATTTCCGTGCTTCTTTTTGCATTTTCATTATCGATTGATATGAATCAAACTTGTATTCTTCGAGTTTTTTAAAATATTCTTCTTTTGAATAAGGTTCGTTAAAAATATGGTATGATTTTTTTCTTAAATTTATACAACCAAAACAATGGGTACAACCATCGAGTGCTTTTGAAAAATATATATCAGTGCAATCACCTATACCTTCAGAAAAAAATATATTGTAAGATCTCCCACAATTTATAGCCTCATAGCACAATTCTGATTCACCTATCATATAGCAATCTGCTGAATCTTTTACATTAACTGCAATAGCTGCATAGTAAAGATTCTCATTATCTTCAGCATTGAATATTAAATAGGAATTTTTGCATGAACCTGCGTGATTAACATAGTCTGAATTAACAAGTGTTAGATATTCTGTAAAAAGAGTCATATGTGGTATCTCTTTTTGAATGTCCTTCATCTGATCAAAGATACTTCTTGATGGATCGTAATCTCTTCCATATTCAAAAGGATCCCATTTATCGGACCACCAACATGGCTGACAATATACTATTGTATCTTTCTTCTCTGGATGAAACAGACTAACCATATCTTTTCCGCATAAGTCACATTTTCTCTTATACAAAACCTGTTCATTTCTAAACATCAGCCTCCTTTGAAATCTACATTGAGGACAAAACGTAGGCGCAGGTACTTTCATTTTTTCATAAAAAGCAAAATCATCAGATTCTATCGCGAAGTCTTTTTTACAATTTTGACAATTTTTTGTTTCGTTTGTCATAATTATTCTTGAAAATAGTTTTCTATGGCAAATCTAAACTGCTGAATAAAGAGTTCCTTGAAATAGCTTGCGTCATTTTGTTCATAGAATAGAATGACTGCCTTCTTGTATTCAACTTCATCAATGCTTCTGTAAGATGGCGGACATATGTTATGCGCAAGCAAGACTGCGTATCCCATAAGACGTCCCGTCCTCTTATTACCATCTTCAAACGGCTGAATGTATGAAGTCATAAGTACGGCAAGGAGCGCTTTGGACCATGGATTCCTTATCTTGTTTATTCTCTGAAATGTTTCATCCAAGGCTGATTGTATTTTGTATTTATTATTAATTGGCTTGTATCTGGTACCTAAGATACCTACTGCCTGATCACGAAATCCATAAGGCACGCCAAGCCCATCAATCAATACTTTGTGAACCTTCTGAATATCTGTTAAATTCAAATTTTTGAACAAGTTTGAGTTCTTGTGTATATATTCCAGGGCTTTTTTGTGATTAAGAATCATCACAGCTTCTGAATGATCATGTCCTTTTGCTTCCTGCTTCTGCTTAATCAAACGCTCTGTATCAAGGAGGGTATAGGTATTGCCTTCAATATGCGAGGATTTCCAGGCCAGCTCAATTGTCAACCGTTCGAATTCTTTTTCCAGAACGCCTTTGCTTAATTTTTTCGAACGAAGCAGATATCCTTTATTCAGCCCTTTAAGTTCCTGAATCTCGTCTTCATTGAAAATGTCTGTAATTTTATCAAAAATATCAAAATTGAACGAGGAATAAGACAAAATTCTTTTATCAGCTTCTTTTGAAAAATATTGATCAGGATCTATGAATTTAAGCAGAGGATTGATAGATTCAGCATTATATACAAGACTTCTGCCTTTGCCCGATGCAAATGCAAGACCTGCTTCTTCAAGCGCATCAAGATCGCGAACTATTGTCATTCGCGTTACGCGCTCAAGAGATTCGCCTATATAGTCTTTGATTTCTCTATTGCTTACAGGCCCTTTTTCACGAACAAAATCAAGAATCGCCGTTTGGCGTTTAGTCAAATCAGGCATATTTTGGACTTTTTTCTTCATATGCTAATTGTAACATCAGAATCCCCTAATTGCAACATTTTGTTACGATTAACCTCTCTTCTTGTTACGCTACTTCAGCCTGAAAACATTGTTCACAGTATACTATCTCTTTTCTGTCTGGGGAATATGTAGTTTCAAACTCATTTGTACAATGTTGCTCCTTGCTATGTGACTGATGCGATGACGCATTATTTGGATACACCCCGTTATCTGATTCTATTCCCGCGCACTGACATACACGCTTCCACAATTTAAGCGGAGGACGTGATCGTAATCTCTGGGTATATCTGCAACTTGAACAAAATCTCGGCAAAGGTAAATTCAGTCGCCTGTAGAATTGTAATTCCTGCGAAGTAATCCTAAAAGCCTTTGTACAACCTTCATCACATTTCCCCTCATGCTTACACAATATTATTTCTTTAACTATATCGTCCCTTACCTCTTCAATGGTATCAGGTAAATCATTATAACTCACAGTAGATTCATATTTCTTTTCTTCTTCTTCGTGCCATATATATCCAGCTTCAAGTGCTACGTCTTTTTCAAGCCTAAAATATTCCTGTGCCGTCGTTTCATTGTATCCAAACAAACTGATTTCAGGAGAAAAGAACTCTCCATATTTATACTCTTTTCCTTTGCTATCTATATATGGCACATCATTCATATGCTGTTTAATCTCTGGTACAAGTTTTTCGTATTCTTCCTTAGAATATTGTTTATTAAAAATACAATAAGATTTACTTTTCAAACCTACGCATCCAAAAATATTATTACACCCTCTGCAATTGTATGAATATTGAACATTTTGGGAAGATGAAATTAGATAGGAGCAAATTACATTACTATCTCCAGAAAACACTGTAAATGAGTCGTGGGCAAGTTCTGAACCATGACCGAAATGATCACATCCACGCGCATCCTTGGCCCCCCAGCCAGCAAGAAAAACATCTTTCATATTTTCTGCAGGACCAACCACGTCAAAACATTTTTTACAGTCTTTTACTTCTATAAGGTTCTCCCCACTGCTATTCACAGCTTTAAGAATCTGCGCATATCTATGTGGCTGAGATAATTTGAGTTCATTAAATTGCTTTTTAATTTTTTCTAAATTTGAATAACGATGAGGAGCTATTTCTTTCATTTTCTTTTCATATTCCTCTTTCGTGTATTGCTCATTAAAAATACAATATGATTTTTTCTTCAAATTTACACATCCAAAACAATTTGAACATCCTTCGCACTGATACATAAACATACAATCATTGCAAACCCCAACGTATCTACTATGTGTAACTTTGTAACAACTCCCGCAGTCAACAACTTCATAAGACAATTCACAATGATCAGTCCAATACATATCCATACTATCCTTAGAACGCATATTAAATGTTGAATAAGAACAGTTTTCATTGAAATCGCCTCCAAAAACTAAATAACAATTTTTATTATCCGTCGTATAGTTACAATATTCACTATTTACAGCATTAAAATTAAGCAATGCCTGAGCTGGAACATTATGCATAAGTTCTCCAAATTGCTTCATAAAAGAGATTGAAAAATCAAGATCCATACCATATTCCATCGGATCCCAGTCATCCCCCCACCAAAAATTATGATCATATACTTTGATCTTCTTATCTGGAGAATAAATGCTGATTATATCCTCATCATGCCCAGGTGCATTACATTTTCTTTTGTATAAAATTCTTTCATTTCTAAACGAAAACCTTCTTTGTAATCTGCAATCTATACACCAAACAGGGACTGGTACGCCCATTTTTTCATAAAAAGCAAAATCATCAGGTTCGATAATGAAATCTTGCTTACAATTCTGGCATTGTTTAGTTTCTGAAATCATTAACTTGTATCTTTTTCTTAAGCTCCTCGTATTTCTGCTTTAATAAGGGGAGTTTACTACTTTTTAAAACTTGTATATCAGAAAAAATACTAGCTATATCCCGCTCCACTTCAGTATCAGGAATCCATCCATTCTCTGCCATTTTTGGCAAATTCTTTTTTATTTCATATTCTAGGTACTCAATATTCCCCAATAATATCCTTACTTCTGCTTCAACTTCTCTGATTCTAGTCTTTTCTATATCTTTTCCTATCTGCCATGCATCAAATTCCTTATCTAGCCTATCTATAAGTCCTTCAATATTCTTCCAGTCTTGTTCCGCTCTTACAGAAAAATTTTCAAGTGATTCTTCTTCTCTCTTTGCAACCTCTCTTTTCATGTATAAAAATATGCCAAAAACTCTTGCGTATAATATTATACGCAAAAGCCTAAAGACAAATTACGTAATTAGCGCATTGCTTGCGTCATCCATTCTTTGTATGGCCGATTGATCCGGCGTATATCAACGCCTGCAATCATTGGCGAGCTATATGTATGTTTAACGGAAATGAGATCTTCAACTTCCTGTCGTTTTGATTCAAATGTCTTAATAGACATCATGGTTTCAGATACTGCTTTGAATTCCCCTTCCCATTTATACATAGAGCCAACCGGCCAAAAATTCACACAAGCAGCAAGCTTCTTATCAATTATCAGCTTACTTAACCGCTTTGCCTCATCTACGTTTGCGCAAGTTGTGTAGATTATGAGCATGATATGGCATATTATAGAGGGCTTGTACAAAAGTACAAAATCGACCACGCCAAAAAGCGTCTACATTGACCGTCTTAAAAATACCACCAAATAGCCCAAATCTCAACTTGATAAACCTATACTACCTCTTTCTGATAACACTCTATGCAAGCTATCTTTTGATATCCAAGTTCAGATGGATAGTAGTGTATAATTTCTTTATCACAGAAATGACAATTCCCCTTTTGAGAAATAAGCATCTTGGCTAATATACCAAAACGCTTTAATGTCCTGAAGTCTGGATGCTGACGCGGAAGTGGTATATTGTACTGTCTATAGAATTGCAAATCATTAGAAGCGATATTAAAACGATAACCTGTTTCAGAACATATAAGAGGTTGGGTTACTATATCGTCTTTTACATCCTTAATATCATCAGGCAATTGATCCGTAGACATTCCTTCTCCAACGGATTCAACCTTTTCCCATAGACCTCCTATCCTCTCTATATTCTCTTCCGTATCTGGAAATAGTATATGCCCAGTAGAAAAATTATACCCTCCTCTCGTCAGTGAAAGCGGAAAAAACTTACCCCATTCATCATTTCTTTTCATATCTTCCATTATTTTACTCAATAGCTTATTGTACTCTTCTTTACTGTATTGTTTATTCAAAATACAATATTTTTTCTTTTTCAAAGCAATACAACCAAAACAATTCTCACAGTTTTCACATAAATCTAGATAAGATGAATGGTGACAGTCTACAGACCAATTCAACATACTACTCATATATCCGTTTAAAGAGCCGTTAGACACAGAGCTTTTTTCTGTTATCACTCCTGTAAGAGAAATGCTGTCTTTACAGCCCTGACCTCTTATTATATATCTGCAATTCTCTGATTCTTCTAGAAAATAGCATTCATGACAATTCCTACATTCGGTAAGAAAATTTCCTGTTGAATTTACAACCTTTGTATTAAAATTTTGTCGATGTATTGCGTCTCTAGCAATTGTTTCATCAAATTCCTGTTTGAGTTTAATAATTCCTTCATATGATCCTAAATTGAACTCTGTTAGTTTCTTCTCGTATTCTTCTTTTGTATATTGTTTATTCTGTATACAATATTCCTTATTCCTTAGATTCCAACACATAAAACAATTTTGAAGATTCCTGCAGTCATAAAGAAATTTACTGTCTATACAATCACGAGAATTAAATGCATATTGAGTCTTATAGCATCTAAAACAATATAGACTGTCATAACAAAACTCACTATCAAAACAGTATGCAAGGTCTACACAAAATTTTGACTTAAAAGTACGATAGCAATATCTCAAATCTTCACTATGCAGTATTGCTCTACATAAATAACAATTCTTAGACCACCATACATCATCAGACCAGTCTGAATTTGTATTACCCACGCCAGTTTGATGTGTTATGGGCATTTTTTTCTGAAGCTCTGCAAATTGTTCAAAAAATGGTCTACCAGAATCATAATCTACTCCATAGTCCAAAGGATCCCATTTATCAGAGGCCCATTCTTCTCGAGTATAGATAGGGGATTCTATATCTTCTGGCCACATTGTAATCAATGGCTTGCCAGAAAGAGCCGACTTCCCTTTTCTAAATTTGCCAAATCTCCAAAATGCAAAAAGATGCTTCCAATTACAAATTGGACAATTATCAGGAATTATTGCTCCCACAGATTCATACATTGCCTTATCATCAGGAGATACAATAAATTCTTTATTACATGCTGCACATGTTTTTATTTCTTCAGTCATAAGAAAAAATTATACAAATTCATCGTTATAGCATTGCTGGCAGTATACTATTTCTTTACGCTCTGGTGAAATTGCTGTTTCAAATTCATTAGGACAGTGATTGTTTCCATGGAAATGTTTATCTGTATTATTATATACTCCATTGTCTGACCCATCTCCAACACATTGACACGCACGATGCCAGAGTTTAAGAGAATTGCGCATAGATAATCTTTGAAAATATCTACAGTTCGGACAAAGTCGAGGAAGAGCAATATTCATCTGCCTGTAGAATTTTAATTCATCCGGAATTATCCTAAATGCCTTAGTGCATAATTCATTACACTCACCCTTATGCAAACATTCTATTGCCTTATTTGCAATTGAATTATCTGCATCTTTGACATGATCGAGCAAACTGCTATTTCGTATGTCTATATCATAATTTTTCTGCTCACGGTCTCGCCATCCGTATCCAGCATCTAATGCTTCACCTTTTGTCATGCGAAAATTTTGAAATGCCCACGATTCATTATATGCATACACGTTGTGTTCTATTGGAAAATATTCTCCATATTTATATTCCCTGCCATTTTTATCTACAAAAGGTCTTTCGTTCATGTGCTTTGTAATTTTTTGTCGTAAAACTTTATACTCTTCTTTGGAGTATTGTTTATTCAAAATACAATACTTACGATGTTTAATGCCGACACAACCAAATATATCTGAAGATCCAAAAACTTGCTCTGAATATTCAATATCATGAGTAGTATTAAGTCCATTTGAGAACAGAGCTCTCTCTGATGCAGCATTTCCTACAGATTCATACATAAGTTGAGACTTCTCTCCTCCCGTCGTGACGTCCATACTATCCTTCAAAAGCAATCCGCCATAATATATGTATTTACAGTTCTCAACACCGCTCTTCGTCATAAAGCATACTTGGCAATTTTTTGTATTCTGCAAATCATCTCCTACTACATTTATACCATTTGTTATTATTGAAAAACGCCTTGGAATACTAAGATAAAATTCATAAAAACGTTTCTTTGCCTCCTGCAATTTAATATAACTTCCCAAGTCCCATTTCTCCATTTCCTTTTTATACTCTTCTTTCGTATATTTTTTATTAAAAATCCTATATTGCTGATTCCGCAAATTTACACAACCAAAACAACTTGTACACCCCTTACAATCGAACAGAAATGAGGAATCAAGGCATTCATCAGAAAAATATACGAATCTAGTATTAAAAACCCCATTACAACTTAAATTCTCATATGAATGATCGGCATTAAGTACGATATCAGAGTCAACAGTATTTCTTGAAAGATACGGCTCGCCATACATACAATCTTGCGATTTAAGACCCCCCATTACCATAAAACAGTCTTTACAATCTATTACGCTATCGCAATATCGCGAACCCGAAGAATTGCGCATCTTAGTTGCCTGTCGCGGTACTGAATGAATCAAATCCCTAAACTGCTCAAAGAAGGTTTTATTAAAATCATATTCGCGCCCATATTCCATTGCATCCCACCCATCTCCATGCCAGCAATGTGAACAATACATAGGGAATAGAGAGTCAGGCGGAGAGTTACTCGTTGTTCTCTTATCACAAAGTCCGCACTTTATCATATACATAGTACGACTCCCCGATCTTGAGGCCATCCGTCTTTGCAGTCTGCAACGCCAGCAAAATGTAGGAATAGGTACTTTAAAATTCTTATAAAAATCAAAATCTTCTGCTTCAATGACGAAGTCTTTTTTGCAATTCTGGCATATTGTTTTTCTAATCATACGATATATTTCCACGATGCCCTACTTCCAGCACCTCGATGACCTTATTGCTCATATCAACCTTATAGATAATCCTATACGGCCATATTCGAATTTTGTATCTACCCTCCATCTGCCCTCTCATTCTAGCCCCCAAAAAGGGTTCTTTTTCAAGCTCAATCAATGCGCGAATAACACGCCTCTGCCATGATTTGGCTATTTTTTTAATGCTTCTCCTAACTGACTTCGAGATATATACGGTATATCTATTTGCCACGGATGCGTTTTTTGGCCTTTTTCGTCGCTTTCTTCCGAGATTTCTTCAAATTATGCGCCATGTCTTCTGTGTCAAAAACAAGTTCTTTTTTGAGCTCATCCAATGTCACATATTCTCCCCTGTCGAACTCCTTTTCAGACTTTGCAATTGCTTTCATTGCATCAGGGTCGCTCAAAATCTCCAAAGTTTCCACCCATGATTCATATTCATCAACAGACATAATAACGGCTTTAGGACGGCCTTGTTCTGTAAGAGTATAGTGAATGCTTGGCTTTTGAACCGCATCTGCTATGTCAAAAATTTTCTTTCGTGCCTCGGAAATAGGCACCGTTGTTCTTCCATTCATAATATGTACATGATAACGTACAAGATATCCACTGTCAACTAGTTAATCACAAAAATTGCCAGATTCAAAATCACTGCAAAACTCACCCACAATAGATACGGAACAAGAAGATATGCGGCTTTTTTGCTTATAGGAACAAATAATTTAATCAGATATAGAATCATCACCCAGATCAGCAAAATATCAATGAGCGCAAACCCTATCATATGCCATCCGAAAAATATCACCGACCAGAGCGCATTGAATACAAGATGAACCAAAAACACAAATACAGCTTTGTTTACCCCTTTGGCCTCTGATCCCTCTCTCCAAACAAAATAAAGCGCAATGCCCATCAATGTATAAAGTAAAATCCATACAGGACCGAAAATCCATCCAGGCGGATTAAAAAATGGCTTATTAATAAACCTATACCATGAATCAATGCTATTTACTGTAAAAACCGAACCAATAATCCCTGCAAGCTGGGAGACCACTATTGAGACAATAAGCAAATGTATTTTTTTCATAATTCTATTATACTATTTCAGCTATATAACATTCTTCACAATAGACTGGCGAATAAATAGTTACCGTACTTTTACCGCATAAATCACAATCCCTCCGATAAAGTGTTCTTTCATTTCTCCATGCATAGCGTCTCTGTGCTCTGCAATCAACACACCAAGTCGGAGACGGAACACCTATTTTTTTATAGAAATCGAAGTCGTCAGGCTCTATATTAAAGCTATTTTTGCAATTCTGGCATTGTTTTTGTTCATCTGCCATGTACTTATAGAACCAAATATCTGATTAATTTGCAATGGACAGAATAAACGCTTGACCTCGAAAGATCATATTGCTATACTTATAATGCAGTCTCGAAAAAGACTGTCATCAACCGCCCATTGAAAAAGATGGGCTTTCGCTTTTTTATACTACATATTGCGTGAAATATATTTCTTTAATCTCTTTATCTCGATATATTTATTGCAACTGTTTATGAGCTCTCTGGAAACATGCTTCTTGGAAGAGACAACAATAACTCGCTTATTATATTTTCTCAGAGTCTCATACCCACTTTTCAATACGATGCCATCAATAGCTATCTCTACATCAAAATTCGCTTTCCGTATACTCGCATCTTCATTGCCATATTCATTAATAATTTTAAGCGGCTTGGTAACAAGTTTTATTCCTGCCCTCTTAAGAACCGTGAAGAATCCCTCTTGTCCATCACTATAAAAACGAGGACAATAATGTCTTATGCCTATTAGATTGGTCTCTGTGTCGAAGTATTCGTATAACCTTATATAATCGATCCACCAACCTAGTCCTTTAACCGAATTCTCCAGATTCGCAGCATCGATAAATACATACACTCGTCCGCGTACATATTTTCCTATCATGTTGTGCGTATTTCAAGCCTATGTGCATTTTGAAAATTTCAAATTTATATATAATCTATCCTTATCATTCAGGCTATATCAATGGCTCTGGCTCTTTGTCTGAATCAGCTGTATCCTCATCGCCTTCTTCTCCTTTCTTCGTTGCTTTATTACTTCCTGTGATTGCTGCCTTTTCTTGTGCGCTTCGGATGATTGATGACTCTTCCTCTTCCATCAATTTCTTAGCTGAATCAACTGGTACTGCGTATTTTTCTCTGGATGCATCAAGTATTCTTTGCCTGAATGATTCATGAGGCGGATCCATTACTCGAAGAGTCTCTGCAGAGAATGGGTCATATGTTTCACCATCAATTGTTTCTTTAATGTAAAATTCCTGCTTACCCAAATTGATCATGTCTTTGACTTTAAAAATAGGATCCATTTCAGGTTCTAGCTTAACAGCATCCTCGCCGCCTACACGGAATATGATAATTGAACCAACATTACCAAGTACGGCATGCTGGACGCGCGGAAGCAACTGGCCAACGTATTGATGAGCCATTGTAAGGTTCAAACCATATTTACGGGCTTCTGACAAAAGATTTTCAAAAGTTTCAGTAACAACATTATGAAACTCATCCACGTACAAATAGAAATCAACACGCTCGCTCTCTGGGATCTTGGCACGTTGCATACCAGCTTGTTTAATCTTAGTAATAAACATTGCTCCAAAGAAACTTGAGTTCTCTTCGCCAAGCCGTCCTTTGGAAAGATTTACAAAAACAATTTTCTTCTCATTCATCAATTGTTCAAAATCAATCTTATTTGTAGTTTGTCCGAAAATATTACGAAGCATCGGATCTGAAAGAAACTGTCCTAATTTGTTCACCAAAGGAATAATAGCGTCTGTATCAAATTTTTCTGACCAGTCAGCGAATTCAATAGCCCAGAATCGCTTGACCATGTCGTCTCCAATATATTCAACTACTTTCTGCCGATAGTTGCGGTCAGTAAGCATCGAAATCATACCTCTCATGGTTGCATGGGGATAATCAAGCAATGCAAGACAAGTAAACCTGAATACATGTTCTAATCTGGGAGTCCAGTTTGCACCGAATTGCTTTTCCATAACTTCAATAAATCCCTGTGTCAGCTGATGCTTGAATTCCGGATCAATATTAGCCAAAGGATTAAAAGAAACCGGATAATTAAAATCAGAAGGATCAACAAGAACTACGTCATCAATACGATTTTCAGGAATATAGTCCATCAATGCGTCCACAACATCGCCATGAGGATCCATAAAGCAAAGCCCCTCCCCATGCGTAATATCCTGGCGTACAAAAAGTTCCAAAAGTTTTGATTTACCAACACCGCTTTTACCAATAATATACAAATGTCGCCTGCGATCCTTTCGTTTAATACCGAAAACAAACTTCTTCTCTTCAAGAGCTGCAATATAGTTGGTGCGCCCAATAAAGCTGATGTCCTTAGGATCCACCTGCCCCAGGACCGGCAATTCTTCAGGCGGAGGCGCATATTTGACGATTTGAATTTTTCCCTGACGTGCTGACATATGAAAATACGAGATTATCTATCCCTATATACAAATTATCTCATAGATATACCTAAAAATCTATGTTATCGCTTGACAGCTACAGTCTTCTTTTTTGTATTAGACCTGGAATTCGATTTACTCGCAAATACCAGCTTTGTTGCAACTTTAGCGCACTCACCACAAAAATCGCCAGCCTCCCATGAAGAAACTTCTGGACCACGATATCTCACCGATACTATTTCTGCCTTTATAGCCTTATTACACTTATCACAATAATGTTTAAGCATGGATTTATGTATTTATTGTTATGTATACTTATGACGCTGTAATTGCCGTTTAAGTTTCTTATAGAAGTCTCCTCTATAATCTGCCCACCTTATACTCATTTCCTTTCTCTTTCTGTCGATGATATAAGCTATTCTGTAAGGCTGACCATCTATACGAAAGTGATAGCTGCGAATATGCGACATCTCTCCTTCCAGCTGCATTCCAATAAATGGATTGTGCTTTACAATTCTCGAAAATTCTTTGAATATAAAATTTCTGACTTTATTAGGAAGTTTTAAAACGCCCCTTTCTGCAGAAGGGGTAATAAATACGCGCCATGTGCTCGGGGTCAAAGTTCGCGAAGATGGCCTATTTCTTCATCTTTGGCACTTTCTCTCATGGTACGCATGGCTTTATCGTTCATCATGAGTTCAAGCGTCTCAATTTCATTTGGAGAAAGTCGTCGCAAACAAGCAGCTATATCTTCAAGTTTTAATGAATTATTATGAATATTACCCGAATTTTTATTATCCTTCTGTGTATTCATGATATATACAGCCTAACATATAGAATAAATAAATTCCATATTATGCTACTTCATCCTGATAACATTTCTCACAGTAAACAGTTTCAGGCCTGTCTGGGGCATAAGATGTCTTAATGTCTTCATCACACTTGGCGCATTTGCGATCATATACTTCCATTGGATTTAATCTACTAATTTTTGCCCTATCTCTGCACAAGGGACATCTTATGGGTATAGGCAAATTAAAACGTTTTAAAAACTGAAGTTCTTTACCTATGATTTGGTAATTTTTATTACAGTCAGTACATTTTAATATCTCCTTCAGTATATTATCGTCAACATCTTTTATATGATCAGGGACTTCAGATGTTGCTTCTTTGTATTCACGGCTATCATCATCTCGCCAGATAAAGCCCTTCTGTAAAACATCTTCCTTATTGGAAGGATAAAACTCCTGCGCATGACTTTCATTATATGCCCATGGTAAAAATTCAGGTGGAAAAAATTCTCCATATCGATATTCCCTACCAAGTTTATCTACATAGGGGACTTGTGTCATCTGTTGTTTTATTTTTTCTACCAATTGCCCATATTCTTCTTTAGAGTATTGTTTGTTAAGGATGCAATAGTTCCCCTTTCTAACTCCGTCGCAACCGAACATATTCCCTGCACCGTGACAGCCGAAGCAATATTCAATATCATGCGCCCTATAATTCCAGAACGAAAATTTAACATTGCTTGTATTAATTCCAACCCATGCAGATTCATAAATCCACTCAGCATTATACGCAAAACTTGTATAATCATATGCTTTTGCTGTATTCATTGCCTGCAATAGCTGTGAATATTTAATGTCCTCCCCTTCGTCCACCCAATAAGAGTTGAGGACGTTCTTTGAATTATAGATATAGTCACCTGAAACATTTGTATTCTTCCTTCCATGGAATTGGCGCCTTGGATACTTAAGCATAAATTTTTCTGCTTTCTTTTCAAATTCACTCACATTCGCTACAGATCCAAAATCATATTCCTTAAATATCTTCTCATATTCTTCTTTAGAATATGGCTCATTAAATATATGATAATTCTTGCTTCGTAGATTTATGCAACCAACACAATTTGAACAACCAATCAAATCTTTTGAAAACCAGACATCATGACAGTCACCACATTCCTGCGAAAAAAATGTTTGATAACATTTTTCCAAATTCACGCCCTCATAGCACAACTCTGCATGATTAGAATAGGACACATCAAAACAATTTTTTAAATCACTACAGGTATTGCAATACGCGCATTCTTCGCTACGATCAAACTTAAAACACAAATAACAATTCTTTACATCACTCGCAGCATTACAGTATTCACTATTTATCATAGTTGTATATTCTGTATGAAGTGCGGGCTTTGGAACCTCTTTCATTAAATCAGCAAACTGTTCGAAAAAAGATTTTTCGAAATCGTAATTTCTTCCATAATCTCTAGGATCCCATTTATCTGAATGCCATATTTCTTGCTTATAGAGCTTATAACCAGATTCTGGATGATAGAAAGTAATTACATCTTCATCTGTAAATGCACACTTTCCTTTATACAAGATACGGTACCCAAATGGGGCTAACCTTCTTAATAGCCTGCATCTCGGACACCAAGTTGGCGCAGGTACTTCCATTTGTTCATAGAATCCAAAATCATCAGGTTCTATGATGAAATCTTTTTTACAGTTTTGACAGGTTTTTGTTTCTGATTGCATAAGAATACATCAAGCCTTTTGCCTCTTCATTTTTACCTATTATATTTATACACTCAATAGCCTATGCCGGCAAATCTGATGGCGGGGCTATTCTCTTGCTCTCAACACGATCCATAAGTCCTGTTGTTATAACCACTTCTGTTGGCGGATGGAATAGCGTTGCGAGTTCTTCAGTGTTTAATATGGGCGTAAGATGGCAAAAATCATCTATCCAGAATCCTGAACGCCAAAATTTGCCCAGCCATGTTTCTTCTGGGAAATATCGTTTCAGGAAATCTTTATACATCTTCTTGCGTCTTTCAAAAAGTCGTTTTCTAGGAAATACAAATGGGAAGATAAACCAGTCAATCTTAGTCCAATTTTTATGATTCTTTACAAATGCATTATCATCGGATGAAAGTTGATTGAAAAATGCGAAAAAGTTTCTATATCCGAAAAACATATTGAATGTAGCCGTGGGTCCAACATGAATATATCTAATAAGGGTCTTGAATCCTTCTTTTGCTATCTTACTATGTATAGATTTGGCTGTTTGTTTAGCTTGCTCTGTCTCAACTTCATAACGACCCATGAATTCACCGTCTTTGTAAATCTTACGTCCTTCGTGTATATCTTCCATGTGCTTCTCACCTTTATCCTGCCACTTACTTCCATGGATTGGCTTCATAACAAATTGAACCATTATTGTTTCTTCATCCGGCATATTGTTTACAACTTCAATAAAGAAAGCTATTGGATCAACAATACGTTCATCTCCTGATTTTTCTTCAAATTCAGCATATGTTTTTACAGGAAAATAATTCTCTCTCTCAAGTCCTGCTTCCATGCCCCAAATTTCATATCCAATTTTGTGTAAATCCTCGTAAGTACGCGGTAAACGATCCAT
Source organism: Parcubacteria group bacterium (assembly GCA_043821485.1). Taxonomy (GTDB): domain Bacteria; phylum Patescibacteriota; class Minisyncoccia; order 2-02-FULL-40-12; family IGHO2-01-FULL-4-A; genus JBDRCU01. Next base: position 9,185 of record JBDRCU010000030.1, on the reverse strand, counting down.
GTAATCATTTTTTTGTTCTACAATCTCCAAATCATTATATTGAGAATAAAGAGCTGCCTTAATAGCATCTGAATAAAATCTTGGCACGCGCATAAACATATGAATACTTCCATTGACGCCAAGCAGTTCAAATGAGAAGTCCCTTGTTGTTTCACCATCCCAGTATTTCTCACCGAGACTGCCTGGGACATTCATAAATGCATGAAGAGCAGAGAAAAATTGATCCATTGCCTTAGGACCTCGAGTAATCTCACGCGGTATCTTAATTTCAAATAATGTTCGTTCTGCTGCTCTTTTATACCAATTTTGGCGCGCAAAGAGCCAAGCCTGTTCAGCAAACTTGCCTACGAATACGAGAAAGAGAATATAAAATAGCCAGTCAACGTATGGCCATAATTCAGCGAATGCTCCTTCTATTGTATTAACTATTTCAGACATATTATCTCTACTTCTATTATAGCAAAAGCCCCGCAATACTAGAATACGCGGGGCTTTTGATTAAATGCATTTTGACGTCCTCTTAAGCTTCCTCCACAAGGATTACATAGCCACTCTCATCTTCATTAAATATCTTCTTATCCTGCATGCCAAGAAGTACGGTATTCTGTTTGACCATTCTTGCTGACAAAACTTTAGCGACTATTTCATCTTTCTTCATAGGACCATTCTCGCGGATCAAATCGGCTATGACATTTTTTACAGTTCCTGACTTATATCCCCATTCAGAAAGCGCATATATGCCTCGTCCCACCAAAACAAATCTATCATCCTTAATAAGCTCATTGTGGACTGTTTGAATATGAGCTTTGCGCGGTGAAAACTCTGTAGAGTTGATAAGTTGAGTAATCTCTCTAAAATGCCTTGGCTTGCCTTCTTTTTTAAGAACGAGAAATGATTTATCCCTTACTCCGCGTGGCTTGATTTCCGGCCAGCTTGTCAACCCTATTTCTGCGTAAACGTTCTTGCCCACTTTCTTTGAAATCGAAATATATGAATTGACTGTATCCACAGTAATGCCTTCAAGGCTAGCATTGCCATTCAAAAAATCTGCCATTACTCCGTCGGCTATAACCTTCTTACTCTGCTTAAGTGTACTTATAAATGTTGCTATTGAATTCTTAAACTCTTGAGAACGATCTTTAGAGATACTCCAGAAAGCATGAAAATTGTCATCTTCAGGTGTTCGCTTAGTCGTACCGTCAAGTGTCAGCATTAAAACAAGGGCTGCATTCGTAGAGCTTGGTTTCTCCGATCCGGAGAATGCACTGAAAAGGCTTTTCTCATTCATTACGCCGCCAACTTGATCTACAATATTCTTAGCTAGTCTTACATGCGGCTGGACAGAACCTTGAAACTGATCATCTTCTTTTATCATTTTAAGTGAAGCTTCTTCGATCTGTCGGACACGTTCTCGCGTGATGCCATAGCTTGCGCCTATTGCTTCGAGCGTCTCTTTCTTGCCAGTCTTCAAACCAAAACGCCGCGATACCACCTCGCGATTTCTTTGACTCAAAATACCAACTAATTTGGCAGCTGATTTCTTTATGTCTGTAGTGTTTTCAGTCATTTTAACTACTTGCGTAAAGTTAATTATGAAATGATATATATGAATTTAACGTGATAATAGGATATCACGAGGCAAGAAATTAGTCAAGGTTTTGCCTAAAACGTCTGAAGACTGATACCTATGGCATACTATAGATGGATACCGTCTGTCAATAAGAGAACAAAAACCCCCTTTCGGGGGTGTTTGTTTTATTCTGCAGGTGTTTCTGCTGGAGCCTCTGTGGCTGGTGCCTCAGTTGTTGACTCCTCTGCAGGTGTTTCCTCTGCTGGAGTTACTGGCGTATCTGTTGCAGGTGCATCAGTACCAGTGTCATCCATTCTATATATATTTTCCATACCAATATCGTAACAAAATATAATCCTTATGTCAAGCCCTACCCACAGAGATCCTTAATTCAGAGATAGCTTCTCTTTTACTGCTCGGGGCTTCTGCATTTCAAGCCATTCCTTAATATACAGTGTTGCCCGCACATCATCCTCGTTATATTTCACAATTTTGTCCTTAATCGCCTTTCCTTTTGTCTCCTGCCATTCATTGTACCAAACCACTGATTCTGCTCCGCCAGCATCATCTGACTGCCATTTAAATCCGAGATATTGAGCTACATCCTTTAGCCCATAAAAATAGAGTGGCAAGATTACAGCGTCTATAGTAATCCTCCAAAGGTCCAAAGCATTCTCCTTAAATTTATGCTCCAACTCACGCGATATTCCGTATGCATTACTAAAACGATCGAATACCTGCTTTTCATAACTCGAATAATGATAGATGACAAAATCATCCAGCTCTTCGATAAATTTAAGAAACTCTTCCCAAATACGTTTTTCGTCCTTCTTATCCTCTGCCCAAAATGGCCTATACTCTGTTTTGTTCCCCTTTTTCGTAAGTACTCCCAGTAAATAATCTATACCTTCTGTAGGGTCTGTTTCTACATCAAAATATACTTCAGTTTTGACTTCTGGAAATGAGGGCTTCTTGAGAAACATAGGTTCGCCGCTTTTAAGCACTGTCGCCTGATTATAGAATCTTAAAATTTTATCAAAATTCCAATCCAAAAAATGCGATTGTAAATTATCCAAATCAGCATTAGCGAGATCTGTCACGGTCTTGATTCCTGCATCATAGAATCTCCTCTGATCATTCTGGCTCAAACGATAGACCAAAGATATGTCTTCACAGGATTTAGATTCCTCAACGCACAATGTATACCATGGAGATTGCTTGCAACCGCTTTTGAGAAACGGAGCTGGCTTTTCTCCCTCAAGAATTCGCTCTATGCTTTCTCTCGTAAAATGAAAGTAGTCTATGAATTCATCTATAGCAAATGATTTCTCCTCACCATCTGCATTTATGATATATCCTTCGTCAGGCATGTATCCCTGAAGTTCTTCTAAGATAAGGCTATAAAATACCAGCTGGAATTTGTGTTGATCCTTAAGCTCTCGAGAACTCTTGATGTCGTATACGACATAGTAATGATTACCATCTCCGAGTTTAGATTTCTTGCCCTTGGGCATGGGACGCGCTTCGAGCAAATCTGGGATCCCCACCCAATGTTCATGCATGACAACACCGTGATAGATATTCTTACCTTCTTTCATCAGCTCAACTGTGGCATAAAAGGCTTCGTCTAGATCCTTGAATGACTCCGGTTTGATTTCATCAAATTTACGTGATTTGATTACTTCGGCTTCATGTTTCAATCCATCTTTGAAGATAAGCTCCATTAGCCTGGGTATATTCCCTTTCTTTCCCTTATCTTCATAAATGTCATACCAAATCCAATGAGGACACTGAAAAAACTTATAGAAATGTTCGCCTGTGAGACTGTATGATTTCTTGGCTTTGGGCATGAAAATAGTATAACATATCTTCCCACGATCTAGCCTGATATGTCTCCGAAAATTTAAAATCCCCCTCCGGCGAAGGAGGGGGAGATGAGAGTTTTCGACGCAATCTTCTTCAGAAATTGAAGTAAGACGCGGAAAACTCACTGATAGCTGCTCTTCCCAGGTCAATCAAGTCCTGGGTGAGATCGAGAAACGAGAGTATCGTTTCTTCGAGAGCCTCAAGGACAGGGGGTACAAACAGCCAGAGAACGACTATGACAACCCCCAATCCTATAGCACGGAAAAACGCCATGATAATAGTATTAAGAGTTGCTATACACTGCAGTGACATCAAGTGACCAAACTTGATATCAGCTACAGACTATTGTAAAGAACATGGATATACTACTTCTCTACCATATAAGACGTATTGTGGCAAACTTTTGTTGCGTGTTATAATTAATAGATGTCAACACATATTTATAATAGCCACAGGTTCTTACTTCTAATAATTGGTTTAATTATATTTATTGGACTTACAATAGCCATCAATTCAGATGATGTCATTGCTTTTGACATTAAATATCAGAATTCAACTGAAGTTGGAGATGAAGTTATTATTGTTTTTAAAAATGATATAGATGAAGGATCGGCCCGAAATGCTTTTTCTATAAATCCAAATATTGAAGGCGGACTGATTTGGATTAACCAGAATCAAACTCTCCATTTTATTCCTCATGACGGCTTTGATCTTAAAACAGAATATCAAGTAAAAATGGATCTCCCCCATTCATATATTGCTACAGTATTACAAACTGATAAAGCCTATACATTTGAGTCTCAATCAAATGCTATTGTTGATCCATATATTGAACTCGCACCAAAAATAGAAAATGGTAAATTTATTGATATAAATTTGTATACGATGACGGTAACTCTGTATGAGGACGGCGGGGTCATCGAAAGATTCATGGTTGCAGGCAAAGGGAATCCTCAAAGAGGAGCTACGCGTCAAGGGATGTTTACAATAAAGACAAAAGAGGAGAATCACTTCTCTGGATTATCCCATGTATGGATGCCCTGGAGCATGCAATATTCAGGTGGCTACTTCCTCCATGAATGGCCATACTGGCCAGGAGGCGCAAAACTTGAATCTATGTATTCAGGGGGTTGTGTAAGATTCTTTGAAGGAGATGCGAAAAGAATATATGATTTTGCAAATATAGGCACACCTGTGTATGTACATGAAACAAAGATCGCTACATTCACTTATCCAGAATATCTAATAACAAACAATTTAGTTCGGGAAGAAGGTAGTAATGAACTTTTTATAATCAAACAAGCGTATGGTAAGCGCTTCAAACGCTCTGTCGACCCTGATATAGGAAAAATCTACGGCTACTATAATCCAATTGAAGGTACGACAAAAATAGTCCCAGAGGGATCTCTTGATGATTACGCAGTCTCAAATTGGGCCGTTCAGGAACAAATTAGAAAAGGCGACCCTTATCTATTATTTAGAATAGAACCCGAAGGCACTAGGCATAAAATGCCATGCATAAGCGAAGCCGAATGTCGTGAAGACTGGTATCTCTACGGCTGGGATTTTAATGAAGTTTTTACTGTTTCAGAAAGAGATTTAAGAACTTACGCTATTGGATTTCCTATCGTACCTGAAATATCCTGGATTTTAAGATCACTGCCTACTGCTAGTGTCGAATAAATTACTCATCAATTTCAATCTTTTCGATAACATCCCACTGTTCGATTTCAAGAACCACATCCATTCCACCAACTACTCTACCGAATACGGTATGTAATCCAGTCAGCTGAGGCTGTGGTTTTGTTGTAATTATAAAGAATTGGCTCCCATTTGTGCTTGGTCCTGCATTTGCCATGGCAAGAGCTCCTACGGCCATTGGGAGAGATTCCAACTCGTCACTGTATACGTATCCTCGGGATTCATATTCTGCAATAGCATCTTCTGGAAGTCCTAGTGATCGGGGATTAATTTCATCTTCAAATGTATATCCAGGTCCACCGCTTCCAATACTTCCATCCACTTCCTCAAGCGTCTTTGAGAGCGGATCTCCACCTTGAATAACAAAATCATCAACTACACGATGAAATTTTACCCCATCGTAAAAACCATTAATCGCTAATGTAGCAAAATTTGTAATTGTCTTAGGAGCATTCTTAGGATAAAGCTCCAGATCAATGATTCCTTTTTCAGTGACAATACGTGCTGTAACAACATCACGTTCTGTAAATGGAATGCCTATAGCTGCTTTATCTCCGTCTGGAGAGCCTGATGCTAGATCACCAGAATCCCTAAGTAAAAAATATCCACCCATGATAATTATGATTGCTATTATAAAGAGGACCGGTAAACGCATATTATTCATAGTATTTTGTCTTAATTATGTTAATTATAGGTTCTGATATCATATTACAGATTCAAGCTCTTGTAAAATCTCGTCGGGGATAGGGATCTTTTTGCCCATAGGGCTTATGCCCGGATATCTCCATGCGGATATTATGCGTCGCTTAGGCTGTGTTGCGAAAGCCTTACTCTGAAGGATATTCATTTTTGGACTATTCCCCTTAGATCGCTTAATATCCTGATACATAACCCAAATTTCAGAAGGTTTCTTTTTATTAGTCCCCGACTGCATCACAGCAATGGTATCCAGAGCAACTCCCTCCTCTGTACGCTTAGGGTGCCTGACAATACGCTTAACTAAGCTCACTGAAATACCATAATACATCATCTTATCCTTAACATGATTAGTCCATTGATACTTATCATCGTTTTGAGGCTGTTTGAATTGCATACAGAAATTAAAACATATTATTACACAAATAAAAACGGCTTTCGCCTATTTATTGGGGGACTAGGGGGCGACCGGTGGGGGTACCGGACGTCCCTAGCCCGCGTGGGTACTGCTCCTTTTTTTCGTCCGCCGAAAACGGGAAGTGAGACGAGAGATAAGGCGCCCGACGGAGTTGGTCGACCAACTCCAACGTTCTGACTTTTGAACTCTCTTCGAGCAAACTTCACAGGAAGATCCAGGGCTAAGCTCCTTCCAACAGAACCAGCAATGCCTTATCTGTTGCCGATTTCTTGCCTGTGATGCTAACATATCGGTTTTCCCTCATGCTTGAATTGTGCTAGAAATATACCACAATTTCAAAAAATGTAAACGAAAACGACCTCGTGGGTCGTTGATATTTTTGTCAAGAGTTTTTCGGATGGACCCGCCCGAGGGCGGGTCCATCCGAGGTGCAGAGGAAAGATCCAAGCCTCACAGGACGATGGCGGAGGGGACGATGGCGGAGGGTTTCTCCTCCTCCCACTCCCTGCGAAACTGAACCAGCCTTTTGGAATCGATCAGATCCTCGAGTGCCGGTACATGGGGCAAACCAGCGCCCACGGACCACAGGCCCCGTACTCCTTTGTCCTCCAACCGTATCTCAACCTGACTCCCCATTGTTCTCTCTCCAGCTTCCGCCTAAGACCGGCTACAATTACCAACCTTGACGAAATTCGTTATTTAAAAGATAACCCCCTCAAATGTCTCTGTCAATATATAAATTTTAATTTTCAAAAAATTCTTTAATTTTTAAAATGAGTTGTTTTCTGTCTTCTGGTTTTGTAAAATTATGATTTCCGGGTAATTCTACGAATTCAGCTTTTTCAATTTTTTTGTAATCTTCTATAAATTGTTCCCCCACAACTTCATCTTGAAGTGGATGAATAACGTATAGTTTGGTCTTATTTGCATATTCACTAAACATTTTCACTGGCTCAAACTCTTTCAAATCTCTCCAGAAACATGGTCCCAACTTTTGAATGGTGCCATCATTGCGCGGATAACTGCTTATGCCTATTTCATCCACTGTTCCTCCAAGACGCTTAAGAATCCTATTCTGTAACTGCGATGCCAAGTGCCATGTATCAGCATTGGGTACGCCAGTGAATACGCTTTTATCTATTCCGTCAGGAGACAAAAGCGAAACAACAAAAGCTCCCATTGAATGTGCAACAATACCGATTGAACCCTCAAACTCTTTGTCTACATAATCCAGAACTACCTTAAGATCATCTTTCATCTTTTTAAAACAGATATCCTCCTGTTTGCCAACACTCTGCCCGCAACTACTAAAATCGAATCTAACAATGCGGTACTTATCAAAAAACGCCTTAACAAATTCAAGCGCATATCCTTCATTCATGTGCGATCCAAAGCCATGCACATATACGATTATCACATCAGCATCCTCTGGCCCTTCAATCTGTACATACAAATCCTCGCCTGCCGGATTTTGAATAAGTTGTTTCTGTGTCATGTATCTATATGATAATAGATTCTGTCTAATTTATCTACTTCAAACATATTTAAATCTAAATTTTTAAAATTATTGAAAATATGTTGACTTGGACCGACGCGCTTTTTTGGATTTTTGTACGTATTCTTTTAAATATGCCGTACTTGAACGTATTTTTTTACCGACACCATATACCATCTTGACGCCAAACTCTTTGCATGTATCTGTTTCTGCAGTGTTTTTGTGCTTGCGATCCCCTCCTTGTGCAAATATATCTGGCTTTATTGCACGGATACCATCATTACTACTCCAGTCCCGAGTCCTAGGTTTATGTCCGCTAATACGCACTCGATCAACATACTGAATTGCTTCAAGAATGGCTTTGCGGTCTTTTTGATTCATAAAATAAAATCCTTTTTTAGATATGAGCCAATTGTCATTATTCAATAATACAACTAACTCATCTCCCAAGGCTTTAGCTTTTCTAAATAGATCAATATGCCCAATATGGACTGGATCAAATCCTCCGGATACTGCAACAACTATTTTTTTCTTTTTACGCATTAGAATTATTTACGAGCCATCAAAGCAAAATGCATGAAATATTTTTCCAAATCAGCTAATGAGCTATCATAGAGTTTCCCTCCGTATACCGCATCGCAAAATACCTCGCGAGCGCGTCCGACTTCCAAAAGCCGTCCATACCATCTCTTATCTTCAAACGTCAAATCAAAAAGCTCAAGCGCACGATCAACAGCACTATTAAAACGGCTTTCATTTACATTTTGCGAAGCGCGAGCGCGTCCGACTTCACTACCAATATTCCCAAGTTGCTCCATCAGCGTCATGGAATACCATCTGCCTGATGCAAGATTTTTATGTAATACAATACTCATTCCTTTATTAAGTCTCTTACGATATTTTTAATTTTTTGTCGTATCTCCAAATTCTCAATATTACGAGTCCTATTCCCAGAAGCAGGCTTAAGATTAATCATTGAATCGAATTCGATAAAATCATCACCTTTGCCATCAGGATAAATATTAACTCCCCATGCATTTTCTTTTTTAGTACCTTCTTCTTCAATTAATTTTACCTCTTCATCAATATGCAATTCTCCTGACAATGCCATAATATCTTGTTCAATATCTACAACAGCCTTAACAATATCACCAAACCCTTCTTGAGCTATTTCTCTAAGTCTTGCAAGCGTTATTGATTCTTTAATGATATAGGTTTTCATAATTTAAGAAATTATACCTTATGTTCCAGCACATTCACAAGCCCACATTTTCTGATATGCTATACAAATAGGAAAACGAATCTAATATATAAAGACTACCAGAAATAGATTTTTTTACTATATTATGTGCTGTATAATAGATAAATATGGATATTGAATATACTGGGGAACAATTTATTCCTGGCGTAGGATCCGAACGTAAAGAAAAAGATTTTCT
>JBDRCU010000029.1:0-7470 GCA_043821485.1 Parcubacteria group bacterium | reverse complement strand
ACGGAAAACGCTCTCCTTGAGGCAATGGCTATGGGAATCGTTCCCATTGTATTGGATAATCCGGCTGAGCGCTGTATCGTTGATGACAATACAGGATTGATGGTGCATTCACCAGATGAATTCGCAGAAGCAATTCACTGGCTATCGGAAAACCCTGTTGAACGACAAAGACTGGAAAGTCAGGCTGCGAAGTCCGTTCGAGAGAGATTTTCCGTAGAAAAGATGGAAGCCTCTCTTAATGCGTATTATCGAAAAATTCTATCCATGGAAAAAAGAAAAATTGTCTTCTCGGAGATTTTTGGTAATAACCCCGTAGAATGGTTTCTCTCCTGTCAGGGCGACAAAAGCATTTTTGCTGAAGATGGTAGTATCCATCTGAACGATGACACTACCCTTAGCTATGGACTGTTTGAAAACAGGAAAGGAACGGTGTTTCATTTCGGTGAGTATTTCCCGGACAATTTGGAGCTGAAGTTATGGGCAAAGAACCTGAAATCATTACAGTGAAATTTACAAAAGCACCCAATCGAAAGATTGCACGCGAACTGCTGCATGAAATTGCTAAAAAACCAATTTCCTTCGTACCGCGCAAGGTCGATAAGCCACTGATATTGTATGGTGCGGGTAATCTCGGAAAAATGGCTAAGGAGTATTTTGAGAAACTTGGTATTCCCTTCATATTTGTGGTAGATGCAAATCCGGATTTGCACAGGCGGGATCCTTTCTGGGCAGGTATCGAGTTCTACGGGATTCATGATGTCCCCATTAAGCAACGGGAATCGGCTTTATTGGCCATTTGCGTAGTAACAGCATCTTTTTCACAAGTGATTGCACCATTAAAGGAGGGAGGTTGGTATGATGTGGTACCATTTTATGATATTGCTGAGGCTTATCGTGATCAGCACCCTTTAAGTAACGGCTGGTATTCTGGCTTATTAACCGACGGGGATATCATTGGTATCGAATCTATCTTATCCAGATGGGAGGATCATATGTCTCGTGCTCACTATTTACAGTTCATTGCCTGGCATAGTTTACGAGAAGAATGGATTTTCGAAGATGCACCAGTAACGATACACGATAGATATTTCATACCACAAGTGCTTTCAGTTTTAAATAACCAAGAGGTATTCGTTGATATTGGTGCACATCATGGAGAAGTTATCATCAGATTTTTAACTGAAGTAGAAAATAAATATAATAGAATATATGTTATTGAACCTGACAAGGAGAATCTTTCTCATCTTCGCAATTTCTTGAAAGAAAATATGCCAAATGTGTCAATAGAGAGAACAAAAATACATTTATTAGAATGTGCACTTGGGTCAGTGACAGATGAAAAACTCTTCTATCACGGATTAGGTTATGCATCGCAGTTTAGTGAATCCGGGCAAACAAAGGTTGATGTTAAATGCCTCGATGACCTTTTGATTCCAGCAACATTTATCAAAATTCATATTGAAGGTTGGGAGCGTAATGCCATTAGTGGAGGTTTGGAAACACTTATACATAATCGCCCAATATTAGCCGTGACTTCATACCACAATCGAGAAGGATTATGGCATCTTCCTGCTCAGATAATGACCTGCCTTGATAATTATGCTTATTATTTTAGATTACATAGTTGGCATGGAACAGGTAGTGTTATCTATGCAATTCCAAGAGAAAGAACAAGAGCTTTTCTGTAGAAAATGTAAAATATTATGATAAATAAAGTAAAAGTGTTATTTATAAATCCTAGCCCAACGCCATTGGTAGAGCAGGAAATGTTATTAACAAAGCAACCTATCGGCACAGTGCCTGATTTTGCAGCTCCAATTGGCATGATTGAAATCGCATCTTATGTAAGAAATAAGATTGATAATGTCGAATTTAGAATGTTAGATATAGCAAAGGATTTGCATGTACATTATTTATCTTTAGAACAAAAAGAGCCTATTTCGTTGGATGGTTTTTACAAGGAGAAACTTGATGAATTAAATTACGTTCCGGATATAATCGGAATATCAATACTTTATTCAACCTCTTACAAAAGCAGTCTTAGATTGGTAAGGCTGGTAAGAGATAAATGGCCAGACTCATTAATAACTGTTGGCGGTAATCATGCAACCTCAAGCTGTGATGTTATATTTAAAGATACAGTAAATATTGATTATGTATTCAGAGGTGAAGCGGAAATATCATTTACTGAATTCTTACTGAAGTATGTAAGTGATAAGACTGATAAAGAAAAATTAGCAGGTATCAAAGGTGTATACAACAAGAAAAAATATCAAGATCATAGTAAAGTTTATGGAAATAGCCTTGAATTATCAGAGATGATTCAAGATTTAGATGCGATTGGTCTTCCTGCGTATGATTTACTGGATTTAGATGTATATAGGCGAACATCCAATAAACTCGGACAAGGAGCTATTAGCATAATGACAGAAAGAGGATGTCCATTCAAATGCTCATTTTGTTCTACCGGGACTGTTCACGGTAAATTAATTAGAAGTAAGTCAAACGAAAGAATATTAAAGGACATATTATATTTAAAAAATAAAGAGGGTTTTAAAAGAATTATCATTCAGGATGACCTTTTTGCTGCGAAGAGACAGAAATTTATTGAATTGGAATCTATGATTTCTAAAAATAACCTTCATAAAGAAAGATTGTTCTCACTTCCTAATGGATTAAGCGTTGCGGTTATGACTGAAGAAATTATAGATAAAATATACTCTATGGGTGTTGATTTTTTTAGAGTGGCGATAGAGTCCGGTTCTACATATACGCAACAAAAAATTATTAAGAAGAATGTGGATCTTGAAAAGGCAAGGAAGATTATTAAATATATGAGAACGAAAGACCTCCCGATTGAAACTAACTTCATTCTGGGATTTCCTGGCGAAACAAAAGAATTAATGCAAGAGACTATTAACTATATAGATACCATAGATGTTGATTGGGTCCATATTTTTGCAGCATTACCACTCCCAGGATCAGAATTATTTTATCAATTCGCCAAGATCGGTGCAATAGATCCTAACAACTTTGATTGGGATATGTGCAGGTATCCATTGAGGAACTTCGATACAAAGGAGATATCTGCTAAAGATCTTGCAGATCTAGTTTATGATACGAACATATATACAAATTTTTTTAATAATAAAAATATGAGATGTGGTCGATACGAAAGAGCAATTAATTATTTTAATAATATGGTATTAGTCAAATATCCATTTCATATACCTGCCCGTTATTCTCGTTTTATAGCATATGATAATCTTGGTAAGAAAGAACATGCAATCGAAGACTTAAGAATATGTGCAAAACTTATTAGTACAAATAATGAATCTCTTAAACTATGGAATAGATATAACAGAGAAATGCCTTTATTAACCAATTTTATAAGGACAGGTAAACTTTCTAATTCAATATAGGAATACTAAGCCATGAACAGCGACAAAAAAAGAATTTTATTTGTAATACCACCATATTTTAGCATTAATGATTATACGGGAAGTTCAATAATGACTGCTCTGCCTGCATTTACCATTCCTTATGGAATATTATCCATAGATGCTTTCATAAAAGGAAATGTTCGAAATATTAAAGTAGAGACGTGCTTACTAGATTTAAATATAGAAGCTCTTAAAATCATAAAACAGAGACGAAAATATAATGATACCGATTTATTGAATATATTAAAAGATAAGGTATGTGAGTATCAGCCTAATATTGTAGGAATATCTGCATTATTTAATACATCTTATAATTATTTTGCACCTATTTCAACCATTGTTAAGGAACAGGTAGATTCTGCTTGGGTTGTTGCAGGTGGTGGATTGCCCACAAATTTATATAAAAAAATATTGGAAGAGTGTCCTCATATTGATGCAGTATGTTACGGAGAAGGAGAAATATCCATGAGGGATTTGGTGAACGCTGCAGACCATGAAAAACTCATAGAAAAACATCAATCGTGGATTAGCAGAGAAACGATTGGAAAGGTACCGATTAACTCGCTTGTAGATGATCTTGATGACATACCCGAATTCGATTATAGTTTAGTCAGTCTCAATGATTACAACGCCCGTTCGTTAGATAAGAGTTATTCGGCTCAAGAAGGCAAAAGGGAAATGAGTATTCATACTTCCAGAGGTTGCCCATTCAACTGTATCTTTTGTGCTAATAGAAAATTGCACGGTAAAAAAGTGAGATTCATGAGTGTTGAAAAAGTAATTACCGAAGTAAAAAATATGATATCTAATTTTGGATTAACAGTACTTATAATTGAAGATGATCACTTTTTAGCAGATAAAAAAAGAGCAAAAAGAATTTTAGAACAATTGAGCAGATTTGGTATTCGGATAGAATTTCCGAATGGACTTGCGGTATATGCAATTGATGAAGAAATTGGACAATTATTAAAAAAAGCAGGAGTGACTCTCGTTTCATTAGCAATAGAGTCAGGCTCAGACTATGTCCTACAAAAAATTATCGACAAACCTCTCAAGGTTGATATGATCAAACCGAAGGTAAAAATACTGAGAAAAAATGGTCTTCAAGTTCTAGCCTTCATCGTTTTGGGTCTTCCTGGAGAAATGTACGAACATCGTTTAGAAACTTTAAATATGCTTAAAGATGTTGGATTTGATTGGGTTCATATATCTATCGCAATTCCAGTTGTTGGAAGTAGGTTATATGATTTATGTATTGACAATAATTATATAGTAAACAATGATATGCGCAACCATATGATTTCCAAAGCAAACATTAAAGCTCCCGGCGTAGATCCCACAGATATTGAAGATTTTGCATATAAATTGAACTTGTCTGCAAATTTCGTGAATAATTTTAATATGTCCCAAGGAGAGTACAAAAAAGCAGCTATTTCTTTTAAGAACGTTGCACAAAAATATCCAGAACACGCATTTGCTCATTACTTTTTATCAAAAGCATATGATTGTATGAATTATGATAATGAATTGGTCAGAAAACATATGATGGCTTTTACCCATTCTGTTGAAAATAACGAAATGTGGAAAAAATATGCAAATTATTTTAAGTTAGCATGAATTTCAATATAAAAATGACACCGTTTGAAGACTTTTCTGCTGAGGTTTTGAGAAACATCGAATCTGCTGCGAAAGACAGAGATTTGTTGGATTTAACTAATATGTGGATTCGTAAGATAATACCGTATAACTACGCGCATAACTTTTCATGGCTTGGCAGGCCAATTATGCAGGTTCCCCAGGATATTTATGCCATTCAGGAATTAATATGGAATATAAAGCCAGACCTAGTTATTGAAACCGGAATTGCGCATGGTGGCTCTTTAATCATGAGTGCCTCCATGTTGGCTTTGTTGGATTATTGCGAAGCAATTGATCAGGGGGTGACACTGGACCCTCAAAAATCGAGAAGACGAGTACTTGGGGTTGATATTGAGATTCGATCACATAATCGTGCGGCGATTGAAGCACACCCAATGACGCACCTTATTGAGATGATCGAAGGTTCCTCCGTTGCTCCTGATGTTGTTGAACAAGTGATGGCGATAGCAAAAGGTTACGAAAAAATTCTTATTTTTTTGGACTCAAACCACACGCATGATCATGTTTTGGCTGAGCTAAAAGTTTACGCTCCACTGGTGTCCGTGGGAAGCTATTGCGTTGTATGGGATACTGGAATTGAAGATTTACCAGAAAATTTTAGTCTCAACCGTCCATGGGGAAAAGGGAACAATCCAAAAACAGCGGTGTTTGAATATCTGAAAAGCACAGACAGTTTTGAAATTGATAAAGCGATTGAACATAAGCTGCTAATTACTGCCTCTATGGATGGTTTTCTGCGAAAAATAAAATAGTTAAAAACGCCTGTGGGGAATAGGGCTCCAATCAACTTTTTTTCTGCATTCCTCGCAAAGCCAGTACCCGGCTTGATGCACCAGCACATTATCGGGATGATCACGATTGATCCCTTCTATATGAATTCCGCAAGAAGCACATATCCAAACTCCATTGGATAACTGACCCACACAATATTCTCCCGGCAGACCGTCCCTGTTGCCTGCAGCTCCGACATGATATATAAAAGACCTATATGTAGTCTTAACTTTCCATCCGTCGCGTTTATGCCTGTTTTCAAAAGCTATTTCATGCCCCACTCCATGTGGCATATGGAAACAGAACCTATCTTTCAAAAGGTCCAGTCTATTGTGTACAGAAGGGGGCCAATAAAATTCTTCAATTCGATTACTTGAGTTCTTCTTACACCACGCATCAAACTTCTGATCATCCACATACCTTGTCTCTTTATCATAACCAATTTCTGAAGCTATATTTCCGCCGAAAATACCAGAGTTTCCTATCTGGTAATGCTCGTTCTGTATCTCTACACCGTTAATGAAGGCAAGAGATCCCAGAATCCCATCATCGGCAATACTCAATGCGGCAGCATCCCATCCGGGACCAACGACCATATCATCACCAATAAATGATACGTATTTCTTGGTAGCCAGTTCAGCAGCAAAATTTGCTGCTATAAAAGCATGTTCAAAAGGGACAACCCAATACTGAAGATGTCTTTCTTGAAGTACCTTAACCGTTTGCCAAGATGGATTGTTACAGACTATAATTATTTCATTACTGAAGTAGCTGTTTCTAAATAGACTATTCAAACACTTCTCAAGTGCTGGCGATGCGTATTTAGTAACCACAATGACGCTAAGGTCGCTGCTTGGACGATCAGGCGGTATATAATTATACTTTTCTCCCATTTTATAAGGGACAAATAAAATCTTCATACCTTTTTGATTTTTATTTTTAAAAAATGCATTATGGACAGCACCATCCATAACCGTATCAACACTCATCTGCATATTTATTCTCTATTGGATTCTCTCATTATTAAAAGTTTCTATTTTTCATTTTGCTGACTGTCTTTATCTCTCCGTTGGGTGCAGGGGCTTATCTACTACTGTCAGTTTCAATTCCTCCAGAATACAGTCTTCCAAGGGTGCTTTGGAGGCTGAGCCGTGGAGCTTGTGAGTAATTCCCATTCCCTGTGTGCAGCCGCATACTCCATTACTGCCTTCTCAACAGGCTCCATCCAGTCGTCAAATACCGCAACCCCTCCGTGCTTTACGTGCTGCATCCACAGACAATCCTTTTTAACATCTTCGTATGTATGCGAACCATCCACAAACAGCATATCGATTTTTCGTCCATCCCATCTTTTTACCACGTTCTCGCTGGTATCGGGAACAGGGATTATGTATCCTTCAAGTCTGGCTGCCCTTATGTTCTGCATGATTGTATCTAAATTACCTTTCCAGAATTCGTATTTACTCAGTTCGTCTTTTCTGTAACTGGCTTCTTCCTGTGACATCATTCCGGGATCGATTGTCAGGATTATACTGTTTTTTCCCCGTATCCCCATGCCCATGACTATCGCAGATGCTCCCTGTGCAGTTCCGATTTC
>JBDRCU010000028.1:0-4379 GCA_043821485.1 Parcubacteria group bacterium | reverse complement strand
TAATAAAATCAATACAAACATAACCAATACCTAATATAATAATTGATAGAAACAATAATCCTATTATTTTATATTTTTTCATTTTTATTGTTTAGTATTAGTAAAATAACTAACTTCTATATGTGCATATTATTACCATATATTGCTAAATAATGCAATTTAATATAGCTATTATTATAATTGATTTTTCTCATAAATAATAAATTAATTACGTAATTAAACTGTTAATCACTTAATAAAAATGAGTTCTTAAAATCTATTTTTTAATTTTCCATAAAATGCAATAATTTTGTATTTTATGGAAAAGGGAGATTTTATTATCCCCCCAAATTGGTAGATGTGGTTTGTAGGATTATTAACTAAAGTAGGCAGCCAAAACTAATCCATCAGCGCGTATTTTTCATTACAATTTCGGTTTCATATCTGCGCAGTCCAAATGGGATGCAAGCATACACATTATATTGATGGTCTAAATTTGTTGAGCTCCAGTGAAACAAGTAGACTCGAGCACTGGGATTCCCCAGTCCTCTTCGAACAAACCAATTATTATGCCAGAACCTTAGTTGGTCACTATATTGTCTCAACGCACTACGATGATTTGTTGAGCCTCCTATGGAATTGTGACCCATAAAAAAACTCAACATGTCATCTTTCATCCACCACGGTTCATTACCGCAATCATTACCAGGAGCGACCATTTTACAGTTTGCACGGACTTCATGTCTTCCGCAGCTTTCCTGCTGTTCAATGGATTCGCCTTCCCAATTTGCATCATTAATGCCACCATCATGACTACGCCAACCAGGAAAAAATTGATCAACATACCCTCCGCAATTTGATCCATGCCTACTAATCATGTGCTCCGCTGGATTTTCGGGTGAGGATCCTGTAAATGCAGGATTGGGGATATTTTCCCCGTACACTTCAATTTCCAGATTCTCGTAGTAAAGGTCTTGATCGCCATTAAATTCGTCTCGAACAATAAGTTTGCGTCGATTTATCTCGTTCCACAAGATACCTTCTTCGCTATGATCAAGAAGTTGATCAATTAGACTGGTGTCTCCGAGAAGAAAGAGATCTACTGCTCGATCAAGATCCTCTGGATCTATGTCAATCTCTGTGTCCGTCGCAAGATCACCATTTTCAAACTCCTCTTCAACTTCCAGATTAGGTAGACTCGATTCATCCTCCATGATCAAGCGATCGTCAATTGGGTCATTATTCCCCATCTCGCCGATACAACCGATGAAGACGAAAAATGGAATTACCGAGAACACGATACAGATTCTGTTAAATGTATGCATCGTAAACCTTCTTTCTGGTTGTTGCAAACAGGTCACCTAGAACACTAGTTTTCTTCCACATCTAATATGCAAAAAACATTGGTGCATTATACACCAGTTGTAATGACTTGATTTCAATAAAACCTCCTTTTCCAAGTCTATAGGCGATTATACTTCTTTCAATATATGTTCGCAATATTGTATATTTTAAAAAAATTACTTGAACAAAGTTATTTAGCTTAAATATAACAAATAACCCTGCATGCACTAGTGTTGCGTTTAGTTAATTTTCGGTAATAAAATGGCTTAAATAAGCCATCCAAAAGTATAATTTGAATTGAAATCGTGAACAGTATATAGTGTTGTTTTTTAGCTAACTTAAGCTCTTTTGTAAATAAACTGCCTTTTTAACGCAACGCTAGTGCCCTGCATGTAAAGGGTTATTGTATTTAAAATAAACAGGCCTTTCGTCCTTATAATCTTTCATAATCAGGACTCATCAGTATCACTATAAGTGATAAAGGTCGTAGATTTTCTACAGCTCAAAGGCTGCGCCGTCAATCTACCAACGGCGGTCATGTGCATACTGCTCGATCTGACCATGATCAAGCAGTAATAATGAAGGATTGTGCTATCATCCCTCCTTCTAGTCATCATCAGAAGACAGTTCATATCTGATCGCCTCCTTAAGCTCGGTCTGGAGTCTGCCAAAATCTGAAACAATACGCCTTGGTTCTCGTCTCTTAGCTTTTCCTGCCAGTCTCAGTTGAGCTTCTTGCCTTTTAGCTGCAAGGTCAGCTCTGGCTATGGCTTCGTAGATTGGACGCAGTTTCCTGACAGCCTCGCTGCGTAGCTGACAAGCTCGAGCTTCTGTGAAGCCCATCTTCTCTCCGATTGCAGACAGGTTCAAGCCTTGTAGATAGTAATACTTTACTACCAGCCTCTCTCGCCGATTAAGACAATCCAACGCTTCCTCGAGAAGCCTTGCTACTTGTAACGCTTCGTCTAAATCTACGAGAGTTCTCTGTTCTCCCTCCTCCCTTCTTTCAAAGAGCTCGTACTCATCTCTTAGCCCTTGAACAGTTTCCCAGGATATATTTTTTACTCCCAAGTGGCGGTCTTTGATCCCAAGATAGTGTTTAAGGGGCATCTCCAGCTTTTCTGCTACTTCTGTATCCTCAGGAGATCTGCCGAGCCCACCTGCTAGTTCAGTTATAGTCTCTTCGATTTTCCGAGCTACAGCACGACCACTCCTGGATAGAGGATCTTGGCTACGAAGATAGTCAAGCATACTGCCCCTGACACGCTGTTTAGCAAATGCTTCAAAATCCACCCCACGTTCCGGATCATACCTCCTTTTAGCTTCAAAATAGCCTACCCAACCTTCCCCTACAAGATCCTCAAGTAGGACATGTTCGGGAAGTCTAAGAACTAGTTTCTTGGCTATTTTTTCAACAAGGGCGACGTGTCCAGGTGGAATAATGTCATCAGTTTTGCCCAACTTGATCACCTCCCTTCTCAGAACCCCTTGTTTTCTGTTTACTTTCACGAAAACGCCTGAGGAAATCATTCAGCTCTGCGATTCTAGACGTAACAGTGCTCAGTCTAGACAAAAGCTTAACCCTTTCGAGCCTCGGAATCTGCTTCCATCTCACTTGAAATTCTTCAAGTGTGAGCGCTATAGTTCCTTCTTCGCCAACCAACTCACTTAGAGCTCCTGCCAAGTTAGCTGCTGCTGGAACGAGATTGTAAACACTTTCACGATCCAAGAGAGACTCGAGATTCACTCCTGCTCTTTCATGTTCGCCAAGTTCTTTTCTTTGTCTCAGTTGTCTCACGCCTTTTTGAATTGTTGCGATACTGAGATTTCCAATACCGTGATGTCTTCTCATTAGTGGCTCTGCCACCTCCCACATCTCATCTTTAGTATCGCATCCGCGAACCAGGATAAGCGCAGCCGATACTTTGAATGTTCCTGTAGCTACAGGCTTCTGAAGTCTCTCTGGAAGTTTCAAAAGCTTGAGACGTCCTGATACGTGAACCTGACTCTTACTGACTTGCTCAGCAATATCTGTCTGGCTCATGTCACGCTCATCGCGCAGCCTAGCATAACCTTTTGCCTCTTCAATGGGATTCAGATTGACACGCTGCGTGTTCTCTACGATTTGCCAGATAAGCGTGTCCGTATCCTCATCTTCAATAAAGGCAGGTATCTCTTCCCATCCTAAGCTGATACAAGCCTGGAGTCGACGCTCTCCTGCTACGAGCATGTAGCCGTCTTCTTCTGAATTTGGCTTGACGAAGATTGGATTTTTCAATCCTATCCTATCTATACTTTTTGCTAGTTCGCTTAACTTCTGTAAATCGAAATCTTTTCGGGGCTGATTAGGATCAGGCATGATCCTATCTATCTCAATTAGCACTGCCTGAAGCAACTTAGCCTTCTGCAACATGATCCACCTCCTGTTATATTGAATGTACTGCCATTAAAAACATTGTATTATATTAGCAAAAAAGTGGGTATAAATCAATCAAACTATATTGAATTAAAAAACTGAATCTATAAACCAGTATTAAGAAGTAACTAGAAGTAATGCCAGAATTTTTTTTAAATGTTAGAACCTCTTAATAATGGCTTAAATAAAACAAAAAACCGCCCAATTAAGGGCGGATTATATCCAAAGCTCCGAGGGTGGGACTCGAACCCACGACCAATTGGTTACACTTAGCCTATTATTTTCATAATAGAGTGGACTATATTATCATCCCGCCTCTAACGGCGGGAGCAAGGCGCTTCCTTCGTTAAAAACAAAGTACTCCTTTTCAGGATAGTCTCTGAACCTGCCCGCCGTTTTGCGCTTCTAACGGCGCGTCCACCATTAGAGGCGGAAAGGCGGGATTGGCTGCTGATTACCATACTTGTTAATTAAATAGCTTAGGCTTCCAGCAATTCACCTTGTTTTCTATCCTCAATTACTTGAGGAAGCTGCATTATTATTCACAGCCAACTGCTCTACCGCTGAGCTACCTCGGAACACTGAATATAAATTGTAAAAATGAACAAAAAAATATTTTAATTAATTTTTCTTCTGTTAT
>JBDRCU010000027.1:0-16658 GCA_043821485.1 Parcubacteria group bacterium | reverse complement strand
TCCCACGTCGCCCACGATATGCGCTCTCCGCTTTCAGTGCTCAAGGGGTATGTGGCGATGCCTGGTGCTGATGATGACCCTGAAATGAAGGAATACCAGGCAGCGGCGCAGCGCAGCGTGGATAAGCTGCTTCATATGGCGGATGATCTGGTGGACTATTCAAAGGCCAGCAAGGTTGAGAGAACACAGCATGATGTCAAAAAGCTGATATGCGATAACGTTATTTCCGAAACAAAGAAAAGAGCTGCAGAAAGTGGTGTAACTGTGCGCTGTGAACTCGATAAACACATCTTAGCAAACATCGATGCTTATCGCATGGAGCGGGTGCTGGTAAATCTTGTAAACAACGCCATTCAGGCAATTGATGGAGGGCGTGGAGAAGTTGTGGTGAGGGCAGAAGTTGTGCGCGATCTACCTCCCCCTGCCCCTCCTTACAAAGGAGGGGAACTTACGATAACAGTAAAAGACAACGGCAAAGGCATTTCAGCCGAGGACCTGTCTCATGTGTTCGACAGTTTTTTCACCAAGGGAAAGAAAGGCGGCACAGGGCTTGGTCTTGCTTATTGCAAGCAGGTGGTTGAGGCGCATGGCGGTAGTATTGATGTTGAGAGCGAACTAGGTAAAGGTACGATGTTTACGATAAGGATACCGGAGTGCGTGGTTGAATGTTCACCCCTCCTTTGTAAGGAGGGGCCGGGGGAGGTAGATCAGGCCTACCCCACCCAACCCTCCCCTTACAAAGGGGAGGAGGCTAAGGGTTATCGTAATGATCCTGAGATCAAGTGTGATGGTAAGCGGTTCATATTAATAGACGACGATGCAGATATAAGGCTTAGGTGGCGAAGGATCGTGCGTGACAACGGCGGCACTGTAGTAGGTGAAGCAGATTCATATGAGAGCATGACCTCAAATGGCGGGTTAAATTATGATGAAGCGGACGTTGCCATAGTGGATTATAACTACGAAGGCTCTGCCAAGACCGGCATCGATGTCATAAATTATCTTCGCACCAAGGGCATAAAAGAAATCCACATGTGCACCGGCCATGCCCACGACGATGATATCCGCGCCGCCGCCCTCTCCGCCGGCGCCGATTCGGTGATAGCAAAAGAGATGTGACACAATCAGCAAAAAGTGTCGGACCCTTTTTATCACTTATAATACAAGAAGTTGCAGCCACAAAAGCGTCCGACACCTTTTTTAAACACATCGTCGGATAACCAAAAGGTGGGTATTTCGCCATTATTTACGCACTTCTTTCTCAGTTCGATAAAGATAATAAGTCATCAACTTAACAATCCCTCCCCCACGTTCAGAATTCCGAACACACCTGTTCAACTTTCCGAATTCCCGAACACAAAAACCCCGCAACCTTTTTCAACAATGTGCGATAATTCAACACGTTGTGCAGATAAGGAGTTTGGCAGGAAAATTGCTTTATAAATATTGTTTGAACCTGTTAAAGAAGTCTTACGATGTAAGAGTTATTTGATAACCTACTCATTGGAAAGTTAACATTCTGACAATACAATTTGTACGAAAATTTAATTGTAGTTCTATTATTGATGTCTGCAGAATATAGTGACCGTTTGTCATCCCCGAGTGGTTTTATCGGGGATCCAGCAGAGACGACACGGACTGGATTCCCGCTTACAACATGCGGGAATGACATTTTCCGCAGTGGTCACTATATTCTGCAGACATCAATAATAGACAATGAATTAAGGGATTTGCCTTGAATAAAGTTTTGGATCAAAACTTAATAAGATATTTGATAGGCACATGTCTTTTTCGTGGCCTATTTACGCAATCAATTATTATTATTTATTTTTTGTCACTAGGCTACTCAAACGCAAAAATATCATTGTTATTCGCGATTTATGGCATAGCTGTCATCGCATCTCAAATTCCTTCTGGATATCTAGCTGACAAATACAGTCGTCATATAATTTTTTCATTTTGGGGAATTTTTGTTTTTTTAGGTACACTGTTGCCAATTATTAATACAAGTTTTATCTCGCTTTGCTTTGCTGAGGGATTATGTGGTTTAGCGGTTGGGTTTGGTAGTGGTAAAGAGACTGCGTATCTGCATGATTATTTATCAGTAAAGGGTCATAAAAATGCATATTCGACAATCTATTCTAAACAGCTCGTTTTGGAAAACTATATGTATGCAATTGCCAGCTTTGTCGGTGGCTATCTAGCTTCAATCGATATCTTTATTCCATTCTATATAACAATTGGCTCTATGGTTATTGGAACTCTATTTGTGATTTCATTATCTGCTTGTAAACCTAAATATAGAATTGCCAAAGTTTCGTTGGCATTTAAATGCTGTTATTTTAATAGCCTTCAAAATAAGAGATTGTTTTCGTATATGGCTTTGAGTTTTTTAATATGCGGTGGCCTTTCATTTTGTTACTGGCAATTTCAACCATTTGTCGAGATGGCTAATGTCTCAACTAAATATCTTGGGTTTATATATTTATTGATTCATGTTGCCATGGCTTTTTATTCAAAGCTCATTCCAAGTTTGTTAAGAAGATTCACGATAAAAAGGATTTTACTATTTCATGTGGGTATTTTTTATTTCCAACTTTTCTTATTGTCCAATTTATCAAATTTACCATCGATATTTGTAATAACATTAATATTTGCAGCATCATACAATTTTAGATCTTTTCTTAATATTGCAATTAATGAGACAGTTACCTCGACACAGAGGGCTATGTATTTGTCGGTAGCTGGGACATTGGAATATGTAGGATATATTGTCTATTTTTTGATGAATTCTATTATTGTAGAGCAATTAACATTTCAACATTCATTACTTGTAATTTGTGTTATTTCTTTATTCCTTTTGATATTAGGATATTTTTATATTCGCAAAAGAAAAGTAACTATAAATATTATTGATCCAATTGCTGCTCAAGACGCAACATAAAGTACTTATAAAAAGGCATTTTAGTCTTTATAAATTATGTCAGATATTAAATTAAATATAAGTGATTTAAATAATTTCCTTTATAAGCTAGGAATATTAAGAAATAATAATTATCTTAGTGAGACTTTTTCTAAAATATTGATAAGTTTCATTGATAATAAATATGATTATGTTTGCGACTATCTTCGCGCTAAGATTTCGAACACTCAGATCTGCAGGGAATTTATAAGTTATTTAGATGATTCTAATAAAACATATTCATATGATAAAATTAGTAAATCATTGGATTATGTAGGATCCAACATCGATTTGGCCATTAAGAAATTTATTTCGAAACCTTTTCACTCTAACATTGTAAATCTTTTTGGATATGGTCTTGCAGATGGGCACTATGAAGAAACTATAGCCGCATATTTAGTATCATATAAATATTGCGACCAAGTTTGCATATATGGCTATGATCCATATTATCATTCAAATGAGATAAGATATATAAACATTAAACCTGAAGACATAAGCAATGATAATCTTCCTAAATTTGATATCATCATTACACGCTGGACTCTTCATCATGTAAATGGAAACGAAAGATGGGATGCTTTTCTGAAGTTCATAAATCATATCAAACCAAATGGTCATATATTAATCATAGAAGAATGCTTAGATTCGCAAGAGGGATTGAATAATAATAGGAAAACATATGAACTGATACAAGCCCTAGAAGATGCATTTGTTAATTATATAATGTTACCTGGATGGTGTTGTTCTTCTGCATACCATATTGAATATTTAAAGGAATACGATTTTGCTGCCATAGAAAAAGCTCTCAAATTTAAATTTACAAAATACAAGTGGAGATTAAATAAAGACACATCCACTCAAACGATTATACATTATAACGTAATATAAATACGATATTCGTCGCAGGAGAAAATATGCTGCCTAAATTAACTTTTGGATCAACCTGTTTTGGGCTTATTGGATTACGACCACATCTAATGACAGATGTAAATGATTTGGTTTTAAGTGCTAATAATGCGGAGATTGTTAAATATGCACTCGATAGTTTTCCAAACCCATATACTGTATCTGACGCACAAGATTACTTAATTCTCATAATGGCAAGGGACCCTAGACCACATTTTGCAATAACTGCTAGTGATAAGTTAATTGGTGGTTTAGGTTTTGAAAGGGGTGTTGATGTTGAAAGATATTCTTCTGTGATTACATATTGGCTAGGAAGACAATATTGGGGTCATGGTATTGCAACGATGGTAGTAAATGGTGTCTGTGACTATGCTTTTGAACATACTGATATTGTTAGATTATCTGCAAGAGTATTTGATGGAAACAGTGCTTCTGAAAGAATTTTAGAAAAATGTGGATTTGTCAAAGAAGCAATTCTGCGAAAATCAATTTTTAAAAATGGTACATTTATGGATGGTCACCTTTATGCAAAAATTAAAGAGTAAATATCTATTTATTATCATTATAATATTACTTCTGTATGCATCGCCTTTAGGTGCAATAGAACATATAAAAATCGCATTGATAGACAATTACACAAAATTTGAGAGCGGTAATGAATTTGGTTGGGGTTTGGATACAAATTATGGTGCAATATTAGCTATAGAACATATAAACTCAAAATCCAGTGCTTATGAATATGAATATAAAATATTCAAAAGTGGGCCATATCCGGCACAGACTATAGATGCTGTTTCTCGTGCTATCGCTGAGGGTTATAAAATAATAGTTGGA
This sequence comes from Parcubacteria group bacterium, assembly GCA_043821485.1. Classification (GTDB taxonomy): domain Bacteria; phylum Patescibacteriota; class Minisyncoccia; order 2-02-FULL-40-12; family IGHO2-01-FULL-4-A; genus JBDRCU01. The sequence goes on along the minus strand of JBDRCU010000027.1, from coordinate 11,953 downwards.
TTGAATTGGTCGACACACTTATTAATGGTTGCTGATGTTTTAAATAAAAATGGCGTCTTAGTGGTTTCACCTCTTGCATCATCGTCTGTATTGCCAAACAAAATAGAATATTTTACATCGGTTATGGCCGACAATAATAGCATGGCAAAGCTATTGGCAAAAATAACTAAAAAGAGAATGCAATACTCCAAAGCGGTTGTCTTAAAGATACTTAATGATGAATACAGTTTAGATTTAGCGCGTATTTTTCGAAATGAATATGATAATCTTGGAGGGTATGTTGTTGAGGAATTGGGAATATTGCAGAATCAATATGATTTTAGCGATATAATTAAGACTATTAGTAAACAACAGTATCAAGTTGTCATATCATTATTTCATGAGAACGAAGCGGCTTCTTTTATAACAAACGCAGCTGATAGAGGTATTCATGTAAAATTTATTGCGGCTGATGGTCTAGGTGATGCAGGCGTGTATTTTTGGCCAGGCGTACCTAAAAAGTATTGGAACATAGTTGATGGATATGCAATCGTTCCATGGAAGTACGAAATAAACACGAAGAAGAGCAATTCATTTAAGCAATCATTTGAAAAAAAGCATAAAAGAAGACCTTCGCTGCTTGCAGCTTGTTCGTATGACGCCATGCAGATATTACATCAAAGTATTAGAACCGCTGGAAATATGAATATAGAAAATATACATAATAAATTAAGTAAAATAGGTTTCTTTGATGGTGTAACCGGTACAATGTTTTATGAAGGTAAAGCTTTCCCAAAAAGGGATATGTATTTAATACAAATAAAGGATGGCAAACATAGTTATGTGGAAAAGATTAAATAATAATTCTATTAGAACTCAGGTTTTATTAAATCTATTTATAATATATATTTTCATAATTGTTGGCATTTCCGTGTATTTTTATATTTCTGAACTTGTGACGAAAAGAGATATTATTAGTAGCAGAAAAACAGATTTAATGAATGTTATCTCTATGAATAAAATGGATCTAGTTTCAGAAATATATCTTGGTCAAACTAAGGCTATTGATAAACACCTGAGAAAAATAAAGACAGATAGCTCTATTAATAAAATATTACTAATAACCACGAATAGAAAATATGGTGATTTACAGCTGGAGACTGCTCCGAATTATGGAGAAAACAGGATATATCTTAGTGAGGAATTGATTTATGACAATGTAAAGCTTGGTGAACTAAGAATTACAGCAGATATTATAGATAATGCCAGCAATTTACTTATTCATAAATATGGGGGACATCTTATTATATTTGCATGTAGTGTAATCTTAATATCTTTATTGAGTATTGTGATATTGCTTAGAAAAAAAATAATATTACCAATTATGTTGCTATCAAAACAAATTGAAAATATTAAAAACGCTGATGAGCCTTCTAATATTAGAACTACTGGTTTCAAGGAGTTGGATGTAATTGTGAATGAAATTAACGAGCTGCGAGAGAAAGATAGAATCCACGCTCATATGTTATCTATACGATCCGGGTTAGCTGCCATTGGCAGCATGTCCTCCCACATCGCGCACGATATGCGGTCTCCCCTCTCGGTGCTTAAGGGTTATGCGGCGAGGCCTGTGTCTGATGACGACCCAGACATGCAGGAGTACCAGGCAGCTGCACAGCGCAGCGTGGATAAGCTGCTTCATATGGCAGATGATCTAGTGGATTATTCAAAGGCCAGCAAGGTTGAAAGATCACAGCATGATGTCAAAAAGCTCATATGTGATGATGTGATGGCTGAGACGGGCAAGAGTGCTGTGGAGCATGGTGTTACTGTGCGCTGTGAACTCGACAAACACATCTTAGCAAACATAGATGCTTATCGCATGGAGCGGGTGCTGGTAAACCTGGTAAACAACGCCGTTCAGGCGATTGATGGGAAAAAAGGGGAAGTTGTTGTAAAGGCTGAGGTTGATCAGGTCTACCCCACCCAGCCTCCCCTTACAAAGGGGAGGAGCGGCGATCTAGTTATATCGGTTGTTGATAACGGCAAAGGTATTTCAGCCGAAGACCTCTCTCATGTATTCGATTCCTTCTTCACCAAGGGCAAGAAAGGCGGCACAGGGCTTGGGCTTGCTTATTGCAAACAGGTGGTTGAGGCGCATGGCGGCAGCATAGATGTGGAAAGTGAAGCAGGAAAAGGCACAAAGTTCACGATAAGGATACCGGGGTGTGTGGTTGAATGTTCACCCCTCCTTTGTAAGCCTGCCCTGAGCAAGGCCGAAGGGGAGGAGGCTAAGGGTTATCGTAATGATCCTGAGATCAAGTGTGATGGGAAACGATTCATATTAATAGACGACGATGCAGATATCAGGCTTAGGTGGCGAAGGATCGTGCGCGACAACGGCGGCACTGTAGTGGGTGAAGCAGATTCATATGAAAGTATGACCTCAAACGGCGGGTTAAATTATGCAGATGCAGACGTTGCCATAGTGGATTATAACTATGAAGGCTCAGCCAAGAACGGCATCGATGTCATAAGTTATCTGCGCACCAAGGGCATAAAAGAAATCCACATGTGCACCGGCCATGCGTACGACGATGACATCCGCGCCGCCGCCCTCTCCGCCGGCGCCGATTCGGTGATAGCAAAAGAAGAACATTCCTCACAAAATAAGGTCACCGCTAATGAATAAAGATTATCATGCGATACTCAGCAGCTTGATGAAAGATTTGAAACCTCTTCGAATATCCGGAAAAAATGTACAATGGACCGATGCATGGGCTCAATCTGGAGTATCGGAAAAGCGATTGATATCAAAAACAGATGGAATGCCTTTTAGTATAATTCTCAAGAAGTTTCCAAAGAAAGAACAGCTAGTGTCCAAAGACGGTTATAAAATTCATTCCCATCCTACACTAGAAATTGGCTATGTGCTTAAAGGTAAAGTAAATATTTATTTTGAAGATATTGGTGAAAGGGAATTTGAAGAAGGCGATGTCGTTATCCAACCGCCTGGATTAAAACATGCTGCAGTATCAACTGATGAGGATACGATCATTCTAGCCATAAACATACCTCCCGCGGAATGGGAAGAATCATAAAAGCATGAGGGGAGATTGATTTCGCACAACCGCTGGAAAATCCTAATAAGAATTAATAAGAGAACATCCGCCTGCAGACGCAGAGTATGCTGTTGGGCTGCTTCCAGGACGTTCTATTCCGATTAGTTCATCATAATCAATTGTACTATCTGGACATTGTGAGTCTTGAAACACGTCGATAAAGTCTACTGGTATCATCTCTAACTGGTCTTCGTTGCTTTCAACATCATTTAAGACAATCACTATATCATCTCGTACCTCAGCAGCGCTTAGCTCTATTTCAGAATAGACAAGAGGATCTTCGTTTGCCACATCATTCTCATTCCAAAATTCAGCATCTCCAGCAAGATAAGCTTTTATGAGCCCGGGACTTAGCCTGCTAGCATAGCTAGCGTCTGCGATTGCCTCTACCTCTATAGTATAGAAACCTGGGGTAAGGCCTTCTATCATGAAATCACCATTGGCATAACCATTTTCCTCACATAAGGATGTAGCCATTAAAAGACATGAGCGGCCGCTCATATATGAGTATGCTTTGCACCATGGGTTATCAACATTTCTTGCAATCACATTTACATGAGTCATAGGGCTCATGTCTGCTTTTAGAACTTTGCCCTTAATAGTACCAGTCTGAGAGAAAAAGTCGTTAGAGGGATATAGTGTAGAGATGGCTGCGATATCGTCTGGATGTAAAAAGGTGCGGAGCAAGGCTTGTCCTGTATGCATAATAGGCAAGAAGCTATATGTATTTTCCATGAAGCTGGGTTTGCTTTCATACAGTTGTTGGTTGAGTGCGCTATGAGATAAGCCAAGCAGATGCCCTAGCTCGTGCACGAACACTGCAACGGCTTGAGAAGTTTCACCTGATAACAAGGACTCACCAAACACGGCAGTACCTTGGCGTATAAACTTGGGATAAGATAAAGTGCCTTCGAAGACTTTGGGCGCTGCACTTGCGTGGCAGGCTCCATTGCTACAGATTTTGCTATAGAGAATTTCGTTTCCTTGATCAAAGATGATTGCAGTCTGAAAGTTTTTTTGAAGCTCAGTTTTGCAACTCCTAAGATCATATGTATAACAGCGCTCATTTGCGAAATATTCCTGATAGTTGTTGATGTTTACATCCTCAGGCAGATAACCTGCAAACTCAAATTTTGGTACATCAGCATATTCTGCATTTTGCCATATCTTCATCGCTTCTTTTAAAAGCGCATGCGCTTCATTGTTTGAAAGATATCCAAAATCACCTGGATCAAGATAGTATTCAATTACACTGCCAGGCTCCCAGCCAATGGGCTCTTGTGTGTTTATGTCTACATCCAAGTAATTGTAGGCTTGAAGAAGTGTAGGAGATGAACAAACAAGAACACAGATCAATATAAATGATATGGCATGAAACGCATAACGTTTGTCTTTTTGCTTCATTTCTTAATACAAAAGCAATTCTCATGCCAAAGCATGGCTTCTTGAAATTACGATAGAATTTGCAATGAATGTGAAAACGTGTGCAAAGAAAAGGACAGAATATGTTCAAAATTATGAATACGTGATCGTAAATCGGAACGGATTACAGTCGCATCTTATGTTAATCCATTATTTATTGTATGGCAAAAATCGTCAAGATTTCCACTTACTATCCTTTTCAAAATAAAAGAAGGCAGTCAAAATTTCATTAATTACCCACCTTTGGCTTATCCGACATAACGAAAGTTGATAATATATAAGCTATCTGCGCACCAAAGGCATAAAAGAAATCCACATGTGCACCGGCCATGCGCACGACGATGATATCCGCGCCGCTGCCCTCTCCGCCGGCGCTCATTCGGTGATAGCAAAAGAGATGTGACACAATAAATGTTCAGGCTGTTCGAACTTCAGAACACGAATTCAACTTTCTGAACACCATCTGTTCTAAATCTCAAATTTCTCAATTTTCAATACTAAAAAACGCAGTCATTTCAACTTCAACAAGTATGGCACGAAAATTGCTTAATGGATAATACCTTATGAGCAAATTTGCCAAAAGAAAGATTAACCTAATGTTTGTCTGTGGAGGCGGCACAGGCGGTCATGTTGATGCGATGCGAGCGATCGCTAGTCAGATAAATAGAGATTCTCCCTCAATAGAGATCGTTTTTGTTGGCTCTAAGCGTGGATTGAAAAGTGTTAAGGATTATAAATGCCATTTTCTTTGTGTCCGCGCTCTGAGACAAGGCAGCATCGCTTATAAAATTTGTTCATTGTTCATTCTTCTTGTCGGTTTATTGCAGGCAATAGTTCTTTATATTAAAAGACCGCCGGATGCTGTAATTGGAGTCGGTGGCTATGCCTCAGCTCCTATGATCTTGATTGCTAGTATTTTTAGAACGCCGACATACATAGTAGAGCAAAACATAATTCCAGGTCTAACAAATCAAATACTTTCATTTCTAGCAAATGAGATGTTTGTGGCTTACGAAGGCACCAAACCTTTAAACAGACGCATAAATCCAAAGATCGCAGGTCATGTAGTGCATAAGACTCACATTGAAGCAGCAAAAGCTAAGAAAGGCAACGGATGCTCCGAACGCACAACAATTCTGTGCCTTGGTGGCAGTCAAGGTGCAAAGTATATTAACAAAATAATTTTGGAAACTTTGCCTTTACTATATGTATATCGTGATCGGATTCAGTTTGTTCATCAAGTGGGTCAGAATGAGGATATTTCAGTTGTTGACAATTCTTATAAAGAAAGAGGTTTCTTCGCAAATATTTACGGCTATATCAACGATATTGACAAGAAATACAAAGCTGCTGATTTTGCAATCTGTAGAGCAGGAGCCGGAACCCTTGCCGAGCTGCTGGCCTACTCCATCCCGGCAATTGTCGTTCCTTATCCACATTCTGCTGATGACCATCAACTAAGACAAGCACAATATCTTGAATCAAAAGGAGCATTAATATGCTTGGATCAGCGTAACCTAACCCCCCAACTTTTAAGTGCCAATGTTGAATGTCTCATAACTAACCCAAATACACTATCGATGATGAAAAATAGTATTAAAAAACTCCACAATGTAAATGGCGCGGAATTCATCTCTTCATCTATTCTTAAAGCACACGGGAGCTATTAATATGGAGAAGTATAAGATTGCAATAATTGGGCTAGGCAATAGGGCATGTGAGGATCATTTTCCAAGCATTATTGATTCGGACAGATGTGTTCTGGTTTCGGTTTGCGATAAAAATAAAGAGATTGCTTTAAAGTTCAGTGAAAAATACAATGTTCCATATTACACATCCTGCAAGAATCTTTTAGATGCACATGACCTTGATTTTGCTATCCTCTCAACTTCTCATGATGCTCATCTTGAGTTGGTTCAACTCCTAAGCAGTCGTGGTATTCATATTCTCAAAGAAAAGCCATTTGCACGAAATTTCAAGGAAGCAATGGAGATGAAAAAAGCCGTTGAAAGTCAACATGTTGAAATGATGATAACACTTCAAAGACGCTTTAATCCCATTTATAAGTCCTTCGAAAGCCTAATCAAGCATATCGGGAAACCATTTTTCATTGAAGGCAAATACTCTCTATTCGTAAATAATCCAGGCGAAGGTTGGCGTGGAAACAGACTGAAATCAGGTGGAGGATGTATTCTTGATATGGGATATCACCTGATTGATCTGATTATATGGTATTTTGGTCTTCCAAGCGCTGTACATGCTGATTTTTCAGCCGTTGCTGATCCAGATTCGTCATATGATGCAGAGGATACCGCCTCGGTTTTGTTCAGATATTCAAATGAACTTTTCGGTAGCGTTATTTTCTCAAGATATTATCCGCCTAAAACTGAATATCTAAAAGTTCTAGGCACAAAGGGTGTAATAGAGTTACAGAGAGGAAGCATTCGAAGGCTTCGAAGCGACGGTTCGGTTGCCGATTCTTTAACTCGAGAAATAGCTTGGCCAGCAGCTGCCATAGAGCAGGTTGAGTACTTCTGTGAAGTCATAGACGGAGAAGCTGTCAATATAGGCAGTCCTAATGTGCATTTGAATCATATGGCTTTTACTCAAAGCTGCTATGACTCATATGAAAGAAAAGAATATGTAAATCCTAATTTATATTTGGAGGGTATGAATGGCTAATTTAGCGCTTTTAGGAGGAGAAAGCATAATAAAGAAGAAACCTCCGCATTTCATATGGCCAATAATCGATGAATCAACAGAGAGAGCCGTAATTGAGCAGCTCCATACGTCGATATCGATATATAATCGTTCAGGTCCAATAATGGAACTTGAAGAATATTTTAAAAAAAGATTTTCCAAAAAATACGCCTTACTCTTTAATTCAGGCACTATGGCTATATTTACGCTTCTTTATGCTCTTAGATTAAAAAAGGATGATGAGGTTATATTTCCAACATATACTTTTTTTGCCACTGCTTCGCCATGCTATACTCTAGGTATTAAGCCGGTGTTTTGCGATTGCGATGCTACTGGCAACATATCGCCTGATGATTTGGCCAGTAAAATTTCCAACAACACTAAAGCAATAATGATAACCCATATGTGGGGTATACCGTGTAATATGGATGCCATAAATTTTATTGCTGAAAACAAAGGCATCCCCCTATTAGAAGATTGCTCTCATGCGTTTGGCGCAAAATTTAAAGAATCAGAAGTTGGAAGCGCATCAACCGCTGCTGTTTGGAGCCTGCAAGGGCAAAAGGTGCTTACTGCCGGAGAAGGCGGCGTTCTCGTCACAGATGATGAAGACATATATTATAACGCCTTATTGTTGGGGCATTATAATAAGAGATGCAGGGAGGAGATAAAGGACGATTTTATCGATAAGCGCTACGAAGTCACAGGATTTGGACTAAAATTACGCATTCATCCACTTGCTGCCGCAATAGCTATTCAACAAGCAACTATTATTGACGCTGTACTAGACAAACGCGCTAAATGCTTTAATAGATTAAAACAAGGCATAGATTGTATCCCAGGATTCAAAGTATCCTTTCCTGAATATTCACATATGAGTAGCGGCTATGCATTCATTTTTCATTATGATCCAGAATATTTTGGAGATATTCCTAAAGATAAAATTGTAGAAGCTCTTCATGCTGAAGGTTGTTATGAGTTGGATGTTCCAAATTCAACAAGACCTATTCATGACTATCCTCTTTTCAAAAGCATGCATATTGACAAATCAGCCAGCTTTCCGAACGCTGCCCGATTTCACCACACAGCCCTTAAATTGCCAGTATGGCATGCTGACGAAAATGAAGAGTTGATTGATCAGTATTTAAAGGCTATTGCAAAGGTGTCGGCCAATAAGGGAGAGCTGTTATGAATATGGAATTGATGAGAGATGTTATTAATAAGGCAAGGGATGATGGCGTAACTCGGTTCGTTGTGGGAGCAATTATACTTGATGAATTGAACAGGGTCTTGCTTCTTGAACGACCACAATCTGATTTTATGGCTGGCATATTCGAGCTGCCCAGCGGTTGTGTTGAAAGTGATGAAGATCTTTTTCAAGCCCTTCTCAGGGAAGTGAAGGAGGAAACTGGTTTAATTATATCTTCAATAAATAAATATGCTGGCCATTTTGACTACAATTCAAGTAGTGAACAAAAAACGAGGCAATTTAATTTTGTTGTTTCTGCTGTTGATACAAATTTTATTAATCTCAGTGAACATGTTTCCCACAAATGGGCAAGATATCATGAAATAAATTTACTTCCGATAACCGAAAACGTTCAAAAGATTATTAAAGGAGCTATATCATGAAAATTGTAATATCGCTTGGAGGTAGTATTTTAACGAATCCGCTGTCCGCCGATATAATCCTAAAATATGCCGGACAATTAAATAGACTTCATCAAGAAGGCCATGGGTTAATTGTAGTTTGCGGCGGTGGAAGCACGTGCAAACAATATCAGCGTATAGCAGAAAAATGTGGCGCTAATGATGAAATACTAAACCGAATAGGCACACAGGTAACTCATTTAAACGCCTATGTGCTTATAGGCGCCCTTCAAAACGATTCGGTTCAGAGATCTCCCAGCACCTATGAGGAAATCGACCGACATTTTGGTCAAAAAATCATAGTTACGGGTGGACTCAGTGAATTGCTAGGCCCCTCAACTGATTATGATGCTGCGCTATATGCTGAGAGATATAAGGCGGATTTATTTATAAACGCTACAGATGTAGATTTTGTCTACGATAAAAACCCAAAAGAGTTCTCTGATGCTAAAGCATTGACAAAAGCAACATATGATGAATTGCTATATATATTGCGAGATAACCCGCAAGGACCTATGGATACTTTGTTGTTTGACCGAGAGGCTGTAGAGGTACTGAAGAGAAATAGTATTAAACTGATTTTTATTAACGGTAATAATCCGGAAAATCTTGCTAATGCCATCGCCGGCAAATCAATAGGAACCGTGATAAGCAATTCTAAGGATTTATGAATGGCTTAGACCTTACCATAATTGCCATATTAATTTCCGGCTTTGTCTTATTTGGCCTCGCCTTAAAGCGTAGAACCAAATCTACTTTAAAAGATTTTTATCTAGCAGACAGAAGAACTCATTGGGTTATAGCAGGGTTATCCATGGCAACAGTGAGCATGTCTGTGGATACGCCTTTAGCAATATCAGGAATCATAGCCGAACATGGTATTGCAGGAAATTGGTTTTGGTGGTCTCAGCTATTGTCAACTCTGGTGGCTGCATTTGTTTTTGCGCCGCTTTGGCATCGCCTGTCAGTTCTTACTGATGTAGAATTCATTCACGTGCGATACGGGCATATGCCAGCAAAAATCCTGCGTGTAGTCACAGTGATATATAGAAGTATATTAATAGCTATTCTAAAGACAGCGCTCATCATGGTTGCTTTTAATAAGATTCTGAGCGTCTTTTTCCCAGACTTTCATACAATCATACTTTTAATTCTCATTCCGATCATCCTTTTCTTTTCCTTTTGGACTGGGTTTAGAGGAGTTGTGATTTATGAAGCACTTCAATTTTTATTCATGTTCATATGCGCTATAATTACTGCATACTTTGCGATTAGTTTGGTCGGCGGCAAGCTCCATGTATTCTCAGGTTTTTCAACGACTTATGGCTTAGATCAAGCTATAGAAACATATCGGTTTTTCCCGGCATATGGCTCAAAAGCAATGCCGCTATTTACGATATTTGTCTATCTGACAGTCCTGTGGTGGAATGACCCGCGAATAGAAGGCGGCGCATACATTGCTCAACGTGTTATGTCTTCAAAAAATGAAAAACACGCACTCATGTCCTCACTTGCATACAACATTGCACACTATGTTCTTAGACCATGGCCCTGGATAATAGCTATCCTCGTAGGATTTACTCTAATGCCGCAACTTGCCGACAAAGAGCTTACATATCCAATGATGATAAATACGATAATTCCAGTTGGATTAAAGGGGCTCATCGTTGGTTCATTTTTCGTTTCATTTTTGGCTTCAATGTCCTCCTTGGCTAATTGGTCATCATCGTATATCGTAAACGATATTTATAAGCCTACAATTAGATATAAATCAGAATCGCATTATGTGTTTATAGGAAAGATATCTGAAGTTATTATTATTGCTGCCGCCCTAGCTTTTGCTTTTTTTGTTCCAGGTGTATTTAGAATTTGGAAGATATTGGCCGAGGTTTCGGTTGGTCTTGGGAGTGTATATATAGCGCGCTGGTTTTGGTATCGCGTCAACGCATATTCAGAAATAGCTGCAACTGTTGCTAGCGTTGCTGTTACTGCTGCATTGTATTTAGTCTTGTATATATCTCCTAGCTTAGAGCTATATTTAACATTTCCATATCGAGTTTGTATAATTGTAGCTATAAGTACTTTTTGTTGGCTGCTGGTAGCATACCTCACACCGATGGAGGATCTTTCAGTTTTACAAAGCTTTTATCTCAAGGCATGTCCTTTCTCTTGGGGATGGAAGAAGATAATGAAGCTCAATGCCTATAAGCCTCCCCTAAGCTTAAAATCATCGCTGGTCTGTTTTTCGTTAGCATGTGCATTAATATATTCGTTGCTTTTTGCTCTTGGTGAATATGCATTATTTGGGCGTGTTAATTTTTGGCTCATTTGTATAGCAATCCTTAGTTTGATTATATTAAGGCAAAAGCTCGTTAATACACGAATATTTGGAAGAGGTGCGCACGACGACGATATCCGCGCCGCCGCCCTCTCCGCCGGCGCAAATTCGGTGATAGCAAAAGAGATGTAGTGCAAAATAAAACTCTTTTAATTTAGCATAGTTAGTGCTATCGTTTGAATATGTCGGACTCAAAAAATATTGTAGATCAATGGATAGAGCGCGCAGATTACGATCTCAGCGCTGCCGCTGCTATGAAGCGAAGCGGACATAACCTATATGTTGCTTTTTTGTGTCAACAAGCCGTAGAAAAAGCTTTAAAAGCTTCATGGTGCCGCTTAAGAAATGATTCGCCACCATACATTCATAATCTTTCCACGCTTGTTGAATCATTGAATCTTGATCTTACTGATGCACAATACCTTCTAGTGGATCGACTCAATCGATACTATATTGTTGGTCGGTATCCGTCATTTAAACAAAAACTGGCGTCTGAATTAAGCAAGACCTAGGCATCAGAGCTTCTCAAACATACGGAGGAATTCGTACAATGGTGCAAGAAATTTATCCTGATGTTGAAAAAATAGTAAAGAGCTACATTGATCTGCTGAAGAAACGCATTCATGTCCAGCGGGTGATTCTTTTTGGTTCCTACGCAAGGGGCAACCCGCGGCCATGGAGCGACATTGATCTGGCGATCATCTCGCCGGACTTTCACGGCGGCACCGAGCAAGATCATCTT
>JBDRCU010000026.1:0-35918 GCA_043821485.1 Parcubacteria group bacterium | reverse complement strand
TCTAATTCAGAGATAGCAAAAATTACGGGTATATCAGAAGTGGCTGCGCGTGTGAAGCTACACCGTGCCTTAGAAAATATAAAGAAGATTTTGAATAAAGACAAATAATATGAAAGATTTTATAGAAAAATTAAAGAAGGTTAAAAAAGAGCGAATTAGTTCTGATTCGTGGTCTAATGAGTTTGAGAAAAAATTGGCTCTCCATATAGAAAAGAATCCCATTGGTGAAGGTGTAACACTTCCCGAAGAGATTCGTCCAAAAGTCAGAATAAAACAAGATGGCTCTGAAGTCCTCGGTCATACTGTTCCTAGCATGTTCGGCGGATTTCGACCAGCTTTTAGTGCTATGAGGCTACTATATGCGATAATAATATTAGGGGTTGGTAGTATGGGTTTGAGTGCGGCTGCGCAAGAAAGCCTGCCTGGCGACACGCTCTATGGGTGGAAACTGCATGTGAATGAGAATGTAGTATCTGCTGTTACGTTTGGTGAAGAAAATCAGGCAAGATATGAGGTTAAACTTGCAGATAACAGGCTTAATGATTTGGTTGAAGTTATGGCAGATGAAGAGAAATCAGAGAATAACGAAGAGCAAAATAAGGTTAGGGAAAGACTACAGGTTCAGATTCAGGAAGCAGAGAGAAAAATAGAGCAGCTTGAAGAACAAAACAGAGTTCGGGTTGCACTTATGCTCAATATGCAATTACAGAATTCACTGCAGGCAAGAGGAGAAACATTGTCTCAGGTGAGAGAGATGGAACAAAATCAAAATAGAGAAGAGATCGGTGACGCAATAGGTGAATTAGAAAAAGCAGGAGAAGAGGCAAGAGTAAGAACGCGACGCTTAGAAGGCGCATCTGTTCAAAACGGAGAAGACAAAGGTAAAGATTAAAGATAGTCGGGTCTAGACGAGTTTTATGCCCTGGTATGGGTTCAATGACGATCTTACGGTTGGGAGTAGTCTCGATCTCGAGATTAAGAGCATCGGGATCCTCGAAGAAGACTCTGCCTAGCCTGCATCCGGAAGGGGATGAAAATTGGGAAAAACGGCTCTCTTGAGCCGTTTTTCTTTTGTGATTTTATTGAGATCGGGAATTATGTTAATATTGAGATACTATTCTAATCAATTTTTATTATGAATAATAATGCAAAATTAGCACTTCATGGCTTACTTCATGCTGTGGCAGTGTTTGCATATGTGATTCTGGTTTCGTGGTTGATGTTCCGCGGGGAAGAGATATTCGGGGCAATTAACAATTTTTGGGGGCCTGTAGCATTTTTGCTCCTATTTGTTGTGTCAGCTGCTATAGTTGGGTCATTGATATTTGTAAAACCTATCCTGATGTATCTCAAAGGAGAGAAGATAGACGCGGTAAGGATGCTGGTTTATACGATTGTGTTCTTGGTCATATTAGTAATGTTGTCATTTATATTCGGATTTGGCGGGGAGAATAGTATTGATCCTGGATTTTTTGTTGATTAATTAATATAATATGAAAATAATTTGTTTTGGGACAGATAAAGATACTGAAGCAGTTCTATTGGAGAATCTTCCAAGTGATATTGATATGACGTGTTATGAAGAGAAGCTTGAGATGGATAATATAGACAAAGCGCGTGATGCGGAGATTCTAACAGTGTTTGTGAGTTCAGAAGTCAATAAAGAAATTATTGATGCTATTCCAACGCTTAAGCTAATAGCTACACAGTCAACTGGGTTTGACCATATTGATACTGCTTATGCAAAGGAAAAGGGAATTACAGTTTGCAGCGTGCCGGGTTATGGCTCGTATTCAGTAGCTGAACATACTTTTGCACTAATGCTTACAGTGTCGCGTAAGATATTCGACGCTTATCATCAGGTCAGGGAAGATGGAGATTTTAGGATTAAAGAATTGCAGGGATTTGATCTTGTCGGCAAAACACTGGGTGTAGTAGGTGTAGGTAAGATAGGGAAGAATGTTGTTCGTATTGCGAAGGGTTTTGGTATGAATGTAATTGCAAGTGATCCATATCCAGATGAAGAGTTCGCCAAAGAGACAGGTATCAAATATATGACATTCAAAGAACTTCTTGAGCAATCAGATATTGTAACCTTCCATGCGCCATATATGAAAGAAACTCATCATATGCTTAATAAAGAAATGATAGGATATATGAAAAAAGGAGCTTATGTAATAAATGCTGCGCGCGGAGGCCTTATTGATACAAGTGCTTTTGTCGAAGCGTTACAATCCGGATATATTGCAGGAGCAGGGCTAGATGTTCTTGAAGAGGAACGCGAACTAAAAGAGGAAGCAGAACTTACATCAGGAGATTTGGCTATAAATGAATTGAAAACCCTTATTCAGGATCATATACTTATAGACATGCCGAATGTTGTAATAACTCCGCATATAGGCTCACATTCTATTGAATCAGATATGGCACGATTCAAGATTACCGCAGAGAATATAAAAGCATTTATGGATGGTAAACCGCAGAATGTAGTAGAGATTAAATGATAGACAGCTCTATGATTAATGACCCTAAAGACTGGATAATAAATCGAAAAAAAATAGCAACATCAAAAGAGCGTTCAGCAGTACTGGATATATTATGTGCTGGCTATGACGCTCTAGATACGGCTAATGTGATACGCGATAATGTCATATTAGATGGGAGTACATTATTCATAATGGGACAGTATTTTGATTTGGATGATTTTAAAAATTTATATGTAATAGGAATAGGCAAAGCTTCATGTACTGCTGCTCTTGCTTTGGAAAGAATATTAGGTTCCCGTATCAAAGACGGATTCATAATAGATAAGCAGATAAACGGAGCTTGCAAATATTTAACTACTTTTAAAGGTACGCATCCAAGGCCATCGCAAGATAATGTAAATGCTGCTGGTCATATCGTTGAACTTGCTTCAAAGATTAAAAAAGACGATCTTGTTATTACTATCGTTTCAGGAGGCGGATCAGCACTTTTGTGCTGGCCACAGAGCGAATGCGATCAGGGGACTAAACTATATGATGCTTCCCTGATGACTGAATGGACTATCCATGAACTTAATACTGTTCGCAAACATACCTCTCAATTGAAAGGAGGGGGATTAGCAAAATTACTTTTTCCAGCCAGTATTATTGGGCTGATCTTTTGTGATATACCGGGAGATGTTTTTGAAGATGTTGCTTCTGGTCCGACATACAAGGACGAGTCTACAGTTAAGGATGCATTCGAGCTTCTTAGGGAGCATGATTTAGAAGAAGAATTTGTTCTTACCGAGACTCCGAAGAATAATAAATATTTTAAAAAAGTTACAAATATACCACTCATTTCAAATAAACAAGCGCTTCGTGCAATGGCAGCCAAAGCATGGGAGTTTAAATTTAAGCCATATATATTCAGAAGACCTTTGTATGATTTTGCTGATACAGCTATTAAGAAATTATTAAAACATGCAAAACCCAATACTGTTATAGTAGGAGGGGGAGAGATAAAAATGAAAGGCAAGCCAGACAAAGATGCACGTGGAGGACGCAATCAATTTTTCACCCTTGCAGCATTGGACCACATTAGAAAGAATCAGACTTTCATATCATGCGCTTCAGATGGTATAGATAATAGTGACGCTGCAGGTGCTATAATTGATAAAAAGACTTTGGCAAAAATTAAAAAGTTAAAATTAAGCACTGATAAATATAGAGAAAGCTGGGATACATATCCATTTTTTGAGAAAATCGGCGACCTCATATTCACAGGTGCTACTGGTACTAATGTCGCAGACTTACAAATATTATTAACAAAATAACATGTCAATGAAAATCGATACAATTAAAGCAGAAGAAATACTTGATTCACGAGGGACGCCTACTATTCAAGTAGATGTTCACGTGGGAGATAAGATTGGAAGTTTTGCAGTTCCATCAGGTGCAAGTACAGGAGAACATGAAGCGCATGAGCTTCGCGACGGAGATATAGAACACTATAACGGCAAAGGCGTTAAAAAAGCAATTAGCAATATTATTGAAATTATTGAGCCGGCACTTAAAGGTAAAGAAATAACTCATCAGAGAGATATTGATAATATAATGATTCAGCTGGACGGAACTAAGAATAAGTCTAAGCTAGGGGGTAATGCAATAATTGGAGTAAGTGTTGCATGTGCTAAGGCAGCTGCAATTGCTTCTGGTAAAGAGGTCTATGAATATTTGCCATCACTTGCAGATATCTCTAGCTCTCGTAAAGAACCTTTGTTATATATGAATCTGATCAATGGAGGCAAGCACGCTAAATCGAATTTGGCTTTTCAGGAATATCATGTTGTGCCACAGGACGAATCTCTTGCTGAATCTCTTGAGATTGGGGCAGAGATCCATCACGCATTGCAGGATATTATTATAGAGAAATATGGTCCAAGTTCTGCAAATGTTGGCAATGAGGGAGGATTTGCAGTAAATACAGAATTAGTAATTGAACCGCTTGAATTAATGCTTGAAGCTTCTCATATTGCTGGTCATGAATCTAAGATAAAATTTGCGCTTGATGTTGCTGCCTCCTCTTTCATTAAAGATGGAGTATATGCATTTAATGGATAAGATTATTCTAAAGAAGAATTTATGGAATTTTATAAAGATCTGATAAAACAATTTCCATTTGTGTCGATTGAAGATCCTTTTGATGAAAATGATTTTGAGTCATTTGCTGGATTCCTCGCTCTTGGGGGAAGTCCGCTTTGCGTGGGAGACGATCTTACTGTAACCAGCGTGGAACGTCTACAGCAGGCTATCGATGCTAAAAGTGTTAATGCAGTAATTATCAAACCAAATCAAATAGGGACATTGAGTGAGACATTGGATACGATGAAATTGGCTCGTGAGAATAATGTGGAATGTATTGTAAGCCACAGAAGCGGAGAAACAAATGATGATTTTATTGCTGACTTAGCCTATGCATTTGGAGTTTTTGGAATAAAAGCAGGCGCGCCAAGGCGTGGAGAGCGTACAGCAAAATTAAATAGATTAAAACATATTACAAGTTAATAAAATTACCATGGCATCAAGAGCACAAATAGTGGCCACAGTTGGTCCTGCTAGTAAAACAAAAGAGATACTTAAGGCAATGGTTGAACATCAGATGGATGTTATGAGGCTTAATTTTTCACATGGTACCTATGAAGAGCATGAACATTATATAAAAACACTTCGTGAAGTTGCAGATGAAGCAGGACGCAGTATTCCAATCCTGCAGGATCTATCCGGCCCTAGAATGAAGACAGGTGAAGGGCATACATTTGATCCATCTTCGCAAACAGTCAAAGGAGTGCTTACAGAAAAAGATCTTAAGGATCTTGAATTTGGGTTGAAGCACAATGTTGAATATATTGTTATGTCATTTGTTGGTTCTGGGTCTGACATGGTGGCACTCAAGGAAGAAATACAAAAACTTGGAGGTAATGCTAAAGTTATGGCAAAGATTGAGCGTCAGGAAGCAATTGATAATTTTGATGAAATAGCAGCCGAGTCAGATGCAATAATGATTGGAAGAGGGGATTTAGGCGAGAATATTCCGATAGAGCGTTTGCCGTTCGTACAAAGAGAGCTTATTGCAAAGGCCAAGAAAGCAGGCAAGCCGATTATTACAGCAACGCAGATGCTTTTATCAATGACCAAGAATCCCACACCAACCCGCGCAGAAGTGACAGATGTTGCATATGCAATAGTAATAGGATCTGATGCAGTCATGTTATCTGAAGAAAGCGCAACAGGGCAGTACCCGGTTGAAACAGTAGCTATAATGGAGAAAATCGTTGTTGAAGCAGAGAAACACAGAGTAAGCGGAGGGGTTAATCAGCTATAATCGAACTATAGCCATCTGTGGATAACTAATCTTGCAAGGTAGTCTATAGAGTAGTAATATGTCTTCAGGTTCGGTAAGTGGAAGACACGACTGTAAGGAAATGTCATTCTTGTAATTTATTACTTGATATACTTTCCGAGCCTACTAAAAAATCCTCTAGAGGATTTTTTAGTTTAGGGGATTGGTGAAATAATATGAATTTAATCAAATTAAAGAAAACGTTACGTTCGTACTCAAGCCCTGAACGTAAAAAGGCCAATGAGTGGTTTTTTAAGACTGGAAAAGGGGAATACGGAGAGGGAGATATTTTCATAGGGGTTATAAGCGGGGACATGCGAAGTGTAGCAAAAGATTTTCAAGATCTTTCTTTGATTGATGTACAAAAGTTATTGCATTCTAAAATTCATGAAGAAAGACAGGTTGCTTTATTGATATTGATTCATAAATTTCAAAAAGGTGATGACAGTGTAAAAAGAATAGTTTTCGATCTATATATTAAAAATACAGATTATATTAATAATTGGGATATTGTTGATATATCAGCGCCTAGGATAGTAGGAGATTATCTTTGGAATCAAAGTGCGAGCAAGCGGAAAATATTATACAAATTTGCACGATCTAAAGATTTATGGAAAAAACGCATTGCAATTATTTCGACAGCTTATTTTATAAGAGAGGGGGGCTATAAAGATACATTGGCGATATCAAAGATATTACTTCACGATGTGCATGATTTAATCCATAAAGCAGTGGGTTGGATGTTGCGTGAAGTAGGGAAGAAGGACCAGAAGGAAGAAGAGAGGTTTCTTGGGAAGTATTATAAAAAAATGCCTCGAACTATGTTGAGGTATTCTATAGAACGTTTTCCGGAAAAATTAAGAAAAGCCTATTTACACGGATTGATTTAAATTTCAGGCGTAGGCTCTGGAGTGGGTTCTGGTGTGGGGGGAAGTGTTGGCTCTGGAGTCGGAATCGGTGTTGGTTCGGGCGTTGGAGTCAAATCTGGAGTTATCTCTGGGCTGACAGTAGGTTCTGGGCTGCTTGTCGGTTCAGGAGTTGTTTCGGGTGTCACTTCCGGTGTTGGTTCAGTTGTAGCTTCCGGTGTTGGTTCAGTTGTAGCTTCAGGTGTTGGTTCAGGTGTCACTTCAGGTGTTGGGGTCGCTGTAGGAGATGATTCGCCGGATGGGGCTGGTGGTATGGTATTTGTATCGAGTTTTTCAACTACGGTGCCATCTCCATCTACTGACCAGAATGTTTTGGCTGATTTGATTCCGATAGCAAGCCAGTTGAATGACAGTGTAGTTGATGCTGTTTTGTTTATTTCTATCGAGAAACCATTCTCGCTTTGTTCTGTAATCAGATATTTAATATTGTCATTAAAGATCAAATCTTTTGAATCGTTTGCAGTTTCTTCTTGGTCGAGCGTCATAGTTGCTGTTACCACCGGGGGCTCATTGTAAGGTTTGTCAAAATCAATTCTTACTTTTTTCTGTCCTTCTTCAATTTTTGCAAATCCTCCAGTATCACTATTGAAATATATCTTGCCAGAAAAATCTGTGGAGTTATTTATGAAAGTGGAGTTAATAGGGGTGAGATTATCTGAATTTCCTGTTGTCAGACTGGATATGGCAGCGTCATGCTCTTTTACGATATTGAGAAGATATACTGCAAGACGATCATACTTCACGCCAGTAGGCGTAGTTCCTTTCATGAGTGCTAAATCGGGCATTGCTTCGTAAACTTCTTCTGCGACTAACCCTATGTCATCAAGTTCGCTACCGTTCCACTTATAGGATATCGGACGTAATTTAAATAGAGCCTCTTTGTTAAATTGCAGAGATTCTATACTGTTTTTGTATTTCTCGCTTGAAGAACATTCTGAAATTGCTCCATCAGTTGTTGAACATAATGTTTGTGCACTATCAGGAGCTTTGAATCTTGGTTTGACCCATGCTGATATTGATGCTATTGCTCCTGAATCAAAAGCAGTTGTTATTACGAATTTTTCAGTTGGATTATTCGTACCGATGCCTACATTTCCCCAGCTATCAGCTGGGATGGACTCGGGATTTGCGAGGGTTATAAATAATGTATTCGATAATGATGCATATCCTCCTACTTCAAAGTTTGACGATACAGATGTAGAACCAATAACATCGAGTTTGGTTGTAGGTACATTAGTGCCTATTCCTATACGATCAGAGGAAGCATCGAGGAAGAGAAGATTAGCGTCGTTGTCGCCCTCAGCTCTTAGGTCGTAGTCGCCCCCATCCTCGTTGAATATGATATCTCCGCCTTCTGTTACTATTGCATATTTATTGGTAACAGTTGATGCGGGTTCGTCTATGTAAAGACCATAAGCATTTGTAAATGTTCCTCCCCCAGTATTATTAAATGAGCTAGCCCTGAACCCATATGCATTTTCTATTGTTCCTGTGCTGGCATTAAGGAATGTGGAGGCAACACCGAAAGCATCTGTGACTGTTCCTGTTCCGCTATGAGTTAGACCTCCGGACATAGTCCATGCATTATCTATGGTTCCAGATCCCCGGAACCATAGAGTAGACAGGTAAGATCTTATACCAGTGAAATTTTTTGAGTTATCAGGACTTACTTCGACACTCGAACCTATCCCAGTTTTTTGTGCAGAAGAGTTTGAGCTCGGACTGGCTACGTAATAGACCGAAAAGAGTTTTTGGAGGGCTGTAGATGTATCTGTTGCTCCAACTCCAACCTTGTATGCCTGATCAGGGTCGGTAGCTGTACCGAATAGTACATAATCATTTCCTGCATCTACAAAAACCAGATTAGCATCCGTATCTCCTTCAATTCGAAAATCATTATCCGCGCCACCTTCATTGAATATAGCTGAACCCCATACATCCAGTCTGGCTCCAGGACTTGTAGTGCCTATTCCAATGTTGCCGCTATTAGTATTGTAAACATCAGCGCTTGTGGAAGCCCAGAATTGAGTAGCATCTATTTGTTTTAAAATTTGCAAAAGACTTCCATTGGAATTGGCACTGATAGCCGAAGAATCGTAAGCTGTGCTGGCTATGGGATCATATATTTGTTGAAGCGTCTTGAATGTTCCTGCAGGGCTGGCAGAGGGGGATAAGCTTCCCGCGCGAGTGATTCCAAGCAAAAGAACAAATGCAAAAACAACGACAAAAAATCCTCGTATTATATCTACTTTCAAATTTCGGTTATTTAAACCCATTGGGTCTTGTATTGCTACGCCAAAAAACACTTACGCAAAGTTATATATGTGCTAGCGTAGTACCTCTATTATATCAAATTAATGAGTTTCCGGTCATTTCTGAGGGCTTAGTTATCCCCAGCAAAGACAATACAGAAGGAGCAACGTCAATTAAACTGCCCATTGGTTGTTCATTTGAGAGGGTTTCAAGGGTTTTTCCAGTATTATCAGCCTCAAGGCCTTTTCCCATGAATATCACGGGTACAGGATTGGTAGAGTGTTGCGTGTCCGGTCCTCCCGTGAGGGGATCAATTAACTCTTCTGAATTACCATGGTCGCATGTGAGTACAATTGCGCTTTCTGGATCTTGAAGAATCGGTCCAACAACTTGTTTAAGGGAAGCATCCAGTACTTTGAGCGCTTTGATCGTTGCATCGAGATTCCCGGTATGTGCAACCATATCCGCATTAGCGAAGTTTACGACATAAAGAGAAAAATTTTCTTTTGCTTTTTGTAATACTGTTTCTACAACTTTTTCTGCTGCCATTTCCGGATGTTGAGCAAGCTCATCTACTTTGAGGCGCTTGGATTCTACTATGATGCGTTCAGATCCCGGAAGTACTTCGAGCGAACCTCCATTGAAAAAGTTTGTAACATGAGCTTTCTTTTCTTGTTCTGCTATTCTAACTTGTTTGAGTCCCGCATTAGAGACTGAGACACCGAGTGCATTATCAATTTGCAGTGATTCGTATGCAATTGCATTCACAGGAAGCTCTGAAGAATAGCGAGTCATTGTTGTTATAAAAAGATTTTGTAAATTTTTAACTCTATCAAATTCTTTAAAATCAGAAACAACGAATGGCCTAACAATTTGTCTCATTCTATCATTGCGATAGTCAAAGAATATAATTCCGTCATTGTCATTGATTGAAGCGATGGGCGTTCGGTCTTGTTGCGTCACAACCGTTGGCACTACGTCATTATCAGTGAATCCTTTTTTATGGGACTCTTCCAGATATTCTTTCGGATTGTAAGTCGTGACTCCTTTGCTGTTTACCATGACATCCCAAACTTGTTTGGTAAGGGGCCAGTTAAAAACCCTGTCCATTCCATAGGCGCGGCCAGAGATTGAAGCGATTTGTGCTCCTGTATCTTTTAGCAAGGGCTCTAGTTTGGCGAGACTCTCCAAAGATGCTGTTGCGCTTGTATCCTTGCCATCAGTTATTAAATGAAGAAATATTCGATTGAATCCTTGTTTTTTCGCGAGTTCCATAATCGCAAACATATGATCCTGATGACTGTGCACGCCTCCGGTACTGAAACATCCTGTAATATGCAGATTGCTGTTATTTTGTTTGCAGTGTTCGATTGTATCCAGTAGCGCTTTGTTTTCAAAAAAAGATCCGTCTTTAACATCGTTATTAATTCGCGCCCAATCCTGAACTACTACACGCCCTGTTCCAAGAGCTGAATGCCCAACTTCGCTATTGCCGAATTTTCCTGAAGGCAGGCCGACTACAAGACTGGAAGCAAGCAGACTGTATGAAGGATAAGAACTAAGCAATGAATTAATATATTGCATGTTTGCGTTTAGTATTGCATTGCCCGGACTTGGCGGAGCAAGACCGAATCCGTCTAATATGATAAGGAATACTTTTTTGAATATTTTGTTAGCCATATATTTTGTTATAAATGAAATCTTTTGGTTATCCAACCTTTCTTAGTCCCGACTTCTATCTTCTGTATCCTAGGAGGTTGTATTGTTGCTGGCGTGAATAAGGAAACATCAAATTGTCCTTTTTCTGTTATCAATATATATTTACCAGATTCATCAGAAACAGCAAATCCTTTTCGCTGGCCTTCTTTGCTGTCGACACTAATTAAAGCATATGGCATAGGGTTCATACGGGAACGATCAACAACCATTCCATACGGCTTTTCTTTCAAATCTCCAAATATGCGGAAAATATTTATTACGAAAAGAACAATGAGTAATACGAGATTAAATGTAGTACGATCATAGATATAGTTCAAGGGGACAAATACCAAACTGATCCAAAATGCGATGTTGACTATCTTTACAAATGAATTATGGATAAACATTCTCAAAGGACCGGCAAGACTACGTGCTTCTTTCTGTCCTTCTTCAAGCGGATCTATTGGAATGTCATAGTTTACAGTAGATTCTTTCGTAAATCTTATCAATCCGCCAGCATAAATATTTCGATAGAGCGTTAGCCCTTGCGGCATTTGAGGGCGATTGGAAGGAAATACAAATCCTTTTCTATTAACATTGATCATCACTTCAGGCGTATCTGTTTCAAAAGATTCAGGATTAAGGATAAAGCCATAGCGTCCATCTTTGTCAGTGACTCTTGTTTCGATTACACGCTTGTCTTTATTGAGTAACTGTACAGAGGTAAACGGCAAAGGTTGCATTGTTTTTGAGTTGAATACTGTACCCCATGGTTTTGCGCGTTTTTTAATTCCAAGAATTACTGCAATCATCCCTATTACGTAACGCAGATATTGCAGGATTCCGACTCCGGAGAAAAGCAGATTCGCAGAACTCATTAGAGAAGAGGCAATTACAAAAGGCACGCTTGCTATGGAAATTTCATCGCTTGTTTCGCTTACCTTCCTTGAGGCATTGGTTGCGGTGTTTGTGATTTTATTAATAAAAGAAATGTTTTCAGGCGGAGATGTTGGCGTTGGTGGTCGTGGAGGAACTGTGACAGTAGGGGATTCTACAGGAGGAGATGTTATGGGCGTAGTTATTGGTGTTGTGCCTGGGGTTCCTGTTGGAAAAGGTGTCCCAGTAGGAGCTGTCGTGGGAGTGGGGTTTCCTGTTGGCGTTGTTGTTGGACTTTGTGTCGGAGTTGGAGTTGGCGATGTTGTTGGCGCGGACGTAGGTGCGGGTGTCTCATTCGGAGGCTGAGTGCCCGGTCCAGTATTCCCGCCGCTTGTAGATGGAATCCATGTAGTACTGACATAAAAGTCTACAGTTGAGCAGGAGCCGGTACCATTCGCACAGTTAAGGCTTATCCATCCAACATTTTCTCCCCAGATATATCCCATAAATTGGCCGGCAGTATTTATGCTACCCCCTCCATATGTGGGCCTGAAATTTATCCATCCGACATTCTCTCCCCATGCATAGCCTGACAATACTCCTTCCTGTGTATTACTAACTTTGTAGTCAACAGTCGCACAGCTATTTGTATTTGAACAGTTAAGGCTTATCCATCCGACATTTTCTCCCCATGCATAGCCTGTCAGTTTTTCGTGATCAACAGTTATATCTCCTTCGCTTGTACCCCAATTAAGCCAGCCAATGTCCTGTCCCCATGCATAAGAAGACGTATTAATATTGCCGGCATAAGCAGGTATAGCAGTAAGCAAGAGTAAAGTTAATACGGTAAATGCTATGTAGGATTTTTTCATGTCCTATTTGTTTTGAAATAGTTTTTTAACACCCATCGTTATTTCCGCGCATCTTCTCAAGTATGCATCGAGCAATTCCTATCGCGCTTCCATCTGAATTGGAAGCAATACTTGATGAATCGAAATCAGTTGTCAGTACATCATAGATATTAGTAAGATCAGTAGGGTCACTGCTTTCCGAAGGTGCTGAAGGAGGCTGTAATGTCCCTGCCTCAACGAGCGCAACAAAACCTAGAACGAGTACAATACCTATGATTATAACACCCAAAGATTGCAGGATTTGTTTGTATCTGCTCATTAGTTCTAATAATAGCATAAAAATTGCAATTTGAGACGTTGGGGGATATAATCAAGGCAATAATAATTAATACTTCTAATATGTATATAGCAATAATTGTCATAGCATTCCTGTTTTTGATCAGTATTAGGCAGGTAAATCAATTTGAGCGTGGCGTCAAATTTACCATGGGGCGCTATACAGGGCTTAAGAATCCCGGATGGCGTATTATCATTCCGATATTCCAAAGCATGACCAAGGTAGACCTTCGTGTAAAAGCAGTTGATGTGCCTGATCAGAAAGCCATCACAAAAGATAATATTTCAGTGGCAGTGAATGCGGTTGTATATTACAAGGTCTCGGATGCAATGAAGGCCATCCTTGAAGTAGAGAACTTTTTTCATGCAATGTCACAGCTTGCTCAGACAACAATGCGCGATGTCGTTGGTGAAGTTGAACTCGATGAATTGCTTGCTGAAAGAGACAATGTCTCTGAACGTATCCGTATGATAGTTGACAAGGTAAGCGATGCTTGGGGGATCAAGGTGGAGAGCGTTACACTGAAAGATGTTTCCCTCCCTACTGATATGGAACGAACGATTGCAAAACAAGCAGAAGCAGAACGTGAACGTCGTGCAGTCATCATTAAAGCAGAAGGTGAAGTTGTTGCCGCAGACAATCTTGCAAAAGCAGCACATATTCTGTCATCAGAAGCAGGAGCATTACATATTAGAACACTCCAATCGCTTAATGATTTAAGTTCTGATCAATCTAACACTGTGATATTTGCTTTGCCGCTTGAAGTTTTGCGTGCATTTGAGCGAATAGCACAAAAGAAATAATAGTGGTTTGTTGATTTTAAGGGCCAATATGTTATGATTTTGGTGTTGGTTCGGCACTGGTCTGAATGCCAATGAAATGTTAAGATTTAACTGTTCGGCGCGCTGAATAGCTAAATCGTTGCATTCGCAACGTTAGGTGCTGAACTGCAGGGCTACAAAAGCCCAATTTTTGGACTTTTATTCTAAACTAACTTTTATTCTAAACCAATGGCAGAAGGACCAGTAATATCAATACAAGCTGAAAAGTTATTCTCAATAGGGTCATTTGATGTGACTAATTCAATATTACTAGCAGTCATAACTCTGGTGCTGTTTTTAATTTTTGCTCTTGTCTATAGGGGTAAATTTGCGATGATTCCGCGTGGTTTGCAGAATATAATGGAATGGTTTGTCGATCTTTTATTGGGACTTATGGAGTCTGTTCTCGGCAATCGCAAAACAGCTGAACAGTATTTGCCATTGATTGCTACGATTTTTTTGTTTGTCATGATTTCAAACTGGCTTGGACTTTTTCCCGGAGCAGGATCTATCGGCTTGTATCAGGTACACGACGGACACGAGGTCCTAGTTCCGCTATTTCGCGCACCAGCAGCAGATTTGAACTTTACAATTGCAATTGCAATAATTTCTGTACTTGCTGCAAATTTTTTGGGTATTTTTGTGATTGGGTTTAAGAAATATTTTGGAAAATTCTTTACATTTAAAAAACCATTTCCAATATTTACATTTGTTGGCATACTTGAGTTTATATCTGAGTTTGTTAAGATTATTTCGTTCTCTTTCAGGCTATTTGGTAATATATTTGCAGGAGAGGTATTGTTATTAATCGTCGCATTCCTTGTCCCATATTTCGTTCCATTGCCGTTTTTGTTCCTTGAAATATTTGTAGGATTTATTCAGGCATTCATATTTGCAATGCTGACGCTTGTATTCGTGAGCATGGCAACGGCAGAAGAGCATTGATTTGCTAGTGGATCTCTTTCAGAGAGTTTCACTATTGAGTTAATGGTCGAATATATTAGTTAGATAACAAAAATATTATGGATTCATCATTTGCTATCGCGATCGTTATGGCTGCAGGTACTATCATGCCGGCTCTTGCAATTGGTATGATAGGTTCAAAGGCTTCCGAAGCTATAGGCCGCAATCCAGAAGGCGCTTCTAAGATTCAGACTGCCATGATCTTGGCAATTGCTTTCGCAGAAGCTATCGCTATTTATGCGTTAGTCGTATCCCTTATTCTAAAGTTCGTATAAGATGTCCGAACTATTCAATACATTAGGAATAAACGGTAAACTGTTGATTGCGCAGGCAGTTAACTTTCTCGTGCTTCTTGTCATACTTCGAGCAGTGGTTTACAAACCTCTGCTTAAAGTTATGCAGGAACGACGTGAAAGAATAGAATTCGGACTCAAAGGCGCGGAAGAAGCAGACAGGCGTCTTGCAGAGATAGATGAGGTCAAAGAAATCAAGCTCAAAGAAGCAGACGAGAAAGCACTTAAAGTAATCGGTGCTTCAGAAGAAACCGCCAAGAAACGTTGGCATGAAATAGTTTCAGAAGCAGAGGGCAAAGCCGACTCCGTTCTTCAGGAAGCTCAAGTTGTTGCCAAACAGCGCGGATTGACTGAAATGGAAGCTGTTTACAATGAAGCTAATCAATTTGTGCGTTCTGCCATTGAGCGTACTTGTGAGTTAGATCCATCCAAGATTGATGATCAGCTCATAGGCAGTGCAGTAAAAGAAATTAAACAGAGTAAAGCTTAGTATGCGTTATTCCTCAACAATGTATGCAACTGCATTCTGGGACGTGCTTAGCACTGCACCAGAAGCAAATCATGGGCATATGATTAGGAATTTCGTTAAACTTGTTTCAAAGAATGGCGATCTTTCCCGATCAAATACAATCATTGAGGAGATTCAAAAAATATACGTTGCTAAGGAAGGCGGGAGAATGATTAAGCTGGAATTTGCCCGCAAACAGCCAGAGACATTGATTAATCAGCTTAAACAAGGATTTACAGAAGATGATTTGATTCAGATAGAAATAAATCCGTCGCTTGTTGCAGGAGTACGCGTTACAATCGATGGCGAATCCGAACTCGATAAGACTATGCGTCGAAAATTAACTAGATTGTTTAAACATTAATATGAGCTACGAAATTATTGAAAAACTAAAGCAAGAAATTTCCGGCTACAAAGATGAAGGCGGACTTGAAGAAGTCGGCACAGTTGTAGAGACTGGAGATGGAATTGCGAAAATTTCCGGTTTGAGGAAGGCGCTTAGCCAGGAAATTTTAATTATTGAGACAGAAAGCGGTCAAATTCCAGCATCAGCATTTAACCTTGAAGAAAACTTTATAGGAACTGTTGTACTCGGAGATGAAAATGCTGTTCGTGTCGGCGATAAAGTACGTCAAACCGGCAAAGTATTATCTATCCCAGTAGGGGATGCGATAATCGGACGCGTTGTTGACCCATTGGGTGAACCTTTGGATGGAAAAGGCAAAATTTATGTTGATTCTAAAGATGCCAAAGATTACCTTCTTGAAAGAAATGCGCCATCAGTAGTAGCTCGTGAATCTGTTAATGCGCCTGTGCATACAGGGATAAAAGCCATCGACGCGATGATTCCATTGGGGCGCGGTCAAAGAGAGCTTATTATTGGAGACCGTCAAACAGGTAAAACAGCCATCGCAATAGATACTATTTTAAATCAAAAAGCAGATGCCAAGCTCGGTAGACCTCAAGTTACATGTATTTATGTTGCAATAGGTCAGAAGAGCTCAAAGGTTGCACAATTAGTAAAACGTCTTGAAGAAGCAGGAGCAATGGATTATACCGTTGTTGTTTCTGCAGCTGCTTCATCTCCAGCATCATTGCAATATCTTGCACCATTTGCAGGATGTGCAATAGGAGAATATTTTATGGACAAAGGACAGGATGCACTTGTGATCTATGATGATTTGTCTAAGCATGCAAATGCTTACAGACAATTGTCATTATTGCTTCGCAGACCTCCAGGAAGAGAAGCTTATCCCGGAGATGTATTTTATCTTCATTCAAGACTTCTTGAACGTGCAGCCAAGCTTAATAAAGAAAATGGTGGAGGATCATTAACAGCCTTGCCAGTTATTGAAACACAGCTTGGAGATGTATCTGCATACATTCCAACAAATGTAATTTCAATTACAGATGGTCAAATTTATCTTGAATCTGATTTATTCAATCAAGGTGTAAGACCTGCTATTAATGCTGGTTTGTCAGTATCTCGTGTTGGTTCATCAGCGCAAACCAAAGCAATGAAGAAGATTGCAGGTAAGCTAAGACTTGAACTTGCACAATTCAGAGAATTGCAGGCATTCGTTCAATTTGCTTCTGATCTTGATGAGAATACAAAGAAACAAATTGCACGAGGACAGCTTCTGGTTGAGATTTTGAAACAAAATGACAGTGAACCAATTGAATTCTATAATCAAGTCATTGCTATTTACACGGCAACAAATGGACACATGGATGATGTTGCATTGAGTGATGTTTCCAAATTCGAAAAAGGTCTATATGACTATATCGCTAAGACAAATGAAGAGGATGTAATTAAGCCAATCGTTGAATCAGGACAGCTAGATGATAAAGCAGAAGAGTCACTTAAAAAAGCTATAGAAGGATTTAAGAGAACATTTAAAGCATAGTAATTAACGATAACTAACATGAAGAAAATTATATTAATCATAGTCATAATAGTTGTAGCAATATTAGTATTTTGGTTTGTAAAAGGCGAAGGAGATGTAGATGTATCTGACTGGAAGGCTTTCGAAAATGAAATAGGAGGATTTGAAGTTATGTTGCCAAGTGACTGGGAGGCTTATTCTCAGCAATTGCATCCTGGTGGAGGATGGGCTTACTTGTCACCAGAATCAGTAGAAGATAATAAAGATGTGGAATGCGAGGGTGATGACAATGGTAATATAATATGTACTCCACATGACCGTATATTTGATCTCTCGATAGACAGAGTACACGCAATAGCATCTTTATATTTCGTAGACTATGAAAAGACAACGATCGACGAGACGGAGTGGTGGTTGAATGAAGCCGAGAATATATATTACATGATTGAAGATGAAGTGATTATTGAAGAAACGAGCCAGGATCTCTATTACGAAGGATATTCCGTATATTTTGATGAGAGCCTAGATCAGGATATAATTAACGAAATATTAAGTAATCTAGTCTTTGTAGATTAAGCATGGCATCATTACAGCAAATACAATCGCGTCGGAAGGCAGTTAAGAATGTAGGCCAGATAACAAAGGCTATGGAGGTGGTTGCAACAACAAAGATGCGCAGATCGCAGGAAGTTGCTTTGCGTTCAAGACCTTATGCGTACAAGGTGCTTGAGCTTCTTGATCGCATTAGCCATTATGCTCCGCTGGTAACACCTCTGACTCAAAAGCGTGAGATTAAGCGTACATTGGTTGTAATAATGACTTCGGATCGTGGATTGATCGGATCATTTAATTCGCAGATGTTTAAGCATGCTGATAGTTTTTTTGAAAAAGATGAATATGCAGATAAATCAGAACACGAATACGATGTAGTCACAGTAGGAAAGAAAGCAACTAATTATGCTAAGAAGAAAGGTTTTAATATTGTTGAGAGCTTTCAGGATTTTGGCGATCACGTTGCTTCATCAGAAATCCAACCATTGACGGATATTTTAACTCAAGGTTACGAAAAAGGAACTTATGACAGAGTTATAACAATTTCAATGCATTTTAGATCTACTTTGAAGCAGGAAGTTATTGAAAGGCAGATGCTTCCGGTAGATTTTGAAAAGATCCGCCAAACAGTTGAAGAGATAATCCCTGAATCAGGAAAGCATGCTGGCGAAGAGAGTGGGAGAGTAGAAGTAAAAGAAGTAGAAGATGAAGAGAAGTATATTTTTGAACCAACACCGCAGGAGGCGCTTAAGTTATTAATCCCACATTTAGTTACAATGCAATTGTATCATCTGGTTCTTGAAGCTAATGCATCAGAGCATTCAGCCAGACGAGTAGCAATGAAGACAGCTTCAGATAATGCAGTCGAATTATCTGATACGCTGACATTACAATATAACAAAGCAAGACAAGCAGGGATTACAAATGAGATTATCGAGATAACATCAACCCAAAACGCTTTAAATTAATATTAAATAATTAATTAAATTAAGATGCAAAAAGGAACAATAACACAAATCATAGGTCCGGTTATTGATGTGCAGTTTCCCGAAGGAGGAGATATGCCGGAGCTGAACAATGCACTTACGGTCGAAGGGCCAAGTGGTAAATTAGTTTTTGAAGTAGCAAAACATTTGGAACCAGGACGCGTACGAGCAATTGGACTTAATTCAACTGATGGTATCGCACGCGGAACCGAAGTAACAGATACAGGAGCACCACTGTCTGTCCCTGTTGGTCCGGAAACGCTTGGTAAGCTATTTAATGTATTTGGTGAAACACTTAATGAAGAAAAAGGCAAAGAAACTAAATTTACTAAAAGATGGCCAATTCATAGACCAGCTCCAGCACTTGAAGATCAATCAACTAAAGTTGAAGTATTCCAAACAGGTATTAAGGTTATCGACTTATTGGCTCCTTTTGTAAAAGGAGGTAAAGTTGGACTCTTTGGCGGTGCCGGAGTAGGTAAGACCGTACTTCTTCAGGAGTTTATACGTAATATTGCAGAAGAGTCAGGGGGTTATTCAGTATTTGCAGGAGTAGGAGAGCGTACTCGTGAAGGAAATGATTTATACAATGAAATGATGGAATCAGGCGTTATTGATAAAACAGCATTGGTATTTGGACAAATGAATGAAGTTCCAGGAGCTAGACTTCGAGTAGGACTTGCAGCTCTAACCATGGCTGAATACTTTCGAGACGAAGAGCATAGAGATACATTGTTATTCATAGATAACATTTTTCGATTTTCGCAGGCTGGTTCAGAGGTATCTACATTGCTAGGACGCGTTCCTTCAGCAGTAGGATATCAGCCAACCTTAGCAACTGAAATGGGGGCGCTTCAGGAAAGAATCACTTCAACCAAAGATGGATCAGTGACATCCGTACAAGCTATCTATGTTCCGGCTGACGATATTACAGACCCTGCACCAGCAGCAACATTCGCTCACTTGGATTCAACTATTGTCTTGTCGCGTGCTTTAACTGAAATTGGCATCTATCCTGCAGTTGATCCTTTGGCATCTAATTCAACAGCATTAGATCCAAAAATTGTAGGAGAAAAACATTACAGAGTTGCACAGCAAGTTAAAGAAATTTTACAGCGTTATAAAGAGCTTCAAGACATTATTGCAATTCTTGGTATGGAAGAACTATCTGATGAAGATAAGCGAACTGTTAATCGCGCACGAAGAATCCAGAAATTCCTTTCACAGCCATTTTTCGTAGCAGAAACATTCACGGGAACAGATGGACAATATGTATCGCTTGAACAAGACATCCAGGACTTTGCAGATATTATAGAAGGCAAGTATGATGATCAACCAGAAGACTTCTTCTATATGAAAGGTAGTTTGAGTTCGTAGAATAAAAATATTTTAAAAATGGATGAAAAAGCAACAAACAGACCGAAGACAGAAATAGAGTTTGCAGATGAGTCTGCAGAGTCAGAGGAATTGCTAGGTGAGATGCTCAATAGATTGAAAGAATTAGAAAATATTAAGTCGGAACATAAATTGTCTCCAGATCAAAAAATTGAACTTTCTGTTCTTATTAAAAGTATAGAAGTTTTAGAGGACGACTTAAAACAACACGACCTTATCACGGATACACCTGATAGGGTAGTCAACTAAAATGCAATTAAACGTTACATCATTAAAGGGACTGGAATACGAAGGGGATATAATATCTCTTAATATTAAGACGACTGCAGGGGAGATTACGATTTTGGATAATCATAGGCCTCTTGTAACAGTACTTGAAAAATGCGCAGCAAAAATAACAGATACGAACGGTAAGGTAATCGAAGTTGCAGTGAATTCAGGTTTTCTTGAAGTAAGCCCGGACAATAGTGTTAATGTATTGATTGATTAAAATTTATTTTAAGAACGCAAACGGCCACCGGGGAGGCGGCCTGCAGGTACTAAAGAACAAAAAATATTATAGCCGTGAGGCTATAGGAACACTATAAGTACGAGAAGGATCGAGATGCCGACTGCCAGCATCAGCCAGTCTTTTTTACTCATGAATTTAGACGGAGGTTCGTCGAGATTCATGAGACACTTCTCGGCTTCTTTTGCAGTCTCGGTTTCTACTGTCTTTTCTGCGAAGGTCCTTATGATCGCTGTTTCGTCGTTGTCCATTTGCGCAGTCCTTTCTGGAGTTCTTGGTATTCCATTCTCGCCGTTTTGCAATGACGTGTCATGATGATAACATAAGTTTAATGCCTATTCTACGGACAAAATTCAAAGGGGAGATTATAGCCGAATTCTTACCTCCAAGTCGTATTATGCGGTCTGTTGAGCATGATTTAGGTGTGAGAGGGCGATTGCGTGGAAAGCGGAAGATTGAGGTTGTTGATGAAAAGGCAAAGGTGATTATTCTTTTGCAGGGTGCTCCTGCCATACCATCCAAGTCCAGCCTTATAGAATTCTGGTCAAAGAAGGGATATTGGGTTTTCTTTCCAAGATATAGAGGAACATGGGAGAGTGGAGGTAAATTTTTAGAGAAGTCGCCGGAGAATGACGTAATTGATGTTATAGATTCTTTCAATAAAGCATTCCGTGATTATTGGAATGAAGTTGACTATAAAATAGACCCTAAGAAAATCATTTTAATATGTAGCAGTTTTGGCGGACCAGCAGGAATATTTGCTTCGCGGGATAAGCGGGTTGATAAAATTATAGCCATGTGTCCAGTTGTAGACTGGAAAGAGCTTAGTCCTCAAGAGGGTTTTGATAAGTTTCAAAATTTTGTAAATAATCTTTTTGGAGGTGCATATCGTGGCAGTGCGCAGAATTGGAAAAAGCTTGAACGCGGAGAGATGTATAATCCAGTGAATCATATAGAGGAGATAGATGGAAATAAGATATTAATTTTTCAGACCAAAGACGATACATCGGTGTCCTGGAGACCAGTTGCGTCATTTGCAAAAAAGGTTGGAGCGAAATTGAAGTTATATAAAAAGGGTGAGCATTTTGGATTGGGGCCTGTTATGAAGCCAAGTTTCACTAAGCAGATATTAGCCTTCATTAAGAAAAAATGAAATGAATAATAAAGGAGATGCAATTCGAATAATTTTATTTATACTGCTGATTGTTTTTGTGTTGGTATATTATGTATTTGAAGCCTCTTTAAGAGAGATAGGAGAGTGGCTTATAGAAAACGGAGGAACCGTTATCTGGGGTATTATAATTTTGAATTTTGTTTTACTTATACGTAAAAAAGCCGGGGAAGCTACGAAAGGTAAGAGTCAATCAGTATTCAAAAAGATAATGGAGCAGATTCAGGAACAGCAACAAAAAAAGAGGCTTAAATAAAGCGGAGATGAAGTTGCAAAATTTGTTATTAAAGAAACCATTGTGATAAGCTTATTAATAATTAACTGATTTACTATGTTAAAAGAATTTAAGAAGTTTGCTATAAAGGGAAATATGCTCGATATGGCAATTGGTATTGTGATTGGTGCTGCTTTCAGCACAATAGTTAAGTCTCTGGTTGATGATATAATAATGCCGATTGTGGGGAGTCTAATCGGGAATGTAGATTTCTCGAACCTATATATCAATCTTTCCGGAGGAGGATATGAAAGTCTTGCCGTAGCGCGTGAAGCAGGCGCGACAACAGTTAATTACGGTTTATTCATTAATGCTTTGATTGCATTTTTGATTGTTGCATGGGCGTTATTTTTTGTGGTAAAGGGAATAAATAAGTTGAAGGCAGAGGAGCAAGCTCCAGAGCCGACAGAAAAAGATTGTCCAAAATGTTTTTCGAAGATTAGCATTAAGGCTACTAGGTGTAGCAATTGTACAAGTGAACTATAGTATATAGTTTCATGCATGGACGTTAATTTAATAGAGCATGATTAAATTGGTAATTTTTGATTTGGATGGCGTAGTAATTAAGAACAGTTCAATGTTTAGTGATTTTTTATTGGAAAGATACGATGTCACACCTGATGATATTTATCCTATTTTTAAGAATCAAGATGTGAAAAAAGGAAAAGTAGATACATATGAAGCATGGAAGCCATATCTTGATAGGCTGAGGATAAATTTACCCAAAGAGAAATTTTTTAAGATTTGGTTTGAAGGAGAGAATCCTAAAGCAGTAGAGGACATTGTTGAGGTGGCGATTAAAGTTAAAGAACTTGGTTATGCTATTATTATTTTGTCTGATCAATCTAAAGAAAGAGGGGAATTTTTGAAGAATAGATTTGATTTTATGAAAGAATTTGATAAAGTCTATTTCTCAAACGAGATTGGATATACGAAGATGGAAGGAGCTTCTTTTAAGAAAATACTGGAGGATTACGATTTTGAAGCGGAGGATGTTTTATTTATCGATGACAAACAAAAGTTCATTGATGTTGCTTCTGGTCTTGGGATAAAAGCATTTTTGTATGAATCTCCTGAAAAATTGGTTAAAGATCTCAAAAATGTTAATATAGATGTCACCAATAATGACTAGTATGTATGATTAAGATTTATCATAAAACAACTAAAGATCTAGACCTTCAGATAGTAGATAATTTGAAAATAGGTTCATGGGTGAGAGTTTACGATCCCAGTGAGAAAGAGATCAATTATTTGATTGACGAAATAGGTCTTGAGGAAGGTCTTGTTCGCGATGCATTGGATCCTTTTGAAGTGCCTCGTATGGAAATTGATGAAGGGATTGTATATGTATATACGCGTGTTCCGCATAAAGAAGGAGATAGAATCATAACCTTGCCAGTTATGATTGCAGTAGCTGATAAAGCCATTGTCACTGTTTCGAAAAAAGAACTTCCATTCATTCATGAATTTGTTGCTAAAGAGTCTATTAATACAACACAGAAAGCAAAGCTTTTACTTCAGCTATTCGCAGAAGTTGATAAGGCCTATCAGAATTTTATAACAAGGATTAATAGAAGCGTACGCGAAGTAGATGTAAGGTTAACAAGAATCGAAAATAAAGATATTGTAGAATTCGTTCGATTTGAAAAGATTCTTAATGATTTCCTTTCTGCCCTTACTGCAACAAATGCAGTTTTGAATAATCTATTAAAGGGAAAAAGTATGGAGTTTTACGAAGGCGATAAAGATTTTATTGAAGATATGTTTTTGAGCAGTGGTCAGTTGATTCAAACAGCAAAAAGTAATTTGAGAAATATAGTAAATATTCGTGAAGCTTACTCAACGATTATGTCACAAGATCTTAACAGAGTTATTAAGATTCTGACTGTTTTGACGATTTTGCTTAATGTGCCTGTTTTGGTGGCAAGTTTGTATGGAATGAATGTTGCCTTGCCTGGATCAGGGTCACCGAATGCGTTTTGGTGGATTATAGGATGGACCGGAGGAATAACACTTATAGTTTTAGCAATACTTATACAAAAGAGGTGGATTAAATAGATGATTAATATCTATGAAAATTATTAAAGAAAAAATATATGGTGATAAATGGGGGCCGGAGTATATGATTACGGTCTATGATGCCAAGATCGGCATGAAGGGTTTTGTGGTTATTGATAATACTGCACGTGGCGTAGGCAAGGGAGGATGTCGTATGACCCCTGATGTAACTTTGGATGAAGTATATCGTTTGGCTCGCACAATGACATGGAAGAATGCTATC
Source organism: Parcubacteria group bacterium (assembly GCA_043821485.1). GTDB lineage: Bacteria > Patescibacteriota > Minisyncoccia > 2-02-FULL-40-12 > IGHO2-01-FULL-4-A > JBDRCU01. The sequence continues at coordinate 11,474 of JBDRCU010000026.1, read as the reverse complement.
GTTGATATCCCTTTTGGTGGTGCTAAATCTGGTATTGTAATGCCGGCTCCAAAGACAGGCAAGCCGAATGACACGGATTTGAGAATAAAAAAAGAATTTGTGCAGAGTTTTGGGCGTGCCATAAAGCCTTTGATACACTCCAAGTACGTAATGGGGCCAGATGTCAATTCAGGAGAGCAGGAGATGGATTGGTTTGCGGATGCTGTTGGCGACAGAAGATATTCAACTGGTAAGTCTTTGAAAAAAGGCGGATTGCCCCACGAGCTTGGAAGCACTGGTTTTGGCGTTGCGCATGTGGCGTGCGTTGCGCTTGAAATGTTTAAGATTGATATTAAAGGTGCCCGTGTGGCTATTGAGGGGTTTGGGAATGTAGGAAGTTTTGCCTTTAAGTTTTTACAAGAATGGGGTGCGAATATTGTAGGAATTGCAGACAGTAGAGGATCTGCATACAAAGAGGATGGTTTTGATTTTAAAGAGATTATGAAGTTACGAAAGGATCGTAGGCCTCTATCTGAATATCCGGGGGCTAAGGCCATGAAAAGAGATGCAATATTTGGTCTAGATGTGGATGTATTGATACCAGCAACAGTTACTGATGTAATTAATAATTCGAACAAGAAGAGTATTAGGGCGCGTATAATTGTTCAGGGTGCTAATATTCCGATGAGCGAGGATATTGAGAGGGAATTGCACAGGCGTGGAATACTCATCGTGCCGGATTTTATTGCTAATGCAGGCGGGGTGATATCATCTTATGCAGAGTATATGGGATATAAGAAAGAGAAGATGTTTAAGATGGTAGAGTCAAAAATTAAGAAAGCAACAAAAGATGTATTGAAACGCAGTTTGCGCACTAAGAAATTACCTCGTGATATTGCTATGGCCATAGCCCAGAAATGCGTAGCAAAGGCAATGAAAGAAGGAAAGACGTTTTAGCATATTTTGCTTGAACTCATAGTATTTTTGTGTTATTGTTTTCTTCACTATGAAAATTACAGAAAAAATCGAGCTTGAAGCGCAACCTCGTGATATAAAAGGAAGACAAGTCAAAACACTCCGAAAGGACGGGATTTTGCCTGCTGTGATCTATGGGTATGGAATGGAGGCAACTGCGATACAAGTTCCTATTAAGAAATTTGAAGCAGTTTATGCTGAAGCAGGAGAGTCAACCTTGGTTTATCTAAAAGTGGGAGATAAGACTCAGCCAACCATTATTAACAATGTAGATTTAGATCCTATTAGTTCTAAAACGATTCATGCTGATTTTTATAGAGTTCGTTTGGATAAAGAAATTATTGCAGGCGTTCCACTTCATTTCATAGGAGAATCTCCGGCAGTTAAAAACTTTGGAGGTATTTTAATTAAAAATGTTCACGAAGTTGAAGTAAAAGCATTGCCGGAAAAATTGCCTAATAGCATCGAGATCGATATCTCTGGTCTTACTCAATTGGAAGAGCAAATACTTATTAAAGACCTTCCAGTCTCTGAAGGGGTTGAAATACAGGCTAGACAGGATGACATTGTTGTTCTCGTGAAGACGCCTTTGTCTGAAGAAGAACTTCTCAAGTCTCTTGAAGGAGAGAAGGCAGATGTAGCAGATGTTGAGATAGAGACTAAGGAAGGCGAAGAAGAGGTAAAAGAGGGAGCAAAAGACGGAGCTCCAGTAGAGGAGTCTAAGTCTAAAGAAGAATCCAAAGAAACAAAACAGGGTTAAAGCCCAGCTTGTCTCGCATACCAATCCCAGACATTAAGTTGATACTGGGTTAATTGGTTTGAGTCAGTTATCAGTTTCTCAATGTCATTTGCTTGGAAAAGCACATTTGCACCTACATCTAGCGATTGTCCTTCGACTGTTTTACTCAGGCCGTCTTCTATAAACATTTTCTGTGCTTTATTTAGCACCTGTTCTGGATTCTGTGCGATATAGCTATTTAGGGCTCTTCGTGACACTAGAGCGTAGCCATCGCGAAGCTGGACAGTCTCTTTTATAATATCTTCCACGTTGGCCACTTGAGCTCCTCCATTATCTAGCTTTATAACCTCAATCCCGTTTTCATCATTGTCTCTAGCAATGAACACTACAGCTATTACCAAGATAACTATAATTAGTGAGCCAAAAGGATGACCTTTGACCCAGCTTCCTAGACGGCCTCCCCATCCGGGTTCGGCTTCAAATACAGGACCCTGTTGATTGGGTTCTGGATTTTGGTTTTGTTCAATATTTTCCATATGTGAACAAGTTTACGCCTTTTGGGCTTCTGCTTCCAATAGGCTATCCACAAGGGGGTCCATATTGCCTTCGAGTATCTTTTCTATCTTACCCCAATTTTTCTTAATGCGATGATCAGTTATGCGATCTTGAGGGAAGTTATATGTTCTAATTTTTTCTGATCTGTCACCCGTACCAACCTGTTTGCGTCTTTCATCTGCGACTTTTCCTGATTCTTGTTGTTGCTTGAGATCAAGTATTTTGGTCCTAAGTAGTTCCATAGCAATTTCTTTATTGCGTGACTGTGAGCGTTCCTTTTGAGAGGTAACAGTTATGCCAGAGGGTTTGTGGACTATGCGCACTGCCGTGGAAACTTTGTTAACATTTTGGCCTCCGGGACCGCCTGATCGATAGAACGAAACGTCAATGTCGTCAGGTTTAATTTCAACATCTGTTTCTTTTGCTTTTTTAAGTACAGCTACGGTTACTGTTGAAGTATGTACTCTTCCGCTTTTTTCCGTTGTTGGTACGCGTTGAACTCTATGCACTCCTGATTCGTAGTGCATTTTATTATATACATTTTTGCCGTCGATTTCGAAAGCTATATATTTGGCACCACCGATAGATGTTGTATGGTGATCTAATATTTTTAGGGTCCAGGCATTGAGTTCTGCATATTTTTGATACATTTCAAATAACTGTTGTGAAAAAATTGCTGATTCATCTCCTCCGGCACCCGGACGAATTTCTATGATGACCTCATTGTATTTATTACCGGAAGATTCTCCACCGCTTTCAATCGTGCGTTGGATTTCGGCATAACGTTTTGATGCTTCAGCCACAAGCTTGTAATCAGAAACAAACTCGGGATCGTTGAGTTGACCTTCGATTTTTTCGAGTTCTTTTTTGAGTTCATCAAGTGACATCAGTGCTTTCTATTTTGCCTTTTTCTTGATTGTGGTCTTGGTTGATTTTTTGGCGGGCTTGGCAGACGGAGATTTCTTAGGTGCGCTTTTAGATTTTGATTTTTCTTGGCGTTTAGTGAATCTCTCTATGCGTCCTCTTGTATCAAGCTTTTTATCTTTTCCAGTATAAAAAGGGTGGCAGTTACTGCATATTTCTATTTCTATTTCTGGCATAGTCGATCCTGTTGTCCAGGATTTACCGCATACACATTTTACCTTTGTATCTGTATTGTATTGGGGGTGCGTGTCTTTTTTCATCGTCTTAAGACAATATCATGGAAGAGGGCATTAATCAAGGTTTTTGGGCTCTTAGTCCTTGCAAAGCCTGGGTATTTTTGTTACTATATACGCCACGTATGAATACAAAAGCACAGGCACAAAGGCTTCCAGAATATGACGAAATGATCAAGGCAGGTATGCATTTTGGTAGAAAAAAGACTGTCTTTCATCCAAATATGAAGCCGTTCGTCTATACATCCAGAGAGAACGTCTACATAATTGACCTTATTAAGACAGCAGATGCATTGACTAAGGCCGTTGAATTTCTCAAGGAGTCAATAAAAGGAGGTAAGACGATATTGTTTGTCGGTACTACGCGACAATCTTTTGATTTAGCGCAGAGTACTGCGAAGAAGCTTAATATGCCTTATGTTACGCATAGATGGCTTGGAGGTACATTTACTAATTTTAAGGTTATTATGTCCCGTATCAAGCATCTTGAATCATTGGAGAGTGAACAGGCCTCGGGTGGTTTTGAGAAATACACCAAGAAAGAGAAACTCCTTAAGGAACGAGAGATAGCAGGTTTGAAGGAGAAATACGAAGGACTGAAAGGATTAACGAAGCTTCCTGATGTAATTTTTGTTACATCGTTGAAAGAAAATGCTTTGCCAATCAAAGAAGCTATAACCAAAAATATTAAAACAGTCGGAATAGTTAATACAGACAGCGATCCAAAGAGTCTAGATTATCCCATTCCAGCTAATGACACTTCACGTAAATCTGTAGAGCTCATTCTTGAAGCTCTTGAAGAGAACCTTGTTTCTATCGAAGTAGAGAAAGCAGAGGTTAAAAAAGAATAACATATAAAAATGTCTAACATAGATATTGTGAAAGAGTTAAGAGAAATAACGGGTCTTTCATTCAAAGAGATAAGTAAGGCCGTAGAAGAAGCCGGAGGCGATAAATGTAAGGCCTTAGAGGTGCTTAAGAAGACAGGAGCTGATATAGCGGGAAAGAAAGCACAGCGTAGTACAGAGCAAGGTCTAGTGGACGCATACATACACGGAAATGGAAGACTAGGCGTGCTTACGCAAATGTTATGTGAGACGGATTTCGTTGCAAAGAATCCATTGTTTTCTGAACTTGCTCATGAAATATCAATGCATATCGCTGCAATGGACCCAGAGAACGTAGAGGAATTGCTCAAGCAGGAATATGTCAGAGACTCTGAAATTACAATTAACGATCTTATAACTCAGTACATAGCTAAGATTGGTGAAAACATCAAGGTAGGAAAGTTCGTTCGCCTTACGATGTAACTCTTCTATATGTTTTTCTACATACCACTTGGGATATTACTTGGAGCACTAGCCGTAGCTCTGTATATCGTTGTACGTAAGTTTACTTATCTTAAGAAGTTATCTCCGGAGATTTTAGAAAAGACAGAAAGTCATGAAGGTTTATTAAATGAATTTTTTCCAGAGATCACTTCAAGGATAAATAAGACGACGCTTAAATCTAAGAAGATAGGTCTGCTTTCTTTATCAGAGAAGCTTCTGCGCCGCATCAGACTGCTCTCGTCGAAGATTGATGGGGGAATTCATGATTTAGCGCATTCCATAAGACGCAGCAATAAAGATGAGACAGAGCAACTTGATAAACAGAAGAAGGAGTCTGAAGAGGTTATTGTACGAGTGAAAGAAAAGCCCCATATAGACCTAAGGGCAGAAGAGCAGAATCTCATACTAGAGATAGCAAAGAAACCAAGGGATGCATTATTATACGAAAAATTAGGAGATATCTATATTAAGACAAAAGAGTTTGATGACGCAATGCAGTCGTTCAAGAAAGCGCTTGAATTAGATCCAGAGAATAGGGGAATAGAAGATAAGCTGGACAAAATTCTTGATACAGGTGAGAATATATAAAGTGTATTTAGAAACATTTAAGCCTGAGTAGCTCAGCTGGTCAGAGCAACTGTTTTGTAAACAGTAGGTCGTCGGTTCGAATCCGACCTCAGGCTCAGGGGGATAGACTCTTAGGAGGCTTTAAAGGAAAGTACATTAATAAATTAGATGGTATAGACAATGCAATTGGTTTTGGGTATTATTCCCTTTGTGTCAGCTCTACGAATAAAGTATAATTAAGAGATGAGCAGGATTAAAGATAGCAAAGAGAAGCTTGTTAGACGCTTATATTACGATAGGTTGTATAGCGCTCGTGAGATAGCAGATAGATTAGATTCTACAAAAGATAAAGTCTATCATTTCATGAAGCGCAGGGGAATTAAGAGAAGAAACCTTTCAGAGCAAAACAAAGCGTTTTTTGAGAGAAAACCATTGAGCTTTAAACTGAAAAAGAATTTGAATAATTTTGAGTCTAAGCTTAAAATTATAGGTGTTGTCTTATATTGGGGAGAAGGAGCAAAAATTGAAAAAAATTGTACTATCGATTTTGCAAATAGTGACCTATGCATGATAAAGTTGTTTTTAAGGTTTTTGAGAGAAGTGTGTGGGGTTAAAGAGTCAAGATTGAGAGTATTACTATATTGTTATGCCAATCAGAATGTTAAGGAACTTATTCATTTTTGGAGTATTGCGACAGGTATTCCCCAAAAACAGTTTTCCAAACCTTATGTAAGAAAAGATTTTCGGAAAGACAAGGTAGGAAGAATGCCTTATGGTCTAGTTCATGTACGCTATGCAGATAAGAAGTTACTGATACTTATTAATAGATGGATAGCAGAATATAAAGAGAATTTTTGGGTCGGTGGTAGAGCGGTCAATTACACGAGTCTGTAAAACTCGCGCCTTTACGGCTACGGGGGTTCGAATCCCTCCCGGCCCACAGAAGTAAATGAATTAGCCGACGTAGCTCAGCGGTAGAGCAACTCCATGGTAAGGAGTAGGTCGTGAGTTCGAGTCTCACCGTCGGCTCAAGAAGTCCATAGAGACTTCCATAGAAAGTTAATAAAATAATATGTCACAAGATAACCTTATCCATTTGAAGTGTTCTGCGTGTAAGAGAATTAATTATCATACAACAAAGAACAAGAAGAAGGTTGAGCGTAAGATTGAGCTCAGCAAGTATTGTAAATTCTGTCGCAAAAGGACAGAACATAAAGAGAGTAAGAAATAGAAGTTTTATTGAAGTGTACCGAGAGTAATGTTAAAATAACTACATATCGCGGTACATGAAATTAGAAGAGAAAGATAAAGCAATTCAATTACGGAAGAGAGGCTACTCTCTTAATGAGATCAGTACACTGTTGAACGTGACTAAAAGTACTGCATCTTTTTGGCTTCGAGATATAAGTCTTTCTGGCGTTGCAAGAAGTAGATTGAGGAGAAGAATTAAGAAAGGAGTTTTTGTTGCCGCAGAAAAGAAAAAGGCCAAATCTAAAGAGCTAAACACTTATTTGAAAAAGGAAGCATCGGAAGAGCTTAAGGATGGCAAAATCTCAGAGTTCTCAGAGAAATTGTTATGTGCATTGATCTATTGGTGCGAAGGGGCAAAAGACTATAGAGGAGGTATCGCTTTTTCTAATTCTGATCCTAATCTTGCAAGAAAATTTATAGACTTGTTAGAGAAAACATTTAGTGCAAAACGTGATAAATTTATTGTTCGATTACATCTGCATGATTATCATAGTAAAAAAGTACAGACAGAATTTTGGGCAAAAGGATTGAGACTTGCAATAGCACAATTCAGGAAACCATATAGGAAGCCAAATACTGGTAAGAGAATAAGGATTAATTATCCAGGGTGTATCTCTATTAGATATTATGATAATATTCTTTCAAGGAAAATTATGTATTTAGCTCAAAGCTATTTAGGATATCAACGATGATACAAAAAGGGGGTGTAGTATTAACGGCAACACGTCTCTCTCCAAAAGAGAAGTTCCAGGTTCGAATCCTGGCACCCCCGCAAAAGAAATATCTGTATAACTAAAAACACACCAGTCGGAACCGGTGTGTTTTTAGTTATACATAAGGGATTATCCTTCTGTACGGATTATTATGGGATTTTTATCACTCTTCTTTTATTCTTGCTGTCTTCGAACTGTGACATGAGCTTTTCCACATCCTCTATATCATACATCCTATAGTTATTCACAGGGTTGCGGTATGCAACTAATGCTCCTTTTTTGTCCCAGTTGCGAACTGTCAAGGGGGTAATGCCTATAATCTTTGATACTTCTTTTACTGTTAGGTACTTCTTGGGCATGTAATCTTTAACTTATTTTGTGTCTGTTTCTTTGCTTCTTTGACTCTCAGTTTCTATCTATCTTTATGATTTTTTATATATGAATCTTTATCAATCTTTTTATTACTAGATATATCTTTTTAAAAAATCTGTTTTTAGATGCGTTCTACGAAGATCTTTTGTTTCTTGAGTCAATGAATACATTTTACATTTTTTGTGAGTGAACATGCAAGAAAGTTATCCACTTTTTGGAGTAGTCGACCGATATAATGAATACATTGTTAGCTTTTAAAATAAGGGCTAAAGAGTATTATCCGATATGTTATCGGATGGATCAAAAATCTCTAGTTTGCAGGCAGATCAGTACTCATGACTTATGACTCGCAGAACGCAATTTACACTAGCTTCGTAGAACGCAATCTCTACAAAAACACGAAACCCCGACGGCAGTCGGAGCTTCGCAGAACGCTTCTTTATTCTAATCGATTTTATCAAACATTTCAATGTCAAAAGAGGATAAATTGAAGAAAAAATTTATCTCACTAACTGAAGCTTCAGAAAGATCTCCTTACTCTCAGGAGTACCTTAGTTTGTTGGCGAGAAAAGGTAAATTGCCTGCAAAAAAAATAGGAAGAAATTGGTTTACAACGAAAGATGGACTTGATTGGTATTTGCAGAAGCAGGGATTGAAAATAATTTTACCCAAATCTGAATTCAGTCCTTCCCATCAGGGAAAAATAAAGAAACCGATTATCATGGACAGAAATACTGTTATGGCTGCAGTTGCTTCTTTGTCTCCACAAGTGGAAGAAGAAATTTCTGTTCCAGATAATGATCTTTCTCCGAAAGTTGAGACAGCTTTAGGTTCTATAGCAGAAACACTATCGAGTCTCTCTGATATTCAAAAAGAACAAGTTGAGAGACAGACAAAGACAGAATCAATTTTAAGCAATAGGCATCAGAATAACGAGGATGAATTTTTTGAGATTGAACGTAAGTCAGTACTGCATCGTTATCATAAGTTTAATTACATTGCTAATAGTTTTTTATCGAGTCCACGTAAACTTTTAGCAATTATAATCATTTCTTTTATACTTCTTTTTATTTTGGGTGGCGGTCTTAGTTTTGGAAATATAAATAAATTACAGAATAGAGTTAGTTCGTTTTTTAAAGATGCGGATACGCTTCAGGGGCACTTTGCAGGCACACATTCGAATGAGGTTTTACTTTTGGATAAGGGTGGTAACATTTCAATATTTGGCCATATAGAAACCCAAGGACAACTTCGTTCTTATGCACCGGATGGCGTAGCTCCGATAGTTATTGATTCAAGCACGCTTATAGAGAATTTGAATGCAGAATATTTGAATGGTTTGAAAGGTCAGGACTTCACATTAGCTTTTGTTACGAAAAATGGAAACATCACTTACGAAGATGTATTTTTGGAAGGAGATGTTGAAGTTGGAAAAACATTGATAGTAAAAGGCGCAACAGAGCTCATGGATGAGCTCAATGTTTACGGTGAACTCGGTGTCTTTGAAGATGCAATTTTTAGTGAAAATATTCAATTAACCTCCGGGGACTTATTAATCGATGAGGGAACGATTAAAATAAACAATACTGAGATGATTGAAAATCTTAATACGGAATTTTTTCAGGGATATGTTCCGGAGAATTTTAATTTAGATTTTGTAGTTGAGAATGGGAATAGTACGGATGACCTCGCGCTTTTTTACGGTGGTGTTTATGGAAGCGATGGGATATTTGGAACTCTTGGGGTGGCTGGTGATGCATCAATAGGAGACTTAAATAATCCTAATGATAGTAATTTTCAACTTTCTTCTAAGCAGTTGAGAGTTGATATGGATGGGAATATAACTGTCAGACAGTCATTAAGTACAAACGATCTTGTTGTTGGAAATGTTGTTGATTCGCATTTAATACCTTCGGCTACAATGACATATGATCTTGGTACTGTAGACAAGAGATGGAGGACGATTTTTGGAGGAACGGCAAGCATTACAAATTTGGATGTTACAAATATTACAGTTTCAAACAGTATTACCCATTTGGATATTGTAACAGCATCAATCTCTACTGGTTTAGAACTTTCTTATCTTACTTCTGGCTCTGTTGTTTTTGTAGCAGCCTCTGGATCTCTCACTGAAGACAATGATAATTTTTATTGGGATGATGCTAATAACAGATTGGGAATCGGAACATCTTTACCATCTGTAACACTTGATGTGATTGGTTCGGCTTCGATTTCAGGTAATTTTGAAATAATAGGCTATGCTTCAGCATCAGAAACATATGGTTCAGGATTAGCTGATTGTGATAATGGAACTACATCCAAGTTATTATATAATTCAACAACTGGAATGTTCTCCTGTGGTACAGATTCAGGGATAGGTAGTATATCTGGTATTGAAATAAAAGAAGGAGGTACTCAAATACAAGCAGTTGCTTCAAGCTTATCTTTTGAACCAGCTCACTTTTCTTTAACAGCGTCAGGGTCTAGTGACGTAGCTATCAGATTAGACTGGGGTGCAGGCGGCCCAGCATCTCTATCAGAAGATGAAACAGTAGCAGGCTTATGGTCATTTGCAGGAGGAGCCTCAATAACAGGGGGTACATTTGAGGTGATAGGAACAGCCAGTGTGTCTTCTCTAAATGTAGCTGGGAATATCGATACTAGCTTTACGCAGGGATCAGTAGTATTTGCAGGTGCTTCAGGAGTATTAACAGAAGACAATACAAGCTTTTTTTGGGATGATAGTAGCGATAGATTAGGAATAGGGACTGTAAGCCCAGGAGCAAAATTGCACATTAAAAGTAGTGATGTCTATCCTGCAATCATTGAAGGTAGTAATGCAACTTGGGCTGGTTTTCAACAAAAGGCAACTACATCTGGTGCAAAACCGTATGTAGAGCTTTTTAATAGTGCTGACGGCAAATATTGGGGAATATTGATGGATCCTACAGCTGATATTTTTCAAATATGGAATACGGGAAGCGTGACTCCTAGAATGACAATTAATAATTCCGGTAACGTCGGCATAGGAACAACTGTCCCAGGATACAAACTTTCCGTAGCAGGTACAGCTTCTGTATCAGGAGGATTCTACGGCTCAGGATTAGTAGACTGCGATACAGGAATTACATCAAAGCTTCTTTACGACGCATCTACTGGTAAGTTCTCTTGCGGTACTGATACAGATACAGGATCAGACTATGGAGGAATAGATGTAATGGAAGGTGCAGTAGCTACAGTAACAGGCACATCATCCTTATCCTTTGAATCAGGACATTTCACAGTAACAGACAATGCAGGCATAGCTGAAGTTAGATTAGACTGGGGTGCAGGCGGCCCGGCATCTCTATCAGAAGATGAAACAGTAGCAGGCGACTGGATCTTCTCAAACAATGCATCTGTTACCAATACATTTGAAGCAGGAGCTATTAAAACAGATACCTTATCTGCTTCAACAGGAACATTAACCATCAATGCATTCACATTGGGAGGAGCAGTAACTGGAAATACGCAGAACATTACAGGACTAGGCCAGTTAACAGTAGATAACCTTAGATTAGATGGTAATACGCTTGATACTACTTCAGGCAATCTCACATTAGATTCAAATGGAGGAACAACAGCTATTGATGACATCCTTACAGTATCAGGACAAGCTACCTTTTCTTCTAATGTATCAATTTCAGGAGACCTAGAAACAGCAGGATCAGCAAGTGCATCAGAAACATATGGTTCAGGATTAACTAATTGTACAGGAGCTACTACATCAAAGCTTCTTTACGACGCATCTACTGGTAAGTTCTCTTGCGGTACTGATACAGATACAGGATCAGAC
>JBDRCU010000025.1:0-2406 GCA_043821485.1 Parcubacteria group bacterium | reverse complement strand
GATATCTGATCAAAACAGTCGAATCGATTGCTTTTTCTTGAATAGGCAAAAAAAGGTGATAAAGCACTAAATCATAGACACGTCACTATGTCCTATAAAATTAATGCCCTAATCAAGACGCGGCCCCATTAACTTTTGTCTGGAAACAAATTTATGCTTTATCTATAGGTCTTTCAAGCTTTTTCTACAGATTCAACGAAATAATCACCGGTCCGAGGAACGAGGGTTAGGTGGATTTACATGTTCAGTGTGTTTTTCATTTCCCAGTCCTTCGGACGTTTGGTCGCCTTCGCATGTTTGCTGTCTTATTATAATACCCTTGTAACGAACTATGAGGATCATCAAAAGCATCAAGGTCAAGCTTAGCGGACTCCATTTCCATCTCGTAGAACTCCGCGGAATTCCTGTAACCCCATTCTCTGGATTGAGAATCATGACTTCTGGTGTACTTATTATCAACACTTGCAAGTCGAATAGCTTCTTGGAGATCGGAGACACAGCCATGAGAATCGCGTGTGGAGCACTTCGAGAGTGAGCGCTGGAAAAACGTATTGCTGTCTTCCGGTTCCAACGCAATAGCCTTGTCAAAATCATCTATCGCATCTAGATCGAAATTCAGTGACTGAAGGCACCCACCCCGCATGGCATAAACATCTGCATCATCGACATACCCGCAATCAATGGCTTTATCGAAACAGTCTAAAGCTTCCTGCATCCGCCTCTTGTGGTTGAAATCTTTCCCCCGCCTCTCGAAGTAGAAATCTTTCCCCTTTTGAAAGGCGTCAAATCCATCACGCCAACGTTGGGCAATCTGCTCAGTCTCCAATCGTTGAACGGCCCTCTTCCTAAAGAATTTCAGGAGACCTCCAATTGGGTTCATTGTCGTTGATCTCTTCCTGCCGAACACTTCAATAATGGGCCGAAGCACGCAGTGCGTAAGTCCAGCCCTGAAAGGGCGACATTAATTGATTTGTTATACGTTTTATTGAATTTCATTTTTTATTGCTAAAACTATGTTTCGTATTACAACTGCTATCAATATAAACTGATCCTTTGGTGATAGCTCTTTATACGGTCTTATTTCAACAGGACCGCTTGTTTTTCTGGTTTTCTCGTGCGATTCCTGCAATATCTCTCTATCGGTACTTTCTAGTGCCTTATAAAGATTATTAACTTCCGATTTATCAAGCCTATAAAATGGATTGTGTGCGAACTTATTTCGCATTTTTCCTAGCGCAGATACTATTGGTTTATATTTTGGCTGCACACCTAAAGCGCAGATCAGATTAACTTTTCCATCATAATCAAGTTGTAATGGTTTCAAGTCCTCTGGGTATGGCGTCAATATATTAAGAATTTCATTTACATGAAATTCCACATGTAAGTGAACTCTGATGACGGAGCCAAGATCATCTTCATGAAGAAGAGCTGAGCTAAAAGATTCGTCTGTAAGTTTCTTGTTCATGTTTTTACCGTATAACGACCCAGCTCACGGGATTTTGTGAAGCGCAGCGTAACAAAATTCCGGTGCAGCGCCTTGTTATAGGTTTTATTGATAAAAATCATCACAGAATATATTTATCACTTCATCAATTGTTAAGTAATCAGCGATTATTTGTGCATGAAAATATACGGGACGACACCCTTCGTCCATTGAGTGTGCAAAAAAATGACTGGCAACGCCAAGGCTTCGTTGTTTGTCTAATAGGGCACCCCATTTATTGATATCTTCCTCATGGCTTAAATCTAGACCCTGTATTTCTGCTTCAATATCACTGAACTCTTTGCTCTGTTCATTATTTAATATAGACGGTGGAACATATAATGGAATTCTGTGCGCTAAAGAATCACGGTATTTTTTTGTGTAATCATCATACCAGGTGCTCATTAGCTCTGATTGCAAGTATTCACGTAACTTGGGATTAAGATGTTGTTGTGTAATATCGTTGAATAAACCAACGCCATTACGATCTATTTTTCCATCTTGCCTCCTGCCAAAGAGGTTGTTCTCGTATACAAATACCCAGCCTAAATTATCGAGTATGCCGGCGATATTAATAAAAAATGCATGTAGATTAATACCTAAATTAGAAAGTTCTTCTTTTGACAGATGCTCAGTTCGATTAGGGGTAAATATTGTAAAAATATTCTCAATACATTGAAAAAGAATATCAAGTCTTCTCGCAATTCCATGCATTAAATACTCACGGGCTTTCTCGTTGTTTAGTTTTTGCTGAAATGTTCCTAAATTGAGAAGCAGCCTTCTGTGGAGTAAAATTAATTCATGATATTTACCATTAATCTCATCAAGACTTTCCTGTGCGTAAACCATGTTCCTATTTAGTACCTATAACAGTGTTGATAAATGTAAAATTTTTCCATGATATAGGACTATATATCTGGAAA
>JBDRCU010000024.1:0-3383 GCA_043821485.1 Parcubacteria group bacterium | reverse complement strand
TTTAGAGGGTCCAAAGAGATATTGTTATTATTCATGCTCATATAATATATCAAAACTCTTTCATATTCATCTACATCTTTTATAGATTTTATCTTTTCCCAACAACACAAACTCTTAAATTGACTGTTGACCTTTTTATTTAAAGTAGTGATGGTATGGATAGAGTTATCAAGGCTATAGAAGGAGGTACAAAATGGATAAACATTTAAAGAGCGACAACCATGTCAAGTATAAAATAATATTGTGCAGTATTTCGATGGAATTATAAAATAAAATTGTGCACTTTTTGTCAAAAAAAATTAGTCACGTTTTTTAAACCGGTAACTCTCTCCTTTGATTTCTATCACTGAACAATGATGGAGCAGTCTATCCACAACTGCTGTAGTTAAGGTTTTATCAATAAACACTTTATCCCATTCATTGATGGAGCGATTCGTGGTGATAATTATTGATCCTTTTTCATACCGCCGGGAAACAATCTCAAAGAAGTCCTCAACTGTTGATTCAGCCATGCTCCGGTATCCTAGTTCATCTAAAATCAACAGGTCAGGCTTGAGATAGGTCTGTATCTTTTTCTGATAGCTGTAATCAGCGCGGCTTTGCTGAAGCGTATTGATCATTTCCCACACCGTGGTAAACAGCACGGTTTTGCCGTGCTCTATTGCCTTTAGTGCTAACGCGACGGAGAGATGGGTTTTACCGGTACCCGGCTGACCTAAAAAGAGAATATTGGCCTTCTTGTCCAAAAACCGAAGCGTTGCAAGCTCCATAATCTCTTGTTTTTTCAGAGTCGGTTGAAAGGTAAAATCAAAATCTTCCAATCCCTTCTCAAACGGAAGGTGCGCGCATCTGTACAACCGCGCATGTTTGTTATCTGATCGTTTGTTTGTCTCATCCTCCAAAAGCAATCCTAAAAACTCGGTATACCCGAGGTTGTCTTCTGCTGCTTGCGTACACCGCGCCTCCAATGTTGCAATCATTCCGGAAAGCCGAAACGCTCTGAGTTTTTTCTCAATCTCTACGGTGGGTAAAAACTGCTGTTTCATATACTCGTTGTATAGTACGTTAATTCCCGAGTCAGTGTACTTTGGATGCTATCTCTACCCAGTAGTTTTGGTTCAGTATCTACCACATACAGCTTTTTCTCCAAAATATTCTTGATGGTTGTCACATCCCGTACTTGGTAATACAACGCTCGTTTTAAACTTGCATTCACCGCCTCGTCCCCATAGGTATTCCGTAATCCCAGGATGCTTCTGACGATCCGAAACCAGTACGATTCTTGTTCAAGCAGCATACGAAAATATATATGAGCATCTTCTCCCATATCAGCAAATTTTGCTTCAAACCGTGCCTGGTGCTCCGTTGTTGAATAGACTTTGTAATCAGGCAAGTGAGACCGTTGTGTCACATAGGTGCCTGTCTCTGTACTTTTTCGATGTAATGCCACTTGTTCTCCGGAGTCGATAATTCTAAGCAGATGTTCATTCCACCGGACAGTAACCTCTTTCCCAACAAGACAGGAAGGAACAGAGTAGTAGTTGTTCTCAAAATGGATATGACAATTCTGACTCACAGTTCGTATCCCCCGATTGAAAAACGCAAAGGAGTGTTCCGGTAACGGTTGCAGTGTTGCTTTCTCTTCTGTTAGAAAAACCTGCATTGGTATTTTTCTGGTCGTCCCGTGTATACGCTCGTTGGCATAATTAGTCATCCAATCAGCCAGTTGCTGTTTCAGATCAGCAGCGTCAACAAATGTCCTGCCGCTGATAAAGTTGTTTTGCAGATATTTAATTCCTGATTCAACTGTCCCTTTTTGTTCCGGATGATAAGGCGTACAGGGAATGATAACGGTGGTGTAATGATTGGCATATTCCAAAAAATCCTGGTTGAAAACAAGATCATAATGCTGGTTGGTCAGTATGGCTGTGCGCATATTATCCACTTTCAATCGTTTTGGCACACCGCCAAAGTACTCAAACGCATTTGTGATTTCACGGATGAGTGTCTGAAGTTTCTGATCATAACAGATGGCAAAATATCCTACACGGGAGTATCCCAGTATTACTGCCAAACCATATGTTTTTACTAAGCCCCCTGGAAGACCGGGCAACATCCCTAAATAGCCAAAGTCAATTTCTGCTGCTTCTCCAGGAAATATTATTTGCACGCCAAATGTCTTAACCGGTTTAGGGAAATGCTTTTGGATATATTTACAGAGATTAACATACGTGCTTTGCACGTTATATTTCTCTTTGAGGATTTCGTAGATTCGAAGAATACTGATTTTTTTATCAATGAAATCCTTAATCTGCGTATCAAAGGAAGCAAATACGGAAGGTTTGACTCGGGTTTGTTTTTCAATAACCTTGTCTCGCTGCAGGATGTTTGCAACCGTATTACGATGGCAGCTAAGCTCTCTGGCGATTTGTGTGGTTTTTACTCCTTGTTTGTGGAGCGTTTGAATAGTGATTTGTTTGTACATAGTTAACATAAAGATCTTGGTATAGTTCACCTCCTATCCGGTGGTACCCACCAAGATCTATCGTTGCACAAATTTATTTTATAACTATGCACATTTTAATATTATATTTAACAGCAGGATTCTTTTCTTATTCATCTTCAAATCCAATGCCAGCCTTCTGTGTCCGTAGGCAGGGTTGGTGATGTGGTTTTCCTCAATTCTCTCTTTGATCTTAAGGTCCCTGATCATCATTTTACTTTGATGATAAATATTTTTATGGTTAATATTCATACAGGATGCAATTAACTTTTTATTTGTACTAATTTTAACGATTTCTATTTTTTTTCCCTCTCTCAAGCTCCAAAGTTATTATCCCAATTATTCTTTTCAATTCCTCGTTTTCTTTTTTTAACCTGTTGTATTCCAGTATTGATATTTCAGGTCTGGTCTGGTTTGACAGCCAGGCATAGATTGTTTTTGTGGAAACAGCATATTGTTTAGCAGCTTCAGATACTGACATCCCATTTTTGACTTTTTCCAGAATCTCGTTTTTGGTTTCAAGCGGTATTCGTTTGAACATATTCCTCCTCTCCTTAAATGTTAGTTTATCTTAGAATATGTTCTTAATATACGGGGTACAGCCCAGTATTTGTTAAGCCATGTCCTTCGAATCCCAGAATAAGAATGGTTTCATTGACTCCTATAGGTATTACAGTTAGAGATCTTGAAAGAGTGGCAGAAGGACATAGCAGTGCAGAAGCAGTTCAAGCAGTAGAAGGTCTGTTAGAAAAAGCTACATATATATGTTCAGAACGTAGTAATCCAGAATGTCCAAAGCCACGATCATAATATTGAATAATTAAGAGATCCTGTGTAATAAGCAAAATAGGTTATAACACTGTGGATTCGACGAGCTCAC
>JBDRCU010000023.1:0-4210 GCA_043821485.1 Parcubacteria group bacterium | reverse complement strand
CTGTCTGATGACCACTAATTGTACCTCCCAACTGAAGAAAAGCACCAGCAGCATCAACAGAAGCAGTACCTATAGCAACCTTACCATCATCATAATAAATATCGTCTTCATTGGCATCCATCCACTTCCCACCAGCAGCATCTCCACAAACCCATTTATTAGGATCAGCGCTATCAAAAACTGCAACCTGCCCATCTGCACAACAATCTGCAGTACCAATATTTACATCACGCGCATTTGAGCAGGAATAACTTGTTGGTGTGTAACAGGTATTATTTGAACAGCTAAATCTGGTTTCAGTGGTACAAACTACCGGTGTTTGGCATGATCCGCTAATTACGTCACCTATCCAAACCTGACCACTTGGACAACCTCCACCATCTATAATAGCCTGAGGTTCTGTACAACAGCTTGAACTTGCTGGAGTTCCACTACATGTTTCACCAACTGCAAGAGTAGTATTTGGTAACAAGAAAGCTAATACAAATAATGGTAGTACTAAAAAATATTTCTTCATGATTATTTCTTAAATTATTAAAAAATTATTGGCAGCAAGCCCAAGGCCAAACTGAATTACATCCCTGAACACCTGCTGAACCGTTAGTAAAATTCCATACAGTAGCAAAATATGTAGCAGCATTTGAATCCCAGCCCTTACAATCACTTACTAATGGCTGAATATTTGTTGGTGAACCAGAATTATACCAAGCTATACCAGAACCAGGAAGATCTGAATCAGCAACTTGGTACGCATAAAGCATTTCTTCAGAAGTACAAACATGACTACCTGCATGATCGTTATCACATTCAGCATCAGCATCAGCATAACTACCCTCATTACCATCCATTGCAGGAGAAGAAAGGCCAACAAAATCTCCAGCACCAACCACTTCAGTTAACTCAGTAACAAATGTTTCATTGGTAGTAAGTTCAGTTATAAATGTCTCCTCACTCACAAGTTGTTCAATAAATTCTGAGCTATTCACCAATTCGTCTATAAGACTTTCAAGAATTTGATCTATCCAATTATCTACTGTAAGAAAGATTTCCCATGCAGTACCGGTATACCCCTTAAAAAGCCCTGGAACTACGTCGGTAAAATAAGCCACTGGAGCCAATTCCACACATTCACTACCAACTAATTCATAACCAGTTGAACATCCGCCACAAGCACCGGTACAAGTATTAAAAGATTTATTTTGTTCAGCACATGTTGGACTTCCGTCATCTACCTCCGCCACTTTACAAACACCTGAACAGTAAATTTCACCACCTACCCTACAAGTTGTAGTACAACCTGTTGATCCATCAAGTACACGGCGGTTGTTATAACAAGCGTAACCTTCGCTTTGTACATAAGCATCTGTTCTACAAGCGCTTTTATAGAACCAATCCAAACCAACGGATGGACAATCTTGTCCAGAACCACCACTTAGCAAACAAGTTTCTGTAACACTATTAGCCTGACTTGGGCTACCAACATAAGTACAGCTTGTAGCAAAAGTATCCGGAGAAAAGAGAAAGAATGAGCAGATTAGGACGATTGGTAAGAATATTTTTATTTTTGATGTCATTACAAAAAAATTAAGAAGTTAATTTATTATTTACAGCAAGCGACTTTAACAAGGGTATTGTTATAGATATTTCCACAGCTAGCCAAACTAGCGCTTTCGTTACCAAAAGACCATACAGTTCCGAATGCATCGGTAGCTTGATATGTATTTGTAGTAACCTGCCAACCATTACAATCGTTCGCAAACACAACATAACCTGGAGGACCGTTATTTATGATTCCAGTTCCGGTTGTTTGCGCAGCAACAACAGCAGAATTGTGATTGTAGCTATTGATTACTTCATCAGCTGTACAGACATGTGCACCAGTATTTGTGAGTGTTGTACCCCCCACCGGTTCAATAATATTACCTGTATCACATTTTGCATTTAAGCCTGAATAACCAGTAGTAGCGGTATAACCCGTAGCATCACTCAAACCAACGAACTGCCCAATTACACCGGTAACAGGCCCAGGTGCAGTGCCAGGAAAAGTAATTGCATATGCGTACAATGCCATTCCAAATACAGCAAAAATCAGTATTCCTTTTCCTATAGGGGCAAGCAACGCTTTAATAAGCTTCTTCTTAGATATCTTTTTCATGGTTTTTTGTGTTTAGTCTTACAGAAAATGTACCAAATATTTTGGCATTTTGTAAAGGGAAAGACACCTATTTAATCAATTAGACTTGAAAAGTATAGAAAATGTTAGGAAATACTGTCTGAACCACTGATTACGCTGGTTAAATGATTTCACTGATTTTGTTCTTTTTGCCTTAGTGGTAAATAACATAAAGACGCCCCGCTAAGCGGGGCGCCCCTACAGCTTGGTAATCAGTGAAATCCGAAAAATCTGTGTAATCAGTGGTCCAGACAATTAGTTCTTCATCCCCCTCTCCTCTTTAATCTTCTCAGCCACGTTGTTTGGAACCTTGGCGTAATGAGAGAATTCCATTGTGTAAGATGCGCGACCTTGAGTCATAGAGCGAAGATCTGTTGCATAACCGAACATTTCTGAAAGTGGAACTTTAGCATCGATTGTTTTAGCCTCACCACGGTCACCCATAGCTTCAATTTGTCCACGACGAGAGTTTAAGTTACCCATAACATCACCCATAAATTCTTCCGGTGTAACAACTTCAACCTTCATCATTGGTTCGAGTAGTACTGGATTAGCTCTTTTAGCGGTATCTCGGAAACAAATAGAAGCAGCCAATTTAAACGCAAGTTCAGATGAATCCACATCATGATAAGAACCATCATAAAGTTCACATTTAATATCCACCATTGGATATCCGGCAACAACACCACGAGTCAATGCTTCTTGCACACCTTTGTTTACTGGTTGAATGTATTCTTTAGGGATACGACCACCAACCACAGAATCAATAAATTCATAACCTTTACCTGGTTCATTTGGCGAAATTCGCATTAATACGTGACCATATTGACCACGACCACCAGTCTGTTTAGAGTATTTTTCTTCTCCCGCAACTTCGTTTTGAATAGTTTCACGGTATGCAACTTGAGGCTTACCAACGTTCGCTTCAACTTTGAATTCACGTCTCATACGATCAACAAGTACCTCAAGGTGAAGTTCACCCATACCACCGATAATAGTTTGATTGGTTTCCTCATCTGTTCTAACGGTAAATGTTGGATCTTCTTCCGCAAGCTTTTGTAATGCAAGACCCATTTTTTCTTGATCAGCCTTTGTTTTTGGTTCAATAGCAATGTGAATAACCGGATCTGGGAATGTAATCGATTCCAAAATCACCTTTTGACCACCTTCATCGATCAGCGTGCTACCAGTACGTACAGATTTAAGACCAATAACAGCACCGATATGACCAGCTGAAATTTCTTGAATTTCCTTACGATCATTCGCATGCATTTGTACTAAACGACCGATTCTTTCTTTTTCTCCTTGTGATGAGTTATATACATAAGAACCAGATTTAAGAACACCCGAATACACACGTACAAAACAAAGACGACCTACAAATGGATCTGTTGCGATTTTAAATACAAGTGCACCAAGTGGCTCATTTGGATCAGCATGACGTTCGATTATCTCATCCTCTTTTCCATCAACATGTCCTTGAATTGGTGGAACATCCAACGGAGATGGAAGATAGTCATTAACTGCATCTAGAAGCAATTGCACACCTTTGTTTTTAAGAGCTGTACCCGTAAGAACCGGAACAAAAGTATTGGCAATAACAGAGCGACGAATAGCAGATTTAAGCTCTTCGGTAGTAAACTCTTCACCACCAAGATATTTTTCCATAAATTCCTCATCCCCTTCAGCTACTTTTTCAAGCATTTTACCTCTCCATTCTTCAGCCTGAGCCTTCATATCTTCCGGAATTTCAATAACTTCCATCTCTTTACCCATATCATCCTTATAAATAGTAGCTTTCATTTCTACAAGGTCAACAAGGCCTTTAAGAGCAGATTCCATACCGATAGGAAGTTGTATAGGAGCTGCTTTTTTTGTAAGACGATCAAGAATGCTCTGGAAAGATTTAAAGAAATCTGCACCAGTTCTATCTAATTTGTTGATAAAACACATGCGCGGAACATTATATTTATCTGCCTGTCTCCACACTGTTTCAGATTGTGGTTCAACACCGGCGACACCGTCAAATACAACCAC
>JBDRCU010000022.1:0-2066 GCA_043821485.1 Parcubacteria group bacterium | reverse complement strand
AATTTAGGACGATGATTATTATTTTTGGGCTGTATAATGTGGAATATGAAGAAAAATAAATGTTATTATCGAATTGAAAAGGATAATCATGAATAGTGAAATATATACAGGTTGTTCGATAGACAAAACCAAAATCGCACGCAATATTGGCAGTATCAGTGCGTGCAAAGCTTGTTCCGGCCTAGATTGTTGTGGACTTTTAACAGAAGGGGGTATTATTGAACCCCCATATCTGCTTAAAAGGGACATAGAAGACATTGAATATTATACTGGTCTCTCATCAGATGCATTTGCAGCAAAAAAACTAAATCCGCGCACTGGTAATTTTGTGTTCATCATGAAAACCAACGAACGGGGAGGGTGCGTTTTCTTCAACCAGAGAACGGGCCTATGCGATATTTATAATTGCCGTCCCGTTGACTGTCGACTTTTTCCTCTTGATATTCGCTTGATCGACAACCGGTATTATTGGGCATTGTTTCGTTATCCCAAATGTCATGGAAGTATTTCGGACGACCTTAAGTATCTCCTTGATTTTCGAACGCAAGCATTGTTTTACCTTGCCGACGAACTTATGGACTATGCTACATTCCCAGTACCAGGTATGGAAAAGATTGGCTACACCATTCTCGAAGAATTGTCAGCCATGGAGAAACAACAATGAAAAAACTAATATGTGATAATTCGAAACCCGTTTATGATGCGCTATTTAACGCACTAATAAAGCTAGTTGAGACGCGTTTAATTGATGGAAGTTTTCAAGATCAGGAAGAAGTTGTAGGAAAGGCTTACTTCTCCACCCTCGAAGGTCTTGAGGCACTATTGATTCCCTTAGTTAATCTTCCAAAGAATATGCTTTGGGACCCACTTCACAAACGTTTTTCTAATCTACGGGCTCTGATAGAAGAAGACATCAAATACATCCTGACATTCAATACGCGAGAGAAACCCCCAGAAGAACAAGGCAATCCTTACTTTATACGAGGTAAAGGAATTAGGCAAAGCCCATACTGGACATCAGAGTGTGCTTCATTCACTTTGTCGGTGCTAACAAATTTCTTGGAGCTCCAACACAAGTATGGCCTCTCACTCGACATTTCCAATGAAAAGATTTTTAAGGCAATAAAAATTAATCTCGATTGGATCAAGTTATGTAAGTATGATACCGGATGGGCATGGACGAATGACACATCGGCGCACCCATGGCCGACATGGAGCCTCTTAGATACATTCGAGGAAATAAAAAATTGTGATTATCTTAAAGAATTCCATGAGCAAATCGGATCTGAGATGGATCCTATCCTCGAAAAAATAAAGAAGAGCTTCAATACTAATGTTACCGGGAGCTACTTGGCTAATTGGACAGAGAATGTTGTCAATACAAGTCCTTATGATGTTCAATCTGCTCTGGACTTAACTCGCCTAATGCTCGCACTAAGCCTACACAGCGACAAAAATGTTGTAAAAGCAATTGCATATCCTATATATAAATGGGCAGCTGAAACTGATTTTTCTAAAGTTGATTATAAATATCTTTTAAGTGCTCGGTTCGACTTCATCGCGGACTCATCGCTCATTCCATGTGTATTGCGAACACTTCTCGTCATGGCGGGAATTTTAAAACCAAAGTTAATTAGCAAGCTTGACACTCAACTTAATCTTAATCATAAGGTTGTTCTTAATCGTGTTTATAACTTCCTCATGAACACTCAGATTGGATATGGCAAGTACGCAGGGCTTTGGGGTGTAAGCAGAGAAGGGGAAGGATTGAAGTATGAATTATATTATTCAGAACGAACGATCGAAGCGTTGACAGAATTTCTTCTTCACTTTGTACCAGAGGATATACCGAAAGAGAATGTTGCGAATAAAAGTGAAATACGAGAATCTCGCGAAGCGGCAAAACCTCTTGAAGGGAAAGAGGGTAAAAAAGCATACAAAACGAAAGATGACATAATACCCGCATATCTTCCAATATTAGACGCAGTAGCTTTGGACATTAAACGCTCATCGGGAACTGATATATTTGAAGATACAAGCATAATATTTGTACTACATTTCTTGAG
>JBDRCU010000021.1:0-2489 GCA_043821485.1 Parcubacteria group bacterium | reverse complement strand
TGTATATAGATGTGAGGTAATAGGGGAGATGAAGTTTAATCCAGAAGAAGCCAAGTCTATGGATTGGTATTCTTCGGAAGAAATGAAACAGATTAAGATCGAACCTATCTGGGAGTATATTTTTAAGAAGTTGAAGATCGTATGAAAAAGAGATCTAAGATAATCACAATTTGTTCGAGCGCTTCGTTCTATAAGGAAGCGATGGAATACAAAAAGAAACTTGAAGCTATGGGATTTAAAGTTTTGGTTCCTGTAACTGCGCTTAGGATGCACAGAGCAGGGAATTATGATGTCTCCAAGCATAAGCATTGGTATAAGGATCCCAAGATGTATTATCAAAAAACAGCAAAGATGAAAGAGCATTTACGCCAAGTGGAAAAAGGGGATATAACATTTGTAATCAATCTTACGAAGAAAGGGATATCAGGATATATCGGGGGCAATGTTTTGCTTGAGATATTTTATGCGTGGATGAAGAAAAAACCAATCTATATACTAAATAAAGTATCCGATAAATGCGGTCTCAAGGAAGAAGTATTAGGAATGAATCCTATTTTTATTGATGGAGATTTGAAACTTATTAGATAGTTAGGACTTGAAGAGTTTTGAATGGCTTCCTATGTTGATTAGCGTTAGAATCAGTTGATTTTTATTCTGTGAGTATATCAAAAGTAAATCGTCTTTGATATGACATTCTCGATATTTCAATAGTCGGCCAGTGAGTTGATGATCTTTATAGTGAAAGGGAAGCACAATGCCATTAGTAAGTATTGATACAACGTGTTTTAATTTTTCTACATCAGAAAATCTACCAGATTTTTTTAATCTTTTGTATGCTTTTCTGAAAGTGTGAGTCTTTTTTAATCTATAAATCACTCTTTGTCGAGGTCTTCAAAAAGGGCCTTTGCGCTGTCGTAGATTTTTCCGTGTTTGCGAGCATATTCAAGTTCTTTGATCATTTCAGCTTCCTGCTTTTCGGTAAATCCATTCGGTGTTCGTGGTTGAAAGGGGAGGGTGCGGGTATTTATCACCTGATTCAGGAATAGCTTAATACCGGAAGACATGTCCATGCCCATTTGTTTGAATATTTTTTTTGCTTTGTTTTTGGTAGGCTCATCAATCCGAACTTGTAAAGTAGTCATTGTATTTAGTGTAGCAAACGCATTGACAATGTCAATACGTTGTCCATACATAGATTTGAGCGAATTTGAGCAGTATTAACGCTTTCGAAAGATAAAAGTGATTATGAAAATCACTATTCCTGCAAGGACTATTGTTGCGCCTGATGCCGTGTCTAAGTAGAAAGAACTCAATAGTCCGACCAAGACGCTAATAAATCCAAAGACTGCAGAATATACTACAAGATGGCTAAAGCTATTGCTGATGTTTTTGGATGCTGCTGCAGGTATCACTAAGAGAGCGGGAACAAGTATGATTCCTATAATTTTAATACTTACCGCAGTTACAACTGCAAGAAGGCCGATAAATAGATAGTCATAGAATGCAACATTGATTCCCGCAACGCGAGCCATGTCGCGGTTGAATGTAATCCTGAAAAGCTGTTTCCATGTCAGAAGCAATATCACCATAACAGTCAGAGTTACAACTAAGGCTATAATCACATCTGAGTGTGATACTGCAACTATGTCACCAAATAGGAATTGAAAAAGATCTGGACGATAGCCATCAAGGATTCCGATTACAAAAATACCTACTGCTGCGGCTCCGGAGAAGAAGACTCCGATGAGGGTATCTAGTGATTGCCGTGGAGCGCGGTTCTGAATAAATATTATTCCGAAGGCTAGTAGCGTAGAAACAACTACTGCACTCAATATTGGATCAATTGAAAACAAAAATCCAAGTGCAATACCAGTAAATGCAAAATGTGCTACAGCATCTCCAAAGAATGCTGATTTACGAAGTACAACAAAAACCCCGATCAGAGATAATGTAATACCAATCAATGATCCTGCTATTAATGCCCTTTGAATAAATGCTAGTTCTAAAATATCTGTAATCATTATTTATGTGTAAATACTGTATGGTGTTTACCGTAAAGTTCCTGAATAGTTTTGTCGGTGATTGCTTCGTTGGGTTTTCCCTTGCAGACGATTTTTTTATTCATACATATTACGGTATCGGTATATCTGTAAACAACATCTATATCATGGGAAACGAGTACAATTGTCATTGAGTCAGCCTTGCGAACATCCTGTAGAAAATCATAAATCTCACCGGCACCCTCTGCATCTATGCTTGCAGTTGGCTCATCTAAGAATAATATTTCCGGACGATTCTGAAGAGCCATTGCGAGGAGTACCCGCTGGAATTCACCGCCAGATAGATTCCCAATGCGTTTATTAAATAGATTCTTAGCATCTAGTATTTGTAATGCTTCTTGGGCATGTTTAACATTCTTGTGTTTAGTATGGAGGGACAGAAGTTCACGCACGGTGATTGGCATATTACGGTCAAAATCCAGCTTTTGA
>JBDRCU010000020.1:0-11261 GCA_043821485.1 Parcubacteria group bacterium | reverse complement strand
TGAAGAATATCAATATTGTGCCTATTGCGGGGGATAGAAGACCTATAGCCGTGTGTGCGGGGCGTAACCTATATTGTTGCCAGTAGACGTCAAGCACTTGGCGAACAGCTTCGCGTGTGATAAATGTTTTTTCCATGCGGGCGACTCGGGTCTAGTGCCAAGTCTTATGAGGCAGTATAAGGGTTTCTTGGGGCTGTTTCCAGAAGTGAATTTAGGCTCGTGGGTCGGGGGTCAAATGGGACAAATGGAACACGAAAGCGTGGTTTTGGAGAATGTTCCTTTTCGGGACTAAATTAACCATTTTATTGACGTCGACGACTACATCCCGGGATCTATAATATCCTCGAGTCACTTTGTCAGATTCATTCCGTTCATAAATCCGTACATATCGATCAATTTCGCTTTTGTATAGATAATATTTGTTTCTTTAGCTGTTAAGAAATCGAATGTGCGTATTTTGAACGAATCAAAAACATCCCTGTTCTCTTCATAGAAGTTCTTAATTTTCAATAATGATTTTTTATTAAAAGAATAGACCTTCAAACCTTTTCTAAAGTATTGATCAAAAGCAGGAGTGTTAGCGAAGACCCCTAACATTATCTTTGTTATCAAAATATCGCTTGGGTTATTTTGTTTCCCGAGTGCAGAAATTATTTGTTGTTTACAATCTAATAAAAGGGGAATGTTTTCCTCGCTATAATTATCTACATCTATCTCCCATAATCTTGGATTCATTTTTGAGATTGCGAGAACTAAATTTTTGTAGTTTCTAACGCTTTTTTCAAGAAGAAAAGATGAACCCCTCATCATTCCCCAACTTGCTAAATAAAAACCTATCTGCAAGCAACTCATTTGCAGATTATTCTCACTTGCTAGCTCGGAGAGCTTATTCTCTTTATAGAATGAGTAAAAATAACTGTAACAAAAATCAAAAGAAGCATATCTTTCATCTGGTTCTCTTCCTTTGCTTTTGCCTCGACCCTCTAAAAACTGATTGAGTGATTTTTCAATCTTATTCATTGTTTAATATCTTTTCTGATAATAGGTGGGCGTATTTTTTATACATCTCTTGGGACATGGAAATTTCTAACTTGTTTTCCTTAGAAGATTCTTCGACAACATTCTTGATCAAGTCACTTTCTAATAGAAAATCGTTGGCAGGATGTCCGACGGCAAGTAATTTAATAGTACCGACCATAAATCTTGCAAAGTCTTTTTTGTTTAAAATATCTTTGGCTTTTAATATAACCGGCACGTGGAGTTCTGATTTATCACTTTTTAAATATGAGGCATAGGTGGAAAAAAGATTTTCCATAAACAAATCTATAGAAAATATGTTCTTTGTGGCAGATAAGAATTGATCGATCATTCCCATCGAAATTAGTAATTTTGTATCAAACGTTCCTGTTGATTTTTTAATGCCATTCAACACATCGATAAGACCCATTGTGAGAATTTCTTTTGCGATAAAGCTTTCTAACTCATATCTTTTAGAAAACATTTTGTGCCAGATGCTCCCATGTTTTGGCCGTTTTCTATAGCCATAGCATTGCCAAATATCATTATTAAACAAAGGCTTCATAGCGGTACCAGCGAGAAATAAAACTAAATTGTTTATGTCAGGAGTTTTGTTTTTCATAATTGTTTCAGTAAATCTTCGATTTTTAGGTTCAATCAGCACTCTGAACACTTAAATGGTCTATGATTTTATAGCCCTTCAATGCTTTGTGGGGATCTACAAACCTATACCATGGCTCTGAACGATGCCAATCTTTCCCATCTTTTGTTTCCTTAACCAACTTTGACTCCGTTAGTTTCTTTGGTGGTAGGGTATCTTTATTGTCTTTTATGAGGAAAAGATAGGTGTGTGGCCTACCAGCTGAATTCGGAACAATACGAGGATTTAAAATCCCTTCTTTGATAAATCTATTCAGGGCATGACGATCAATATTAAAACGACTCTCTAGATCATATTTTGAATACCAACTATCTTTATTCTTCGCGCATGAAGCTGGAATAATCTTTTTATTAATTGCCTTCTGGCAAATAAGGCACTTGATGCCCCATTTGTCATACCACGATTCTTCATTTGAGACAGAGCTACCGCAGATGAAACAGGTATAACCAATTCCTTTAAGGTGGAATCCTTTGGGCGATTCTTCTAATTTCTTTTTTCTACGTTCATCTTCTACCCAGCAGTCATACATAAGCTCTGCAAGACGAGTTAGGTTATGGGCTCCTTCTTCTGCTTCTTCCCAAGAGACTTCTATCCCATTCTCTTTTTCTAAGATGTTTTTGAGTTCCTGAATATGTTCTTTGGAGAGAGCCATGGATATAAATCTAGCTTTTCAATCTAAGTTCTGCCCCATCTACTAATTCTGAATAAGTGGTTATTCTTATATTTTTATGCGTACTCTTCAGCTCTCTATATGCCTGCCACATGTTCTCTTCATATCTTCCCCTTGTCTGCGGTCTCTTAATAGAAAGTTCACTGTAATCTTTTGCTATCCGATGAATCCCCCCAATCACAATTGTGGCACTTGGTCTTGTTATGTTTAATTCTACACTTCCTCCAATTTCTGCTTCTATATATTTTTTAATTGTTTTGTTATTTATTTTAAAATTTGGATCATTATCTTTATATAAAGTAGTTATATATCTTTCGGCTTGCCCTATAGCTACAGATAGATCTTGGGATGGATAAAATTTGTTTCTATTTGGGTCAAACTCCAACACATAGACATCTGGTCTTTTTAACTCGACTATTTCAATATCTGATAAATTATCTATTAAAATAATATCAAATTGCACCTTCGGTAGTTTAGATATGACATACTTATCTGTATTGAGTAACGCTGGGACACCAAAGATAATATTCTTCCCATAATCAGTTAGTATTTTTTCCATTAAATGTTCGGGTCCGACAATGCTATTTTTAGTGTAATTGAAGTATCTTTTGCCGTATTCTTTTGCTAATGCTGTTGTTAGCTTTGGCTCATCAATAATTTTTCTCAAGATTTCAAGCAACCATTCTGTCTGTTTGTTTATTTCTTGAGCAATAACAATCTTGCTGTCATCGCCAGCTTCTAGTTTATCTGTCAGTGATAATACATCTGTGCTAGTGAGCTGATTACTGGATATAATTTCTCTCAGCAACAACCCATAGTCCCTTTCTACCTCACTTTCTTGTATATCGCTTAAACCAAAGTCTGTCTTTAAGAATGGTATTGTCCTATTTTTAATTCTAATAATTTTATCCACCCCCTCTTCTTTATTTATCTTCGTTATTGTTAAGTACAATTCTTTAGTGATACATACCTTACCGTCGGATATTTTATTTTCTCCAGATCCTATTTCTATTTCCTTTATATCATCAACATAATCCCGGAGCACATTAACTACCACCCTAGCTCCATATGGTGGTTTTAATAGATTACTCCCTAATAAATTAATATTTTTGTGACTTAATAAGATCGAAACTTTATAATCATCTTCATAGAATGGATCTATATTTTTAGGCGCGACTCTTGTTGTTCCATAAGATATTTTCTTTTCGTCAAAAGAAAATATCTTTGTTTCTTTAAAAGAAATTGAATTATCTGATCTTGTAACAAACTCTTCCCTAAGTAGTTTGTTTAACTTAGTTTCAAATTTCTCTTTAACTGTTTTTAGGTATATCTTCTCTTTCATACATATCTTGTGACTACACCAGGACACCCTTGGCTGCTGTCTCTTTGACAAGAGCGAGCTCACAGATCTCGGAAATAGATGCGTTATTTTCTTTCAAGCTGTAGAAATGATTTTCACCTAATAGTGCATATGCCCATTCTCTATCCATCCTGTCTTCGCTATTTAGCAAATTAACCCTGTTAACCCAGTCTATAGTAGCTAGCTGTTTTTGCTGTACGTTCTCATCCTTAAGATCCTTCTCCGCCTTTGTCTCGATCACATATAGCTTGTTATCAGTCTTTATCAAGAAATCTGGTGAGTACGATGCTATAAGCCCATCACCACGAATGTAGAGAATATTTGCAAAGAGGTGATAATATTCGCTGACTTTCATAATACTCTCGATGCCGCTATCTTGGTCAGAATATTCCATAAAATCTTTTTCAAAACCACCTTTGTTGGAAGGATATGGCAGTCGCTCATAAATTGTCTTTGCTATTTCAAGGGAAAAGTTTTCCCGCATCCTGAGTTCTGAAACTTCCGAGAAATGTTTCTTTACGACCTTTGCTTCTGTTGGCTCGACAGATTGCTGCATTTCGAATATTGCTTTCCCAAATTCTTTAATGATGTGATTTGTAACAAGACCATTCTTCAAAAGAAGTATCTTCCAGTTGTTCCCCTCAAATGGGTCGAACGACTTACCAAACAGTCTATTGCGAATATATTGATCGAGCGATCTTACAATCGCCACATTATTAATCTGCATTGCGGGAAAAGTTTTATTCTTCCTTTGGCTAACGCGAGCCATTCTATTAACGACTACGTGAACAATCTTTTGTAGATATTCGTTATAGCTTTGCGATTTAAATAGAGTCGCATCAACGATATACTCACCAAAACGAGTCTTTACTGTCATCTCTTCGGAGATGAACTTCTCACCATCTTTAGTAAAGAATTTCTCTAAGTCTTCTAATTTATAAGTGTTGAATTCTTCCAACTTCTTTATATCAATCTCCGTTTCCACCAGTTGATCTTCGCTGTCTCTGATTATGATCGGCCAGAACAAATCATACTTCTTATAATTTTTCTTCAACCCAACCTTAATAATATCACCGAGTACATCGGTACTTTTCTTGGGGTCATCATCAAGCTCACCAAGAAGTCCTTCCTTAAGTAGTTCATCGTAGAATTGTATGAAAGCAGGATGTTCAATTATCGTTAGAATATCTATATAGCTGCTTGGCTCTCTCTTATCAACAAATAGTCTCTGTCTATTCTCTGCTTTAATCTCCTGAAATTCGGGCTCACGCCACATAATTCGTAAACCCCTCCCAATGGTTTGCTCAAGCAAAATCGGAGCTGAAGACGAACGAAGTGGCACGATAACGCAAATATTATTTACATCGAATCCTTCGCGCAGCATGAGAACTGACACGATTACCTTTGGGCGTTCGTGCTTGTCGATGTTAAATAGGCGTTGCTTGATCTCCAGCCATTCCTTCTCTGTAACCTCTCCTTTCTTGTTAGACTCGATGCGGACAACGTCGTCATCCCCAAGGCCTTCTCCTTTCAAAAACTCTTCAACAAAAGGTGTGACTTTCGTATCCTCAGCCATAATGAGCATCTTCGGATGCTTCCCTGACACGCCAGATCCATCCTTTGTGAATTCGGTAAAATGCTTCTCTAATATTTGAAGCTTACTAAGACCTGCTCGCAACATCAGCTTCTGCCCGTCAGACAATCCTATAACCTCTTTATTTTTTCTGATTGCACTATAGTCGAGCGGTAAATCTACAAGCTCCTTTCTTTTGTCTATCGCCATTGTTTTTACCAGCCCTTGGCGAATTGCCGTCTTCAAATCAAAATCAACAATGATGTGCGGGAAGTAGTGTTTAACTCTATTCTGCCCACTTCCAGTTACATCGTATGGTGTCGCGGAAAAATCTATCTGCACAAAACGTTTCCCCTTATCCTTCGCGATACGATTTAGACTCTTCTGCCACTCAACCTCTTTTACCTCGCCATAAGATTTATTTTCGTGTATGTGATGGGCTTCGTCGTTCATTACAACGAGATCGGGCAGACTCGCCAAATACTCAACCTCTCTCCCGCTTAAATATTGATTATCAAGTGTATCTAGTACGTTCCCTCCACTAGTCCCAGGTCGCACAGGAAGAAGATCTTTTAAAACACTACTTGGGTCATCAAGTGGAGAAGTGCTTGACTTGCTATTATTCTCCTTATCCATAAAGAGATGCCAGTTTGAAATTGCAATCAACCCATCGCCAGTGACTTTGGTCCCTATTTCTTGTTTTCTAGCTACAGCATTTTGGATAAAACCAAAAACATCTTCGCGGTAACCCGACGGCACGAAAAGCTCTTTAAACTGATTAATATCAGATGTTTCGAAGTCACGTTCACCTTTCTCATCTTCTTTGCCGAGATAAGCGTCGAGTAATCGCTCGTATACTATGAGCCCAGGGGCTACAAGCAAAAAGTTTTTTGAGTATCTATCGGATGTCTCCTCTTCATATTTTGCGTTTAGGTATTGCCATATTAGGAGCGCGTGCATCACCCATGTTTTACCAGTACCGGTGGCCATTTTGATGCCGTATTTTGGTATCTCATACTTGGCTTTTTTAAACTCTGCCATATCAATCTCCGACAGGAGTTCAAACTCAATATTCTCATAAATGTTCTTAACGGCTTGCGTGCCGATAACCTCATGCAAATAAATTGTGTTTAAAATTGCCTGTCGCTGGCCTTCATTAAAATTAACCGATCTAACTTCGGTGTGTGGTTCGGTAAACCAGTATGTGAGTAAGTCACGTGTAATAGGAGTTGCTTTAGCAAACAATTCACCGCTTTCCCAAGACTCGTTAACTTTACTCGTTAGCGTTCGTGCTAATTTGAGCGGGATGTCTCTTGTCCCTATGTTGAGGGGTGTTGGCATACTTAAATTTCTTGAATTACGATACTCTCAAAGCCAAATACGTCGACTGCTTTCACGCATACTGTACGTTTATCTTTTTTGAGTACTATAAGGCTCGCCTCGTATACAACATGTAGAGGATCGTTATCGTTCTCAGTATTCCCACGATAGTCCTGCCATTTACTACGAAATGTTTCACCATCGTAGTCAGGGTCAACACTCCAATACTCAACAAGTGCTAACGGATCCTCTGCGATGAGCTTCGATAATTTCTCCTTATCTTCATCATCAAGAGGAATGTTGTCTGGCGAGAGGAGTACGTAAGTATCTAGCTTTACTTTTATACGCTCATTGCCTCCATCTGCCTCTTTCTCAATTGGCTTAATAGAAAGATATTGTAACGAAGAAAAGCGTATCTTGCCGCTATCAACGAGTTTTTTATAACTCGCTTTCGTTTTTAGCTTATCCAAAAGATCTGGTGGGATAACAAGAACTTCCAGTTTATCATCACTAAGTGACTGGATTGCCTCTGTTATGTCATAAGTGAAGTTCCATCCAAGTACAACAACCTTATTCCATCCACCCATAAATGTATTACGTAGTTCTTGTGCCCGCTTTAATGTTGCAAGCCCCGTCATCTTGTTTGGGGAGTCAACAAATACGAGTGTTTTACTATCTTTGATATAACCTAAGTTGCGCTGGTGTTGTTCGGTATCAGCGAATGGGATAGCACCATAAAGCTGCAATACAACATGTGCTAAGTCGCCAATGCGACGATAGAGTTTTGAACTTGAAAATGCTTCTTTCTGGTAATCACCAATTGCTTGATATAAAAATGGCTTTGCGTTTTGGTCAATGAGGCGCTTGCGGGTAATAAGGCACGCCGGCTTACCAAGCTCTGACATGATCCACTTACGCCCTAGCTTTTCTGCCACCGCGCCAGTAGTACCAGAACCCACAAAAAAATCAGCAACAACATCTCCTTTATTAGATGATGCCTCGATTATCCTTTCGAGAAGCGCTTCTGGCTTCTGAGTTCCGTAATCCACCCTCTCTTTAGCCATTGGGTTAATAAAGGGTATGTCCCAAACATCTGGGGCGGCAACGCTTGTCGAAGTTGCATCAACTACTTTGTCGTACTTACTTGGATCCAACCGGCCTTCTTTTACTGCCACATCAAATGCTTCTTGATTGTATATTAGGAGTTGCCTTATGCGTCCATTTTTTGTTGCTATTGTGTTGCTGTTCCACCCACCCTTTTTTCTCTCTTGAAGATAATCTCGTGCATCTATTTCAACTTTATTAAAAATTGGTGAATCACTCTTACCGTAGTAATACAGAACGTCGTGCATATTTTGATATCTATCGCTTGAAGCAGTCCATCTTCTATAATTCCATACGACTTCGTTTCTAAAATTCTGTTTCCCGAATATCTCATCCATTAGAACTTTTACATAATGCCCGGCGTGCCAATCTATATGGACATAGATAGATCCTTTATCAGAGAGAAGCTCATGCATAAGTGAAAGACGTGGATAAAGCATTTTTAGATAAGACACGGTCCCATCTTTCCATGTATCCGAATATGCAAATTGCTCAATAACGGTAGGTTTTTGCTGTAAATCAACGCCTGGGAGTGTCACCTTAGTTCTATAATCTGCTTTTGAGTCAAACGGTGGATCAATATAAATCAAATCGATTTTCCCGCGCATTGATTGCAAACCACTGGTTTCGTCACCGGCAAGGAGCGCCTGCATTGCAAGCAAGTTATCTCCATAAATAAGACGATTGAGCCATTCTTTTTCGTTCGCCTCCGGGACCTGACCCTTAAAAAGTCCCGCCGTATCCTTAGCCGGAAGCACTAACTCATTTGTCTGCAAACCCAACTTGCTCGAACCTGAAAGTCGCTCAAGAATATCAGCAACTTCCTTCCTCCCCTCAGTGACTATCTTGGGTAATTCTTCAATGAGTGACTTTTTAGATTTCGAATTGCTCATATCAAGATTATGCCCACTTGGTGGGGTTGAAGCAAGGAATTTTTTAGAGTCATTCTATTTAAGCATCTCCGAAAGGGATGATAAAACCTCGTTAATCTTAGGAGTCCATTCGTTTGAAGAAATGCTTGGGCGTAAATTTGTATAATCGTCTGCAATATCAAATCCGAGTGCTTCGAATTTCTCTTTTAATATACGAGCTGTATCTTCGCGTCCATTCTTCACTAACCATTCAAAGTTCAGAGCGAGCGAATAGCTAGAGGAGGTTGAGAGGGAAAACAACGACTTGTCGCTTAATTTATTAAAAATAGGGCTGAATGATGCATATGCACCGGTACCGAAGTTTATCTTGTCGGCATTTTCTTTTGAGAATTGGTAAATCTTTTCGAATGCCTTCAATTCTTCGCTGGTTAATTTTTGCTTTGCATCCTCTAGTAAAGATTTCTCATCCCATTTATAGCGCTTACTCGATGAGACGTTAATATCTTTCTTTACTTCTGCTCCGTAGATTCTAGGGATAATTATTTCGTACTCCTCGTGTTTATAGTATTCGAGCTCCACAGCATAAATATCAAACTGACTATTCTGGTTTACATAAACTATGAGGTCCTTTAGACGCGCGTCTAAGCTATCCATCAGTACGACAAATTTTAATATGCCATCGTCAAGGTTCCCCTTCACACGATCTAAGAGTTCGGTCAGCTCGTCGTCTGAGAGTTCGAAGAAGTCTTTAAGTTTTTCATTCAGTGAGACTTCAAAAGTTTTTTGTATGTCCTTATCTAAGAGGGCTGTAAATTCATTGAAGTCATTTGAGTGCTTCCAGAGAGCCGCTCCGTAGTCGAGGGCCTGGGCTAGAACTGTGCGCTTATCGGGATTCTTATAGAGCTTTGTTTCTACAATATAAATATCGCCATCCCTATCTATACCAATTGCATCGATAGGACCGCTGTTTGTGGGAAACTCACGAGCGAGAATTAAAAGACGAATGTCTTCCTTAATATCATATAGAGGAATACTCTCCGGATTGTCGTAGATATACTCCTGTAGATAATCTTCTTTCTCGAATGAAGACTTATCCACTCTTTTGGCATTCTTGCCGTTTTTAGAAATTATTATTGCCATTACCTTGGACGGGTTTAATTCTTAGCTAGCAGAACGCTAAGCACCCCGCTAGCTTCGATGGCTTTTGCCATACATAGTCCTTTCGGGCTATGACCGTCCAAGGCTTCGCTAGAGCGAGGTGCTCAGCGCCTTGGACGGCATTTAGTGCCATACCTACCAAATCGGAAGGGTTAGGCTATTCAGTTGTTAAGCTCATAATACCAGAATACTCTTCTTCTGGTCTATGGCACCTTAGCTTACAATCAGCCCTTCGCGAAGCAAGTTACCAACATTTGACACATAACAAAAATTCAGCATATACTGAAGGCAGTTCTTCGGATATACCATTGAATAGCCTGCTGAGGCGTGAAGCTGAAGCAGAACATACTTATCACTCTGGTCTCACGTGGCCGTACAAGGGAGCGAGAAGTAAGGTTCGAATGGATTTGATAAGAAAACTACGATTGCCTCCTAGCCAGTTGTGCGTAATGGAGACATGAGAAAGGATTTCAAATCGAGGCAATAATTCAACCTGTATAGGTTCGGATTGTTGTTTAGATTTGGAATCTTTCTTTTTCTGAACACCGACCTACATAGGTCGGTGTTCTTTGTTGAACCTAAGTCGAAATAAATCAACTAATTAAAAAAATGAGTAAGAACAAAAGCATACAGCTAATTCCGATTCGGAAGGATTTTTCTCCTGTTATACCAAATATTAAACGGGTCCCAGAATTCCTTGAATTCGCTAGGTGGTATGCGACTTCTAGCCAGCTTCGAGAGATTGAAACCCAGAAGGAATTCGCGAAGTGCATCGGAGTTGCCGAGGACACCCTCACGGATTGGAAGAGACATCCAGAGTTCCGGCTAATTGCATGGCAGTTTCTTTGTGAGCGAATGCAAGAGCGGATTCCCAACGTCATAGAAGGTCTCTACAAAAAGCTTTCTTCTGGTAAAGGAGGAGCTAGTGACGTCCGATTATTCCTTAGTCTTGCTGGAAATCAACCGGAAGAGTCAAAAGATAAAAATAAAAAATAAATAATTATGAGCAAAATAAACTCAGACGATCTGAAGATCGTACAGGTTCCTATAAAGGATCTAAAGCCTGCGTCGTACAATCCCAGAAAACATAACGAAGAAGCTACGAGACAGCTTAAAGAGTCTATTAATCGTTTCGGTATGGTGGACCCATTAATCTGTAATAGTACGCCTGAGCGTAAGAATGTGGTGATAGGAGGGCATTTCAGGCTGAAGGTAGCCAAGGAGCTTGGGTATAAGGAAGTCCCCGTAGTATATGTGAGCATCTCTGACATAGAACGTGAGAAGGAACTTAACTTGAGGCTTAACAAGAATATCGGGGAATTTGACCTCGATCTCTTAGCTGCTTTTGATGAGTCAGTCCTTGAAGAAATAGGTTTTTCGAGTGAGGAATTAGATGATGTCTTTGGCATTGAAGACAACCCTGAAGAGTTCGATATCCAGAAAGAATTGGATAAGTTGAACATCACAAAGATTGAGGTACAGAAAGGTGATGTCTGGCAGCTTGGTAGACACAGACTGATGTGCGG
>JBDRCU010000019.1:0-4325 GCA_043821485.1 Parcubacteria group bacterium | reverse complement strand
CTTTGATGGAGGCAGCGGAAACAAATGATATGGCGTATCAAGCAATACGAATTGCAGTACGGGATGCGATAAGAACAATTGGTGCAAAAGCATACAAATATGAATGGGTTGACACAGTAACGTATACGAATATCGATACGCTGCTTGAGGGACTTGCTTCTTATAAGAAGAGCAATCAAGTTATCGCTCAACAGCTCACTGAAAAGCTGAAGAAACAATTGGCAACCAGCGATAAAATAATAATTCTCGATCTTGGTTCAGGCGTCGGGGGAACTAGTATGGAATTACTTCGACATATTGATGAACTTATGCAATCCGAAGGTGGAATTAAGGGCGTTCAAAACAAAATCAGACTTGTTTTATATGATGTGTCATCAAAGCAGTTGGAAATAGCAAAAAACGCGTTGCAGAAAGAATTTAGCCTCAATGATATAGTTACGGTCGAAGGCGGTTTTAACGAAGTCGCAAATAAACTCAGTCGCTATGCCGCTACGATAGATATCGTTGTTTCAGGTGCCGCCATTTGCCATGTAATTAATAAAAGTCAATTCTTTAGTGAACTTCACGATTTAATGGCCGTAGAGGGGGTATTGAGCTTCTGGGATCCGGCCTTCCCAATCTATCAAGCGGATTACGTTCATCTCTCAAAAAAAGGCGAACATTACGTTGAATATCGAACAACTGATGGAAAAATATACAGAGTCAAGAAAGGTGAGCTGTTGGATGTTGATGTGATTCGTAAATTGGAGAACCAGCATTATACTACCCATACTACGGTCGACGCAGATGGTATGGCATTGTTCATTACCGCCCTTATGCACATGTATACGGGACAGATTGGTTATTCATCTGACAACATAGACGAGCAAAAAGTTCAGCAATTAAAGAATAAGCTAAAAAATGATGTTATGAAAGATGCGTCTGGCGACGCAGGATTTAATCTAGTCCAATGGTACAAGAATAACCTTGCGACTCATCCTGTATATTCTGCATTGCCGAACTCTGCTAGAACACCTTATGACTTAATAGAGGCAGTATCAGATGAAGAAGCTTATGAGCGTATACTTCGTAGTAGTGGATTTATATCTTATAGGGCATGCCGTCTTATGAAACCACAAGTATCTGGTGATCATAATTCTGTACAGAGTATATTTGCATATTTTTATGCTGAAAAAAGCAGTCAAACATGAATTGTTTTAAATTAAACAATCTTAAACAAATATGGATCACTGCAGCAATGTGTCTTGTGGTGATTTCAATCAAATATAATGCAAATTTATGCCCTTGTTTTGCCTTCGAAAAGCCAAAAACAATTACTGTTTATAGTGACCGCGATCCAACAAAAACAAAATATGGTATTTATAGCACTGAATCGGAAGCGTCTTTTTTTATTACATCGGGCTGTTATGATACACTATTTGAATGGAATCCACAGACAGGGACTTATGTGCCACAGTTAGCAAAAAGTTGGAGTTTTAAATCTCCAAATAGTATTGTGGTAAAATTAAGAGATGGTGTGCACTTTCATAATGGAAAACTGCTGACCTCAGAAGATGTAGTAGAGAGCTTTAAATATATCAATAGGATTGCAGAATTTTCTAGATTGATGCTTGCATCAATTGAAAGGATCACCGCTTTAGATACGAATACACTATTAATACAACTACGACAACCAGATCCATTGCTAATCCGTCGGCTATCCCTTTGGTTGCGTATCTATCCTTGCGCACAGGGATATTGCAATACTTTGGCAGCAAAGATGGAGCTACCAGGTACAGGACCATGGAAATATTTAAGACGAGAAGGAAATGTTTTTTTGTTTCAAGCCAATGACCGACATTGGAGCGGTAAAGTAAAGCCTGGCAGCGTACTAAAAGTTATTACAGACGGCATGGCCTCACTAAAAAATATTGAATCGCGAGATGATGAGTTAATTGTTGTTGATGGTCTTTCATGGCGTGAGCGACTCGCAGCTAAAAAATATTATGATCTAAATATCATCAAGACAGAATCAGGTTATGCAGATTTTGGCATATTCAACATGCTTGCAAAAGACACAATTGTTCGTGATATCCGCATACGCAAGGCGATAAATTACGCACTTGATAGAGATGCGCTTGTTCGAATTGTATACAGAGAGCTTGTTAAAGCTACTCCAAGCATTAGCATTACAACCGATGGTGGACACGATAACACATTAGAGATATATGAATACAATCTTGTGAAGGCAAAAGAGCTACTTCAGCAATATCAAGAGGAATATCCAAAAAAGCCATTAGAGATTAGGATAGGAATGCAATCAGATGGAGACGTGTACGAAAGACTTGCGAAATACTTCACTACGTCTTTAGCACAAGTTGGGATCAAAGTTATAAGAAATTATGGCTATAAAGTTGAGCATCACGTGTATGATTATAAAGACGCAGTAGATGTAGTGTTGGGAGGTGACCCCAGTCCTTATGGGCACTTCGATTTTTTTGTACAAAACTTTTTCATCAAAGGAAGTCTATTTCAAATGTTAGATGATAAAATGATCACTGAAGATTATGCTAAATTGAGAATGTTAAAAAGCGAAAGTGAAGCGGATGTTGTCTTTAAGAATATAGATAAAATGATACATGACCAACATATGGCAATACCAGGCGTAGAATACCATAGATTAGTTGCATATGATCAGGAAGTTTCAGTTCGGCCAATACATTCGAGCATGTCCTTGCTCAAGTATATTCAGTAGCCATGCTAGTTATATGACAACTAAGACCAGTTATTGAGTTGTTATATATACTATGGCACTAAGTTCATGATAGTGAGGTAATGCAATGATATCCAGATTATCAGAAGATATCCGAAATAACACTATATTTAGACGAGTCATAATATCGCTAGTTGTGGCAATTGTCTTCGTTGCAATATGTTCTGGATTATTGATTGGTAAGTATAGAACTAACGCCAAGTTGGCCTATGAATCATTAGAAAAAAATGCGCTTAATGAAGCAGTTAATAGGCTGAGGGGAGAAGTTAGAGGTTATGCTAGACAGCTGGAACTAATAGCGACTGGACCAAAATTAAGAGAACTGCTGGAGTATAAGAGATATGGGTTCTATGAAGATTACGAAGCAGGCCTTAATACGCTTATCAGTCAGCTGGACCATCTTGTAACTTCAGACAAATTGAATTCGCGAATAGAAATAAGCCAGGGCAAATGCATTGACGAACGGCTCGTCGGAAAAAATACAATCCGACTCTGTAGAACTGCTGGGCCAGATCACATAGTAACACTGACAGTAGATACAAATGCAATCTTAAAGGAAATATCGGGAAAGGATACAAGTCAAAGATTAGAATTTGTCACAACAAAAAAACAAAAAATTGTTGATGATATTATAGTCGAACCAAAATACTTAAAGGCTGCCGTCTGGGATGACGTCCTTCTCCAATATAGACGAAATATTAGTCAGCTCGATAGAATCACAAGTGGTCCTTTGTTTGAAATTGTAGGAATATTGATATTGTTTTTGGTATTTTTGGTTGCAGCCATTATAATGATCTGGAGAAAATATTTATTGTCAATCAATAAAATACTGGATGCAATTTCAGTTGGTTCTCATGGTGATCTCTCAACAATAGAATTAAATGAATGCCCTGGATTAGAAGGTATTGTCGAAAAATTCAATGAGATGATTCAATCGTTGCGTTCGGTTCAAGAACTTCGCACCCAAGCAATTCTCGGGCAATCATCAGCATTAATCGCCCATGATATGCGGTCTCCCCTTTCAGTGCTCAAGGGGTATGTGGCGATGCCTGGTGCTGATGATGACCCTGAAATGAAGGAATACCAGGCAGCAGCACAGCGCAGTGTGGATAAGCTGCTTCACATGGCAGATGATCTGGTGGATTATTCAAAGGCCAGCAAGGTTGAAAGAGCACAGCATGATGTCAAAAAGCTGATCTGTGATAACGTTATTTCCGAAACAAAAAAGACAGCTGCGGAGCATGGTGTTAGTGTGCGCTGTGAAATCGATAAACACATCTTAGCAAACATAGATGCTTATCGCATGGAGCGAGTGCTGGTAAACCTGGTTAACAACGCCGTTCAAGCTATCGACGGAAAAGGTGGAGAAGTTGTGGTGAGGGCAGAGGTTGATCAGGTCTACCCCACCCAGCCTCCCCTTACAAAGGGGAGAGGCGGCGATCTGGTTATATCGGTTGTTGACAACGGCAAAGGCATTTCATCTGAGGACCTGTCTCATGTATTCGATTCCTTCTTTACCAAGGGCAAGAAAGGCGGCACAGGACTTGGTCTTGCTTATTGCAAACAGGTGGTT
>JBDRCU010000018.1:0-6085 GCA_043821485.1 Parcubacteria group bacterium | reverse complement strand
TCATCGTCTTCATCGTAGTCATCTTCGTCTTCAAATCCTAAGTCACCGCAGTTGAACCTACATACATAGTTCCAACCATCTCGGTATTTTTGGATCTTAAATTCAGGATCATCACTTTCTTCGCCTTGGTTAAATTTAGTCATTGCTTGATCGATGTCACCCTGATCATCGGATTCACCAATTTCTGTAAGTGCTAGCTGTCTATCTACAGCTACCAACATATCAATAACTTCCTGTATTATAGGGTGTATGTTTGTATTTGGGTCGAAAAGTAATACTTTCTCCAAGCTATGTACAGCTTTTTTCTCGTAATCAAATACCTCATGACCATGTTGGCAATTAATGTGGAAGTCATCATACCAAATTATTTGATTATCTCCGCCAACAACATCTCTACCAAGACTCTTGGTTATGTAATATATTGCGGTATTAACCCATCCAACAGACTTATTGTATGCAGGGTTTAAGTTAATTAAAGTTGCAAG
This sequence comes from Parcubacteria group bacterium, assembly GCA_043821485.1. Lineage (GTDB taxonomy): Bacteria > Patescibacteriota > Minisyncoccia > 2-02-FULL-40-12 > IGHO2-01-FULL-4-A > JBDRCU01. The sequence goes on along the minus strand of JBDRCU010000018.1, from coordinate 5,600 downwards.
TGTCGCATATTTTTCTCCATAACCTACTGCACAGTTTTCATCGACTTCACCATTACAGTTATTGTCGGTACCATCACCGCAAACTTCTTCAGCACCAGGATTGGTACTTGAATCATTGTCGTTACAATCAAGGTCTCCACACTCACCGCCTTCTATTGCATATCCATCTTCATCGGCGTCGGTACATTCAAGTCCCCCTTCTATCTCACAAATTGCTGAACATCCATCGTTATCAGATGTATTACCATCATCACATTCTTCACCTGAATCAATTACTTCGTTTCCACAGCCTTTCGCAACGTTAAATGCTATACAATAGTATTTTGCTTTATTTTGTGGATAACTGATGAAGTCATAGTTATCGTAATGAACTACATCTTTATTACAATAGAATTCAGCGGATACATTACTTCCACCTTCACCTGTAAATGGAATATATCCACTATTTGCAGCCTCTCTTAGCCAGATTAATTCTGATGATGTAATGTTAAAGGCATTTGTAACGGCCATACCACTTGAATTTGTTGGACCGAAGGTATTCCAGCCTGATGCTATACCAACGTTGTCACCTGGATTTGATGCGTTTGGATAAGCCCATTGGAATGAGAATCCTTCTTGTAAGTGACAACTAGGATGAGTACCTATAAATCCTGCGGCAGTACCGCTAGTAATATCCGGACCGCCATTACCCCAGTTAGGTAAGTCAGACTCTTTATCACAAACTATTTTATGTGCATATATTGTGGTTACATCCGCTCCGTGTGGGAATCTACAGCTAGCAGGACAGGCATCGTTGTCGTCAAGGTTTCCATCGTCACAATCTTCACCTTTTTCAATAATTCCATTACCACAAACTGCTCTAGCCACACCTCCACATCTTACGCTAACGTAATCCAAAAGTACGCCGGCTGAATCCGGTGTCCCTCCATCAAAGAATTCTAATCTGGTTGGAGTGCCTGCAGCCTTAACAACATATGTATGCTGTGACCAATCTGTAATGCTTGAATCATTTCTTGTTATTGATCCGCTAACGGAATTATTCCAAATAAAATCTAAAATGTTATCATCCCCAGTTATATTTGGATTAGGAGATGTATAAAAGCTAACGGTGTAGTTTTGACCCGGAACCGTTTCAATATCCTGATAAATTCTTACAGAAGAAGGCTCACCCTCAAGCGTTCCTCCAGGTCCCTCCCAATCTGAATCTAATTCAACGTATTGATTTCCTTCAACCGCTAGACCATCTTTTCTAACTTCAAGATTTGCAGTCGCTGGCCTTGGAGTTCCTTGGTAGTCTGTTTCGGTTGAGTACCATTCAACGTTCCAACCTAAGTTAGCTGTACCATTAGATACAACATCCCAGTCCCCAGCCACAATAACATTTTCAAAACCGGTATTAGCAACAAGTTCATTGTTCCAGTTACACACTGGCCCGGTTTCTACAGTACAAGTAGAAGAACAGCCATCGCCATTATTTGAGTTGCCATCATCACATGCTTCACCCGTATCCTCAACGCCGTCACCACAATATGCAAATAAACAACTCGTTCTACATGTATCCGGTGCGGTATCGCTATTACCTTTATTACCTAGGTCACATTCTTCACCCGGATCTACAATGTTGTTGCCGCATATCCATTCCAGTTCACAAACAGATGAACAACCGTCACCATTGTCTGTATTTCCATCATCACAAGATTCAGCACCATCTACAATACCGTTACCACAATATTCGGTTTCTATAAGACAAAATGATGAGCAACCGTCGCCATCAATAAAATTTCCGTCATCACATGTTTCTCCTCCGCCTGTATCGGTGACGCTATCTCCACATGCTGGCAATATACAAGTTGTGCGACATGCATCCGGGTTTACATCACTGTTTAATTCACCGTCATCACATTGTTCGTGTCCCCCAAGGACTCCGTCGCCACAAACTGGATCATCACCACCTTTTGCTCCGGTTTGCTGAGTTTTATATAAATTAGCAGAGAACAGTGAAATAAGTACAAACACCGTGGCTGCAATAAATATTTTATTACGTGTAGACATTTTTGTTTTTGTTATTAAATATTTGAGCATTTTTGTTAAGTTTTTATTAAAATCTCATAAAAATCATTTTCTAATTATAACATATTAATAAAAACTTTGCAAGTACTATTGTATCATTATTTTACTAATTCTTTCAATTTATTTATCATATCAGTCTTCTCCCAAGAAAATTCAGGTCTGCCAAAATGCCCGTAACAAGCAGTATTTTTGTAAATTGGTTTTTTTAAATCCAGAGTTTTTATAATTCCAGCCGGAGTCATATCAAAAACTTTTTTAATCGCTTCTTCAATTTTCTCGTCACTTATTTTACCGGTATCGAATGTGGTGATATGAACAGAAACAGGTTCCGGGTAACCAATAGCATAAGCGAGCTGTATTTCGCATTTATCTGCGAGTCCTGCTGCAACTACGTTTTTAGCTATATAACGCGCCATATAGGCCCCGCTTCGATCTTGTTTATTTGGCACTTTACCACTAAATGCACCACCGCCATGACGTCCCATCCCACCATAAGTGTCGACAATAATCTTACGACCTGTCATACCCGTATCCCCCTGCGGGCCTCCAACAACAAATTTACCTGTTTCGTTAATCAAAAACTTTGTATCTCCGTGCAATAAATCACCACAAACCGGTTTTATGACATGCTCAATAATGTCGGAACGCAATTTGTCATATTCGATATCCGGGTCGTGCTGAGCCGCAATTACCACAGCCTCTACACCGATTGGTTTGCCGTGTTCGTATTCCACAGTCACCTGGCTTTTCCCGTCTGGACGAAGATAGCCCAAGGTGCCGTCTTTTCTAACTTCTGCCAACTTTCTTGCTAATTTATGAGCGAGTGTTATGGGTAGTGGCATAAGTTCTTCAGTTTCTGTGCAGGCATACCCCATCATTATCCCCTGATCCCCTGCCCCCTGAGCCTTATGTACACCTTCATCCTCTTTTTCCCCTTGTGCAATATCCGGACTTTGCTCGTGTATAGCATTTAAAACCGAACAGCTTTTATAATCAATTCCATAATCTGAGTTTGTATAGCCTATATCTTTCAAGGTATCGCGGACGATTTTCTGGATATCGACATAAGTTTTGGTTGTAATTTCTCCACCAACAATAACAAGGCCTGTTGTTGTATAGCATTCGCAGCAACAAGCCCCATCCGGGTCATCTGCTAGCACTGCATCCAGCACTGCATCACTTATTTGGTCACAGATTTTATCTGGATGACCCTCGGTTACGGATTCGGAGGTGAAAAAATATTTGGACATATCTATATTGATTGACGAACATTGATTAACGATTTTAAATTTAAAATTGAAATCAAAAATATAAAATCCTTTGTTCAGTGTTCTTAAATAAAATAAGACCTCATAATGAGAAGTCTTGCGACTAACTCATCTAACTTAGATGGCGCACCTTCTTCCGATTGTCACATCGGAACGGTTGCGGGGCAGGTTATCGAAAGGGAAATGTTCTTTTCAATGAAAAAGTTCTTCGCACTTTTATCATTTCAAAGCCCCTACGCTTCAGTCTCCCAAATTTTTGGGATTCTTTCGCTTTGGGTCGCATTTCTCGCTTTCAGTAGAGCTAAGTCTCTATCTGCCACTCTTGATGAAACTGTGTTTTCGTGGACCATTTTAGGTGATAAATGTGATTTGGTCAATGAAAAAAATGCTACATCTTTTTAAAATAAATGAGCTCGAAAGGAGTTGAGCACACGACGAAGCAAGACCCTGAAGTGACATGTGTGCCGAAGGAAGCTTGCGAAGTTGGGCGAAGCTTCTGCAGAGCGAAGACACTTGTTTGAAAAGGCCGAAAAACTTTTTGAAAGTTTTTAGGGGCTATTCCATCTCCAACACCTTCACCACAATCTTTGCCACCTGTGCACGGGTTATGTAGTTCGCTGGGCCAAATGTACCATCTTCGTATCCTCCAACAATATCATTTTCATATGCAAAGGTAACGTAGCTCGAATACCAAGCATTAACCGGTACATCAGGAAAATGTTCTATCGCACCAATAACAGCATATCCGGCAGATTCGATAATTATTTTTAGCGCGGCTGCTCTTGTTATATAGTCATTTGGTCCAAATCCCCCACTTGGATACCCTTCTACAACCCCCAATCTTTTTGCTTCTTCTACGTATGGTGCAAACCAAGAGTTCATTGGAACGTCGGAAAAAGGGTGTTCATTAACGTTTGTATTTACCGAATGACCAAATGCAAGCATTGCTATTTTGGTAAGCTCAGCTCTGGTAATGTATCCGTTTGGATCAAATATTCCCTCCTCTTTACCGCTTACAACTTCCTGCTCATATAAATCATTGATATAATCCTCTGCCCAGTGACCATCAGTATCTTCAAAGAACACTTGAGCTGAAGTAACGAGTTCTACCTCTTGTTCACCTTCTAAATCGACTGAGTGACGAATTAAGGCTTGTACTGCAGAGCTTTCGTTCCCGAACTCATCTTCGGCAGAGATGTTGAAGCGATTGGTTTGAAATTCCTCAAGCGGTACAGTTATCTGAAAGAAACCATCTTCATTCGTCTGGCCACTACCTACTAACTCTCCGTCAGTTGTACGTGCGTTAACATTTGCATCAGGCTCTGCTTCACCTGTAATTATGTATGTAATTGCATCTACGAATTCCGGAATTTCATTCAGAATTGGCACATCAGGAGGAGTTGTGTCTCCACCACTACTAAACCCACCGGAAGTCTCGTTAACACTAATAATTACTGAATCACTTGTGTTTCCGTTTACTTCGGCGGTTATAGAAAATGTATTAACCGTTTCCTGAGCTAATCCAACCATAAATTCCACGACGCCATCCTCTTCCTCATCTGTTCCTATACCATCGGTTACTGGCGCAAGCTGGCTTGGACCGCCGACAACAGAGATTTTTGCACCAGGTTCGGTATAAATGGTTAGCGTGTAATAGTCAGCATCAACAGAAGATGGTGGTTCATCTACAGTTGGTGCATTTATTGCAAAAGTACTTAGTGGAAATGCGAGTAAAGTGAATAAACTTATTAATATGAGTTTTTTCATGGGCTATTTGATTATTGTAAATCCAAAATTAATGAGATGATTTTTGCAGCTTCTGCTCTTGTTATTAACCATTCTGGATGGAATAGGCCGTCGTCGTATCCAGAAACCATTCCGTTAGTGCTTGCGTAGCCAATATATTTAGCAAACCACTCTGTAATTGGAACGTCGGTGAATGCTGCATACCACCATCCTTCTTTGCTTTCAAAATTGGTGTAGAAGTTGTTATCTACATCTGTAAATCCTGCTGCTTCTATTAGAATTTTCATTGCTTCAGCACGGTTTACGTTGCCGTTTGGACTAAATACACCCCCCTCGTATCCTTCGATAACTCCACCTTCTTTTGCCGCAAGCACATAAGGTGTGTACCAATCTGCAGAAGTAATATCTACAAATTCATTATTATCTAGAGATGCTACTGATGGTACATTAAAGCCATTTACTGCCATTTTGGTAAGTTCTGCACGAGTGATGTAGTCATTTGGTGCAAATGTGGTT
>JBDRCU010000017.1:0-3157 GCA_043821485.1 Parcubacteria group bacterium | reverse complement strand
TCCAAACGATCATCTGGCACAGGAACCGTTCCAATATTTGGATCAATTGTGGCAAAAGGATAATTAGCAATATTCACATTCGCCTTGGTTAAGGCCTTAAAAAGGGTAGACTTGCCGACATTGGGCAGACCAACTATGCCTATTGATAGTTTTGAATGAGACATGATTTAGCGTTAGGGGTATATTTCCATAAACTTGTAAATGGCGTTGGGCGCCTACGACCTTATTAATCACGTCCAACATAATCGCCCTTTTAGTAGCGAAGCTTAGATTTTCTAACATATTTGCTGCCTTCTTGGCAAAAGACAGAATTTCTTCTTTGTTGGGCAATTCGTTAGTCGGGACTTTCTGTGTTTCTTGATTGATTCTCTCAATCTGTGTTTCGATCGTCATGATTTCCTCTCGCACTGGCCCTGTAAGCTCTTTCAACTGCTCTATCGTAAATGCACCGGCACCGAACGCCTTATTGTAACGCATCTCTTTCTCCTTTAGTTTCTTAATCTCGCTCACTAGAACCTTTGTGTCTCCCAACGAAATCTTTGCTGTAGTTCTCTGTTTTTTTAGAAATCGCTCTGCCTGCTTTAATAGCAAATCTGGAGAACTCATTAACGTAGATATCTTTCTCCAAATCAATTCATCGGCAACCTTTGCATTAATACCCCCTTCCATACAAGTGCGAGGCAGTGGAAAACTTAATACTCTATCAGTACAACGGTAATAGAGATGCTTTCCCTTCATAGCACCTTCACCCGTTCTTCTCTTTCCACAGACACAATAAACCTTGCCCGCAATAAGATACTCGTTCTTTTTATTTCTTTTAGATTGAGCAAAGTTTATCTTTAATTGTGCTTGCACCTTATCAAACAATTCTTCCTCTATAATTGCTGGAACAGGAATAATGGTCCACTCTTCTTTTGGTTTAATCTTCCTACTACTCTTTTTGATTTTTTTATATTTATCATTTTTGAACGGTTTTTCTGGCACAACTGCGTAAGAACTGCCCCATCTCGCTTTTCCTATATATGCTTCGTTCCGAAGCATTGTGCTTAACGTACTTGTACTCCAAACTCCCCTTTCACTTTTTCTTGGTTTAATCTTGAGCTCTTGTAATTTCCGGACCACTTGACGAAGTGTTAATCCATCCTCACCAACCCAAGCAAATATCTTCTTCGCCACTTTTTCTTCTACAGGATTGACTTCATAATATCCATGTACCTTTGGTTGATTGGGTATTTCTTTATTTGGTATATAGCGATATCCATATAAGGGTTCGCTTACCAAGATATGGCCTTCTTTTACTTTACGGACTTTGCCAATACGAAAACGTTCTTTTATTTTCATCCTCTCGTATTCGGCAAAAACTCCTCTCATTTTGCTCATGATTTTATCTTCATCAGTCTTGGCTTGTGGAATAGTGACAAAGAACACATCAATTCCTAGTTCTTCTATCTCTTCTTTCACTATTGACTGCCACTCGCTACGTCTAGACAACCTGTCTGGATCATAGATTATTACTGCATCCCACGCCTTTCTTCTAGCATCAAGGCGAAGCTCATCAAGCTGTGGTCTTTCGATTTCATCTCCGCTCCACCCCTCATCAAGATATTCTTTGATTATAGTGTAATTTCCTTCGCCAAATTTTTTATTAGCAAAGTCCTTTATTTCCATAATTTGATTCTTGATCGTTTTTTGATCCTCTTGGAGTGAAGTCGAAACCCTACCGTATATGGCAAGTGTTAAATGTATTCCGTTGTAGGGGGTGTCGCTCATATTGTTATGATTTGTATTTCGCCAAAAATTTATTTATTTCCTCTACATCAATACGCCATGGGGCTGTCTTTCCTTTCCCAAGTTTGTACCCCTTCAACTTGCCACTCTTTAGCCATCGCTCTACGGTTCGAGGGTCGACTCTAAAAAATTCAGCAACTTCTTTCCTTGTTTTAAATTCCATACGTTTATTATATATCTTGATATACCTAATTGTCTATAGAGATAAGTGAGCACCTTCCGACTCAAAGCGCTTCAGTGTTTCGTCAAAAATGACGTCATACGCACGAGACAGGTTGTCCTCAAAGTCTCGTGTCTCAACGTACTGGTAGCCAAGACTAACCCCACCAATGACTACAAACGAGCATGATGTTGCTCCATACACCTCGAGAACAGCTATGTCGTCGTGTACAAACAACGATAGTATCTCCGGTTGAGCTGTAATTGCTTCGTGTGTCATACTCATTACCATTTGTTACGACTACTTTATTGATATCTTTAGATTGGAGGCGGATCGCAAAGCACGTTCTCTGCGAACAAGACGCTCGTATTTTCTAAACACTTGGCGTAAGTCGCTAATTATAAGATCTTCTTCACTGATTATTTTCTTTTGTTTCTTCATATTTTTATTGTCAATTAATAATCTTTCTCATTACCTGTAATTTTATTTTGTATCTGCATTTTTGCAGGCACTTCAAGGTCATAGTTAAGTGATTCAACGGATGCCCCTAACGAAAGTACTTCATTACAGAAGGTCTCCACTTCCTCTTTATTTCTGCCAAGTCGAGCAAGACTATCTGCGATCACGACATATTTACGTTCAGGAATGCTCTTAATCTTATAAAGAATGCTCGCAGTAGAGTTATATCCATGATGCTTTGATACAACATACCCCTTTTCTCTCGCATACTTTCGACATCGACGTATAACATTTGTGGAACCGTGTCCAAGCTCACTATGTTTTATAAGTCCAGGCCATGGTCTGAAAAATAGTGCGTGAACAGGTATTCGCATTGTTACCTTTTTTAGTAATATTTTTTGTTTTTTCATGATGTTTGTAATTAATAGTTAATAATTATTTGTCTCAGCACGTCTTTTTCTAACTTCCTCTATTGTTAACCACTCCATTTTCAGCACTGAAGGATAAGCCCAATGGAGAAGCCAATCTTTTAAGCAGTTCTTGTCCTTTGGCCTATTACACCCTCCTGTACAATTGACCTCACTACAGTAATCACCATCATCGACCAGATGGTTGACTCCACGAGTGATAGTCAAAGCACTATATCTACCTTCTGCCACAGCCCAAGTCAAAACTCGAAGACTCTCTGCCTCCGGGTTCTCCTGTTGTAATTCCCTGAAGCACTTCTGAAGCTTCTCCCACTGCTGACTA
>JBDRCU010000016.1:0-3087 GCA_043821485.1 Parcubacteria group bacterium | reverse complement strand
TTTAGTATAGAAAATACCGAGAGTTTGTCAAACACTAACCCCGCAAAAGCCCTTTTATTTCTTTGTGTTATACTTGTTTCATTGTTAGAGATCTTCGTTAAATATGCGAAAGAAACTTAAGAATTTTTTTTTGTTTTTTTTAATTATCACACTATACACTTCTGTAAATATTATCGTTTATTCGCGTCTGACACAGGTGAATGCATTTTCTGAAGACGTTGAGATAGTAAGCAGATCTTATGATGGGGAAAGCGCAAACAATGGTAGCTATGCACCCGATGTAAGTGCAGACGGAGGATATGTAGCTTTTTATTCTGGGGCATCCAATTTGATAGAAGGGGATACAAATGGTTTTGCCGATGCATTTGTATATGATAGGTATAATGAAAGCGTCGAAAGGGTAAGTGTTTCGACGCACGGAATCGAAGGCAACTCTCACGTAACCGGGAATCCTTCACTTAGTGCAGACGGAGGATATGTAGCTTTTTCTTCTAGCGCGTCCAACTTAGTGCCCGAAGATAACAACAACGCACCAGATGTGTTCGTTTATAATCGTTTTAACAGGGAATTGGAAATTGTAAGTTTGTCGAATTCTGGAGAACTTGGAAATGGACCAAGTAGCTTACCGCAAATATCTTCTGATGGGAGATATGTTTCCTTTTATTCTGATGCAACAAATTTGGTCAATGGTGATACCAACAATACACTGGACATATTTGTTCGTGATAGGGTGAGCAACACAACAGAGAGGGTGAGTATTTCTCCAGATGGTCTTTACGACGGCGCATCTGTAGGACCGTCGTCAATAAGCTCCGATGGAAGATTTGTAGTATTTTCGGGTGCTTTTGATAGAAATATTTCTGACGTTTGGGTGCGTGATAGACATATTGGGACAACAAGATTGGTTAGCGTCTCACCAAACGGAATTAGGACTAATATGCATAGCCACGCAAGTCACAGGTCAGTTTCATCAGATGGACGCTTTATTGTATTTCGGTCTTATGCCTCAAATTTAATATCCAATGACTATAATGGTTGGGGTGACGTTTTTTTGAAAGATATGGATACAAACCAAATAGAACTAGTAAGTGTTTCAAACGAGGGAATATTGGGCAATTACAATAGTGGAAATCCAACCATGGATGCTCAGGGATTGTATGTGGTTTTTGAGTCGGGTGCCTCAAATCTTACAAGTGGTGACAATAATCAATACTATGATGTTTTTGTTCGAGATATTCAGAATGAAGTTACAAGATTGGTTAGCTATAACAATTTAATGCTTTCAGCAAACTATGGTGCTGGTGGACCAGTAATAAGTTCAGATGGGAACATAATAGCCTTTGTTTCAAAATCTAGTGACATTGTAGATAATGACAGTAACGGTTTTGATGATGTTTTTATTAGGATAGTAATACCGATAAATTCAGTGCCAAATGCAGATGCTGGATTAGATAAGTTGGCTCAGGAGGGAGAATTAGTCTTATTCAGCGCTTCGGGCACAGCAGATCCAGATGGACTAGAGGATATTGTTAGTTATGAATGGGATTTTGGAGATGGACATAGCGCCTCAGGAATAATTGTAAACCACACATATGCGGACAACGGTGTTTACATAGCAACACTTACTGTAACTGATGTTGCAGGAGCCTCAAGCTCTGACACTGCTATCGTAACTGTTGATAACTTACCTCCCTCTATTCTTTCAATAAACGCTCCGTTTGATCCTATACAGTTAGGTAATTCAATAAATGTTGATGCAACTTTTTCAGATCCAGGGATTTTTGATACTCATGTAGCTCAATGGAATTGGGGAGATGGAACAATCTCAGACGGAGTGGTAAATGAAAGTGGTGGTACTGGTAATGTATATGGCGATCATGCTTATTCTTTGACCGGTGTATACATAGTGACGTTGAGCGTAACGGATAATGACGGAGGTTCATCAAATGCAAACTATCAGTACGTAGTCGTATATGATTCAAACCAAAACAGCGCTTTTGTTACGGGAGGAGGAAGGATGCAGTCTCAGCAAGGTTCGTATTTTCTAGACCCACTTAGTGAAGGAACTGCAAATTTTGGATTTAATTCTAAATATCAAAATGGTGCAGCTTATCCAACAGGACAAGTAAGGTTTAGGCTCCCAGCGGCACTTACTTTTGCGAGTACGAGTTATGATTGGCTAGTTGTTTCGGGCTCCAAGGCGCAATTTAAAGGTTCTGGGACAATAAACGGACTTGGCAATTATGGCTTTTTCATAACCGTTAATGATGATGCAATAGGGGGTATGTCTGATAACTTAAGAATTAAGATTTGGGATAAAGCAAACGGAGATATTATTTATGATAACCAGGCTGGGGACCCAGATAATGCCGATGCTTTAAATCCGATAGAAGCAGGCAACCTTGTTATTCATTAATCCTCCCAATCTTTATTAGTTCAACCCCTTTTTGTTTTTTAGTTATTGCCCAGGGGTCTATGACGATGGAGTCTTTAGGGAACTTAAAATCCTTGAATTCATCATGGTTCATTCCGATGAAGTAGACTGCTTTGTATGGAATGAAGTTTTCCTTGTCTACCCAAGGATCATACATTCTGAAGTTTGAAGTTTTCTCACTTAATATATTTGCAAGAAGAATCGTTGGACTTCCAACGGTAAGATTTGTTTCTTTTTTAAACGCTTTTCCCAATATCACAATTGGCATTTGAACCTCTTTTTGTTTTTTGTAAAGAATGTTTGCAAGCCACTCTGTTTGCTTTTCCCGCGCAATCATAATGTGTTCGAAGTAGTCGTAGGATAAATCCAATTTTCTTGCAAGCCAGGAAAGAGCAATATTATCACGCGGGTGACATGAACCCCCATCTCCAGCTCCACCCCTCATATATTTGGGGGAAATAATCCTTTCAGTTGCAAGGGAAAGCGCGTCGCTTACTGCATCAACATCAGCCCCTGTCTTATGTGCGACTTCCATAACAGTATTAATGAACGCAATTTTGCTGGAAATGTAAGTATTGTAAACAACTTTAATCAGCTCAGCTGTAATTATGGAGGTGGTAAAAACTGGTCTTTTGTGAATTGTAGAATAAAAC
>JBDRCU010000015.1:0-2245 GCA_043821485.1 Parcubacteria group bacterium | reverse complement strand
CAATTCATCAATGCTATCTACTACGATTGCCAATTTCACTTCCATTATTTCTCTACCTACCTGAAAACTATATGCGAGACTTTTCAGATTCAATGCACTTACTTGCTTTTCTGAATCTTCTAAAAATGTAACGAAACTTTTTACATATTCTTTTAATTGAACTTCGTCTTTGGCTGATAACAATACTAATTGAGCTACATCAGTCTCTGCCGATACTGACTTCTCCGACTTGTAATCTTCTAAGACCACATGGGCATATGCTCCACCAAAACCAAATGAACTTACTCCTGCTCGACGAGGAAGATCATTCTCTTCTGTCCAATCGATAAGTTCGCGATTGATATAAAGAGGTGAATTTTCCAATTTTATATATGGATTTAATTCAGAAAACTTCGGCATTGCAGGGATCTGACGATGTTTCATCGATAAAATAACTTTGATGATTCCGGCTATACCGGCAGCTCCCTCTAAATGACCTATATGAGCTTTAGCAGAACCTATGGCACAAAAATTCTTTTTACTCGTATAATGCTTAAATGCCTCTTTCAACCCGTTTATCTCTATTGGATCTCCAAGCTTCGTGCCGGTTCCATGAGCTTCAATATAACCTAGTGTCTCTGGATTAATCCCAGCATCTTCCCATGCGTCCAGCATTACCTGTGCCTCTTGTTTTACGCTTGGAGCTGTTACAGATGGAGTGTAACCTCCATGATTGATTGCAGACCCCTTAATTATTGCATGTATATTGTCGCCATCTCTAAGTGCTTTCTTCAGAGGCTTTAACAATATTGCCGCAATGCCCTCACCTGGAACATATCCATCCGCTCTTGCATCAAATGTGTGACTTCTTCCTGTTAGTGATAGCGCACCTATGCTGCAGAAGTAACGATAATGCCACGAACTTAACAATAAATTAACTCCTGCAACAAAGGCCATCTCGCACTCATTGTTCTGCAAAGCCTTTCTAGCAATATGCAACGCTACGAGTGATGATGAACATGCCGTATCAACAGACAAACTCGGACCTCTTAAATCAAAATAAAACGATGGCCTGTTTGCCAACATCGTAGATGCATTCCCTGTACCATCGTGCGGTGCAACAGGTTGCAATGATCGATCCATCTCTTGAGCATAATCGTGAAAACAAACTCCAACATACATACCGGTCTTTGAACCACGTATCCTATTTGCATAGCTCGCGTCTTCTGCCGTCCAGTATAGTACCTGCAATAAATACCTCAATTGCGGGTCCATGCGCTCTGCTTCTCTTGGCGATATATTGAAAAATGAAGCGTCAAACTTATCCACGTTATCTATAAAACTACCCCATTTGCAGTACATTTTATCTTCCGCTTGTGGGGTTGGATCAAAATACGGACGGAAATCAAAATGATCGGACGGGATCTCTTTGATAAGGTCTTGCTTCTCTTTTAAATTACTCCAAAATTGTTCCAGTGTATTTGATTGTGAAAATACCCCTGACATGCCTATTACAGCTATGTCATTTTCCTCTTTTTTTCTCCCCTCAAGTTGCTCGTCATATAGAGGAACTTCAACATCTTCTCTCTCTTGATAAATAGGTACCGGCGTAGTAACAGTCTGTTTTTGCTGGACCTGAACCCCATCAATTTCTCCACCAAACTTTTTTGTAAGTATGTCCTTGAACTCACTGGCAAAATAGCCACTAAGTTCTTTAAGGTTTTGATATTCGAAAAATAATGTTGGATACAGATCTACATTCAACTCGTGTTCAATTCCTTGAGCTAATGAAATCAGCTGACTCGAATCTACTCCTAAATCCATAAAATTACGATCATCGCTAAAATCCTTTTTTGAATCACCCATCAATGGTTGTATCTTTGCATAAAGATAAGCCCTAACCGCTTTTTGCAAATCAGTCGCCTTACTTACTGCTACTCTTTCAGCCTCACGTTGTTCAACAGGCTGAACTTCACCAACTTCAACAGTATTTACAATGTTCTGATCTACTGTTTCAAACGACCTAATCCTTTTTAATGTCACATCCTCCATCTCAACCAGAACTACGCCACTCTCATCGCAGAGGTAGCTATCAAAAGAGATAATTTCATCCTTCACCTTTTTAAGCTTAGAGTAACAATAACAACGATCATGCAACTTATCGTGAAAAACTATATTCTTGATCATCAATGGGACAAAAGAACCTTCCAACCTTCCTTCCATTACACCAAAAATACTACCTACTATAGCCCCATCAAAAAAAGCA
>JBDRCU010000014.1:0-5224 GCA_043821485.1 Parcubacteria group bacterium | reverse complement strand
TAACACCTGACCTTGAAGAGGCTCAAGTTAGTAGTGAAGTATCTGATTTGGAAAAAATGATAACTCAAAACGGAGGCAGTATTCTTGTACCCCGCGAACCCAAGCGCATGCATCTCTCCTACCCTATAGATCACAAGCATTATGTATATTTTGGCGTTATTGATTTTTCAGGACCAACAGAGATAATTGATATGATCGAAAATCGTCTCAAGCTACAGCCAAATGTACTAAGGCATTTAATTATTAAAAAAGAAGAAGGCAAAGAATTACGAACTCTTGGAAGCGTAAGACAGTACAGACAAAAAGAAATTTCACCTAAGGTACAGCGACCGGTCGAAGTGCCTAAGGCTAAAACACCCGAACAGGAAGAAAAACTGGATCAGGATATTAAAGAAGCATTAGAAAAGATCAGTTAGCACATAGGCTAAAAACAATACTATGAATTTAAACAAAGTTATTCTCATAGGACGCATGGCAGCGGATCCAGAAACACGAACAACGCCATCAGGCCAAAGTGTTTCTTCTTTCCGTATTGCAACAAATCGAGTTTGGAATGACCGCAATACAGGACAAAAACAGGAACAGGTTGAATTCCACTCAATAGTCGCATGGGGACAATTGTCGAATGTCGTACAGAGTTATCTGAAGAAGGGCCAGTTGGTTGAAATAGAGGGCCGCCTTCAAACACGATCATGGCAGGGAAACGATGGAGTTAAAAAATATCGAACTGAAATAGTTGCAGAAAATCTTCAACTCGGACCCAAGGCAGCTGGAACTTCATTCCAAAATGATTCTGGTCCACGACCATCAAGTCCTTCCAAACCAGAACCAGACGAAGAAGATATCCCTGTTATAAACGAGGATTCGCCTACTGCTGGAGTTTCAGATGAATCGCCTGACTCAAACAGCACAGATAACAGTAATAGCGGAGTCGACGAGTCAGAAGTAGATCTGAAAGATATTCCTTTCTAACCTAAATATGGCAAGAATTCCACAACAAAAACAAGATCAAGTCTGCGTCTGCTGCCAAGAGCGCATCAATCACGTTGACTACAAAAAACCTGAAATATTAAGAAAATTCGTATCAGGAACTTTTAAAGTTTTCGGAACGCGCAGAACTGGTCTTTGCAAAAGGCATCAAAGGCTTATTGCCAATGCTGTCAAACGCGCAAGATACATGGCACTCATGCCATATACAAAACTCCAAACTAGAAAGAAATAGGATCACCTAAATTAAAACTCCCCTTAAGGGGAGTTTTAATTTATAAAAAATAAATACAAATAACAGGTCATATAAAATAATATGTTAAAATATTAATAACTAAAATACAAATTCTTATAGACACATATACCTACATAATTGGCTGCCTAATCATATTCTCCGTATGGATAATAATTTACTTCCTGAGAAAAAACATACGAAGAGAAATGATTTGGGCCGGACTTGCAGCTGCACCATTTGGTGTCACTGAAATATTATGGGTTCCCGAATACTGGAATCCTCCTTCATTATTTAACCTAATAAGAGAGCTCGGTTTTGGAATTGAAGATTTCATGTATATGTTTCTACTTGGCAGTCTAGCTTCAGTTGTTTACGAATTTATAGAAAGGAAAAAACTCGTCAAAACTAAACGCTCACGATATCTGCATCTACTCCCCATTCTTATCTCCTTAGCCTCCTTTCTAGCCCTAGAATTAATATTTTCTGATTACAGCGTATACTCTGCGGTTTTTAGTTTATTCCTCGGTGCCGGAGTCATTTACTATATTAGAAAAGATCTGCGCATACAGATTCTTTTTGGAAGCATAATTTTCGGAATTCTCTATATATTCCTGTTCTATATATTTACCTTCATATTCCCCGATTACATCGCCAAATACTATACGCTTGAAAACTTCCTAGGAATATATATTTTAAGCGTACCAATAGAAGAACTATTAATAGGCCTCTCTATGGGCGCATTCTGGTCATCTATATATGAATTCGTAAGAGACTACAAAGTCCGCTAAAAATTGCAAAATCATACCGAATCATCAAATTTCTGTAATGCAAGCTTTAGCGGGGGCAAGTTTTCTTGAATTGTCTCCCAAACAATATAAAGGTCAACGCTAAAATATTCATGAATCAATTTATTACGCATATCTCCAACTTCCTGCCACGGAATGCTTTCATCGGAATTGAATATTTCACGTGAGAGGTTCTTTGTTGCCTCCCCGATAATCTCAAGCTGTCTCATTGCAAGATTCTGTACTAATTCATTCTCAAGACCGACAAACTCTTCCAAGGTCAATCCTTTGATATGTCTTTCTATCAATGCTATCGCATCAAGTATGCCCTATATAACGTTTATCTTTGTCCATATACAACTTGCAAATCATTTAGAACGGGTTCGCGCAAATACGGACTTAAACCGCCCTCGCTTACAAGATCCACCTTTTTACCGAGTACTTCGGATAATTTACGCTCAAGTCGGATAAATGCAGGAAGTCCAATCGGATTAACAAGTTTAATCAAAATGTCTATGTCGCTATTCGGCTTGGCTTCTCCTCGCGCATGCGAACCAAAAATTCCAGCATATTTTACGCCATATTCCTTTAAAATCGGCTCAATTTTTTCAATGTTAATATCCATATCAATGACAATAATATACCACGGATAGGATGTTTAATCTAGCCTGTAATCGCTTTTCTTGTAGCTGTCAGTATCTCTTTTTCAAGTTTTGAATTTTCTTTTAGGGTTTGTCTTACACCTTCCATGCCCTGGCCGATCTTATCTCCTTTGAAGCTATACCAGGAACCAGATTTGTCTACTACTCCTGCTTGCACTGCCGTGTTAATGAGGTCACCTGTTTTGGAAATTCCTTCATTGTAAAGAATGTCAAACTCTGCGACTTTGAATGGCGGAGCAACTTTGTTTTTGACGATCTTTACCTTTACTCTATTACCAACAATGTTCTCGCCTGATTGTATCTTGGCTGCACGACGGATTTCGATTCTAACTGATGAATAAAATTTCAAAGCTAGTCCACCTGGTGTTGTTTCGGGATTACCAAACACGATTCCGATCTTCTGACGTATCTGGTTAATGAATATAACTGTGGTTCCTGTCTTAGCAATTGATGCAGTGAGTTTGCGAAGTGCATGAGACATAAGTCGAGCCTGAAGACCCATATGCTGTTGATCCATCTCTCCTTCGATCTCAGCTCTTGGAGTAAGTGCTGCAACCGAATCCACAACAACCAATCCTACTCCGCCTGATCTTACCAGTGTTTCTACAATCTCAAGTCCCTGTTCTCCTGTATCAGGCTGGGATATGAGGAGATCATTAATCTTCACGCCAATGCGTTTCGCATAATCAGGATCAAGTGCATGTTCGGCATCAACATATGCGGCTATACCGCCTCGCTTCTGAAGTTCGGCTACAACGTGCAAGGCAAGAGTTGTATTGTGATTAACAAAACCATTACCAGTAAATGTCGCATTACTGGGGACAGTAAAATCAAGTACATGAGATTTAGATTTTGATATTTTGCCTACTTTGTCCCAGAAAAATCCTAGTTCGTATATATTTTCCAAATACTGATACTCGGGAATATTTCTCCCTTCGGAAAAATGTTCAATAATTCTACCAAGTGATAAGTATGTCAGTGAGTGTTCCACCTGTTTATCACAGATATAATCTGACAAAAATTTCCAGTCTTTACGGTTTGTTTCCCTAATTTTACTATTAAATACCTTAAAAAAATCTCGTAGTTTCTTGTTCAATGGCAATATATCGATGTTTGTTTTTGCTTCCATCCTTCTCCTCTTCTCTAGGTATTGAGATAACTTGCCTCTTTTACGCTTACTAATGAATCCTATGTCTTTACTAAATAGCTTTAAATCCTCTTGACCATAGATATACAGATAGTAATATGTTGATTCATAACCTTTTACTTTTCTTTCTTTTACTCGGCTTGTGATACCGAAGTTCAATAATACTGTCTGCATTTGCTGGATCAGTTTCTGTGATTTTGAACAATATTCAACATTCTTGTCGCTAAAAGTTCCATCACATTCAAATAATGCACCTAAAAAGGCCGATACAATCTCTTTTGGTGCACACATAACAGACCATGGTATAATTTTAGATCCTGCGTCTGAATAAGAGAGCCCGCAATATTCAAGAAATGCACGAGCTTCTGCGTTATGAATTGCTAAACGCCTTACTCCTTTATTCCTTTTATCAATTGTCACTTTTGCTTCTTCCTTAAAAATTTGTTTACAAATACGCTGATAATCCTTCTCTACTTCAGGATCTCCAACTGTAAACTGTATATTATTTTTATTAAGCCCTGTTTTAGTAAGCGTCCCGTCGCCGACAAGGTACCCCATCAATTTGGCAAGTTTCTTATCTAATATTAATCTCTTGAATCTCTTCTTAGATGTATTATT
This sequence comes from Parcubacteria group bacterium, assembly GCA_043821485.1. Lineage (GTDB taxonomy): Bacteria > Patescibacteriota > Minisyncoccia > 2-02-FULL-40-12 > IGHO2-01-FULL-4-A > JBDRCU01. Next base: position 790 of record JBDRCU010000014.1, on the reverse strand, counting down.
TTTATTTTTCTCATAAACAAATCCAGAAAGATCAAACCCCTTACCAAAACATTGTTGACCACGCTGGATAGCTATATGGTCGTCTTCTCTGATTTCATCCAATCTTCTGAAAAGATAATTTCCATCCCTATCGATAACTTTGATCCGATGATTGGGCGTACCTTCTATCTCATATCCATAAGATGTCTTCACACTAATTGTTCGTTTTATCCCTCCATTGTAGAAATGCGAAGTTTTCTCGAAACAATTCTCTGAATATACATAGACTTCTTTTTTCTGAAACTCCGGTTTTTTCAGATCCCCAAAAATGCGTATAGGAAGCATTCCTATCTCAGAAAAAATAATCGTGTCATCCCTAACACACTTTCCACCCGACTCTGGACCATATATTTCTACAACTCTTCCTTTTGGGATACCACCAACGCCAAGAGCAATATCTAATGAGATAGATCCTGTTGGTATGGCATCCACATCAACCTTACGTGCATCTCCTAGTTTCATTATTGAACCTTCACCGTACTTCTGCTGAATTTCCTTAATGGCAATTTCTACTTTCTTATCTCCTCCGCCTAAAGACGTCTCATCCTTATCTTCCTGAACCTTTTGGGGAGCTACTTTTGATTTTTTTGTTTTTGTCATGGTACTATATGATACTACTTTAAATTAATTTTGTCATCAGAACTTCTTATATGTATGTTCCCTCCTTAATTCTATTTCGTCGACCACAATTTTACCTTTTTCATAGTGGAATATAATACGAAACCGCCTCTTTTTCAGGCGGTAAAAATCC
>JBDRCU010000013.1:0-2234 GCA_043821485.1 Parcubacteria group bacterium | reverse complement strand
TTGGAACTTCTTCTTATCTTTGCCTCAAGTTAAAAGAGATAGAATTAAGCACGACAACGTTAAGGGTTCGCAATTATTGCAACCACTTTTTGAATTTTCCGGTGCCTGTACGGGGTGTGGAGAGACTCCATACGTCAAGCTTGCATCGCAGATGTTTGGCGATAGGATGATAATCGCAAATGCGACAGGTTGTTCTTCTATCTATGGTGGCAATTTACCAACGACGCCATGGACCAAAAACGGTGATGGCAGAGGTCCTGCATGGTCAAATTCACTATTTGAAGACAATGCTGAATTTGGGTTGGGCTTCCGTCTGACAATAGATAAACATACCGAGTATGCAAAAGAACTTTTAATGGATCTCAAGACAAAAATAGGTTCGGAGTTTGTAAATGAAATATTAAATGCCGACCAATCTACGGAAAAAGGAATTTTTGAGCAGAGAGAGAGAATCGAGAAGCTCAACAAGATATTGTCAGAATTCAAATCATCGGAAGCAAAACAATTACTGAGCATTTCAGATAATCTTGTCAAAAAGAGTGTTTGGATCATGGGTGGCGACGGCTGGGCTTATGATATTGGCTATGGTGGACTTGACCATGTTTTGGCATCAGGTAGAAATGTCAATATCTTGGTTTTAGATACAGAAGTTTATTCAAACACTGGAGGACAAGCATCAAAAGCAACACCGCTCGGATCGGTGGCAAAATTTGCCGCAGCTGGAAAATCGACAGGCAAAAAAGACTTAGGAATGATGGCCATGAATTATGGGAATGTTTTTGTTGCCCAAATAGCAATGGGCGCTAGCGACTTGCAAACTGCTAAAGCGTTTCAAGAAGCAGAATCTTATAAAGGCACATCAATAATTATTGCATATAGTCCATGTATAGCACACGGCATTAATATGCGCTATGGACTTGAACAGCAAAAAGCAGCAGTTGATAGTGGACACTGGATTCTATACCGATATGATCCACGTAGAAGAGAGGATGATAAAAATCCCTTGCAAATTGATTCCAAGGCTCCGTCTATTCCTCTTGCTGATTACCTCTATCAAGAAACGAGATATAAAATGCTTACTAAAAGTATGCCTGAGCGTGCAAAGAAACTATTGCACGAAGCCGAAGAAATAGTAAAACAAAGGTGGAATAAATATCAAGAAATGGCAAAAGCAAGTACATAACATCAGGTATAAGGAAAAACATCATGAGCCTTAAAACAAAATATTTGGGATTTAATCTAGAGAACCCGTTGGTTCCATCGGCTTCACCCCTTTCGCGTGACATAGACACTGCTATGCAATTGGAAGATGCTGGCGCTCCGGCACTGGTAATGTATTCATTGTTTGAAGAGGAAATATATCATGAAGATGGCGAACTCGAACATTATCTATCACATGGAAGCGATAGTTTTTCAGAAGCCCTTTCATATTTTCCCGATAGTCATGATTTTACATCGGGACCAGACGAATATTTAGAACAAATTCGACGCTTAAAGGAAAAACTTGATATTCCAATAATTGCAAGTTTGAATGGAATATCATTAGGTGGGTGGATTGAGAAGGCCAAGCTTATAGAGAACGCGGGAGCAGATGCTTTGGAATTGAATATTTATTATTTACCAACAGATGCAAAGCAATCGGGAACTGATGTAAAAAACATTTATATTGATATTTTAAAATCTGTTAAAGAGAAAACATCTATACCAATAGCCATGAAAATAGGTAATACCTTTAGTGCGCTACCTTCATTTGCACAAAGAATTCAAGAAGCTGGTGCAGGCGCCCTTGTGCTCTTTAATCGTTTTTATCAACCCGACATAAATCTCGACAAACTTGAAGTTACGCCATCAATTTCTTTGAGCAACTCAGATGAAATTCGCTTACCACTTAGATGGATTGCCGTGCTAAAGAATCAATTACAACTTTCATTGGGAGCTACAAGTGGCGTTCATACAGCAGAAGACGTTTTGAAATTAACAATGGCTGGAGCCGATGTTACATTTATGACTTCAGCTCTTTTGAAACATGGTCCAAAACATATTACTAAAATAACACAAGATATCACCCGGTGGCTGGAAGATCATGAATATGATAGTCTCGAACAAATGCGCGGAAGCATGAGTATGAAAAACGTGAAAGACCCGGGGGCATTTATGCGGGCAAATTACATTAAGACACTTAGAGAATATCAACACAACAAAAAATATGTCTAACAAAGTCTAAGTATTCCAAT
>JBDRCU010000012.1:0-4511 GCA_043821485.1 Parcubacteria group bacterium | reverse complement strand
TTTGACTTCAATATTAATTTTGCTATTAGCCTTGCTCAACTGAATATCTGCACCTTTTTGCCCAGAATAGTAAGTCGCGAGGAACCCTTTTTTGCCAAGATTTTCTTTCAACTTTTGAAGAGCTATAATTTCCCCGTACATTCCTACCAACCCAGGCGGTAATTTTATGCCCTCTACGGCGAAATCTTTTCTAAGTTTTCTAATGTCGTTTAATAAAATTTGTGGATTCTCCATAAATTTATCCCTCAATCATTTTCTCGGAAGTTAAAACTCGGGTGGATTGCTAGGCGATGACTGGGTCGTTGCCTGCGTAGTACTTATTATACTGGAGACAGATATCGAGTAGGTCAAGACGGGGGTAGTGACGGTATGATTCTCCGTCGGTAGATCGGGTGGCAACACAGCGCAACAATTTTCGCAAAGTACCGAAGTACACAGAATTAAGCCCGCCATCCCGTATATCGCATACATTTTGCAACATCTTTTTGTTTCGTTTTTCATATTCTAATCGTAAATTTCCGCCAGCACCCCTCAAACTCTATCCAGTATGACAGGCTCTGGAGCAGTAGTAACATCCGTTAGACTGTCGATAATATTTCTTCGCCGCAGTTACGGCTGGACCACAGAACATAAAATCACCTAGATATATTCTGTTATCTACATTGGGCAAGAACGAACAACTAGAAGCATGAACCTCATAATCTCCATTCGTCTGCACATTCATATTTACGTAATAACGCATCTTCGATTAATTGTTTCTCCGACCTTTTATTCTTAATTATTTTTTTAGAAAAATTATCTCTTCTTTTTTTCTCTCTGAGATAAAGCACTACCAGCAGTAGTCTTTGATTTGCGACCGTATCTTTTATCTTTTAAAACTTTAGATGCAACTTTCGCAACTCGTCTACTTGTAACTTTCTTCGCCATCTTAATATTCTTAGTAATTAACGACCTTGAGTCATCCACAACCAACTAGCTATTCTATTGCTGATTGTTATACTTATATAATACCCGCAAGAGACCCGCAAGTCAATGTTAACAAAACGGCAAAAAGAAATACTAGATTTTATAGAAAGCTTCTCGCTAAAGTATGGCTACTCTCCAACCCTTGAAGAAATCGCCAAACATCTTGGCGTCTCTTCGGTGGGCACAATCCACGAACACCTTAAGAAGCTTGAATTGAAAAAATACGTAAAACTAACTGGGCAACCCAGGGGCATAGGGGTAGTTGATACTGGATCAATGGTAGACATTCCATTGCTTGGATTAATAGCAGCTGGGGAACCTATAGAAGCAATTTCAAATCCTGGAACAGTAGCGGTAGCCCGATCAATGATATCTAAAAGGGGGAGCTACTATGCATTGGAGGTACAGGGCGATAGTATGGCGACTAAAGATGGCATTTTCAATGGAGATATCGTGATAATCAGAAACCAATCGACAATAAATGATGGAGAAATTGCGGTTGCCTATCTCCCAGACAGAAATGAGGCTACGCTTAAAAAAATCTACAAAACGAAAAATGCCATCAAACTCCAACCCGCAAATCCTGCCTATAAGCCAATAATGGTTAAGAATGTTAACATACAGGGCAGAGTCGTTGGTGTAATTAGGAAAATATAAATAAGAATGGATGAAGAATATTTGATAACTATAAATGATGGCTACGGCAACTTAAAAGATTTTCTAGATCGGCTTAATCTTGAGAGTTACCACTTTGTGAATTCTAACGACATTTGCACGCCGATGGGCTGTGTAGAAGAAATGGTAGACTCTATCCCACAAAATTTTTGGACAAAGAAAAACCTGAAGATCTTAGACCCATGCGCCGGCAATGGAAATTTTCACGCGTATATATCACAAAAGACTAAATTAGAAAATCTGTGGTTCAACGACATTAACAAAAAAAGGCTAGATAATGTTAAAAAGATTTTTGGCGAAAACACCAATATAACAATGAGAGATTTTCTTTCCTTTAAGGATGAGGAAGACTACGATCTAGTGGTGGCGAACCCCCCATACGCAAAATTCACCAACGAAAAAAGAGCAGCGAAAAACCATAATCTTTCGAGAGATTTCATTTTAAAAGCTCTCAATATTACCAAAAGGGGTGGCTACATTTTATTTATCGTGCCAGACAATTGGATGTCTTACGCAGATAGGAATAAGCTACCCTCCATACTGGGCGATTACCAATTCCTACACCTAAACATTCATGGAGCTAAAAAATGGTTTCCAAAGATCGGCTCCTCATTTTCTTGGTTCCTTTTACAAAAATCGCCTAATGAAAAAAGTTTTACAGTAGACAACCACTACAAGCTACACAGGGTTGAAGAGGCTAAGTTGAGTAGGGGCGCTGATTTTATTCCTCTATATTACTCCGACGTCGTTAAGTCCATTATTGATAAAACGCTTCGTTCAGATTACCCAAAATATGAGATACAGACATCAAGCAACCTCCACAAATACACGAAGAGACAACTTATATCAGCCGTGAGAGATAGCCAACATTCTTACAAATTAAACCATACTCCTAGTCAAGTCGTCTGGAGTAAAATACCGCACATCTATCAAGACGGTTGGAAAGTTTTCATCTCGCTGACCAACCAATATAGCACTTTCGTGGACAACTGTGGTATGACCCAAAGCATAGCTTTTATCAGATGCTCATCAAAAACCGAAGCAAATAGAATCGCGAAAGAACTCGATGACGATATCTACAAATTTCTTAACAATATCACACGATACGGAAACTTTAACAACATAAGGGTTCTACAAAAATTTCCAACTTATCAAAACTTCCATCTCAACAAGAAAGAGAAAAAATTAATCCAGGAGTTTAACGAAGTATATCCAAGCTAGTTGGATGCATTATCGTTGTGTGCAAAAAATAGGAAGGACGCCGTCCTCGTTAAGCTCAGTTAGTATCCTCTTTTCGATTACTTTTGTTGGCGAAGGCATCAACTCTTTTTCACCAAAAACATCTATTTCTATTTCAGGAGGGAAATATGCATAAATCTGGATGGGCCTATTCCACCTCAATAAAGTTTGCAAAACAAAATAGTTAGTCGTAGAGCATGTGCCATTCTCTCTATACTGTCGTCTACCACAATTATATGACGTCACCCTATCTTTAAATGTGGTTATTGTACTACCTACCTTGATTAATTTTCTATTAAAAACAAACAGGTAAACAAGTCCTTTCTTATTAATATAATTAGGGTCTTCATCCTCTATAAGAAGCCTTTCTCTATCTACGTCCGGAATTAGATTACACAGAAAGACGAATTTATCTTTGTGCTCAAACTCTTCATAATTTAATTCCCCGCGTAATTCTCTTAGATCTACTACCCTATCAGTTCTATTAATTCTCGAAGGCATAATTAATTATTTGTTGCTATTATAGTAAATCGCTGCTTCTCGTGCTAGCACGACTTGGCTGGCCACTAATGTCTGGTAGTCTACTTAAATCAGATAGAGTTAGGATATTTTTTGCTTGATATAATCTGCAATTTCTTTAATAACTTGGCTTACCTCTAGGCTAAAAGTATCTTCCCCATCTTCATTACTAGAGTCGTAGACTATTGCGTCAAGATCACCCGAACTGCTTGTTCTCAATGCAGGGTCAAGGTACTGCCTAAGTTTGATATTAAGTTCCGTGACCTTCTTTTTGAGAGGTTTAATCTTGTTAAAAATTTCTGGGCCCCATAAAACTTCTGCTGCTAGAAGATGAGATTCCATTTTCGTGTAAGCATTTATTATTTTTTCCCACCTCGCTTCATAAACGTACCAGTGAGAGTTCTTTTCCCTATCTTCACTCGGTCTATCGGGATATTTGGTTTTTAATGCTTCGCGATCTTCGCCTGGCCAAATCGCAGGGTTCCTAACGTGCTTAATAGCACTTCTCACTTCGAGTACCGAGTAGTGTAACTCATAGGCGGTTTCGAACTCTTTAGCGCCCTTTATTTTCCGCTTCCACTCCGCTATTCCATACACAGCAAGAGCTGTAATAACAATTGCAGAGACTGCTGTAATCGCATCTGAGTTTGTATTTAAGAAATATAATATATCTTCCATAAATCTGACGCTCCTAGTGCTAGCACGACTTAGCTGAGGACCTTCTTTATTTATATTCCCCCAAACTCATATTTACCACCCCCTAAGAGAGCGACACTGTTTTCGAAGAACGTCGCGCAGGCGAAGCTAGCTTGGTGTCCGACCACAGTCGGACTAGTGAGCCGAGCGAGAAGAAAATCCAGCCGTTGGAGCTGGATTATTCTGTTTCTGAGAAAATGTGTGGAGCGAACCCTCAATCGACCCCACCCCCATAAGGCCTATAAACCTCAGGGTCTATCGTCCTCTCAAAACACGTCCTCCCCTCCTCATGATCCCACGAATCATTCATACCACCCGGATATGGGTATGAAATTGCCATATCTTCTGCATATCCTCCTTTTCCTCCCATCGGCATAATGCCTCCTCCGCGATAGTACTCCACCCAACCCTCAGGC
>JBDRCU010000011.1:0-3103 GCA_043821485.1 Parcubacteria group bacterium | reverse complement strand
GCCACGCAAGTGCCACCCGCCTTCCGTCCGCCTGATGGACGAAAGTGGCTTTCGGCGCCTGACTCGATACGCTCAACCGTTGTTTGGTCGCCTTCTATCGAAACCAAAATTGCCTCCTTGTGATCGATCCAGATACCAATATTTTTATTCATGGTGCGCCCTAATTTTGCCATAATGCCTCCTTTATTCTGTCAATGGCCACTCGTGTAATTTACTTTAAACTGCCGAATCATATTCCCAACCGGAAAAGCAATATGATGGAGTGAATTTGCTGTTTATATTCTACCGCAGAACTTATATATTAAGCAAATTCTATATTTATTAAAAATAAGTCAATTAAAGTCTTACCAATTAAATAGCGCAGATATTTAATAGATTAAAAGATATAATTATTATTTTTAATAATTTAATGTGGTTATGATTTATATCAGTTTATGGATTTGGGATGATTTTTAAATTAATGCAAAAAGTTCCTGCGGTTTTTCTATCAGGGTCTTTTTTTCGTAATTTATATATGAAATTTGTTTTAAAGACGGATTTAAAAAACCTGTAGTATCTATTCGCCTGAGTTATACGTTATACGCCAAGTGTAACAACTAATACACCGTCTCTAATCTTAACATCCTTTATCAATAGTTTTACAGCAGTTGTCTTTATATGCTTAGCACTAAGAGTGTAAATAGGGAAATTATTAAGATATTCCTTAACAGAGATGTTTAGAATATCATTAACTTTACCAGTATGTGTCGGAGGAATTCCTTTTAAAGATAGCTTATCAATCTGACAATCGATTAAAAAAAGTTGTCCGGCATCTGAATTAAAATCTATGTCGGAAATTATTTCCACGCCCCCACTTAACAGTTCTGGATTCTCATTTATTGGAATATTTAAAGTTACATCTAAACCAATCCGAACTTTGTCAGAAGCATTTTGCAGTATAATTCTTGCATTTTTATATGTGATTTCGAAAAATAATAAATAGGTTTTGGTAATGGGAAATTTGGAGTCAAGTTTTTCTTGAATTTGTGGATTAGTGATTATTACATCAAATTGTGTACAGCCCATAAAGAGCATTATTATAATAACCAGTAGAAGATTTGATTTTTTTGTCATACCCATAACTACTTGTCTGTAATTAAGCGACTAAGGCTGGATTTTAGCTTCTTTCAAATTCAATACATCACCATAATGCTCTGCAGCGCATTCATGGCATACACTACTTTTCCTCACTTTTCTCCATCAGCGGCAGTAGGCTGAATAGGCATATCTTCCGGCTTCTTAAAGGGGGAGTGTATGATACCGATTGGTTTGAAGTTAATAGTTTTCATAATTTTGGGGGCAGAACGGGCTCATCAAGTGCATGAGCAATGTTAGTGATCTTTCTTTAGAATTCTATGCGCCTTTTCTTCGGCGGAGGTTTGCGACCACATTCTATAAAACACTAACGATGAGGTCACCCGGCGGTGTGAAGCGCAGCGAAACACCGGTCAGGTGCACTGCAGGTTGGCCATTTACTTATTTCTTAGGAAAATACTTCACGCCGCCTATATTCTTAAAATTTGAATCTTGAGTCCAAATGGTAGCGACGAATTCTCTTGCTGTTGCGATAATAATGCTGTCAGCCATTGGAAGATTATGCTCCAGACTTAGTTTTGAGGCAGCAATCGCCAGTGTAGCTGTTAGGTCCACAACCGTTCCTTTTTGCATAGCAACGGCTGCTTGTAACGCTTCATTCTCACTGGACTCCCGAAGAACTACCTTGAAGACCTCATATATTGTTACCGTTGGAACAACAAGCGAAGACGCGTCCTTCAAAGGGGTTAGGAAATATTTGGCATTCGGCTCATCCGCAAAATATGCAAGCCAACCTGAAGAATCGACAATATTCATACTCTATCTGCCTCTCGTTCGAACTCTGTATTTATGCCTTTCAGAAATCCGCGGAGCTCTCTAATATCTCGTTCTGGAATAAGTTCGATTCGCCCATCATATTCTACAACCTGCATTTTTTGACCGGGGTGAAGATGCAATGCCTCCCTGATTTTTTTGGGTATAACGACTTGATATTTTGGTGATACGGTTACAGTTTGCACGCCAAGACCTCCATCGATATTATTTTGTAATACAATAACATGATCGATAAGGCTTGTCAATTTTATTTATGGCCGACGCTCTGCATAACCAGCTATCCTTGCCGCATAAGAGACCCTCAATATGTGTTTGTAGCAGATATATTATTTTGGAATTTAAGTCAGGGAGGTTAGCTTTATCTCATTAACTTTTTATTGCCTGTTGAAATGGAAAGGCTCATATGGGTTAGGCCTCCAAGCAGAAATCGCGAAACTCTTTGCCGAATGTTGAAACCTGAACTCGCTCTTGCAAGACATTGTCACTACCACCACCTATGGCAAAGCTGCCCTGGAATGCCATAAGGAATCCGTAAGACTTTAAGCGATTGATTGCGCCAACAATTGCATACTGATCTGTGTTCGGATTTTGGATTGTTCCAACAGACGTAGTGCCTGATTGAGCACATAGAACGGATAGCATTTCACACTCGAGGAATGTCATTTCCGCAAGAGTATCGAGGAAGTATTTTCGCTTATCAAAATTTGTTGTGACTGGATGTTGCAGGGTATTCTTGAAATAATTCTTGAAGAATCGGCGTTTCTCTTGGGAAGGTTCCGCTTCAACTTTCTCATGTAGATCTTCAAGTATGGCTGCAAGAGCACCAGCGTTTTGTTCTTCCATGGAGGCAATCTGGTCAGAAATGGCCGATACTTCGCTGGCTATCTCGGAGTAGAAGCTCTCCAGTCTTTTGAAACGCCGCTCTTGCTTGGCGCCAAAGTACAATGTGGAAAGTGAACCGCCAACATAAGGGATTGCCTGTAAGCCAGCCTGGAGTACCAGATCGCGTTTCTCGGCGCCAGTCAGCTTCTCGTCTTCATTTCCACTCATGTCTTCCATCTCAATGCCCTTGTTCGGCAATTCTTTTTTCTCTTTTTTTAATTATAGGAATTAATGATCGCAAGGCGTCATTTACTGAGTTCTCATCTGGAAAAAACTCAGCTACCTCCGGGTCGATGAATACAACATTTGTTCC
>JBDRCU010000010.1:0-52908 GCA_043821485.1 Parcubacteria group bacterium | reverse complement strand
GTCATCAATACATGCATCACAAGGAGCGCCAACACTTATATACAGCTTCTCCGCTGCAAATGTAAAACGTTCATAGCCCCCGCCTGAAAGCAAAGAAGTTGTTTGATAATTAGGTCCAAAAATTATTGTACGCGTAAAATGTTTCCCAAATTCTTCAGGAAAACTTATAATATCCTCCCTTATCTCTTCAGTTAAAGCACCCCCGTCTGCATTGTATAGATATCTTGAAACCTTATCTGTCTCTGCAATATATAGATAATTGTTATCTTCTGAATCTTCGTAGAAGGCAAGTCCATGAGGGTTGTTTAACCCTTCAATAACTGTAGTCTTAGTTTCTGCTAAACCATCATTATCCAAATCTTCAAGCATGGTTACTCTACCCGCTTTAGTCTCACTCACAAGCACTCTGCCTTTGGGATCGAATGCAATAACGCGCGGGTCTTCCAATCCACGGGCAAAAACAGAGATTGTATAATTATCCGGGACTTCTAAGAAGTTGACTAGTCCACCAATTGGAGGGGGCGTAGTATCGGGACCGATTAAATTAAAATCAGAAAAATACAAATATCCTCCAACCGGAAGCAAAACTATTACAAGAAGTATAATTTTACTCTTTAATGTCATATCTATATATTTAATAGTCTATATCTATGGATGTCTTTCCACTACAATCAGCTTCTCTAACTTCTACATCCTCGCCATTTACAAGTACACCGTAAGTCACCTTTGCTGTAAGCTTATAGCTATCATGCTTAGGCTCATCATAGAATACGACTGTTATATTCTCCTCCCCGTCAGGGAGCACAAGTCCTGCAAAAAGATTCGGCCCTATATCAATCTCCTCTCCTGAATCAGGAGTAATTTTCCAAATGATATGCCGAGAAATACTGTCTACGTCAGAATATTCTAATACAGCACTCTTATTAACTGCCAGATGTTGTTCCTTAAAAACTAATTCGCCCCCTAGTGAACATTGAGCAAAATCCGTTGCGGGCGGACGAGGAAGTACACTTGTTTCTTTTGTTGGCGCTGGTATTACGCCCCCTATCGGACTCGCAGTAGGTTCAGCTGTATCACTAGGCTCCGGACTTACTGATTCCGAGACTTCTGGAGACGGACTTTCAACTGACTCGCCATTATCCCAAAACACTACAAACCCCAAGATTAATAACACTAATATGCCCAATAATATCGTTGTTTTTGTATTCATAGTAAAAGGATTATATGATAAATTCCCTACATTTTCAAGAACTGACTAAATACTCTCTTTCGAAACCCTGATCATTGTCTCAATCTGTTCAGCATTTGCTCCTAGTGACTTAGATGTCTCAAGATACCTAAGCGTAGCTAAATAATCTCCTATTGTGAAATATGCTGTACCAAGCGCTGCATTCAATTCAGCATCAACAGGACTTTCTCCAAAATATTTCGTAATTACATCGATTGCGGCTTGCGAATTCCCTATTGATATTTGTATATATGCATAGCTCGCTGTGCGTTCTGCTGTTGGATAAAACTCTATAATCTTCAGCAATATTTCTGCAGATTCTTCTTTTCTGTCCTGCTGTATATACAGATTCGACAGATTGATATACTGATCAATTGGATTCGTACCTAATTTTATAGACTTTTTATATAATTCTTCCGCGCGCGCAAGATCGCCCTCATTATGGGCAATAATCGCCATAAGATGAATTGTATATGGATAATCAGGATAAATATTATATGAAGCCTCAAGTTCAATTTTTGCCTCATCCCATCTATCCTCCATCATGTATAACGCTGCAACATTGGATTTTGTGATCACTCCGTCTTCAGACTCTGCATGTGCTGCATCAAAGATCGCCTGATTACTTGCCCAGTCTCTATTGCGATCAATGGTTATGATTCCGTAAAAAATAACAAGCATCACAGTGACTCCAATAAAAATCTTCCTATATGTATTCCCCAAACTCATTGCCTTATTAATTACATACGCAATTATCAATACAATCCCAAAGGAACCAAAATACATCAAACGTTCACCCATTATGGTACTCACGGAAAATATCAAATTAGAAATCAGAAGATACGGAAGTATGAATATCACCGCAGCAAAGCCAAGTTCTTTACCTTTTGTTTTTTTATAAAAAATCATTACAAAAAACACAACCAGAATCAATCCTCCCAATATTACTAAAGGTGTAGTGAAAAAATTACCAACAAGTTTAATGGTATTGAATGAATAATCAGCTGAAAGATGTAAGGGATAAAATATTCTTTCCATATACATGGCGAGAACTTTCAATGATGTGAAAATTCTTGTTCCAAAATCTTCAAATCTCAAAGGATTCTCAACGTAAGTCACAACTGCATCACTGATAAAATATTTACCTAATGCTACAAATCTCATCAAAACATACAATACAGCTGACGGTATAAAGACAAATAATCGTTTTATAGACTGCCACGGATTAACATTCTCTTTAGCCCAGAGGATATACCATAGTATTGGAAGTGTTACTATTGCTGTTTCCTTGCTCAACAATGCAAGAAAAAACAGAAAGGCAGCTAATTTTTTCTGTTCTTTTACAAAAAGCATTATGGAACCAAGACTTCCTGCAAAAGCAAAAAGCTCCGCTCTGCCAACAATCGATGCAACTGCTTCAGTATGTATAGGCAAAACTATCAATATTAAAGCTGAAATCCACGCAAGCCTGTCAGATGAAAAGAGATATCTTACGAGATAAAAAACCAACAATCCGCTTAACGCATGTAGAAGAATATTTATCACATGAAAGCTTACAGGAGATTCTCCAAATACAGCAAAGTTCAATGCATAACTTACTACGGTCAAAGGGCGATAAAGTCCTGATTCAGGAGTATTTTGATGATAAGGACTAACAAAAAAATTCAGATAACTATCCGGCGACCTAACATCTCCTCTATCGCGGATGATAACTGTATCATCAAAAACAAAATCCCCAGCAATACTATTACCAAATACAATAAAAGATAAAACTAAGATTATTAAGAAAGTCAGCCAGGAACTATTCTTGAGTCGTTCCATGTTTATAGATTACTGCAATGCTTCTATGAATTGTTCTATAAGATTGCGTACTTCCGGATCATGTTCGGAAAACCTCAATGCTTTGCCTAAATCAACAGATAGAGAGTCATTATCACCAACTTGTGCATAAAGTATTGCAGAGTTATAGAATACTCTTGGATCAGACGGTCTTAAGACCTTAAGCTCTTCCATATACTGTCGTGCATTCATCCAATCTTTGGCATTAGCATACAGATTAATAATATTTTGCGTTGCAAAGTAAAAAGTAGGATCTATTTCCAGTGACTTCTTGTATACTTCGAGGGCTCCCTCAATATCTCCTTTGTCCTCAAGGATTGCTCCAATATTGAAGTACGGCTGAGGGAAATTGATAGTAAGCTCTGCTGCTTTGCGATAATATGTTTCTGCCTGATCAATATCTCCCCCATTAAAAAAATGATTCCCTAAGTTATTATTAATCCTAACGCTATCGGGCTCATAGCGAAGTATATCCTGATAAAACTCTATTGGATTACCCCAAAGAATATTTCTTTGGATGGATTGATATCCAAGAAAACTGCCGTATCCAAGTAGCACAACAATCAAAACCCAATACAAATATTTAATTGAACCCTCTCGCAAATAGTCAAAAAGTCTGACAATATACCATACAACAATAATTACCGGACCGATTAATGCAATATATAGCCAATGCTCATAAAGCACTGCACTGATTGGTGTGATGCCAGAAACCGGAGCAAGACTTATGAAAAACCATGCAAGACCAAAAAACCAAATTTTAAATGCCGGTGATTTCCTGCGATAGAGGAATACAAGCAGTGCTATTATGGCAATCAAAATAATAAAAGATCCCATAACCGGAGAATCAAAGAATGAGAGGTGTATATCGATGCTTCGTTCCATATGAAGCCCTGTTGGTGCAATAAGTACTCCGTAATAGACCAATAGCACGTGCAGAAAGGTAAACAGCCTAACATGCAAATTCTCTGAATAAATATTAGATACAGTATAGAAATCCAAAGTATTCGCAAAATTAAGAACAGTGAGTCTAAGTATTCCGTATACAAGCACTATTGCAAAATACGGCAATGCTTTTATAAATGCACGTTTGAGCGATTGTAAAAATCTACCATCAAACAAAAATCCCATATGCACAGCCATCAATAAAAACGGAAATACAATTGCCTTCTCCTGACTAAGCAAAGCAAATACAAGGGCTATTAGGGAAAGAATTCTCTGCCAGCTTTTCCATGGAAGTAGTCTCTGTTCACTTCGTACATAGAGAACCATGGCAACAAGCATGAAAAAGATATGCAAGGGATCTCCACGTCCAGATATATAGGTTACTGCTTCAGTTGCAATGGGATGCAATACAAATGCCAAGGCAGCAATTAATCCTATTAATCTCCTCCTGGTCAATAAGCTAAAGAGTAGGAATACCAGCAATCCATTCAATATATGCAGTGCATTGCTTATCAGATGATAAGTCCACGGCTCTGCTTCTGAAACAACATAATTGAATGCAAATGTAAGGAATAAAAACGGCCTATAATAATTATCAGATAGTCCTATGCCCCCAAGAACATTCGACGTAAAAAGCGAAGACATATTATGCCACGACAAACTATGGACAAAAGGATTGTTAACAATCCAATCAAGGTCATCCCAAAATAAATCATTACCAAGATTAAATGAGTATACAAAAAAACCTATAATCACGATCAATATGATTGCAAATAGTGTTTTTGTTTTATTAGACATATCTATAATGAATCAATTTTAAGCGCATTCATAAGCTTCCGAACTTCAGGGTTTCCCGGATCCTCCTTCTCAACATGCCTCATAATATCCAGAGCTTCTTCAGTCCTACCTGCATTGAGATTCAGCATAGCTAAGATAACATAATTATCTATACCGTCCAAACCAAGTTCTATCGCATGTTCCATGTTCATTATTGCTTCATTGTATGCTTCTTGGGTATCCCTTGTAGCGAGAGAAAGAGCCAATACATGATATCCATGAGGAATATCCGGATTCATTTCAATAGCTTTCTGACTAAAATATATAGAAGGCTCGAAGTACCCTATCCGCCACATTGCTCTACCCATTCTTAAGAGCCCCACTACTACGTCTTCATTAGACTCTTCCAAGTCACTCTCAATATGCTCAATAGCATTTTCCTTTGTTATTGCGTATTTAGAAATGACATCACTATTTTCAGGTGTATTTTTTACAAATACCAATATACTTTCATTCGCATATACAAAAGTCCACGATTCATTGCGCCCGACTTGTTTAATGAAGTCCTGACCCCATTCAGTCAGATCTCTATGATTCCAAAAAACATAATTGATATCATATTTATCTACAAGTTCTTCCCACAAACCCTGATCACGTTGCGACTCTATATAGATATCCTTAAAAAATGAAATCGAGTAAGCCTCCGGCCTATTATCAATAAATACCTGCCCCTCGGGCCAAAGTTGCCAGCTAAGAAACCCCCCTATATCAAAATTATTAAACACCTGTCCTTTTATTTCGTTTTCTTTAACAAAATCCATCGCCCTAAAAGCACTGTTTGGAATTGAAAGACCAAATTCCTTTGGAGATCCAAGCGGTCCATAAAATCTGTCTGAAACAGCAACAAAAATTAAGACAACAACCGCAGATACAGTAACATAAGATATGATCCGTACTGCTGTTTTCCTCCATGATAATCTACGAAGAGCTGGCACAAACTTATCTCTGACATCAGAAAGAACAATCATCATAATAGGCAGAGTCCCTATAGCATATATGGGTATATTCCTAAGCATCTTAAATGCAGCAAAAATCAGAAATGCAGAAACAATAAATTCAAAAAATCTCTTTTTAATATTCCCTATAGTTACCAATAGACCAAGCATCAATACTGACGATGAGATAAGTAGAAACAATATTGATAAATTGAATCCAACATAGCTCCATATAAAGAACGGGTCTCTGTTCTCAACCACGCTATAGCCATATTCTTCAAATATATTAAGCGGTTCAAATGCACCAGAAAAACCATTTGGATTGATCAATGTAGCTATGCCTATAAGAATGCCTATTGCAAATAACTTGTAAAGTGTCTTCCTATCTGCATTTTTTCTATTCATTAAGAAATCCAAAAAGAATATCAAGAATAGGAATGGGCCAAGGAAGAAATATATATGAAAGTTAACCCAGAGTAATTGTAAGACAGGTAGAATCCAGAGAAACTTCATCTGTCCATTGTATTTAGCTCTAAATAGAGCAAATAAATAGAATCCTAGTATTACAAAACTAAATATCTCCGGCCGGGCTTCAGAACGCTCAATAAAGATCAGAAGGGATAATATTAGAGCAATCAGAGACGGCCAATAATAACGCTTTTTCACTGCAAAAAATGCAAATACGAAAGTCAAAAGCAGAAGTATCACTTTAAATATGATAATCCCTTCAAATCCCGACAATGCATGTATCCCGTAAAAAACTACCTCGCTTAACCAATGATGATTAACAAATTCAAAATCAGGCTCAACATATGAAAACATATTCGTATCAGGGACTGATTTCGTATCCCATATTATTTCTCCTAGCGTCAAATGTCGCCCAATGTCGATTGCTATTGAAGCAAAACTATGGAACAGCAAAAAACCAAGAAGAATAAATAGCAATAAAATTGTAAGCCTGCGCAAGGTCATATATTGATTTCTACTATAGCATAATATCCCTAAAACCAAACCCCGCTTCCAGATGGAAGCGGGGTAGGTTTCCTTACTTAGCAAATCACTTAACTAAGATTTAGATAGCTCTTAGTTTTGTGGTGCTAACGAGTTCAAGATTCTTGAATACACCTAGAATTGATGATACGTCTGCACTGGCAGCGCTGACATAATTGTCAACAAACTTAACCAGTCCATTCTCATCATCCCGCATGTACACAGTGAAGAAATCACCGTTATCGTTAAAGTTAGTTAGGTCAACTTTAAGCAAGAAGTTCATTGAAGATCCTCCTGGAATTTCAATATCCATGCTGGAGAAATCAATGGTTATGGATGCATTAGGTGCAAGTGCCCCTGGGTCATCAATGGTTGCATTATCAACCAATGTTTCAGTTCCACCAACTACTTTGTAGAACTTGAATGCTGGGTCAACATCGCCCTGCTCTCCGGATGCTATTACTTCGAATTTAAGAGTACCTGAAGCGGCACCTACATTATCGAAGAATAGATTAGAATCTGGCAAACCAATAGCTTCAATGGTGAATCGCAATACCTCTTGATCTGCTGCTGAAATCAATGTGTTTGAGTTAGCAGAGTAAGAAGAGTCTGTGATCTTAGTAAATCTTGGGAAGACTCTGTAGACATACATGGCATTACCATTTACATCTGTCAGGTTCGTACTTCCGTCACCATTGTCAGCGCCGGTGATCTTGTATCCTGATCCAGAACCTTTGGCCTGGAAGGAAGCTGCATCGCCCATATTGAGCTCTACAGAGAACGTTGGAGATACTGCATCTCCTGCGGCTGTAGAAGTTGCACCTTCTGCTCTGGTAGTCATATTCAACTTAACTGTTACGTCAGCTGAAGAATCCTTAGGTATGTAAGGCTTCGTAGAGTCGTCATTTCCTGTCCAGCCAAACGTTGCAGAACCCGTGCTTGCTACTGTTGAAGTCTTAGTAAGCGTGTTGCCTGCCTGGTTCTTATACGCAAGAGTTACACTCTTAACATTGGTGGTCCAGTCAGCGGCAGTATCAGTACCATTCTTGTACTGAATGTTCACGGTTTCAAGAAGGACTGCTTCATTTGTTGAAGTGAACCTGAAGCTTGCAACTTCTTCACCGCTTTGACCCCAATACAATGCTTTCTTGGCTGCTGTATTTGGAGTTGCTGCAACAGCAAGCGTTCCTGCATTCTTAACAGTAATGTCAACTGTTGGCACGGTTGCGCCATTAGGATCAGCATTGGATGAATTAACTGTATTACTTGAATCATCCAGAGCCGTTACTTCATTTGTTGCATTAATGTCAAATGCATAACGATCACCGTTTGAACCGGATGCGTCATTTGTTGAGGCATCGGCGCGAACTAACAATGTTCGTGTCTCGCCTGCAGGAATTGTCCAATAATCGCCTACTCCTCCTGTTTCATTGTCTGAAGGAATTGCGAAAGCCAATGTACCGACATTAATTGTTGCAAGTTGATCACTTGTTATATTTCCTGCAGAAGCAATCATATTTCCTGTTTCCTGCTCATACAAGCGGAAATTGGTCCATGCATTTGCAACAGTTACACCACTATCATTGGTGTCGACACCTTCATTGTGCGTATCGCCAGACTCATCCTCTACATAACCTGTAAGAGTTATGTCAGTAACTTTCAAGGATGATGCTTGTGATGCTAGGAATGTAATTGCGACAACATCTACATTCTTTGTTCCCTTAACAACTGTTGTGTCTGGAGGAGTACCTGCGAGACCCAATGTTAATGATGCGGAACTCAATGTGAACTTATTACTTGAGATGTCTGCATTTGGAACAATATCAGCATCGGCAACTGATGTTGTAGTACCTGTATATTTCATTTCTGCCACATCAGGTGTTGCATCTGCATAGTTATTCAACTCAATCTTAATTGCATCTCCTGTTGCTAATGTTACACCAGTTCCAGTGTCGTCACCCGCAAGGTCAGCAGTTACTTTGAAGTTTCTGGTCTGGCCTGCTGCTATGTCAATAGTGTCAGTGAACACTTTCTGTCCACCGCCTACTCTGCCTGGACATGCTGTTGCATCATCCGTTGTAAAGGCAGAACCATCCTGCGATCCAAGAACTTCCTCGCTTGTATCTTCATCAACCATTCTGAAATCATTTAAGTCTGCCCAACCGCTTGCGTGGTAAGCATCGTTGTAAGTACCGTTGTTGGTGTCATCTTTACAAAGATTGAACCTTGTTTTCTTTATCTCAATGTCGTTCGCTGCAACATAGGTAAGTCTTAATAGTACCGAGTCATCAGTTGTTGTACCTATGGTTGAAGCGTCAGGACCATTAAATGTAATAGTAAGTACACCGCCCTGAAGGGTTATACTGTGAGCTTCTGCCGAGGTATCCATTGCAGTAAGGGTTACAGCCATGCCAAAGTTAAATTGATCGCCTATTGCAAGGATATCAGTTGCAGACTCAAAGTATAGCTTAACGGTTTCGTCCTTCTTACCATTTACATCACCGTATACTTTGAATATTGCATTCCCTCCCTTAGCTATGCTAATTCCACTGCCAAGGTCGAATATCAGATACCCTTCCGAGTTTACAGTACCCATCCATTCGGTTGTTCCTGATACCAACTTAACGTTTTCGAAGTCTCCTGGCTTCATCGTACCTCCCTGAATAAGAGTAATTCTCTTAACCAGTGCTGCTTCAGTTGCAGCAGAAAGCTTGAAGTCAGACATCTTTACTGCCTTTGATCCTACAGTTGCATTACTGACAGTACCTGTCTTAGCAAGCGTAACTGTACCCCCTGTAGCACCGGAAACTGTGAAGTCATTACCGGTTACGGATAATCCGCTTACAGTGCCTGATGCAACAACATTATTAAGAGTAAAGTTGTGTACATTTCCTGCATTACCGCTAAGATCAGCAACAACAGTTATGTCTTTTGTTCCATTAACGCTAATACCAAGGCTAATGAATTTTGCCTCGCCTGTTGAAGACGATATGGACTTACCAGAAGTAAGTCTCTCCGCGCCATCATACAGGTATACATTAGTAATATCTCCAACTGTACCTGCTCCACCGCGCTTTACAGTCATTCCTGTGATTGTTCCTGTTCCAGAGAAGCGAACCTTTAACATGTCAACACCTTGCGCATTAGTGGTGACTGTTGCTGCTGCTGGATTGTTAGGAGCAAGACTTACTGATAGAGGACCTGATGGAGTCGGGGTCGTACCAGGAGTTCGACTATAGTCTGGGCAGTCATTTGGCGAACTGTAGTTACTACCCATTTGATACCAGTTCTTTTCATTTAAGTTGATGGTGAAGACTTTCTTAAAGAAGTCTGCATCATCTGCAACAGCTTGATCGCCTGTAGTATTTACCCAGTGGAATGTAGCGGTATCTTCACCTGTTACTTCAACACAGTAGACTGCTTGTTCGTCTACGTATCGATAAAGGCCTGAAGTACCGAATGCATCTCGGGTTGCAGGTGTTACGCTTTTAACATTCGCAAAACCACCAAGGTGGCCATAGAAGCTAAAGATAACTGGATTCAAGAATAATCTCTTGTATCCATGCTCGTTAACAATGTAGACGTCAGGGTCATTTGAACCAGCTGCGCTGATTGTATCCCCCTCTGTCAAACCAAAGTCTGCAGGTGCGACTGCTTCAGCCTGTTGAACTGAAAACCACAATCCTGCTACGAGCACTACAGCTGCTGCTATAATAATTGCAGGAGCGATCTTTTTGACCGATACCTGCACTAAAGCTGTACTCATAATTATTAATCAATTTTTGCTACATTCCTTGTCTAAAGACCAGGAACATAACAAGTCAATTTTCCTACTTTCTTTTAGGAAAGACCCGCTTAGCACGTAATGTACCAATCGACCGTACAAGTCTTTAAATAACAATGCTAGATCTCCCAAATTCTGTTTCCAGATACTGTTTATATCTGAAGAAACAAAATTTGGAAGACCCAAGGCATCTCTTTATTTATAATACTCACCTGTGTCGCCAAAAATACCCAAAGATATATTCGGCTATTCAGGCTGGATGCTGTTGCATGCCAGTGTTATTTATGAATTTTCTATAAATTCCATAAATAGCACCGAAACACAACTTTCCTATGTATCCAAAAGAACCCCAAAAACAGGCCTCTCATTCAAGAAATACTAGCAAAACTGACACGCTACGTCAAACAACTTCTTAGTCTCTGAATTCTATCAGACAACTCATCTGTAAACAAAGCAGAATGTGGATAATCTTGCCTATATACTACTACATTCTTGGACGATGATTCGTGACTATTATTACATATTGACAAAAAACATATAATGCTGTCTAGTCTCCAACATTCAGCAATTTAGTGTTTCATATTTGATAGTCGAAATATACTAAAAAGGGTTTAGGAATACCGGACAGACACCGGATAAATACCGGACAAAATGAATAAATACCGGACAAAATATTTTGTCCGGTATTTATTCACAATTTGTCCACCTTTGTCCACTATTTATTTTTATAATGGACCCTCCTACCATCAATGATTCTTTCTATAATCCCCATATTCACGAGATCATTAGCCTGTCTGCGAAAAGTCCGCTCACTAATCCCAAGCTGACGTGCCATATCTGAACCCCTTACCGTTCCCTGCTTCTTTATTATATCCATAATATTCTCATGCTTTTTAGTAATAACTGTTTTTTTAGAAAGCTTTTTCTTCCCACTTTTCTGACTCATTTCAGAAGACTGAGCTTGAGACTCTTTAATTGTCACCACTCCATTCGTCCTTAATAGAGATGCTTTAAAACACAAAATATCACGCTCAAGGAGCAATGAGTCGTTAATTGGCAATTCATCCTGATAACGAATTATGGCAACAATCTTCAAAAGATAATCAAGTCTAACAATCGTCTCTGCTATCAGTCTATTCTCTGACCTATTGGTAATTTTTGCAATATCTGGAAGTAAAGAGTCTAATTCATCAAGCAATAGCCTCTCATAAAATGAATTTTGTATCTTAAAAACGACTTTGTATATAGATTTTAAAAACTGGACATTAGTCTCCATTAATAAATTTCTACTACAAAGCCGGACAAAAAACAAGTCGAAACGGTTAAAACCGGACTTCGGTCATTAAGAAATCTTTTTGCGAAGTGTAATTGCGGTCAAAAGAAGAACTGTTGTTGAGACAACAGACATCATGCAATAAATACAAACCGCATCAATTACAAATAATTGCAGATAAACCAATATCAGAGAGAAAACGAATCCCACCATTGTCAAAATATACAAAAGATACAATACATTTGGGCTCCCATGTCTCGCATATCCAACAGCAAAAAAGAATGCCACGATATAGTATATTAAACCCGCAAGGGCTAATGGTATGCCAAAGACTACAGAATAGGAGCTTTGTGTGACCACATTACAGCCTTCCAATACAGAGCATGATAGACTAAATCCAATATAATGCTGCATAGTCAAATATCCGGCATCCAATATGCCTCCAAAACTCACTAATACCAGTATCCATTTTAGAACCCTAGGGCTCATAGTAGAGGTATTATTCTAGTATTGTTTCTCCTTCTAATTCTACACTGCCTCCAATCTCCAGTGGAGAAAGGATATCCACAACAGCATCTCTTATATCATCCTGAGTATTCAATCGAAGCATATCTCCATTAATAAATATCGTAGGCGTAGAGGTAAGTCCCATTTCAAGGGCTCCCTGCAAATCAGTACCTATCTCATCAACTATCGCATCGGTGTTCAAATCTTCATTAAATTGATCAACGTCCAGTCCAATCTCCTGTGCAAAGAAAGCAAGGATATCAAACATTTCCTGCTCTTCTATAATTACTACCCATAATTCTTGGTTCTCGAAAAGGATATCATGCATCTCCCAGAACTTACCTTGAACAGAGGCAGCTTCAGATGCCTGAGCTGTAATCAAAGCTTTTTCGTGTATTGATAGCAAAGGATAATGTCTAAAAACATGTCTTACCTGGCCATCAAATTCATTAAATACTTCGTCTATGATTGGTTTTATAACTGCACATCCAGAACATTCGAAATCTGCATACTCAACAAGTACTACCTCGGCATCAACCGGTCCTCTACTGTGATCCTGATCATTCACTGGTCTCATAAGACTTAACTGTCCAGAGTCAGTCTCAAGACTTTTAGCCAAGAAAAAAAGGCCCACGATGGCGACTGCAATTATTAGGATCATTGTAATCCAAAAAGTTTTATCTTTCATAGTTGTTATATGCTACAGGATTTGAAGATATTACGCAAATCCTAAATAAAAAATGAGCAGGATAGTGCATAATGTTTGTATCTTTAAATAATCAAATTGTACAATAAATAAATTACTCAAAAAAAAAGTCTGTTCTGGTGAGGCGGGTCACCAGAACGAAAGTGCGTGGCGTGTATCCCCACCAGCCACATACTGCTCACAAAGGGGATTAGTTGGCTTCGGCGTTTCTCTTTCTGGCCGCGACCACGATGACACAGTTCGCGTCATTGTTCTTAGCGACCTTGCAACGGATCACCGCGGCCGAGACATTGAGAAATCTGACGAGCACCTCTTTGTCGTGAAAAACGACCTCTTCATCGTTGCAAAGAAGGCGAACTTGAAAACCGTTCCAGTTATCGTACTCCCACGTCTTGATGGTACACGTCCCTTCCCAAGTCTCGTGAGAAGCAAGTATCTCATCCTGAATGAGGAACTGGAACCCGATGATGACCAGGAGTACCACCGTGAACAGGAGCAGACGCCACCAACTCTGGATGTACTTGCTCACGAAGCACCTCCTTGGAAACTGATGAAGGGGCAAATTTGCTGTTTCCGAGCCTTAAACCATTCCACGGCGACCTCGATTGCCGAAGATCCTTTTTCTACAGCATTGTCCACGGTAGGTTGCGTGCGACGGTTTATCGACTCACCTACCTCCTTGACTCTCGGACCAGCAAGGTTGATGCCGTACACAATACCGGTAGCCAGCAGACAGAGCACGATGATGTAGCCACCCGTCTTGGCAAAACCCAGAAACCCGAACAGACTGATGGGTAACAGGGTGAACGTCCAGACGGTCGCTACCACGAAAGCAAGATGTAGTAAGATGACGAGTGGTGCCCAGACCGTGATGGTCCGAACGTAAAAACAGAGGTTCGTTCCTCTCTCGTAGCGACGGGGAATCCTCTTGTCACCTGTCTTGAACTTGCTCCAAATGCTTAGACACATGAAGAACAGCTTGGCGTGCCAGCTGTTAGGGTCGATGTACATAATTTATGCCCTCCTTGAGGCAGATTCTGATTGAAAAGAACTTAAATAGTACCGTACTATGAATTACAGGGTACGTCAAGAAAATTCATTCCCACGCCACTACTTACTATTATTTCGGTTCTAACTTGCTTTTCCTATAACAAAAACAGTTCAGCATTCACTGAATGCTTTCTTTTGAGCGGGTGAAGAGAATCGAACTCTCATCTTTAGCTTGGGAAGCTAATGTACTACCACTGTACTACACCCGCATTGAAGCACGCACAAAGTGTTTTAATAATTCCACAAATATCGCACCCACTTTTCTAAATTATTCATATCTGCATACGGATCAGGTTTTTCTGTATTTTTTTCTTTATTCCTGTAAACATAGACTACCTTCTCATCCGGATCGCGATAATTCAATGTAAGACGTGCTTGCTTTTCAAGATTGCGTTCATCTACTTCACTTGCTCCACCCCCACTTATTTCAGTATTTGAAGATACACCAAGGTCAGCGATCTTCTCCTCAAGCACAACGATTTCCTTATCCACGTCTTCCAACTTATTAAAACGATCGAGAAGTCCGCTCAAAATGAAAAAGACAATAAGAAGGATCGCCACTGTAAATATCCATGATTGTAGAATGCGCCTCAACATGATACTATTATTTTACTTTAATAATTTCGTCAAATGCTAATTGGAAACAAGAAAGCCACACGGGCTATAACAATCGTTGTTGCAGCATTGGTCATACTTTCAATGCTGATTTTCCTTGTCATCCCTCTCATGCAAAGCGGAGGATTCTAGATTTCGTACGCCAAATACATTCAGTATAACCCTATTTCTTCAACATCTCCAAAAACGCTTCCTGCGGAATATTTACTTTTCCGCGTTCTTTCATTTTAGCCTTGCCTTTCTTTTGTTTTTCAAGAAGTTTCTTTTTACGCGTTACGTCTCCGCCATAAAGATATCCCGTAACATCCTTGCGCATAGCCTTAATGTCCTCCCGCGCAATAATTTTGCCTCCAATTGCGGCCTGCAGGGTTACTGCAAATAACTGACGGGGGATTACTGTTTTAAGTTTCTCAACAATACGACGGCCCTCATAAAGAGCAGACTTTCTTGGGATAATTCTTGAAAAAGGTTCAACTAAATCCCCTGCAACTAATACATCCAGTCTCACAAGATCAGAAACCATATATTCTGCCGGTTCATAGTTCATTGAGGCATATCCTGAACTGATTGATTTCAACTTGTCATAAAAATCAGTAACAATTTCTGCCAAAGGAACTTTGTATTTTAATAAAACTATCTCTTTACTCAAATAATCAGTGTCTATATACTGGCCTCTTATCTCTGACATAAGAGTCATAATCGGCCCCATATATGCCACTGGACTTAATAACTCTATATTTACTACAGGTTCTGCAATGGACTCAATCATACCTGCATCAGGCAAAAATGCGGCAGATCTGACTACAAGGGTCTTATTTGTCTTGGTTTTCACGTGATATTCAACAGATGGAGTTGAGATAACAAGCTTTAAATCAAATTCTCTGCGCAAGCGCTCGCTTATAATTTCCGTATGAAGCATCCCAAGAAATCCTAATCTGAAGCCTCGCCCCAGTCCCGGAGATGATTCTGGTTCATAGGTGAGTGATGCATCGGTGATCTTGAGTCTGGCAAGTGCATCGCGAAGCTCATCATACTGCTCTCCGTCTTCCGGATAGAAACTTGCAAACACTACGGGATTAGGTTCTTTATATCCTGGCAGGGGACTAGCATCGCTCTTCACAACCGTATCTCCTACTCTCACTTGTCCCAAATTTTTAAGTCCCGTTGCAATATATCCTATTTGACCGCTTTCAAGTATCTCGTCTTTTTTGAGTTGGGGACTGAAGTATCCTACTTCAATAACATCAAATTTCTTTTTTGACGCAAACAATATTGCCTCTTCCCCTCCTTTTATACTCCCTTCAACGACACGAACGTATGCAAGCACTCCTTTATATGTATCAAATTGTGAATCAAAAATTAATGCCTTAAAATTGTTTTCTGATTTCTCTCCCGGAGATGGAACATTTTTAATGATTGCCTTCAATATTTCCTCAACGCCTTCCCCTGTCTTTGCTGAAATTTTAAGAATATCTTTCCTATCAACTGCCAATAGATTAACTATTTCTTCTTCAACTTCATCTACTCTGGAGTTCGGCAAATCAATTTTATTAATAACAGGAATTATTGTTAAATTCTGCTCGCGCGCCAAATGCAAGTTAGCAAGAGTTTGCGCTTGCACTCCTTTAGTTGCATCCACCAGCAGCACAGCACCCTCAACTGCAGCAAGAGAACGAGAAACTTCATAAGAAAAGTCTACATGTCCGGGAGTATCTATGAGATTAAGAATATATTCCTTGCCATCCAACTTGTACTTCATCCTCACAGGCTGAAGCTTAATAGTAATACCCCGCTCACGCTCAAGTTCCATGCTATCCAAAAATTGCTCCTTAAAAACACGCTTATCCAGAGTATTAGTCAATTCCAAAAACCGATCCGCCAATGTGGATTTTCCTGCATCAATATGCGCAATTATACAGAAATTTTTAATATTAAATTGTTCCATTTTTCCTTCTTGTCTTTACATTCTCAAGGCATAATTTAGCATCCGCTATTCTTTTTGAATGCTTCAAATATGGCAAAGAAGCTAATAGAAATCGTTCAATAGAGGATCCATGATTTATATTCAAGCGCCATAAATCTTTTCTGAACGGTTTCCTCCATTTCAATATCTGCCCTCGTTTATATATCTTTCCAAGTTTATTCTCAATATTATTTTCAGAAAGCCAATTTGAGATCCACTGCAATACTTCTTTATCATATGCATCTATTTTAAATCGTGCTTTTCCTTGATTAATTATCAAGTTAGCCTCGGCATCTACGTACCCTGCAATAAATGCTAAAGAATGAGATCTTTTCTTAATCCAACCTAGCATATCATCAACACTATCTAATAAGAAATCGAAAGATCCATTAAGATAGCAATTTACATGAAAATGTTGTTTGTTGCAAGAAATTTGCACATGCCCGAATGATTCGAATAACGATTTCATAACTTCTACTTGCTCATATTGAGTAGTATGACATCTTACAATTATTGTCTCAGAATTTTCTGTTGGTTTATAAACATTTAAATCACCTATCCTGAAACCTATAATATATGCTTTATTCACTAAATCTTCATCAAAATCATATTTAGCATATCTCATCCTAGCAAAAGATGGACTCTTTAGAGGAATCGAATATTCCCTTAAGCGATTACTTATGGTTGTAAAACTACAGTTCAATATACCGGCAATCTTATATGGCGATAAATTACGTCTTAGATAAAGATCCTCAAGTACGCCTGAATTTATTGATATCTTTTTTCTCGACATATAATATATTATATCACATTGTGCTAACATAAAAAGATTCCTTATCAACGAATTTTTATTCAAAATCTATATTAAACAGTTAATTCAACGTTATAGAGATGCCCCTGTCAATACTAAGGTCAGATTGGTAGATAAGGTTATTCCCTATTGATTGTACATTTGGACTTACATTGAGAACATGTCTGCCGTCTGGCAATCGCAGGGTTACATGCATATTATCAGCGACACTCCCTGATTGCTTCTGCCACAACAACCTATAGTCCTTGCTATTCTCAAGAGCATTTGGAATCTTATACGTAATACTCGCTACAGAACTATCTTGAGGCTCCGTATCAAGCCAAAAGCCAAATACTCTCTTACCTGATTCAGTGAATACTTCTAAGTCCTCAATTGGACTGGTTTTACTATCCTCAATTTCAGCAAGATCAGGATCCATCTTAAATCCTAATGCATCATAGTCAACCAATGGCTCATGATCATTTGATGTTACATCTTTAGCAGAAATGATTTGTGCATTTTCCGGAACATAGACTCTGATATATGCATTGTTTGTTTGATTATAAAATCCATACTTGGAATGACCTCCATTGTGAACTCTATTTATGATCAAAGTATGTTCGACAGAACCGTCTTCATTCAAAACACTATCTAATTGATAAGCATTTTCTGTTACTGCATCTGTTTTTGCTCCTTTGATATTTGAAATGACAACTTGGATATAGTCGTGGGGGACATCTATTACTTCCCCGCTGAACTTGTTTATCTCTGCAGTTTCCTGTAAATGGGAATTGTCAAAATATGCCAATACGTGTTTCTGTTCAACAGACTCAAGAAGAATCTTAAATATTTCCACCCATTCCATGCCTTCTTGCTCCGCAAGAGCTTCCATAAACTTCGGCTGAAAATCTGAAACTATTTGTTTAGGAGCTGACCTATCTGCCTCATACTCTACTTCATTCTGAATCTCATCAAGAAAGTTTTCCGAAGTCAGTGTCACATTATATTCGGGCATCTCAATAGGACCAACAATATCAAGCAGTCGTTCTATCACATAAGGAGTTACTGCGAGTACACCATCAACTTCGCCTCCACCATCAAGCATATACATCTCCTCAACTTTTTTTGCAGAAGTAGGGAAGTCGGCAAACCAATTCGCATCCCGCATCCCCCAATTAGCAGTTATATGCGCCAAAGGTTCAGGTGGAATAATATTCTGCTTAATTTGCCCATCGATAAGATATATGTCATTTATGAAAACCTCTTTCAAATATCCATCTTCAAAAGTCACAATGCCATATGTCCCTGGAAACCCCCCTGTAGCTCTGCGTTCTGTATTGTTTTGTAGTAACAAAATATATCGCTTAGTTCCCTTCTCCCCTATAAAATCAAGAAGAAAATCAGAATAGTCTACTGCTCCACCTATGTATTGCTGGAATTCAGGAATCTGCGATCTAAAGTCAAGAAACATTTCCTGCTTACCTTCTGGTATCAAAGTTGTATCAACGTCAGATAACAAACGCTCCGCCTTCTTAATATTCTTATCTGCAGAAACAAGAGATTCTTTAAAATCTTTTACAATGCGGGCCAGTGAAGTATTGCCTGTATCAGCAGAAGGATCAAGCATTGCAAATACATTTGTTTCAGAAATCGTTGCAAAGGCATTAGAAAGACTTTCACCGGCTTTTGAGATACTCTGACCTGCCTCAACCAAATTGGATGCAGTATTTACCTTGGAAAATCCCGGCAAAGAACTTAATGCCGAAGCAATGGATGCGCCAAATTTATCAAGTGTTCCAGAAGCTGCATCAAAATCATCATATGCAAGAGCAAAGTTTTCAGATGCGCCTAAGAAATCTAGTTCTAATAAATTCGCCTTTGCATATTCCAAATTTAATAAAGCACTTTCACTATTTTCTTCAAGACTTTGCCTTATTACAACTTCACCTTTATTAACAAGCATGTAGGAAGCTCCTACAAAAATAATGCCTGCCAAAAGCACGCCCAGCTTACGACCCACCCTTATCTTCCTCTTTGTAGTTCTAATCGGGCTTAAATGTGATACGAATTTTGCCTGTGGCTCGAATTCTTTTCCACTTTTATATTTCTCAATAATACTATCCATTTCAAGTACAGCAGGAGATGCATACGCTTGTAGCTTTGGTTCAACTACGGGCTTGGGTAAGTCAATGGGCTTAGGTTCAACAGGTCGTTCTGGCTCTATTTTAATTGGTGGATCGAATGACCCAAGTGCTTTAATCTCTTCGCTAAGATCTATCTTATTCTGTAATTCCGTGGACGGATCAACTTTTGCACCCCCCATACTAATAAGTTCAATTTCCGGATCTCCTGCATTGTAAAGACTCTCTTCAAATTCCTTAAATATCAATTCTCTACTATCCGCAATGGGGGACATATTTTTAATATGGTCAGCAAATGTAAGACTTGCCTCACGTGGTTGTGGGCGGACAGGTTCTGGGGGTGGTATTGGTTCTGGTTTGCTCTCTTCTTCCGGCTCTTGAATCGCCACAAGACTAGCCCTTGGTTCAACGGATTCAAAAGGTGCTGGCATGACAATCTCATCCTCAACAACAGAAGCGGTAATGGGCAGGGTATCCATTGATCGTAAATCAATATCCGAATCAATCTGCATTTTTCCAACATCAATACGACCAGAACTATCCACTGGCTTAATGTCAAACATCGCCAACCTTAAGTTGCCTTTTTCTGATTGTTTCATTGTCTGTATATATTATAACTAAAAACAGGGCATTTGACCCTGTTGATAGATATAATTCAACTTCGAACAATCAGGTAAGTGGAATTTCACGCATATGATGCCAAATTTCTGAAGATGCAATCTTATATCCTTCTTCTATGGGCTTTCCTTCAGACGATATAGCTATTTCGACTTTTTTTAAAATTCCATGCCTAACAAGAAATTCAATACTGGCTCTAACCTTCTTAGATGATTTATATGCTTTCTCTAAATGTGGCAATTGAGAAAGCTGAAGTTCACCAGATTCATTAATAACCTCGCATAATGAAGAGATAAACTCTTCTCCATCCTTACCCAAAATAGCCTTATCTTCTTTAGTAAGTCTTTGTTTTATAAGCCTCCTAAGTTCAGTAACGCTACGAACAGTCATTATCACTTCGCTTAGCTTCTTTGATTTCTCTGGATTCGGAATATTTTCTTGTCTATTTTTGCGTCCCATAATGCAATTATTATATTACCCTTTCTATTTATTTCCAAAAATTAATTTCCTGAACTCCTCTAGTTTCTTTGGCTCCTGCTTCATCCTATTAATATCACTACTGAATTCCTTGCCCCAGAAATCCTCTGAACTAGCTATGTTTACGAATTCATCAAAACCAACTTCTCTAATAACTATGATCTCACCTGCTTCAAGTTCAATTTCTGCTACTTTAATACAATCCCTGGCTATGAAAGTATAGACCCTCCATTCTATTGGATACATGATTTCGTAAGTCTTGAACAATTCCCAGTCATTAGATTCCATTCCTGATTCTTCTTTGAATTCACGCTTAGCACCCGCCAAAGAATCTTCATTATCTTCAATTCTTCCGCCAAAAAACGTATACGCTTCTACAAGCAAAGGTTGTTTCTCATAAGCCAATAATATTTTGTCACCTTTGGTGGCAATTACATTAGCTGTGTCCTGACGCTTTAACGCTTCAAAGGTTTCAGTAGACCCATCAAACATATCTTGCTTCCATTGATAAATATCGAACATAACGCCTTTGAAAACTCTTTTTGCTTTTTCAGGAATTTTAAAATCTCTACTCATTAATGGTGAGTTGTCTTTAATTTACCATCACGCTTATAACGTGCAAGTGCAAGCTGGATTAATTTATCAATTAATTTTTGAGGGGGAATACCCGTTACTTCCCAAAGCTTTGGATACATACTGATATTCGTAAATCCTGGAATTGTATTTATCTCATTCAATACTAATTTGCCTTTCGGAGTCAAAAACATATCAACACGAGCCATTCCTTCGCATCCAAGTGTTTTAAATGTCTGAACTGCAAGCTGTTGAATCTTTTTAACCATATTCTTCGGCAACTTGGCCGGAGCAACAAGTATTGCACCGTTCTCATCAATATATTTGGCATCATATGAATAGAAATCATGCTTTGGAATAACTTCTCCGGGCAGGGAAGACTTTGGATCTTCATTTCCCAATACAGCACATTCAATTTCACGTCCCTTGATTGATTCTTCAATAATAACTTTGCGATCGTATTTAAATGCTTCTTTGAGCGCTTTCTCAAATTCCTTCTTGTTATTAGCTTTACTTACTCCGACTGATGAACCCAAATTAGCTGGCTTAACAAATACGGGCATTCCTAGTTTCTTTTTAATTTGAGCAAAATTTACTTTATCTCCATGATTAACTGTTATGAAATCAGCTATTCCTATACCTGCATCCCGTAACAATCGCTTAGCTATATCTTTATCCATACCGACAGCAGAACCTAAAATATCACAGCCAACGTAGGGGACATCCATTAATTTCAAAAAACCTTGCACGGTACCGTCTTCACCAAATGTCCCATGAAGAACTGGGAAAACAACGTCTACAGATTGTGCGACGCTACCCCTCTCCTTCCCGAGCAGGGGAATGAACTTTAAATTTTTATCCCATTTTCCTTTCTTATCAATCTTAATTGAAACCACTTCATATTTGGTTTTATCAATAGCATCAATAACATTCTTTGCTGATTGAAGCGAAACCTCATGTTCAGCAGAACGGCCTCCAGAAAGGACGCCTATACGAATTTTGGATTCCTTGGACATATGGATATTATAACAGTTCTTTCTGTGTTACCAATTCTGCAATTTCTTTTTTAAAACGTTCCTTATCAAATTTCAAAGCATGTTCACGGATCGCTTGAAAATTCCATTGAGTCATAACGCATTGTCCAACTGCTTTGGCTAATTCGATTTCTGTTTGCTCATCAAAGAAGACGCCTGTCTCCCCTTCTACAATTGTTTCCAAGGCTCCCCCTCCGCGATATGCAATTACAGGCCTGCCTGATGCCATTGCTTCAAGAGGAACGATTCCGAAATCCTCCTCCTGCGGAAAAATAATTGCTTTTGCATGACAATAGAGTTCCGGAAGTTTGTAGTCGGATTGCAGGCCCAGAAATTCAATATTATCTCCTGACATGTCTTCGAGCCTTTGACGCTCTGGTCCATCCCCTACAATTTTTAATGGCAAATTCATTGCAGTAAAAGTTTGCACTGCAAGATCAAAACGCTTGTAAGGAACTAGACGACCAATCATGAGAAAGTAATCTCCTATTGCAGGTGAAATCCTGAACTTCGAAGTATCTACTGGCGGATAAATCATCTTCGCGTCCTTGTTGTAATATTTTTTAATTCGATTTAAAACAAAATTTGAAATTCCAACATATTCATCTACGCGAAGCGAAGCATCCTTATCCCATATTCGTAAATAGGTTATGAGGTATGGGAGCAATCTTTTAAAACCCCATGGAAGCCTAAACTCGCTAATATGCTTATGGCTGTCATCCCATAAGAATCTGGGTGGCGTCAGGCAGTAATTAATATGCTTGGTATGTGGCTTGGTAATGATTCCTTTGGCAAAAGAAGCTGAAACAGAAATAACTACGTCGAAATATGACAAATCAAATTGCTCCACTGCAACAGGCATAAGCCATGGAAAAAGTCTGTGATGAGATCTAACAAAAGGCAGTTTTTGGAGGAATGAAGTATTCACTTCCCTATCCTTGAAGACCTTACCCGTAGAACGATCATCATAGAGGAGGGTGTATATGGGAGCATCAGGAAAAACCTCGCACAAGGCCTCCAAAACCCTTTCAGCGCCTCCATATTGTATTAAATAATCATGAGCAAGAGCCACTTTCATAGTGGCAATAGTCTAACAGATTCGAACTAAAAGGCAAAAAGTATCACGGAAGTTTATAAAAGGCTTCTCCTTCAATCTCTGATTCTTTAATAGGGCCAAAAACTCTTGAATCTGAACTATGTTGCCTATTGTCTCCCATAACAAAATATTCATCCTCGCCCAGCTCTATAACATTGCCCCATATTGTTACCCGTCCTGGGTCTAAATATTCTGACTCGTCAAGAACTGTACCCTCTGGATATGTCTTGCTGTAAATTTTTACTTCAGTACCCCCAATTATTTCTACCGTTTCGTTAGGCAGACCTATAATCCTCTTAATTGAGAAATTGTTCAAGTCATATCGAAAGACAATAACATCACCTCTTTCATAATCTTCATTGTATTTTTTCACAAGAAGATAATCATTATTATTATATGTAGGGGTCATTGCATCTCCTTCTACGTAGAAAGGTTCTATAATATAAAGTCGCATTGGTATAACTACAGCAATAGAAAGTATAGTAAGAATGATGGCGAAAACAATATAAATTTTCAAAGATTTCGTCCAAGAATTATTATAATTCTTCGTAAGAAGGTAGTGAAAGACACCGAATGATACGCACGCAAGAAGAATGACTGATAGAATCCCTAGATCTACAAAACGAAATAGTATGCCTGCTCCGATTGATACAATCTCTAGTAGAACCAAAATTTTCAAAGATTTCTTGTAGGTAGGCTGTTGGAGATTAAACCATTTCGAAATCCAAAATAAAATCAAAGCTCCTACCAAAAGATAGAGGGCTAAGAGAATTATGATCAATAGGATAAGATAAATCATTAATCTTATTATACTAATATCTACGAATTAATTCCAGCTGGCTACGCGGGGTGAAGAATGTTAGCTATCTTGATATTTGTCAAACCGCTGACCTATCTCTAAATAGCTTCAATATCGTGAAGATGATGATTTTTACATCCTGCCAAAAAGACCAGTTTTCTATAATTTCACGTATTTGAAGACAAAATCCTTCACCCTAACGGCTGATTCCAGAGCTTCTTCTGCTTCTTTCCACTCGAATTCAGGATAGTCTCCCGGGTATCTTGTCTGAATATAATATCTGTTAAGACGCAGCAGATCTTCATGAATGTCTTTGATCTCCGTCAGGAACTCCATAATACTGGTTTCAAGATCCAAAAGATCGTGTACTTTGCGGAATGATTTATTATTAAAAATCAGGAGAGCTTTGAGAAACTTTTCTGCCATTTGCTACGCAAAAAAACATGCTCCTGACGGCGAGGCGTCGCGATGCTTCAGCAGAGACCTGATCACGCGTTCGTCTTCCTCTGCTTTTAAAATCCACTTTTTGTAACCGTTTGATTCACCGGGCATAGAGTACTTTACCGTTAGAAAGAATATCTTTAATAAAGAAATCTCCTTCACTCTCACTTTTTGCCACTTGTTCAGGCTTATAAACAACCACATCCATTGGAAATGGACGCGGGAATATAGCTCCATCTATGAGCGAGGCAAATTCTCTTGTATTCTCAACATCCTTAATAATAAAGAAGTCGACGTCGCTATCTTGCGTGGGCTTCCCCCATGCATGCGAACCGAATAAAATCACTTTTTCAGGATTGAATTCACGGACTATTTTATCTGTAACTTCTTTAATTTTTTCACGCGATTCATCAGTCATATTGTCAATTTAGCACAAAAATGTCCTTAAAACAATAACATCTACACGGCAGACCTATCTCTAAATAGTTTCAATATTGTAAAAACAATAATTTTCAAATCCTGCCAAAAAGACCAATTTTCTATGTAAATCGTATCCAGTGCTACTTCTTCTTCAAATGGCAGATCAGAGCTTCCGGAAATTTGTGCCATACCTGTTACTCCTGCTTTGATTGCTAAGACCTTCTTGTGATGTTTCTGATACCGCTCTATTTCATCAGGCTGATGAGGACGCGGGCCCACGAGAGACACATCCCCTTTCAGAACGTTGTATAGTTGTGGAAGTTCGTCCAGGCGTGTTCGGCGGATGAATCTTCCCACCTTAGTTACTCGTGGATCGTTCTTCATCTTGAACATTGGGCCGTCATTCCTTTCATTAAATTTCATCAATTGCTCCTTGTACTTCTCCGCGTTATTTATCATTGATCTGAACTTATGGAGTTTGAGTTTTTTGTTCTGACTGATTCGATCAAGATGCACGAATACTGGTCCTGCTGTTTCCCATTTTATTGCAAACGCTGTGATTGCGAATACTGGAGAAAGAATTATTAATCCAAGCAATGAGCCTCCAATATCTAGGGTTCTCTTTGCAACTCTGCCCCATCCATCAAGACGGGTTCGCTGAAGTTCAACAAGTGGTACGCCTATAAAAGTATCTATTGCAAAATTAGTAGTAAGAGTATTGTGAATGTTCGGAACAAAACGAAATATTAAATGATTTTCATGACAAAAATTTACAATTTCCTGAACGCGATCTTTAGAATAATTTGGATTTGCAAGAATAACTTCATCTATCCCTGGATTACCTATCGCAGCTTTAACTTCATCTACTTCAGGATTTGCCAATTGTTTTACAACTCTGTAACCAGCAGCAAGATTTCGCTCCATTTCAGTAACAATATCATTTGATAAATCATCCTGACCAATAACCATGACTCTGTGAGCTCCAATGTCATATTTGGCAATAAGTGCTTTCTGGACTTTGCGCATAATGAATCTGCCGATTGAAACAAATATTATTGCCATTATCCATGCGCCTAGAACCAAGAATCTTGAATCAAACAATTCCTGACTTAAGAAGATATATACTATTACTGCCATTATGCCGGCGCTTGAAGCAATAATTATTCTGAAAAACTCCTCAATAACGCTTCTTGTACTTCGTAAATTATACAAACCTGACAATGCGTAAACTGCTATAAAAATTAGGGAAACTATTAAAACCAATATTATATATCTCTCAAATGGCAAATTCAGTTCGAATTGTACAGGACGCAAAACATCTAAAAACCTCGTACGAAGCATGTACGTTGCAATACCTGCAAGTATCAGCATAAAATAGTCTACTGGTACTGATAATACGCTAAAAACAAGCTCTCCTTTCTTCATGTGGTTTACAATACCACGCTTGCACAATTATGTAAAATATGCTAAATTATATGCCTCTCGGTACATTAGATAATCGCTATATCTGCTTTTAGCAGATATAGAGGAAAGTCCGAACACCCTGTGCAATATGCACAGAAGTAGGCAGCGGTTAACGGCCGCCGAGCATAAGGTTGGAATCTCTTTCTCTTAAGAAAAGAGTTGCTAATCAAAGCTTAGGGAAAGTGGCACAGAGACTATTCCGAGTCCGCATCGTTCGCGGTGAGGACCACGGGTGAAAAGTTCTCCAAAGGAGATCGCTCCATGGCAACATGGATGCGTGCTAAACCCCGCCTGGTGCAAGAGCAGCGTTCCTGTGATCCGATTTATCAGATTATCAGGTTCGAAAAGTTAGCTCGCGCGAGGCTTGCAGTAATGCAAGTCCCAGATAAATGATTATCTCTCCGTGTAAAAACGGAAAGACAGAATTCGGCTTATTATGTGCCAAGAGATCAAAAAATCGCTTTAAGCGATTTTTTGATTCTAATAATTTACAATAACTTATTAACCTCCTTGTCCAGTACTGCATTCACTAATCTATCTGCTTCTTTATTCTTCTCCCTAAAAACATGATTAAATGTTACTTCTCCAAAATCCATTGTTAGATTCCAAACCTGAAGAAAAAACTGCCCTATTTCTCTATCGCTTACTTTAAATTTTTTATTCATCTGTCGCTCAAGCAATTCACTGTCAACAAATATATCTACATATGAATGTGCTGCTTTTTCTTTTCCAATCAATTGCTTAAGTTTTTTTAATGCAAAAATTACTGCTTTGTATTCAGCTTCATTGTTTGTAACGTCATTGCCAATGAATTCGCCGTATTCTTTCTTGAGCGTACCGTTGGCAGATTTAATCACGGCTCCAATAGCACCCGGACCTGGATTTCCACGTGATCCTCCATCTGTATGGATTATGAATTTTTCATTAGAAACGTTTGACATATATTCTATTAGACGACCCTATCCATTCTTATTTACAAAATCAATTATCTCATCAGCTACTTTATATGCTTCTTCCAAGCCGTGTGCATATATAGCGCCTATTCCTTTATGCCCTCCTCCTCCGCGCTTAGATGCCAGATCTCCCAGATTGACCTCTTTGTCATGCTTAATCCAATTATTACGTATTATTCTTAATTTATCAAAACCTTTATTCTCCGGCTTTATTAAAAAGGCATAAGGCGCATCTGGAAAACGCTTCCATAATGCAGCATAATTTTCGACTCGCTCCATATCATGAGCATCAACAAAAACCACTTTTCCGCGCAATTCTCCTCTCTGCCCCACCTCTTCATTAATTTGCTCTTCTATATTCTTCAATTTAATAATACGGCCCTTGTACTTAGTATCATTAACTATATCTTCCAAAGATATCACAGCCAACAAATTCATTAATTCAACACGAAGATCATAATACTCATCATTGCCCTGATCTATATCAATATCGCTCAAAAGAAGATCGAATTGTTTAATTGGACGATCAAAATCCAACGCCTCTTCAATAGATTTAAATCCCGCCGAATCCACAATATCTACTTCACGTGCAAGAGTGCGAATAATATTAGATACATCAAAACCATGTTCATCTTCCAGCAGTCTCACCATCAAACCGCAAGCAGAAGGAGCATTTCCATCAAAATGATGCTGTTTGTCATTTTTATACTTATCTTCATAGTCCCCTCCAATAAATTCAAAGGCAGAAGAAGCATGATGATCCACCCACCATTCAGCATCAGGATGGTATTGAAAATCAAAAATCATAAAAGGACGCTCAAATTTGAAATCTACCCAATTCTCAGAACTAATTCCGGCACCATAAGTTATGGGATGATGTGATGAAAATTTATCCCCACGCGACTTCAAAAACTCCAACATCACAGCCCCGCAAGCCAATCCATCCAAGTCATCATGATGATAAAGGTGATATTCCATATTAATCGTAATATCCCAATGCTTCCAGTGCGGGCATTTTCTCATTTCCTAAAAATGCCAGCATTGCTCCGCCTCCTGTTGAAACATACTCTATCTTGTCCAATAGCCCAAGATCATCGACTGCATTGATCGTATCTCCTCCTCCAATAAAGGCAGTGCCGGCTTTTGCAACAGCTTCTGCAATACGCTTTGTACCTTGTGCAAATTTATCAATTTCTGATAAACCCATTGGACCATTCCAGATAACAACTTTGGAATGTTCAATAATTTCTGCAAAATGCGCAGATGTTTCAGGGCCAATATCTAAAACCATATGATCTGGCGGCACGTCATCATACAGGTGAATCTCTGCAGGAGTTGAACCGTCGCGCTCAAGCGAAGTTACCAAATCACGCGGAAGATTTACTACAGAATTATCAATCTCCCCAACTATATCCATATCTTTTCCTTCAACTGGTATTTTCCCTGCTTCAAGCCCTTTATATCTTAAAAAATCATAAACTAGAGCTCCTCCTATCAACATGTCTTCTGCATTATCTATAAAATTCTTAATAACAGGAATTTTAGTTCTAATTTTTGCTCCGCCTAATACAAGTGTTTTGCTGTCACGAGGCGCATCAATTGCTTTCTTCAACATTGCCACTTCGCGTTCAATTACAAAACCAGCATAAGACGGTAGATGTTTAGTAATAGCAACTAATAGCGCATGCTTGCGATGCGATACTGCAAAAGCATCATTCACAAACATATCAAATCCGTGCGCCACGCCTCCAGCAAATCCATCATCATTTTCAATTTCTTCTTTATGTTTCCTGACATTATCCATTAGAACCAAATCATGCTCATCAAGTAATCTAGCACAACCTTTCAATTCTTCTCCTCCAAAATATAATTCTTTGGACAAAATCTTACCGATACCATCTGTAAATTCAGCAAAGCTCTGATACTTGCTCGACTTGCTAATATGGCTAATTAAAACCACTTTAGCTCCACTATCCGATAAATGATCTATAGTCTCAATATGCGACCTTATTCTAAAGTCATCACCTATCCCCCCGCCTTGTAGGGGGAAATTAAAATCCACCCTCATCAATATCTTCTTATCTTTTAAATCTGCTTTTGGAATATCAGCTAGAGTTTTCATTTGTAATCTTTAATATATTTTTAAATTCTTCCGGACGCAAACTTGCTCCACCCACAACTGCACCGGCAATTTCAGACTTCGCCATAAAATCTCCAACGTTAGTTTCTTTAACACTGCCTCCGTAAAGAATCTTTGGCATATCATCTAAATCAAAATTAAAAAGTTTAACTAAAATATCCTGCATCATCTTAATTGCACTTACTGCACCTTCCGAAGTATCTGCTTCAGCATCTTTACTGGTACTAATTGCCCAGACAGGCTCATACGTCAAAATCACTTTTTTTACTTGCTCCTTAGCAAGACCCTCCAATCCACGGGATAATTGATCAACAAGAGTATCTTGGCTTATGGCATCATTTTTCTCTTCTTCGCCAACCAGAAGCACTGGAGTAATATCTGCCTCAATCAAAAGCTTAATCTTCTTATTAATCACCTCATCTGTATCCCCAAGGCTCCGTCTATCAGAATGTCCGACAAGAACGTATTTAACGCCAAAACCCTTAAGCATCTCTACCGTTACCTCTCCTGTATGAGGCCCTGAAGCCTCCTGAGATACATCCTGCGCCCCTAGAACAGCCAAACCAGTATCCACGGCCATCCCAGACAATTCCTCTATAAATACGAAAGGAGGACATATTACAGTCTCAACGCTTGGATACTCCCCCGAGGCCTTATTCTCAGCCTCAAATAGCCCACGAGCCTCGTCCAGACTCCCAAGATTAGCCTTCCAATTAGCTATTATGATCTTTCCCATATCAATAGTATACCATATCTCTAAACCACTTCAGCCTGATAACATTTCTCGCAATAGACTATTTCTTTTCTGTCTGGTGAGTAGCTCGTTTCAAATTCTTCCGAACAATGCTGGTCTGGCGAATGCGATTGATGTTGCAATGCTGTGTTTTTATACAATTCATTGCCTGATGTCTGCCCTGCACATTGACACTTGCGACGCCAAAGTTTCGGTGGGTTACGATAAAGTTCGATTCTTTTATAAAAACGGCAATTAGGACAAAGTACTGGCAAAGGAACGTTCATCTTCTTATAGAATTGGTATTCATAAGGATGAATCTTAAATGCTACCGTACATTTCTCATTACACTTTCCTTCATGCTCACATCCAATCACTTCTTCTGTTATATTTTCTGATATCTCTGAAATAGTAAACGGTACATCTTTTGGTTCTATGGTAATCTTGTAATCTTTTTTTATCTTATCTCTCCATCTATAGCCTTCCTCAACAGCCTGTTCCTTATCCAGCGGGAAATATTCATGTGCCTGTGTCTCATTGTATGCATATGGGCTTAAATCAGCAGGAAAGAATTCACCATACTCTCCAGTTTCTTCCATGTGACTAATTATACGTTTAGTCATATTATCGTATTCATCTTTTGAATATTGTTTATTCAATATACAATATTGAGAACTCTTCATATTCGAACATCCAAATATATTTTGACATGAATGACAGTTATTAGAATAATATGCATTTGTACATTTCCAACAATATATTGTAAAAATATCCCTATTCGCCTGATCAGGGGTAACACTTTCATAAGACAGCTCCGACTGACCGGTATTTCCTACATCATAACAATCTTTGGCCCCATCTACACTCATCAAATATTTAGAATTTTCTATATCACCGACACCAAAACACATTTTGGCATTTTTTGAATTTTCAATTACATGTCCCGTACTGTTAACTGACTTGAGTATTAATGCGTATTTTCGAGGATATTTTAAAATAAGTTCATTAAATTGCTTTTTATACTCTTCTACTTTATCTCTTCTATTAAATTGCATCTCCTTTTTCTTAATTTCATATTCCTCTTTTGTATATTGTTTATTCAATATGCAATAACTCTTATTCCTCAAATTAACGCTTAAAATACAATCATTGCATCCTCTAAGATCGAAGCTGAATATGCAATCCATACAATCAAAACATTGAATACAATACTTACAGCGCGAATCGCGCTCAGCATCAACGCATTCATAACAAAGTTCTGAATTTAATATCATATAACTATCCAAAATTTCTTTGTCATAGCATGTATAGTATGAATAAAAAATATATTCCGAATACCATCCTGCAGCCGTAAGATAACAATTTTTTGCAAAGGCAAAGTCATAAGCATATTCCGAATTTACACTAGCTATTTCATTATCATTCATTATTGACAAAGCAGGCGTAGAATCAAGAAGCTCTTGATATTGCTCAAAAAACGATCGAGAAAAATCAAAATCACGACCATATGATTTAGGGTCCCATTCATCTCCCCACCAGCACTTCTGACAATAAACAGGGAACGGAACATCCTCATTGTACGTAGAGATAATATTTTTCTTACACAAATCACATATACGTTTATAGAAAGTACGTTCATTGCGCCACATCATCCGACGCTGTAAACGACAAAGACGACAAAACATTGGCGCAGGCACACCAATCTTTTCATAGAATCCAAAGTCATCAGGTTCTATTGTGAACTGGTTTTTACAGTTTTGGCAAGTTTTTGTTTCTGGTTGCATAAATATTTAATCCACTTCTCGATAAAAACAATCTAAACAATAAACAATCCTATCGTCATCAGGCGCATAAGCAGTTTCAAATTCATTTGAACATGGATCGTTTCCGTGTTTATGGATTCCGA
Organism: Parcubacteria group bacterium; assembly: GCA_043821485.1. Classification (GTDB taxonomy): domain Bacteria; phylum Patescibacteriota; class Minisyncoccia; order 2-02-FULL-40-12; family IGHO2-01-FULL-4-A; genus JBDRCU01. Next base: position 20,651 of record JBDRCU010000010.1, on the reverse strand, counting down.
AGTTCGAATAAATACCATCTCTTGATTTAGTACCATTACAATTACATTTACGATGATACAAAAATGCCTTAGCCCGTTGTGAAATACGTTCGTTATGCCTGCAATCAATGCATGTACGTGGTATTGGAATTTTTTCACTGCGCAAAAAAGCAAATTCTATTTCAAGAATACGATATACCTGCTTACAATCCATGCATTCAATTATCTCTTTGAGTATTGAATCTTTCATATCCTCAATTGCATCAGGAATATCGTTAGCAGTTATAGTTGCTTTGTATTCTTTCTTTGCCGGTTCATACCAATCGTATCCTTGTTCTAATGCTTGCTCCTTAGTCAAAGGAAAATGTTCATTTACCAAAGAAATGTTATATGGAACTGGCGAGTGTTCCATTGGAAAGAATTCCCCATATTTATATATCCTACCTCTCTTATCTACAAATGGCATATCATTCATATGCTGAATAATTTTCTTTCTAAGCAGCAAGTATTCTTCTTTTGAATATTGTTTATTCAAAATACAATATTGCTTATGTCTAAGACCCACGCTTCCGAAACAACTCGTAATGCCTCTGCAAGCAATACAGTACTCAGAGTCTAAAATTTCTGACCAGCATCCTTCCAAAAATTTTGAATTCGAGACACCCAAACCAGATGTTGAATTTTCATATGCACGAACATTCTTTTCACCCCAAATAGTAAGATCATATGAATCTTCACTACCCGGAACCTGTAAGTATTGAACATATTTCAAATCTCTACCTCCACGTACTAAATATCCATAATGTACATTACTTGATTCGCTTACGTATTCACCTGTGACATCAGTATTAAAAAGTCCATTCAGATATGCATAAGGAAATTTCTTTGCAAATGCAATAGCTTCTTTTTTTGCCTTTAATAATCCTGACCAAGTATTAAGTTGCATATCTTTAATTTTGGTTTCATATTCCTCTTTTGAATAAGGCTTATTGTAAATGTAGTGACTTTTATTAGTCATGTTCACGCAACCAAAACAATTGACCATACCCTTGCATCCAAACAAAAACCAGGACGATACATTATCAGCTGATCGTGTTGAAAAATGGACATGGTAACAATTCCACGCCCAAAACGATCCATAACTACGCTCACATTTAGTAATATGTGAACCATCAAAACAAAATTTACACCAATCCATCGCATTGCCGTACGCAGAATCTTCAGCTCCAGTTGAATTACATACAAGATAGTTATTCTTACCCCAGCCAGAATTTATCAAAAATTCACAATTTACATTATCTTCCGTGTGAGGTCCATTTCGTGGAACCTTTTTTGCTAATTCATGAAATTGTTCAAAAAAGGGTCTAGAGAAATCATATTCCATTCCATAATCCAATGCCTCCCAATCATCAGAACGCCATTCCTTTTCATCATACACTGTCATACCAGCTTCAGGTGGGAAAATAGACATAATACGCTTACCTGATTTTGCACTTATAGCCCAAAAAGGTTTACGCTCATTACGATATGAAAGTCTCCTCTGATATCTACACTTCCAACAAAATGTAGGAGGCGGAACCTGCATTTTCTCATAGAAATTAAAATCCTCTGCCTCGATTATGAAGTCTTTCTTGCAGTTTTGACAGGTTTTTGTTTCTGGTTGTGTCATACTTGCTTTATTTATTAAATCATATCCTTAATTTAAGGTGTTTGTAAACCACGGATCTGTGCTCTATTATTAACACCTTAACAATGCTTTTTTCCATTTTAAAAATAACCCTGTAATCTCCTACGCGGAGTTTTCTGTAAGGATGGCGGGATTTTCTTAATGGCTTGCCGAATATTTCCGGATGCGTATACAACTTATCTTCTATTGCGCCACGAATACGCTCTCGCATTCGCTTGGAGAGTTTTGGTATATCTTCTTTTTTTACTAATTCGTGATAGAGGATATCAAAACTCATGACCATGTCTTGTCATGTCCTATGTACTTGGCATCCTTGGTGTCGCGTTTTCTTGCAATTTTATCCCAGACTCCGTCTTCTTCAATTTCAAGCGCAAGTTCGAGCAAATCAGTTGCTTTGGTTGCTTGAGGAACCTGATCTCTCTTCGCCAGATATCTTATAGCCGTATCGAGATAGTTCGGAAGTGAAATATTCAATCGTCTTTTGAGTGTAGGCATATTAAAAACAAATTATCGTACTATTAACTACATTTTTAGTGTATCAAAAGTGTATCACCATGTCAATGACCACTATACAACTTCAGCCTGATAACACTTCTCACAATATACTATTTCTTTCCTGTCTGGAGCATATGATGTTTCAAATTCATGGGGACATCTCCCTTGTTTGTGATGACTGTGTTCTGCGGTATTCTTGTATATCTCATAATCACATACGCATTGGCGAGAATAAAGTTTACGAGGATTGCGACGGTTCAAACGATCTCGCAATCTGCACGGAAAACATCTGTCCGGAATGGGTAACTTCATCTTGCGATAAAATTGCAATTCTGCTGGGGTTACACGAAAAGCAGTTGCACAGCTTATATGACTCTTCTTTGATTCTTCACTGTCTTGACTCTTACAGCTTATGACTTGATTTACTATATCATCTGTAACTTCATCAATTGTACCTACAATCTCATCATGTCTCTTAGTAATTTTGTAATCACGGTCCTGTCTGTCATACCATCTCCAACCTTTATTCAAGACTTCTTCTTTGATCAATGGAAAATAGTCTTGTGCAACAGTGTCATTGTATGGAAATGGAGAAATTTCAATAGGAAAAAACTCTCCCCATTCGTTTGTTTTCTTCATATGTTTGATAATTTTATCTTTAAGCTCTAGGTATTCTTCTTTGGAATATTGCTTATTAAAAATGCAATGCTTTTTCGTCTTTATAGAAACACAACCGAATAAGTCAGAGCTGGAGAATGTAAGCTCTGAGTAAGATACACGTGGAGAATACCAGTTTTTACAAGAAACAATGCTTCCAGAAGACCATCCCGCCCCTTCCATTTCGTAATCAAGTTCATTATCAAGAGTTTCTGTCATATCTCTACAGTCTCGCGCCTCCCATGCATCCTGTCCGTAGCTTAAATTATCATTTTTAAAACTATTAAACGAGCTCCTAGTATTTCGATTGAAACCGATATAGTCACCTGTTGAGTTAACAATTCTATTTCCATGATAGTATTTGACTGGTTGTTTATTCTGCAATTTTTGTAGTTGCTGTCTATATTTATTAATCTCAATATTCGTCCAGTCAACTTCATCTAATCGTTTCTTGTATTCTTCCTTTGTAAGTTGCTCATTGAACCAACAATACGATTTATTACGTAAGTTGATACACCCAAAACAATCATTGCAACCATGCAACTCAAATCCAAAATAACAATTATGAGTATTCACACACGTTTCCAAAAACGCAGATCCGTAACATTTTAAGCAGTCAAGAGATTCATACATGATTTCACACTCTTTCATGTTCCAGCAATCAACACATTCTTTGCTGTTTTGAATCCAGTTACCATACATAGAATTTTCTGACAAATTTGTTGCAACACACATGTAGCAATTTTTATTGTTGTTGGATTGGTTGGTGTATTCAGAATTTATACTCCCTTCATTCGCAAGAGCAATCCTTGGAATCCCGAAACGATGTTCTTTAAACTGCTCAAAAAACGAACGAGAAAAATCAAAGTCCCGCCCATATTCAAGGGGATCCCAATCATCTGACCAAAAACACGGCTGACAATAGACTAGACCTTTGTATGAAGGATTATAGATTGAGACCATCTTCTTGTGACATAAATCGCATTCCCTATGATAGAAGTTCCATTCATTACGATTTGCAATACGCCTCTGATACCTGCAATCAGGACACAACATTGGCACAGGCACTCCTATCTTTTCATAAAATCCAAAGTCATCTGGTTCTATGATGAACTCGTTTTTGCAGTTTTGACAAGTTTTTGTTTCTTGGTTCATTTATTTTCCTCCTTACGTATAATTCTTATACGATGGATGATAAACCACGCTACAGCAATCACAACTAATACGAGGATAACTATCTCAAATTTTCTGAAATATATATGTATATCTTCCCATTGTTCTCCAAGAGCAAAACCGATATATGCGAGTACGCCATTCCATATTACTGATCCTGCAAGCGTATACCAAAAAAATGTCCAAAAACGCATTCTTACGCTTCCGATTATCAATGAGCTGAAGGTTCTGATTCCTGGAAGAAGACGTGCAATAAATGCAACTTTTCTGCCATGATGTTCAAGAAGATTCTCCATGCGTTCAATTTCATGATGAGTTATCAAGACATACTTACCGTAACGCTCAAGAATCGGCCTCCCTCCTTTGACGCCAATCACGTATGCAACTATGGATCCTACAAGATTTGCTAGTGTTGCTACAAGAATAAGCATCCATAAATTCATTTCTCCGATTGAAGACATGAATCCCCCCAAAGGCAGAACCACTTCAGATGGAATCGGTATCATTACGCTTTCAAGTGATTGAGTTATAAAAATTCCAAGATAGCCCCAGGTTTCTGTCATAGTAGTACCCCAATCTACAACTGCATCAATTATTCCAATATCCATATTATTTATACTTACCTGTTAAAAGATTCCACCAAACTTTCACTGCTTCAAGAAGTGTCTTAATATATCCTCCTGTTGTTACATTAGATCGTTCATCGTTGGACCATTTGATTGGTGCTTCTTTAATTTTAAATTTATGTTTGCGTGCAATTGCAAGTGCTTCAAAGTCAAGTCCCCAACGATCAATAGTAATTCTTTCAAATATTGTATTTGCAGACTTTGCAGTAAAAAGTTTAAATCCAGCCTGCGTATCATTTATACCAGACACTGCCCAAAATCTAATCCAAAGATTACCGAGTTTACCAAGAAATTCTTTAATCCATGACTGATGAATTTCAATCTGCGCTCCATAAACACGGCGCGAACCAATGACAACATCATAGCCTTTATCCAAATGAGGCAAGAGTGCTTCTATCTGATCAATCGTTGTTGAGTTATCCGCATCCATAAAAAGCCTTAATTCGCCTTTGGCTTCTAACATGCCCTGTTTTACAACAACGCCTTTGCCACGATTCTCCTCATTCTCAATAATGCGAAGATTCTTAATTTTCAAATTTCTAACAACTTCAACCGTATCATCAGCAGAACCATCGTCTACTAGTATTATCTCATAGTCATAGTCCTGTTTCTTAAGATAAGTATCAATGTAATGCAAAGTCTCCACAATGCGCTTGGATTCATTAAAAGCCGGAATTATGACAGAAAGATGCATAAAAAAACTCTAGCATATATGAGCTAGAGTTTCTATGAATTCCACAAAGCTGGCAGTGAGGTCAAAATAGAAAATTTTTAGGGTACTCCTCACTAACCAACTCTGTGAAATTCACTTAACCTCCCGCTTGAACACTCGATTCTTCAAGTACTCAAGTGGGTGGGAGACTGTTGTATTACTTGTTGTAAATCGTCTCCCGGTGAATGAACTAAGATGTATTATCTACCCACGCGCGACACCGGATGGGATGACTAGAAGATCAATTCCTTGATCCCGTCCCTACCTTCCTGAATGGTCTCATGGGAGATCATCATGCCGGCACCGGTTTCGCCGTCGCTTGTCGTCCAACTCACCTTATCTCCCCTTCCCGGGGAAGTTGGACTAGTATGAACATTGATGTAGAGAGGTACTTCCTTCGGTAGCTCCAAGAAGAACCCCTGGTGCTTGGGCCTCCTGCTAGACGAGATGAACACCTCGCCTGCCGGAAATACGACCCTCCCGTCCTGTACGGTCGGAAGTTTCTCTCCCACGGAGGAGATACAAACCTCTTCCAGGCGACGGGTAACCTCCTTCATCCTCCAGGTGTACCTTGGGGGGAGCACCAAGTACCCCTGCAGTACACATATCTGGTTGGAAAGTCTCCGCCTCAGAGCCACAACGTTCCACTTCTGTTTCATTTTTCTTCTCCTATCGTTTTGAATTTGAATCGCACACTATGCGCGATCCTCTCTATTCGGTCCCCTACATGTCCGTCTGTAAAACGGACGCGGGGCATAACCTACACGCACAAACCTTAAAATTTGTGCGCTAGCGACTGCAAACAAGTCATGTTATTTGCAAACGCTATTCAATTGTTAATGATCTTTCTTTGCTGTGTTTCTGGTCTATCTAAAAAGGCAATATGTGATTTTTCGAAGAAAAAGCGCATATTGCCTTTTATTGCTTTCTCCTCTTTTTGCCTTTCGGCCTTTCTAGTACCCTAAACTAGATTTTAATTGTGACTATATTATACCATATTATTTTATCATTTGTCAATACCAATAAAACCCTTATTTTAAAGGGTTTTCTAATAATTTGATCAAATGATGAGCGAGAAAATGGAGGCTTTTGCGTTGTGCGTTTAGCATTCTCGTTATGCTAAGTAAGCTATTATGGACCTAGTGTGCGAACAAATTTTGTGAGATGGCGGCGAAGAGTCCGCACGAACAAAATTTAGTTCGCACACTGGGCTCGCGAAATTTATATATAACGCATGAGTTAAAACGCAAAAGCCCCTACCCTAAGCTTTCGTCAATATCTTCGGACCTTTTTCTGTGATAGCTACTGTATGCTCAAAATGAGCTGACAAGGAATTGTCTTTCATTTTATATGTAAAACCATCTGACATGACTTCTATATGCCTATCGCCTATTGCAACCATTGGCTCGATTGCTATTACCATGCCGGATTGAAGCTCTGGGCCTTTATCTGCTTTGCTGAAATTCGGAACAGGTGGATCTTCGTGCAAGTCTCTTCCTATGCCATGACCCACAAGGTCACGAATAATACTGAAGTTATTGCGCTCGACGATGGTTTGCACTGCCGTGGAAATATCACCTATGTGATTGCCGACTATAGCTTGTTTAATACCCGCGTACAAAGATTCTTCTGTAACAGAAATTAACTTGTGTGCTTCGGGATTCTTTTCCTTCCATTCATCGTATGACATTACTCCAAGCACTGGAAATGTAGTTGCGCTATCTGAATAAAATTCTTTATAGATAACCCCCATATCAATACTCAATAGATCTCCTTCTTTCAATACTTTTTCTGAAGGAACTCCATGTACAAGTTCTTCGTTTACAGAAAGGCAAACTGTTGAAGGGAATCCATTATATTTTAAGAATGCGGGTTTGACTTCATGAAACAAAACAAGCTCGGAAGCGAGCCTATCTAATTCTTTTGTTGTCATTCCGGGTTTTGCAATATTTCTCAACTCCTTTATTATGCCTGCAAGTATACTCCCACTTTCAGCCATGAGCTCCAGCTCTTTTTTATTTTTAATCTGTATCATGATTAAAATATTTCAATATTTCATGAGACACGCTTTCGATACTTTCATTTCCATTGATCTCTATAATTGAATATCCCCTATCTATCATATATTTAATAACTGGCTCTGTTCTATTCTTGTACTCTTTAAGACGCTCTTTAATAACCTCCGGGTTATCTAATGCTCTTGTGGTAACTTCTGATCCATCCCATGGACATCCATCAATATCCTTATATCTTGGAATGTCCGGAATTGGATGTCTCTCTGCTTTACATATTCGTCTCTTGGAATTGCGTCTAATCGATTCCTCTTCCGGCAAAGTTATATGAAAAACCTTGATATTATCTTTACCATATAGCTCTTCTAGAAGTGGTACTTCCTCTTCTGCCTCATAAAGTGTTCTTGGAGAACCAGAAAGGATTATACTCTCACCCCTTTTAAAAACTTCCTTCATCTTTTCTGTCATCCACATAGTAACTGATTCCGGATTAACCAGTTCCCCTGAATGCCATTGTTCACGCGCTTCAATTATACGAGGATCCTTCTGATCTCCATCATTAAATTTCCCCTCAATTACCTTTGAGCTTTCTATATGGGTATATCCCAGTTTATCTTCTATAATATTCGTTTGGGTTCCCTTGCCGGCACCAGGGGGTGCTATGAAAATTACAACTTCTTTAGTCTTATTAGTATCCATTTTTAATACTCATACATTGAGATCTGGGCATCAACTGACTTCATCATTTCCAAAACAACTGAAACAACAATCAGAATAGAAGTACCTCCAATTGTAAATACAGTAACACTTGTAAATCCCTGAACAACTTGAGGAAGTACAGCAATGAGACCCAAAAATAGCGCGCCTACAAGAGTAATACGATTAAGTAAATGTGTTAAAAATTGCGCAGTGGGATGGCCCGGCCTGATTCCTGGAACATAGCCTCCTTGTTTTTGAATATTTTCAGAAATTGACTTGGGATCAAATGTAATAGCAGTGTAAAAATAGGTAAAGACAACAACAAGAAGAAAATAGAAAGCGCCATATACAAATGCATTCTGCAAAAAATTGGCAACTGCAGTCCCTGCGCTCGCAACAAAATTATTACCCGAACCAGCGAAAAAGCTTGCAATCATTCCAGGGAATAACAGAATTGATAAAGCAAAAATGATAGGCATAACACCTGCATTGTTTACACGCATAGGTAAATACGTAGACACCCCCCCAAACATTCTATTGCCTCTAACGCGCTTAGCGTAGTTAATAGGAATATTGCGTTGACCTTCGGTCAAGTATACAACTCCTGCAATAACAATAATGGCTATCACAACGAATGCTATATAAGGGAAGAGTCGCTCTGGAGTATAGTCAGTCAATGCTCGCTGTAATGAAATCGGCGCATTAGCAACAATTCCTGCAAAAATCATAAGCGATACTCCATTTCCGATGTTCTTCTCCGTAATCAATTCTCCAATCCACATCAAAAATACCGAACCAGCAGCAATAACTATCAAGGAGTTAATCCAAACAGATAAGGTAAGTTCGCCAAGTACGCCGTTTCTTGATAGAAGCACTATAAATGCAAATCCCTGAATAATAGCAAGGGGAACTGTAAGCATTCTTGAATATTGATTGAATTTACGTTTCCCTGCTTCTCCATCATATTTATACATCTGCTCCAATTGCGGAAAGATCATAGTTAAAAGCTGCATAATAATGGATGCAGTAATGTAAGGACCAAGACCAAGCATTACAATAGAAAAACTATCCAGTCCTCCGCCAGTAAACGTACTGATGAGCATCAAAAACTGGTTATCCAAAATTCTGCTTAAATCTTCAATTGCAACTCCGGGAATCGGTATCGCTGCTGCTACACGAAATACTACAAGCATTGCAAGCACAAAAAATACCTTATTGCGGAGCTCTGGGATTTTGAATACTTTTAATAATCTGTTCATACTAGATCTTATTATATACTATTTCCCTTTGTTCTCTATTATTGTACCTCCTGCTTCTTCTATTTTCTTACGTGCTGAATCTGAAAACAAAAGTCCGTCAAACTTAAATTTCTTGGTTATATTGCCAGTTCCAAGTACCTTGATTCCGTTCTTGCCCATTGATACAAGACCTCGCTTAACAATAGATCTCTTGGTTATTGTGAAACCCTCATCAAAATGATTCTCAAGATCAGACAGGTTAACAGTATTAGGATGAGGACGTGTAATAGAAAAAGTTCTATGTCTGATTGCTACTTTCTTGGTGGCACCTCTAAGCTTAGGAAATATTTTCCACAATGGCTGGTCTCCTCCTCTAAAACCCGGCTTGATACTCGAACCTGATCTAGACTGCTGTCCTTTCATCCCGCGTCCTGAATAAGCACCCCTTTTGCCTCCGCGTCCTACGCGCTTGGATGCCTTATTCTTGTTTCCTATTTTTATATTATGTAATTGCATATTATTTTTTTTCTTCTTCCTTCTTCGCCTCCATGCTCTTAAGCGCCTCAATCGTAGCACGTGCAATATTAATCTTATTACTTGTTCTTTTAATAAGCTTAGCAGTTAAATTCTCAATACCTGAAAGACGTGCAACAACACGAACTGCACCGCCTGCTTTAATACCACTACCGGGGGAAGCCGGCTTAATGATTACAATAGCTCCGTGATATTTGTATGTGGTTTCATGCGGAATAGTTCCATCGACTATATTTATCTTAATTGATGCTTTACGCGCCTGTTGAGTCGCCTTCTGCATGGCTTGGGCAACGTCTCTGCCTTGTGCAACTCCAACTCCAACCATTCCCTTACCATCTCCTATGACCATGGTTGCTCTGAAGCTAAATCTTTTACCTCCTTTTGTAACACGAGTTACGCGCGCGACATCCAATAGACGTGATTCAAAATCCGCCTTCTGCTGTGGTCGTTTTTTAAACCTTCTTCGATCGCTTGAAAACCTATTCTTTTTATTAGACTGTTTATCTAATTGATTACCTAGCTGTTTATTTGGTTGTGGTCTTTGATTTTTCATAATATTAAAATTCTAATCCGCCAGATCTTAATCCTTCTGCAAGCTCTTTGACTCGGCCATGATATTTATGTCCTCCTTTATCAAACACTACTTTCTTAATTCCTAATTTTTTTGCAGCTTCTGCTAGATTAACACCAACCTCCTTAGCTCGCTCTGACTTATTTCCTTTTACTTTTAGACGCTTATTATCTTTAGATGCAGGAATATCATGCGTACTTGCGAGAGTCTTACCTGTAGAATCATCTATTATCTGCGCACTCATATATCTATTGCTTCTGGATACGCAAATTCTTGGACGATCTTTTGTCCCTGTTATTTTGGCTCTTACCCTTCTATGCCTTATTAATCTTTTTATTCGTTTAGTCTGTTTCATATTTTTATGCAGTACCTGCTGCCTTCTTGCCTACTTTACGCCTAATATGCTCACCCTTATATCTTATACCTTTTCCTTTATATGGCTCTGGCTTGCGATATGACCTTATTTCTGCAGCTATTTGACCTACAGCTTCTTTATCTATACCTCGTATTGTAATACTGCTCTTATCTGATTCAAATGTTATGCCTTGCGGTGCTTTTACATTAATTGTATGTGAAAATCCGAGACTAAGCTCAAGATTATCTCCCTGAACGATTGCTTTGTATCCCACGCCAGTGAATTCAAGTATTTTTTCAAAACCACTTACTACTCCTTCAACCATATTTGCAATGAGTGCACGCATAAGCCCCCAAAAAGCAGAATGTTTTATATCTCCGTCCTTTGGCTTTACGATCACACTTTCGCCTTCTACCTCAACTACAACATTCGGGACGATATCCCGCACAAGTTCTCCTTTCGGACCTTTAACTGTAATAGAATTCTCGCCAACTGTTACTGTGACGCCGCTCGGTATTATTATTGGTTGTTTGCCTATCTTACTCATATATATTTATTACCAAATTTCAAAAATTATTTCTCCGCCAACTCCTGCTTTCTTAGCATTATTGCCTTCCATGATTCCTTTAGAGGTACTCACAATAGCTATTCCATATCCCTGTCTTACTTTATGAAGTTCTCCTTTCTTAACATACAGTCTTCGTGATGGCTTAGACATTAACTTGATTCCATTAATTACTCCAACGCCATCATTATACATCAATACTATATGCAAAAAGTCATGCTCAACCTTCTTTCCTTTGCGTTTCTTTTTCTCAACTGATTTTATGAGACCTTTTTCCTGCAATACATTGGCAATATCGAATTTAACACGCGAAAAAGGAACAGCTACGGATTCTATTCCTACTGCTTGTGCATTCTTTAAGATTGTCAGCATATTTGCTATTGGACTCATGATATTTGTTAAATTAAATTACCAGCTTGATTTTTGTATTCCAGGGAGCAAGCCTTCACTTGCAAGCTCTCTAAAATGAATTCTACAAAGACCAAATTTTCTCATATATCCGAACTTACGACCGCACATGAAACAACGTCGAACTATTCTGCTTGAATACTTTGGTTTTCTTTTTGCCTTTGCTATTGTTGATTTCCTTGCCATATTATTTTTCTTCGGGCTCCCTGATCGGAAATCCCATTAATTTAAGAAGTTCCAGTCCTTCGCCGCGGGTCTTCGCTGTTGTCGTTACATTGATCTGCAAGCTGAAAATATCTTTTAGAGATTCATATGAAATCTCCGGAAATATACTATGCTCGCGTACCCCAAGATTTAGACTGCCTTGAGCATCAATATTCTTAGACTCAATCCCTCTAAAATCTCTAGACCTTGGCAATGCTATCGAAATTAGTCTATCTATAAAATCATACATACGAGCCCCCCGCAAGGTCGCCATATATCCTACTGGCATTCCTTCTCTAACCTTAAACCCTGCAATTGATTTACGCGCCTTTCTAACAGAAGGCTTTTGCCCTGTAAGCGTAGCCAGATCTTTTTCTATGTGTTCAAGTATTTTCTTTTCTTTTATGAATCTTCCTACGCCAATATTTACAGTTACCTTACTAATCTTAGGAACTGCCATAACACTAGCATAACCAAACTTTAAAACCATTGCAGGTATCACTTCTTTTTTATATTTTTCGTAAAGTCTTGGTGTCATATTAGAATTCTGCATTACATTTTTTACAAATACGTAATTTCTTCTTGCCATCCTTCTTATGTCCGACTCTTGAAGGCTTATCGCACTTAGGACAAATAACCTGAGCGATTGAAATGTTCACTGCACGCTCACGCTCAACTATCTGGCCCTTTTGCCCCTGCTTACGTGCTTTCTGATGGCGCTTAATCGTATTAAGTCCTTCTACAATAATACGGGGCGCAGATCCTGATTTGGTCTGTGGCAAAACATTCAAAACTTTCCCCTTTTTACCGCGGTCTTTGCCTTGCAACATTATTACATTGTCTCCTGTTTTAATATTCATATTATATGACTTCTGGGGCTAAGCTTGCTATTGTATCGAATCCTCTTTCTTTGATCTCTCGTGGGATAGGACCGAATATTCGACCCCCTCTTGGTTCTTTACCTTCAAGAATAACAACTGCATTCTCATCAAAACGGATATAGCTGCCATCTTTTCTTCTATAATTATTGCGCTGGCGTACTATTACTGCCTTTACAATATCCTTCTTTTTAACCTGTTTGCGTGGTTCTGCTTCTTTTACAGAGACTACCATTATATCTCCAATCTGAGCATATCTTCTGCGCGTAGCTCCCAAAATTCTAATTACGCCAACTTTTTTGGCTCCGGTATTATCTGCTACTTTTAATATTGATTCTGACTGTATCATATTATTCGTTTATTTCTTTATCTTTATTTACAATTTTATTAACTACAGCCCATCTCTTTGTCTTAGATAATGGACGCGCCTCTTCTATCACAACTTTATCTCCCTTTTTATACATATCTTCTGGATCATGTGCTTTGAACTTACGGGTAGACTTGTAGTATTTCTTATACTTTGGATGCTTCTTCAAGCGTGTTACTGCAACAACAACAGTCTTGTCCATCTTATCTGACAATACTATTCCTGTCATTTTTCTTTTTTTATTTGTGTCTTCCATGTTATTTCTATTATTAAATCTTATGCTTCTTTGGTTTCGGTCATTTGCTCAGTCACTTTTCTATTCAATGCTGTCATAATTTGAGCAATATCCATTTTTGCTTTTCTTAATTTACTTGTATCCTTCAATGCCTTGTTTGCAAGCTCAAATTGTAAATGTCCGAGCTGAACCCTTGTATCCTTAAGAATAGTTTGTAATTCATCCATACTCTTCCTTTGTAAATCAATGTATTTCATTTATTTCTTAATAAACTTAGTCTTTACGGGCAACTTATGTGTAGCCAGACGAAAAGCATTGCGTGCAAGTTCTTCTGTCACACCGTCTATCTCAAACAACATTCTGCCTGCTCCAATTGGCGCAACAAAATGATCCAGTGATCCTGCTCCTCCGCCCATTCCAACTTCTGCGCCTTTCTTAGTGCGAGGCTGATCCGGAAATATTCTTATCCATAGCTTTCCTCCTCTTTGCACTGCTCGCGCAACTGTACGTCTTGCTGATTCAATCTGTGCAGATGTAATCCATGCCGGCTCAAGACTTTTCAAACCATACGAACCAAAGCTCAAAGAATGTCCGCGCCCTGCTTTGCGTTTTTTCTTATTCTTATGCATCTTTCTGTGTTGTATTTTCTTTGGCTGTAACATATTATTCGTATTTCATTCCCTTATATATCCAAACCTTAACTCCTATTGTTCCAAACGTTGTATGCGCTGTTGCCTTCCTAAAATCAATATTTGCTCTCAATGTTTGAAGCGGTAGACTTCCTTGTTCTATATGTTCTGTTCTGGCTATTACTGCACCGTTCAATCTTCCCGCAATATTTATCTTTGCACCTTTAATTCCTTTATTCGCCAAAATCTTTGTCATAATTTGTTTCATCACGCGCCTGTATGGCATTCTTTTCTCCAATTGTTCTGCAATGGATTCAGCCATGATTGATGCCGATGTTTCCGGATTCTTGTATTCCTGGACTTCAAGCTTTAATGCAGTCTTGCGCTTAACAAGTTTTGCGACTTCTTTTTTCAGTTCTTCTGCTCCTGATCCTGATCGTCCGATTATCAAACCTGGACGTGCCGTGGATATGATTATATTCAAAATATCCGGGCTTCGCTCTATCTCAATACGGTGAACGCTCATTCCACGAAGTTTCTTATCGAGCAATCCGCGAATAGCAACATCTTCCATAAGAAAATCATGATATTTCTTCGTGGTAAACCAGCGGGATTTCCAATCCTTGTTTATGCTAAGTCTAAATGATGTTGGTGATATTTTCTGACCCATATTAGTCTTATTAAATTGATTTACGTCTAAATAATCTCTTCAAATTACTAAATCCCGAACCTTTTTTCCCTATCTCTTTCTTTACTTCATGCTTTTCTTTAGAAGCAATAACTTCTTCTTTCTTTTCTACTTCCTTTTCTACTTCCTTAACCTCTTCTTTGCGCTTCTTTCCCGACTCTGCTTTCAAACCAGCGACACGCTCTTCCAAAATTACTAATACATGAGAAGTGCGTTTTGCAATCGGCATTGTTGATCCAAATCCTTTTGCCTTATATCTCTTCAGTATAGGACCTTCATCTACGCGAATTTCTTTAATATACAGATTGCTTTTAACTAACCCTTTATTATTTTGCGCATTTGCAGCTACTGAATCAATGAGTTTCAGAATAGGATGTGATGAGCGTTTAGGCAAGTGCATTAAATGTTCACGCGCCTCTTCATACTCCATGCCTCTTAGTAAATTTGAAACCAGTCTCACTTTCCGTGGGGCGATTCGCAGATAACTTAGTTTTGCCTGGATTTGCATGATTTATTTAATATTTATTTTTTCTTTTCAACTTCAACTTTTGCTGCCTTGGATGCATCTATCTCTCTTTGCTTAGCTGCTGTTTCAAGTTCTTTCTGCATTTTACCTCCATGACGCCTAAATGTTCTTGTTGGAGCAAATTCACCCAGTCTGTGGCCTACCATATCTTCTGTAACTTTTATAGGAATGTGGAGCCTGCCATTGTGTACTCCAAATGTAAAGCTAACCATTTCAGGAATAATAGTAGATGAACGCGACCATGTCTTAATAATAGTCGGGTCTCCGGCTTGAAGCTTGCTTAATTTCTTAAGCAACTTGGGATCGACAAATGCTCCTTTTTTAAGTGATCGTGACATAGTAGATTATTATTTTCTAGTTTTCTTTTTACGCCTTCTAATTATGAACTTGTTTGACTTATTCTTTGGGCGTCTGGTCTTAACTCCTCGCGCCTGCTTGCCCCATGGAGTTTTTGGACCGCGTCGCAAGCCTATTCCCTGTCTTCCCTCGCCTCCGCCATGCGGATGGTCGACTGGATTCATTGCAGAACCTCGTACTGCAGGACGCTTACCCAACCATCGTGATCTTCCTGCTTTTCCTATTACTATAGAACTGTGCTCTGCATTGGACAGTTGCCCTATTGAAGCCATTGAATCTTCACTAAATTTGCGAACTTCTGAAGACGGCAGTGTCACCTGAACGTGCTTGCCATCATGCGCAAGAACTGTTGCTCCCATTCCTGCTGAACGAATTACCTGACCTCCACGCCCTGGTTTAGCTTCAAGATTATGTATCATTGTACCCTGCGGAATATTCTTCAGCTTCATCCTATTGCCTGGTTCCAGCTTAGTCTTCTCCGAAGTTATTACCATATCTCCCTCTTTTAATCCGTCTGGCGCAAGGATATATCTTTTTGCTCCATCTTTGTAATGAAGACGCGCAATACGTGCAGTTCGATTCGGATCGTATTCTATAGAATAGACCTTTGCTGGTATATCCAGTTTATCCTGTTTAAAATCAATTATTCTATATGCCTGCTTAACTCCAGCCCCCTGATGACGTGTTGTAATACGCCCTTTATTATTCCTCCCAGCTACTTTCTTCATTCCTTTTGTTAGACTCTTCAATGGCCCCACCTTAGAAAGATTGGAGAAATCATATCCCATCATGTGTCGTCTGCTTGGAGTTGTTGGTTTGTATTTCTTTGCCATATTATGCAACTAAGTCTATTTGACTACCTTCCTTTAATGTAACTATAGCCTTCTTGTATCCACTTCTGTATCCAACTCTTCGTCCCATTCTTCTTTGCTTGGCTGGAATGTTTATAATCTGAACACCAGTGACATCTACCTTGTATAGCTTCTGGATTGATTCTTTAATCTGTATCTTGTTCGCACTAGGATGTACGCGGAATACATATTTTCTATCAGCTGCTAGAAATGACGCCTTCTCAGTAACATGCGGACCAAGTATCATCTGATAAACTCTTTCGTCATCAATCTTAGGCAATTCAACTTTTCTCTCAACTTCACCTTCAGTCTCAACAATATCATCCTTAGGTGTAGGTTTTACATCTTCTTTCCTCTTATCGCCTTTATCCTTTTTTTTGCTGAATAATCCCATATTAAACTTTAAATGTTCTTTCAATAATACCAATTGAATCTTTTGTTAATATCAAAAACTTCTTTGATAATATCTCTCTTGCATTCAAACTATTTGCCGGCAGCGTATTAATTCTTTTAACATTGTTAGATGCTGTTTCAACGCTTCTGTTTTTCTTTGGGGTAACTACCAATACTGTATCCTTGTCTTTGTAATCTTTAAAATTAACTGCCATGCGTTCTAATGCTCCAAGCATTTCCTTAGTCTTTGCATTTTCGAATCTAATCTGATCTACAACAATATATTGGCTGTCTGCTACCTTGGATGAAAGCGCAATCAGCAATGCTTTACGGCGCATACTCTTTGTTATCTTTTTTGTAAAATTACGATCCTTGGTTGGGCCGAATGTTACTGCTCCGCCCTTCCACAAAGGAGATCTTATCGAAGAATGTCTTGCTCGTCCTGTTCCTTTCTGCCTCCATGGCTTGCGTCCGCCTCCATGCTGTTCTGCGCGTCCTTTTGTATGCGCAATAGGACTTCTTTGATTGGATGCTTGTGAAACCACAACCTGATGCATCAAAACGTCATTTGCAGGCACTGCAAAAATTTCATCAGGCAAATCAACTAATCCGACTTCTTTCCCTTCCTGATTGTATAGCTTGGTTTCCATATTAAATACTACGAATAACTAACAATGTTCCTTTGCGTCCGGGTACTGCACCTTTTACTGCTAAGGTATCCTCTTCCTTGTTAACCGCTATAACCTCAAGTCCTCGTACAGATCTATTTACATTGCCCATTCTTCCTGCCATGCGAAGACCCTTAAGCGTATGCTGGGGAAATCTCTGACCAGTTGAACCTCCATGACGCAAAACACTTTTATGTCCATGACTGGCAGGGGCACCTGCAAAATTATGTCTCTTAACAACTCCTTGAAATCCTTTTCCTTTTGAAATGCCCGATATTTTTACCTTATCTCCTTCTGCAAAAGCAGAAATATCCATCTTGTCTCCAACCTTCAAATTTTTCATATCTTCAGATGCATCTTCTATTCGTAATTCTCGCAAAACTTTCGGTTCTGATTTTGATGCTTTTGCGTGGCCTCTTTGAGGCATTAACATTTTCTTAGCATTACCGGATCCGAATTGAATTGCATCGTATCCGTCAACTTCCTCATTCTTAATTTGTACGACTGTCATCGGACCAGCATCAATAACCGTTACTGGTACAACGGTTCCATCTTCCTTGTATATCTGCGTCATTCCGATTTTTCTGCCTAGAATGAATGCCATAAAAAAACAAAGACCGGACATAGCCGGTAAAAAACATTCTGACATCTGTCAGTTCCGACCGGGATCGTCGGGGCTACATCCTGTTGTTACTTAATTAATTGTTATGATTTTAATCATAAAGTAACAAATGTAATTATCCTTAAGATAGTCGCATCTATTACCTTACATTTTCAGCTCAATATCTACTCCAGCCGGCAAATTCAAATTCATTAATGAATCTATAAGCTTGGGATTATAGTTTGGAATATCCACCAATCTTTTGTGGATTCTCATCTCAAACTGTTCTCTGGAATTCTTGTCAATGAACGGGGAACGATTAACTGTATATTTATGCTTCTCTGTTGGAAGCGGAACCGGCCCGATTACCTTGCCTCCATTTCTCTCAATAGTATCCACTATCTGCTTAGCAGATTTATCCAATATCTTGTTATCATATCCTTTTAACTTGATACGGATTCTCTGTGCTTTTTCGTTTTTAACAGGCTTCTTTACTGGCATACTATTTCTAGTGTTTAACTGTCTACTATCTAAGGTTTTGCCCCCTCGCTTTTGAGTGCTTACTCAAAAGCGAGGGGGCAAATATGTTTTACGCTATAATCTTGGTTACTACTCCAGCTCCTACGGTTCTTCCTCCTTCTCTGATAGCAAATCTCTGCTTCTCTTCCATGGCAATAGGGGCAATGAGCTTAATCTTGAATGTTGATGTATCTCCAGGCATAACCATTTCAGTTCCTTCCGGAAGCGTGACCTCTCCTGTTACATCAGTAGTACGCATATAGAATTGCGGTTTGTATCCTTTAAAGAATGGCGTATGTCGTCCGCCTTCTTCTTTAGATAGGACATATACCTCTGCTTCAAATTCTGTATGCGGGGTAATGCTTCCTACGTGTGCGAGAACCTGACCACGAGAAACGTCTTCTTTCTTCAAGCCTCGAAGTAGGATACCAGCGTTATCTCCTGCCATACCTTCGTCAAGTTGCTTGTTAAACATCTCAATACCAGTAACAACAGTCTTTACTGTATCCTTTATTCCTACAACTTCTATTTCCTCGTTTACTTTAACGATACCTCTCTCAATACGTCCTGTTACAACTGTACCTCGTCCTTCAATTGAGAAGATGTCTTCAACTGGCATAAGAAATGGCTTGTCAGTTTCTCTTACCGGCTCTGGAATCTTTGTATCTAATGCATTAACAAGTTCTATAATCGGCTTTGCAGCTTCATCGTCTTTACTCTTTGTATCAAGTGCCTTCAAAGCTGATCCTTTAATAATAACTGCATTATCGCCATCATACTTATACTTTGTAAGTAGTTCTCTTACTTCTGCTTCGACAAGATCAATGAGCTCTGCATCATCAACCATCTCTATCTTGTTTAGAAATACAATAATTTCTGGAACACCAACCTGACGTGCAAGCAAAATGTGCTCACGAGTCTGAGGCATGGGTCCGTCTGGTGCTGAAACAACGAGTACTGCTCCGTCCATCTGCGCAGCACCTGTAATCATGTTTTTAATATAGTCTGCGTGTCCTGGTGCGTCGATGTGAGCATAGTGACGATTTGGCGTCTCGTATTCAGAGTGATGCAATGCAATAGTAATACCTCTTTGCCTTTCCTCTGGAGCGCTGTCTATTCTGTCTACTCCTTCAACACGAGAAGAATAACCATCATCCTTCATTAAGTCTAAAACATGTAAAATTGCCGCTGTAAGCGTTGTCTTTCCATGGTCGACGTGTCCAATGGTACCGACATTGACGTGCGGTTTTGATCGTTCAAATTTTTCTGCCATAATAATTTGCTTTGCTTGGTTACGACACCTGGAAAGCGCCTAAAACCCAGCATTTAATGCTTTAATATTAAGTTAGAGTATTATAGCAAAAAATATTTGGAAATCAAGGGTTTGAGGGGATATACTGAGACTAGACCTCCACAGGCTTGGCAATACCGCTTGATTTCTCTCTGTCCTTTATCTCTTCATTCAAAGCCTGAATCTCTTTATTCAGATTATCTATCAAACCCTGATCACCTTCACTTCCTCGGTCAAACATCGGAGTGTCTGCTATAAGCTTAGGTTCAGCTGGCTCGTGATGCTCTGGCTCGCTATGCTCTGGCTCAAATTGTTCGAATACGGCATCTATATTATCGTTTCCCTTGTCAATTACATTATTCCCATGACTCGCACCGCGCTCAAGTTCAAGGTATCTATTATAGTCCATGACGACAAAATCAGGTTCATTACCGTTCATCACAAGAACACCGCCAAATTTTTTTGCAAATTCTTTTAGTTTATTGAAGTCCATAGTATCTTGGTTATATCAAATAGGGAGAAATTGTAAACGGTTGACGAGATACTAAAATATGGTATTTATCAATATCCCTCTATGGTCCTACTAGATTGACTCTAATCCCCATCTTTGTTATTCTAAAGTCCAACTTATGGAAGATACAGAAAAAACAACCTCGGATACACATACAACCTATGAATTAGGTTATCACTTAACACCTGACCTTGAAGAGGCTCAAGTTAGTAGTGAAGTATC
>JBDRCU010000009.1:0-3388 GCA_043821485.1 Parcubacteria group bacterium | reverse complement strand
GTATAGTAATATTCGTATCTCGGTATATGGTATTGGATTTTATGAAAAGAAAAATTTCTTACATCTCGATATTAGGTCTGGATCAAAACACTTTTGGAAAGGAAATAAATGAACTGGCCCCCTTCCTGCCTGTGCGTGTTCGCACGCAGACAGGTGGAAAAAATAATCAAGTCTAACAAAATAAAAAAAACGAATTTTTCTGACCAACTAAACCACTCTTTAAGGCATAACAATAAACTTCAAATTTAGCGCCTTCTTCATTGTCATTTTATAGACCATGATGGTGGTTTTTGGATAATTTCACCCTTTGAATCAGTTAATTGATCTGGAAATTGAGCCTTTGACAATAGATTATTAAGTGTTGATGTTGATAATGCTTCTATATATACATCTTGATTTAGTTTATGTGAACCAAGGATTTTTACTGTAAAATATTTTATTTTATTATTTATATATCATTATCTGGAAGAAGAAGCAAAAAATATCTCTTCATGTCTAGCCATTTCCAAAGTGTATTTTTAACTGCACCATAATATGGGTTAAATCCACCAATATATATTATACTTCTGTTTCTTGTGGCATTTTCCCTCCATGAGAAAAAAGGCAGCCATATAAGCTGCCTAACCGGCTTATTGCCGGGGAGTCGTCTATTAAAATCTATAATCAATATAATTCATATCGACATAATTTGTCAACTTTATTTAACTCTCTTGGGAGCTCTTGCAAATAATTTAATTAACTGTCAAGAATAAAGATTTGACTCTATTTCTCCCTTGTCTTAAAAATTAAATACAGGTTTTAGGGAGAGTTGGGGTTGAATTTTAAAACAGTGTATCTGACCCCAATATTTTTTTCTATTAATTCTTAATGTTGTTTACAAATCTAACGATTAGCCTGAGCAGCGAGGCTTATTCGCGTCCGCTCCAGGTTCTTGTTGTGCCAAATATTGTTGTTTCATTTGCTCTGCTGTCGCAACCATTACGACTTCATTTGAAGTTCTAAGTTTCTCGTAAAGCCAGTCCGGTATCAATGAACTACCTTTCCGACTTGCGTAGATACGATCCTGTAGTTGTCGTGACTTTAATACAACGTCACTGTCGCTCGGTTCGCAAGACACAAGTGCTTCCCATTGCTTCTCAATACAGTCTCTAATCTCCTCAAGTGCATTAACTGCAGCTCGATTCTGCCTTATTTCACCAGTTACAAATCCCGCAACAGGGAGGAGGGGCACTACTATGGCACTAAGCAAACTACGCAAGGAAAGATCATATACGGCCGCAACTGCGATGATCACAATTGATACGACGATACCATAAATGAGGACTATACGTATGTATCGTTGTCGGAGACTCTTATCCCATGAGACATTTGATCGTTGGCAGATTGCGCGAGCAACAGGCAGAGGGATGAGATCATTATCCGGATAGGCATACCAGTCATGAATTTTATTGGCTCCATGCCTGGCAAGATAATGACGTGCATTTGACAATATCTTCTCTCGCGCCGGTCGTTTCGGCAGTTCAATATCATTCCACGGAATTTGTAGGACATCACAGTCGAATTCTTCCTGAATAGCGGCAGCCTCTGCTTTCTGTTTTTGCTGCAGTGGCTCCAACATGAAACGGTCAAGAGCAAAAATCACGATGCTCATTAAGGCTAGCAAC
This sequence comes from Parcubacteria group bacterium, assembly GCA_043821485.1. Classification (GTDB taxonomy): domain Bacteria; phylum Patescibacteriota; class Minisyncoccia; order 2-02-FULL-40-12; family IGHO2-01-FULL-4-A; genus JBDRCU01. Next base: position 1,724 of record JBDRCU010000009.1, on the reverse strand, counting down.
CAAAATGCATCATATGCCTGAACCCCAATGGAACTTGTAACCTGTTGTGATTTCAGAAGTGCTACAAGTATTGAAAGAACGAGAATGGTTGGAAGTATCAACATGAGCCGTATGGAATGTATAATTTTTGCTCTGCTATACAAGTAGCGTTGCGCGGCTAGTCGTTGGATATTGATTTCTATGTTCTGACGTTCTGATATCATTGAGTACCAGTCCCCGATTCTCCCTTCCTATCCATAGGTAGGGAATAGGGGGCCAAATATTTCACCCCATTTTTGAATCGACGTTTTGTGATCGCCCTCTTTCTCGGCATTCCTTGCATTAAGAGCGCTATCATAATCATAATTAGCCTTCTGCTGGATCTTGTACTTGTCTTCATAAGACAGATTGTTTAGATCACCCTGTATCTCTTTGAAATCAGGGACAATGCCCAACACTGAATCTGCAACGTGCTTAAGAAGACGTGGAACTTCTAAGTCGACGTACTGAGACGCGGGGTTTGAATTGTTTTTTATATAGTAAATCATCACCATGGTTTCAAGCAGGTAAGACGGCATGGTAGGGGCTGTGGGTCGCTTGTTCCAGAATTTCAGAATTCTTACTGGATTAAGAACATTGCCTTCATGAACCTGATTTACAAGGGCAACTACATCTCTGTCTTTACGAGGGTCTGTCTTCTTCCAGTGGCCTTTCCCATCTGGAATGATGTAAAAAGTTCGTCCATCAGCCTCAGGTTTTGTGAAAAAGCAAGGCACAATGTCAAAGTTCCACGTATAGCTTGTCAGCTTGAGAGTGGCTGCTTCAAGTGTCCGCTTGATATCGGCCCTTTCATAGTGGGGGACTTCACTAAGGGCCGACACAAATTTGTTTATAACCATTCGCGAGTTTAGGATATCCGTGTTCGCATTACTGTACCAATACAGGGAAGCCGCTGAATCCGGCACTGTGATTTCGATATGGCTTGCATATTCAAGATATGTCGCACCTTGAGCTTTAATGCAGATCATCAGATCTATATCATCAAGATCCCTGATTTTTGTGTTACGAGCGAAGGAGCCGAAGGCGATATCTTTCTCAGTGTAGAGAAGCGGAAAGTGCTCGACCTTATCCTCAAAGGAATGAATTTGAGAGATTAGCCAGTCACGACTTGCACGCGCAGTCTTTGTGATCTCTGGATCAAGATTCACCGTATCGCGAAGGAATTTAGCAAACGCTGAAATAACAGTAGTTGGCATTGGGCATAATCCTTTCTCTCATTATCAAAGGCACAGTATTGTTTATATTGTTCCGCATAAAATCCCAAACATAGCTTTGAGTGCCATATAAGACGCTAGTGAATACAGTATCGCGAGGAACATTTTGTTAATCGATAAACCGCATGACTCAGAGGCAATAGGTCTTTTCAGTCCGGCAGCTGTAGGTATACGAATGTAATGCTTCGCGAAGCTTCTCCAACTGCTTCGGCCTGGCATCGTCCAGCGATGAGCAGAACGGTGTCATCCCGGACTTGGTTCACGTCTAGCTGATAACACTCACATCTGGTATAAGAGATTTCCATTACTAAAAAGTATATAATACTCCTCTGTCGAATTGCAAGTTATTTTTGAGTTTTCCAGTCTCGGTAAGTCAGCCTTCGCGACGTTAGCCTGAAGGAGCTTTCAGGGTCAGGTTTCACAATTACACATTTTTATCAATTTCTGTACTCGATTTGATTATGAAGTCAT
>JBDRCU010000008.1:0-2485 GCA_043821485.1 Parcubacteria group bacterium | reverse complement strand
CAGTGCGCATGGTCGACTCGACGCAGCAGTTGGTCAGGAAGCCACACAGCGCAATGGTCGTGATACCCCGGCCGCGCAGGATAAAGTCCAGATTGGTGCTGGCAAAACCGCATAGGCCGAGCTTACCCTCGACGATGAGATCCTGCGGTTGCGGCTTCAGCACGTCTACAATCTCGGCGCCCCAGGAACCCTTGCGGAACGACTTGCTGTCCACCACACCCTTGAGGATGCCGTAGGGATGGGTCGCCAGTTCATGGTAATCGTCGGTGAAGGAGATTGGTGTGAAGACGATCGCCACCCCGAGCTTGCGCACTTTCTCGACAAGTTCGACCGTGTTGGCGAGCATGTTGTTGCTTTCCATCACACCCTTGACTGCTCCATGGAGCGTCCCTCCCTCGGTGGTGAAATCATTTTGATACTCGATTAGAACCACTGCCGTAGCTTTAGGATTCATTTTGCCTCTCCTTTCATGGGATGTTTTAATGTTATTTCAGACATTGGTTGTACTGATTTAGTAATATTCGGTATTTTTTGTGAATTGGCAAATCAACAGCGTGATATTAAAGAGATTTTAAACTCAATAAACCAACAAAATAATGGCATCAAGGATAATCTAAAACATGAGAATCGTGCTAATGATTCTTTTCAGAAGGAGAATTCACTTAACCATATCAAAAAACCTGAAATTAACAAGGGGAAAATCAACAAGTGTTAGAAGCAAGTAAACTGCCTTGTTATAAAACGCTTGTAATGCATTTATATGTATGTATTCGGACTGATAGCACAACATTCATACATTGTATTATCATCATATATTCTTAATGAATAATCGTTTGAAAAAATAATCCGGAGTTCTTCTGGATTAGGTATTTCATATTTTTTAATCTTTTGTCCTAATAATTGATGCGCTTTTATTGAATTATTATGTTTTTCAGCATTACCTTCCTCAACAACATTATTCTCGTTGTTATAAATTGACCATTTTCCGCATATATTAATAAAGTTATTAGATTCAAATTTAAAAAATATGTTGAATTGTACAATTGACACTTCTATCAATTCATCCTGAAGGAAATGGTCGATATTTAATCCTGTAAATTTATACATATATGATTATTGCCATCTTTTCCTTTCCGATACAGAGGAGAAGTTGTTCTTAATAAGAGAAGGCCGTATAGAGGTTATAAATCAGCAAGCCTATGCCATTCATGATAGCAGCCATTTTTACAATCGGTTTCCCTTCTGCGGCTATCGGATTGACAAAAAATATTTATTCCTAAAGTGAAAGCTTTTACCCATTCGTTTTCTGGAAGACTTTCAATTTGAAAAAGAGCCTCTTTAATCGGCTTCTTTTTAATGAGGACGCATGGCGTAAAGGTCTTCTTCAATCCAGAATCCTCAACGGCAGCATCAATTTCATCTGGACGCGGATGACTCTGCAGGATAAAAAGATTCAATGTTCGAATAATCTTCCTTTTCTCAGAGCTATCTTGCGCCTGAAACCATCGAATTCCAGAATTAATATCGATGAGATCTTGAGCAATCCTGTTGATTGTTATCTCTATTTCATTCATTTTATTTGGTTAATAACGCTGCTGTTAAGAGGCTGGCAAAGAAGCGAAGCGAATTTATCAGTCCTTCTTCAGCCGTTTGATACTAGTTAATGTAATATTTATTCATATTCTGAAAATCCTAACAAGATAATTATCAGTATCTAAAAAAGCACAAGTTACACCCATCGATTCACGATCAACTCCTCCTAATCGACCAGGGTTAATGATGTATTTGTTATCATTTTCAAGCTGGACTGGTTCATTGAAGGAATAATTTATCTCTCCGTTTTTAGAAGAAAATATTTTAGGAACATGTGTATGTCCAATAAGAAAGAATTGAGTTTTAACTTGGGTAGAATTGAGCTCTTCAAAGACGACTTCAGCTTCTAAGAATGATTTAATATAATTCCCGCTTTTCCACATACCTTGACCTTTACGAGCTCTTTCAAGGGGGTTGTCGTGAACAAGGTATATATTATCAAGCTCAAGGAAGACCGGCAGTGACTTTAGAAATGAACAAGAGCTGTCACTTATAGGAGGACTATTTACCTTAATACAGGTATCATCATGCTGACCAATGACCGTAGTAATATTTTTTTCTTTGATCAGGTTGATACATTGGTCATTATCGGAAGAATCTTCACTTACCAAATCACCCAGGCAAACAATTTTACATTCAATATCTTGCAATAAAGACAATGCATTATGTAAATTCTCTATTTCACCATGTATGTCGCTAATAATGCCTAACTTCATATTATTTGCGCTTTTGAGTTGTTAGGTCGTTGGCTTTTTCAGTTTGTAGTCATGCACGACATTATATATTAAATTGCTTCTCGTTTTAATCCGATGGACCATTTTAGGGGACGTCTTAAACATTTAAAATTAATAATCAAAAATACAATAATTATTAGCCATTGCGAGTTTTTCAA
>JBDRCU010000007.1:0-8954 GCA_043821485.1 Parcubacteria group bacterium | reverse complement strand
TCCCCATCGTATTTTTTCCAGTATTGATAGATTTGCCACTCCATACCTGTATCGTACCGGGAAGTCCGTTACTCCTGTCGTTGATTCTATCAATATTTCATGCCTGTCCACTGCAGGTATGTAGCATGGTATTTCATAATCAATACTTGGCATTGCCAGACAATCTAGTTTTATGTGTGCCGTATCGATGACATCACGATTAAGGGTATAATACGTATCATTCGCACCCGGACCGCCAAATGCAGTATCAATGGCATCGCGGTCAACAGCAATACCGATAAGTACTGCTTTTTCTCCTTTTTTGACATTGATTATCCTCCCTACTCTGGTGTTGCTCCCTGCTGTGACTGTCACTTTTTTTGCTATTTCATATATCTTTTTGAATTGCGGTACGTCCATACCGCGCAGGATTCCCGCCAGGTATTTTTTCTTGATCTCAAACTCATCTGCCAATGTTTTCTCTGTTTCAGTCAGGGTCACGCTGTGCTTGATCTTTTCGAATACGTTCAGCTTTGCTATCCGTAATGTGTATGCGAAATATGATTCAAATGCTGATCCCACTGCCCACATATCCATGCTATCATGAGACATCAGGTCTATATCTACTGGTAATCGTGCTGGTCTTGATACCAGCGGGCTTTCAAGGACTGCATGCCCTGAGTCACTATCTATCCGCAGCGTAACCGCAGGTGTCTGTCCAGTCCACAGCTTCCGCAACGTCATTGCATATGGCGAGAATGCTGCGTAGCTTGCTATCGCTGCTCCGCTTGCCGATGCGGTTGTCACTATTGCTTCAGGGAGTTCTTCAGGGTACAATTTTGCTTTTGTTGGATCAACTTTTTGTGTCATTTATATCACTCTGATGCGATCCTTGTGTTCTTATTTGTTTTTACATCTCCCGGTGTTACAATTTCAACACCCAGTATGAGCACCTCACCCGGTCTTAAGATTGTGTGTAGAAATGCGTCCATTTTATCTAATAGATAATATTGTCTTTTTCTATTCTTTTTGTCAGTCATATTATTATCACAATTCTTAGACTGTTGTTCATGGATAAGTATTTAACGTATTAATACCCTATAGGGTACAAAGATGATATTGATGAATCAGAAAATACAAACACAAGAAGAAATAATAACTGAAGAGCCTGAGATAATTTATGCTGGTGAGGAGACCGTAAGGGTGCTGCTTGCACGACTCAGGAAAGTCAAAACTTGAAAGAGAAGTGGAAGTTGGCAGTCTTGAACTTCAGTTGCATGAACTCCGGGATGAAATTCTTAATAAGGCCTCTACATTCGATCACGAGTCCGAAGTTATCGAAGCAGAGATCAAGGAGTTAATGCCAGCAATTGCAAGAACCATTAAGACTGAGCATGGCTCAGCAAAATGGCGTAAGGGTAGTGTAAGAATATCGTATGATACTAAAGCCCTCGATGCTTGTATAGATGAGTATGTTAAAGCGACTATCCTGCCTTATAGGAAAGAAACGCAGATAGCTCCAGGTATCAGCATAGAAGTTTATTGATAATGTCATGAGTAATGAATATGGCTGGCATGCAAAAATGATAAGCCGAAATAGGATCACTATCGCTGATATGATAGTCAAGGAATGGGGGCTTAAAGAGGGCGATGTGCTTTCTGTTATTGTCAAGCGTCCTACACGGCAGACACGTGATGTGATCCTGAATGGGTGATATACATCATCATATGCTCATGGATTTTCATTTTTTCGGAGTACCTTACGGTAGCACGGAATATATTCATGATATCCTTGATCATGGTACAAATGTTGGTATTGATTACCAGCGTCTTTTTGCGGTAAAACATCGGCACTTCATGCATAATCATGATGCTGTTGTATGGATTGAGGCTAATCACGGACCGTTCGCTGGTCTAGTGGCAAAACTACATATTGCATATGATATTGTCAGCTCTCGTGAGAAGCGTGAAATGAATAATAAAAGGTGATAAAATATGAAAATAATTTGTTATAAATTACAGTGTAAAAAAAATAAAAACTATTATTGTACTGAAACAGACAGAACAAAATGTAAATTATTGAGGTGATAAAATATGAATGATATAGAATATATGAAAGAGGCCAAATCTGCTGCTTTAGATTCAACTTGTAGAAAGAAACAACTTGGATGTGTCCTGAAATTTACCGATGGTAGTTATATCCAAGGAACAAACGGCGTACCAAAGCCCTTACAACCATGTACGCCATGCCCTCGTTTATGCGATCATAGTGGAACAAATCTTGAAAAATGCAGAGCAGTTCATGCAGAAAGACAGGCCATTCTAAAAGCTGCTAATAGAGGTTTTGCTACCGATAACGCAGTACTTTATTCGTATATGGGCGTACCCTGCAAAGATTGCTTGCTTGAATTAATTGAAGCGGGAATATCAGAAATTGTTTGTATCAAGGAAACTTACTATGACAGCATATCGGAATTCATTTTACAGGAATGGATTGAAGCGGGCGGAAAGTTCAGGGTGATGGGGATATGAATCCCAGTGACTACGATACCCCCGTACTATAAGTGCTAGGCATCCACGACGAACGGTTAACGACTCTGCGGAGTTGCAAGGTGCATAAATAACATAGAAAAGGAGATAAAATAAAATGCCTTCAGGAAAACCGACATTTGATAAAATAAACTATTTGATGATTTCAGATGCATGCACTGAAATTTTAAAAGATTTGGGATATGCTGTTGAGAATTATAACACTAAATTTGGGCGAGAGATGTTACATAATGCTATTAAAAAACTTCAAGCATTGAAAAAAGCCTACGATACAAAACCTGGCACAATTACTCCTATTGGAGAAGGTGGTTATATTTATACACCACCGGAAGAAGTTGCTCGCATCTCTGACGCATGTAATACCAGTACGCCGAAGTGACGCACACCGCACGCCGCTTCGCTTTGTGCGGAGCTTCAATATATCAATACTGCTGGAGATCCGGTCCCTCTCTTCTTTCGCTTGTTTCTTGATGCCGAGGACTGTGTGACGGTATCGTCATCATCTTTTCTCAATACAGATAAGTATTCTTTTACATCATCAGGACTTCTAACAAAATCGATTTTCCCTGCCAGGAAATCGACCATCTCTTCCATAAACTCGGGTATCTTATCCGCAGATTTGGGCATAGCTGATTCAAGAATTCTATCATCATTGAGCATCATTCCCAGGAAGTACTTTCCCGGTGTTGTCAGGTAAGCATCAAAGAAGACGTTAGCAAATATATCCTTTAGCGGTGATGCTGCTTGAACCTGTGCGACCTGCTGTGGTCTATTCATATCCTGTCTTTTGAATCCTGATCCTCCTGATGCTTGACTCTGTACTGGTTGTTCTTCCTGTAACTCAATAGAATCAAGGTTCATTCGTTCTTTGTCTAAAGCTGTACATTGTGGACAATCTTGTGATCTCTTTACGAATTTCTGAACATTATCCAGGGTATAATTATCCTTGTTGTAATGCACATCCATGACTACGTGTTTTCCTGTTTCATCTTCTCCCAGAGTTGCGCTGTAGCCTTTTGATGGTTCATCTATCCTTTTTACTTCCTTTGCATTTGGAGCTATCACAAGATGCCAGCTATCCCCTCTATCATATATTGTGGCCATTTTATTAGTCTCCACTCATATCTACTTTTTTAACTGGTCTTCTGGTCTCTCTTACTATTCCCGCTTCTGTTTCCACTTCACTTATTATTTCAACTGGTTCTTTTCGTTGTGTTGAAACCCTGTTGATTGTTTGTGGTTTATGTTGTGGTTTTGATTGTGTTTGGTTTTCGTCTTCTCTTGCCTGTATGCCTTTTTGTATTCCTCGCTGCAGTAGTGATGATACTATACTTTGTGTCAGGCTGCTTTTTGACTTTTCAGCTTCCATCCTGCTTTCTTCTATTTCTATTTCTCTGTTCTTTGTTTCTCGTTTAAAGTCAAACTCCTTAAGTTTCAGTTCATCATCAATGTTATCTGCTGATCCTGATCGTTTTACCAGACCTGCTTTTTCAAGTCCTTCTACCAGTGATGTAAGTTCGTTTATCTGATCAACCACGGACTTTCCCCCTCCTCCGTTCTTTATCTGCTGCTCAAGACTGTTTATTTTCTCAAGTATAGGGCTTGAGTCCTTTTCTCTTTCTCTTGTTAATACCACATCCATTCTGTCATGAACTTTCTTTATCTCGTCTTTGAACTCGTGTAGTGTGTCTTTCATTGAATCGTCCCTCTGCGGCTGCATCTTCTGTGATAATTCAAATATGGCTGTTACTAGATCTATTGGATTTGTCTGCGGTTGCTGTGCTTGCTGCTGGGGCTGCTGCATCCACGGTGGCATCATAGGATACTGGCCGTACTGATTTGGTTGATATTGCATTTGCTGTTGCTGTGGTATTGATTGCTGGAACATCGATGATAAGTTTGATAGCGCAGATGGGTCAGCGTCACTGAGCTGTTCAATGAACTCAGCTCTTTTCTTTGAGTCCATTCTCATTAATTGCTGCATGAATATTGCCTGGGGAGACATGTTTGCCATGAATGGAGGCATCTGAGTTTCTTCATGCTGTTGATATTGTGATGGTGGTGTGCTGCTTCTTCCTGATATGTACTCTGTTGATGACTCATCCAATCTTTTAGCTTCGATCTCTTTGCGTTTGAGAGCCATCTCCTGGTCTTTCATTTTTATTTTAGTTCGTATGACCTGGGCTTCACGTAGATTATCATCAAGTTCTTCCATTTGCATTTGAATACGTTTTCGTTCTAAATGCTGTGAGTCTGATATCATCAGTTCTTCAGTAGCTTTCAGGTTATTTGCATTGAATAAATGTGATGATTTATGAAATTCATGCTCTATACCATCTGCTGCGAGTCGCAAGTTCCCCTTTATATTCCCACACTCAGTACAACTCGTTCCCTCAAACTCGTTTTTACATTCAGAACAGATATATCTGCCTTTTTGAATTGTTTTTGATGTATCCTCAGAAGATTTAGCCATAGGGTAATAATATATTCATGCTCCATATTTAACTTTATTGTACCGCTTTAACTCGGTTTTGTAGGTCATGCAAACTTATTACTGATAGTTTGAATTATACATTTTAGTCTGTATATGTAGAAAATGATAAATACTTATACGTAAATAATATCTGTAATCAGGATCATATTATCATGGACGAAGAAGAAGTAAAAAGGCTCTTAGAGAGTATAGATTATGAAGATCTAAAAGTGCTCAGGAAAGAGTCGAATAGGAAGTTATCAAACATCCGAAGAAGAGATCGGGTCTTTTTTACAATATATCTCCAGAAGGAATACGTTGAGAACTTTGAGCTGGCGCGTGATTGGGCTTTTGCGAAAGGACTGATCAAGAAGCGAACCAGGTGGGCATTCACTAAATTTGCGATCACTAATGTAATTGATATGGTGATCAAAGAAAAGGAAAATGAATGGATTAACACTGAGAATGAAGAACTGGCTCGTCGCAATGCCAGTACGAATCCGTTTGATCCGGGTAGAGTACGGCAGGATAAGGTTATTATATGATATGCGAAGATCGCAAGAAATGACGAGAAATGTTTCGAGATGATAAGTATATTATGTCAAAATCTCGTGATTGGTCTGTTGGTAAGTATGAAAAGATGTCAATGGATCATTACCATATAAAATTTAGATATTATTCACATAAATCAATTATTGATAGACTTTGTCTTTTTTTGAAAAGATTAATAAATCACTGACTTTGTTTTTTCAGCTAGATACTTGTTTATGCAGCCCCTTACTATCGCTGCCATCGATGTATCATTTGCTAATGTTGTCGCTCTGAATTGTTTTTTTGTTTTTTCATCCATTTCAATAATCAGTTGCTTCATGCATATTGCTTATAAGTCTATATAGATATATATCTATTCGTTATTGTATCGAAACATCTTCAAAATCTGGTTTCTTATTTGTTTCCTCATCTTCAAGTTTTTTAGTTTCTCGTTTTAATCTGTCAATATCATCAAAATCTTTTTTATCCGGGAAATGTTTTATTCTGATCACTTCGTCCTGTCGTACATTTTCCCACAACCTACCAGTTTCATCAATAAATTTAAAGAATTCTTGGTGTGTAAATTTGTTTTTATACGGTATTATATCAATGATATTTATCTCATGGGGTACGCTCCAGCACCGCAGAACTACGCTATATTTAATTATGTTATTTATCGCTGGCTGTTCATTTTCATTTACATCTTCTTTTTTTGTCATAGCTTACCTGTTCCTTCCTATTGGTGGTTTCCCGTTGCATAGTATTCGTCGTATCCACGAACGGCAACGGCGACTGTAACTATCTAGCGCAAAGTATCCTTTGCCTTCTATCGGAGGCTTCTTTACGAACAACTGGCATCGGCATTGACCTTTATATGTAACCTGAACTGAACCCTGGAACTCATTGTCAAAAGGATTTATTACATTTATAATTACTGATTTGTCGCACCATACTTTATCTTCAAGTGTGTACTCTGATAAGATTCTTCCTTCTGATGAAAACTGCACTTTGACGTTTTCTGCTGGTCTCGTGCCTTCCTTCTTTAATATAATACGTGAATTATAATCATCATATTCTATTTCTATATCTGGTTCAAACATAATTTAGTATATGAATATATACCTATATATCGTTTTCTCTGTCTGACATATCCTTATTAATATACATATCTTTTATTGAACTGCTCATTTGACTGAGAGTACTAATAAAATATAAGGAGATGTATTAAATATGGTTTATTTAACCAAGGTTGATTTCACTTCGAAATCAGTAACGACAATATCCCTGATGGGTCCTGGCGGAGTATCTGCACCAGGTACCTATACCAGGTCAAGAAAGAATTTGTTAAGCTCACCTAAGCTTCTTCGCAGAATCGCTGGTGTCGCTGCTGCAATGGCTGATGCTTGTTCACTTGGAGATCACTGCACGAATAACCCGAAACTGGTCGGTAAGACTGCCCCTGACGGCAAGCCAATGAAGATGTGTACCAGGGACGAGGCAGACAGCAGGAAGAGAGCCGCTGTGGAGTGCGCAAAGAGAGTTCTCCCTACCAAGTACTAACAAACTTTTGCGAAAAGTTTGATCAAAACCGCCGTGTCGTTTTTGGTCAAGCTTTTGTCATCAGACAAAAGGTTGTATGACAGTAGGACTGAGCCCAGGATTGATGGTTAAAGGTAAAGAGCAGTACGATATACTAAAGCCTACAATTGAAAAGAAGTATTACGGACAATATATAGTCATCGAACATATTAGCCACGAATACTTCATAAATCCTCGACTTGCTGATGCACTTCGTGAAGCTAAAAACAAGTTTCCAGATAGGGAATTTTACTCCGCAAGAATAGGATTCGATATTGTCATATCAATGGTTGCATGCTGCGGGGTGTGACTTGTGCCTGAGATCATAGCAGGCATTGATAGTGAGAATCAAGTACGTATTGAAGTTGAGATCCGTGGGTTGTACAAAAATATAAATTACGGTGCTATTCTTGATACAGGTTTTTCAGGAGGACTGCTGCTTCCTCTTGTCACTGCGGTAGATGTTGGGTTAGAGAAAGCTGGTGGTGGAAGTGTAATTCTAGCCGATGGAACCATCAAGACTCTTCCTATTTTTTTATGTCGTGTGAAACTCGGCGGTAAGATCAATGATGTCAGTACTATTGTGATGGGCAATGACGTTCTTATTGGTATGGAACTTATTACAAATTATCATGTTTGTGTTTCTGGCGGAAAGGGGATAGTTAGTGTTCTTGAGGAAGCGAATTATGTTCATTTCGATAAATTATCAAGCATGTTACACAAATTAACAGGAGGATACTGATGGTTGTTATTGATCTTGCTCCCGGCGATCATACAGTTAAATGGACGCTTAGTGGATATTCTCAACTCGTTGCTGTAATAAATGTTGGATCAACAGGTATTGTCACTTGTAAAAGTGTGACTGGCGGTTCTTGCGGTTCTTCTACGTCTCCTGGTGTTGTTGTATCCGGGAGTACTGTGACCGGATACCTTAAGTCTGGAGAAATTTCTAATATATGTTCCTGGATAACCGGGTTAGGTGGACGAACTGCTATAACAGCATATAATATCATGTCTTTAGTTAGTGCTTATTCTGGTGCTACAAATGTTGGATTTACTGTTACAGCGTCACATATAATGGGTGTTGTAGCTTATTATTCAGGGAATGTATCAAGTGGCAACTCATTAACAGGATGTGCATTTACATGACATTAAATACAGCAATAAAGAATTGGTTAGCTCAAAATGCAGGTGCTAGTAATTGTTTTGCATCAAGCGGTATAGTTTATAGAGATCCTGATAATGTGTCCCGAACTGGCGGAACTGGTGATGTCCTGAATGCATTTTTTGTTGCTCATCTTATTGGTAAAGACTCTGCCGTAATAATTGTAAGTACAAATTATACTAGCATAAAATCAATAAATGACGGTGTTGATGTTGCTCTCGATGACGTTACCTGGGCATATAATAATGATGGATCTCCTGCTGGTGAAGCTCGATATTGTACAGGCGCTACTCCAACTCCTACTGTTACACCAACTCCTACTGTTACACCTACCCCTGTTGTCCCTGGTCTTGCAGGTACATTTATATTCGCAGGTCCACCTACAGGGCTGCCTTCTGTTAATCTTGATTTGACTGGATTGACAATGAGACAGAACACGGCTGATTATCATTTTGAAATGAATCAAGTTAAAATCACAAACCTGTCTTCATATCCTGTTTATTTAGCGATGGAAGTAAAGTTGTTTACTGGCGCACGTACAACATGCCCTAGTTCGGGTGAAGTATTCGATGGAATGGATCGGTATATTAGGGCGGCGGATAATGTTAAAGTTGCAAGGACAAAGACACTTGAACCTGGTGCAACAGCAACATACAGTACTGATTATTATCAGCCTTC
>JBDRCU010000006.1:0-2456 GCA_043821485.1 Parcubacteria group bacterium | reverse complement strand
TATGCATTATATTCATGTCTTAGAGTTTCGGGGGAACAGTTATTCGCTTTTCCCCACTTTCCGTTTATATACTTAAACAGAAGCGAAATAGAAAGAATACCAATGCCGTTGATAATAGAGGAATTCATAAAGGAGGCTGGTGGACCGGTAAGCATGAATGAGATACGTGAATTTGCCATAGAAGGTATAAATGTAAAGCAATTCATGCTAAACCAATATATTGATAGAGCTCCAAACATTATACGAATAAAGAGAGGAACGTATTTACACACGGATTATTTGAAAATTGAAGAACAAAAATTATCTGAAATCATATCTCACGTTAGATCAATTTTATCCAAGGAAGACCATGTTTCTATCAAGAAGATATTCAATGATCAAAAAATTAACTGTAAATTAATGGGAATACATAGTCCGGAGGCCTTATTTTCGGTTTTACAATTAAAAACCTCTGATATAATACACTTTCAAAGCTATCCACAGATACGCTTAATGGGCGGCAATGATACTGAAAGACGAGGAATATTGAAGGAAGTATCTTTGTATATCAGCAATAAGAAAGCACCATGCTCCATCCAGGAATTATATGAGCATTATGTTGAACACTTGGGATATAATGAACAAACGATTTATTGGGCAACGTATGGTGATGAGATTTATCATTACCTGCGAGGTTGTGTAATTCATAAGGATACGATTGATTGGACAGAAGAGAAACAAGAGCAGATAGAAAGTGTCGCACGTGACATATACAAACAATCGGTTAAGGCAGGTAGCTGCTATGGTTTGATTGACACGCTGATTGAATCCGATGCATTGCCACAATTAGGAAATGATGTTTACTGGACGCAGTTGTTGATATCGGATCTGCTGAAATGTCAAAATAATTTCATAGTTATTGGTAGTCGGAAAAATGTTTTTCTTCCGTTACCAAACGAGTTTGGAATTCAGACATTTGAGGATTTTTTATATGAAATCTTAAAGCGAGATTATAATGGCGCAATAAATTTAGAAATCCTTAATGTGGAACTTGCGGATTCTGGCATAATTACAAAAGGAGTTACTAAAAGCATGCTTGATAAGTCCACAAAAGTGACAATAGTTGGTCATGAAATCATGCTGACGGAGTTGGCACATTATGCTTAACCTACTCAATTTGTTCCCAGTTTATGATAGCGCTGAACATGATCTTATTCATGATCTAATTGTTCCTCTGCTCCAGAATTCCACTTCATATTCCAGGGGTGTCGGCTTTTTCACTTCGGGGTGGTTGAAATTAGCAGCACAGGGATTATCTCGGTTGATTGAAAATGGAGGGAAAGCCCAGATTGTTCTTTCACCTATACTGGAAAAGTCAGACTGGCAGGCATTTCAGATAGGGGAAGAAGCAAAATGTAACCACCTTCTAAAAAATATTCTCCATAATAATTTGGATAATATTGCTACAGCACTTGAGAAGGATACGCTAAATGCACTTGCATGGATGATTGCCGACAATGTTCTTGAATTCAGATTTGCGGTGGCGAGAGATGCGTATTCTCGGGGTGATTATCACGACAAGGTAGGTGTTTTTAGAGATGATGAGGACAATATTGTTGCTATTCATGGTTCCTTTAATGATACCCTTAAGGGCTCATTAAATGGTGAGGCTTTTTCAGTCTTCAAGTCTTGGGATGATGGACATTTGCCTTTTGTTGAACAGCACTGCAAAAGACTCACTAAACTGTGGGAAAACGGCAATCAACAGTTCAAGGTTTACACAATTCCCGAGGCTATTCGGCAAAAGTTTATTAGGCTTAGAACAACAGACGCACGTCCATATTCAATTTTTTCCCCAAAAGCAGCACAGATAATAAGTAATTCCGGCGAGCCAAATTGCAATATAAAGCTTTACCCATATCAGGAGGATGCTATTCAGGCATGGATTTCTGCCAATTGCCGAGGTGTGTTTGAAATGGCAACTGGTACAGGCAAAACACTTACATCTTTAGCAGCAGCCATCAATTGTTATAAAACAATCGGAAGACTTGCTCTCGTCATACTGGTGCCATATCTGCATTTGCTTGAGCAGTGGGAGCAAAATTGTAAAGAAATTGGCTTTTATCCAATCAAATGTAGTGGGGCACATAAAAATTGGCAGATCGAAGTGAGATCAAAGATTCAGGATTTTAATATAGGGGCTCTTGATCATATCTGCATACTCGCTGTTCAGGCAACAGCTTCTATGGCAAAATTCGCAAAGGCAACCAACGGGTTAAAAGCGGAATCTGCAATGATTATTGGCGATGAATGCCATGGTCTTGGCGCGCCTTTTATGAAACGGGCAATGATACCCAATGCTAATATGCGGTTGGGCCTTTCAGCAACACCAAGGCGATGGTTCGATGATAAAGGCACAGAGGTTATTTTCTCGTATTTTGGGCCAGTATGTTTCGAATATCCCTTGGAAAAAGCAA
>JBDRCU010000005.1:0-2154 GCA_043821485.1 Parcubacteria group bacterium | reverse complement strand
TTTTATACAAGTTTTATTTGTTGCAATAATCTCCTTTTTATTCTATAATGCACTTATCTCATCCTGATCAGTATCATCTATTCAATAAAAAATGGATACTGCGTGAAACGCCTGCTTCTGTTGTTGCTCGGTCTGGTTCTTGTCCTTCAATTTCTTAATAAAATATGAAAGACTTTCCTTTTTTGATTTATCGTGATGATATTTAAAACAAAAATCCAGATAATATTTCAGCCACTTTCTATAATAAAAATGAGATGTTAGCGGTACACCTCTTTTGACCAGAAGTGCGTCGTAAAGGATTTTGATTTAAGATGGGATTGGTTGAATGAGATTATCCATTTTCTGCATAACATTCATATTCGGAGTTATGCAGTTAGAAAAACATTAATAAATCAAAATAATATCTGTCAAGTTTTTATTTCCTGATAGTTATACAGAAACTATCTACTAACTGGTTCGGCAGGAGAAGAGATGAGACGACACCCGGACAACTGGGATGACATGTCGAATTACATCGTACACTTCACCAAAGGCGGTGAGGATACGGACGACTACAGAACGATGATGAGCATCTACTCTAGCTGCGCACTTGTTCCGCAGCGCCGGTTTGGCATAGGCAAGGATAAGGCCCCAGCCGAAACAGAACAACGGGCCGTTTGCTTCAGCGAGATTCCACCGGGGCACTGGCACAGAATAGTTGAACGCAGACAAACGAAATACGGGCTTGCTTTCACGAAAGAGTTCATCCTTTCCAAAGGTGGCGGGCCGATCTGGTATGCCTGGAAGGACACACTGCACTGGCAAACGCTTCAGGACATGATGAGATCGGCAGCAGATGATCCCACAGCCCACATCTGGAATCTTACACCACTGATTGACGCTCCCGGTGAATATGGGCGCACCGAGTATCGCTTTGACTGGGAAAGGGAGTGGCGCCACGTAGGGAGGTTGAGTTTCCGGTCAGAGGAAGTGGCATTCCTTCTGATTCCTGAAGCGCTCCATGGTGCAGCGCATGCATTCTTTGAAGACGCCCGTGACGATAATCTTGGACCCTCATACTTCTGTCCATACGTGGACCCGTTGTGGAGCAGAGAACATATCTTGACGGAACTCAACAAATAGGTGCCGAACCATGAAATTCAGCGTATCGGAGGAGCGCGCCCGATTTTTAAATATTTATTTTTTGATCAATAATTATTTTGCCTTATATAAGTTTTGATTCATCGTCCTCCGACCGCTGATTTCAAATGTTGGGCAGAAATAAAAATTCCACGAGTCAGCAAAATGCCTTGGTCAACAAATGAAATTCACGACTTACTATCGGGAGTAGCTAATGTATTTATTGCCTTGGCAACCTTAGTACTCTTCGTTTATATCCTTGCCCCACTATTTGGAGGAAAATTCTCATTTATTGCATTGATTTACTATGGAAGCTGGATTGGTTTTTCTCTATGTATAAAACTGGAAGCGAAAAGCATTAAAGACAGAAAAATAGGCGGGAATAAGTTCATTATAGCCAATATATTCGAGCTTATATGCCTTATTATATGGTTCTCCTTTCCTTATAATCTTGTAGCAGTGGTATTGTTTTCTTTTTTGAAATATTTTGGATTTAAGGAATTAAAGAAACGAGTTATAACCTAAACTCAAAGATTATCGCCCAACACATATGAGCCTTTCCGTGTCAACAGGCAATAAAAAGTTAATGAGATAAAGCTTAAACTTTTCCCTTTTACTCCTTTTAACAAGTAAACGCCCTGACTTAAATTCAAAAATAAGTAGTTTTAATCAATCTGCTACAAACACATATTGAGGGTCTCTTATACAGCATGGCTGCCGGTTTGCCATGATACTTATTTTATGGCAAACGCCCTAGAATATATTTGGTGACCTCATACCGCCCTTTTCAAGTGTCGGGCTTAATCACGATGTTGCTATGATCATCCAGTTAGTTACAGGGTCGGGTGAGGCGCAGTTTGTTTAACTTGTTAATTATGTATGCCGCCACTCTAATCAACCCGCAGTGGTTGCCAATGCTCTTTTGCTTAATGATATTTTTACAGTCATGCTGTAATTATAAATATTTCCATTATCATTATCAAAGCTTTTGCATTAACGGCCCCAGTTAGGCGTCAAGCTGTGGCGGCAAAGAAT
>JBDRCU010000004.1:0-6445 GCA_043821485.1 Parcubacteria group bacterium | reverse complement strand
ATCAATTCATCATGCCTGACATCATCTTGTCACGCATTAATTTCTCTAACTTATTACGGGCATCTTCAAGTGCTTCTTTAATTCCTTTTTGTGCTTCTTCTTTTGCTACATCATCAGGCACTACCACTTCATTTACCTTCTGACTACCGTCCATAATTATCTTGTATTTGCCGTCATTAGAAACGCCTTCAATAACCTCACTCTCAAGTTGAGCCTGAACAGTTTCGGCCTGCTTTTTCAAAGCATGCATATCTTTTACGTCATCGAAAAATCCCATATTTAAAAGTTATATCTAAAGGTATATCACCCAATTATACTTCCCGCAATACGTCCAAGAAGCATTGCCATCCCACCAACTGCTACCATTTTGAGACCCTCATAAAACATATTAATCTTTGAAATTCGTGCAATCAACACACCTAGTATGAACAAAGCTATCAGAGAAGAGACAATTGATATTGGTATCGCAGTACAACAATCCCAAATCAGATATGGAGCAAGGGGTATGAATCCTGCTACGGAATATGACAGAAACATTATTGCCCCGCCTGCAAACGCTTTTTTGAAAGAATGTTCTGTATCTTTTGTATAACTTTGGACTGACTGCTCTGAAAGAAAACTCCCCGCACCCATTGAAAATGCTTCTACGCATATCACAACAATACCTGTCATAAGTATCGTTTCTTTCTCAACTCCTGCAAGTGCAATACCGGTTATTACACCTCCGGTTGAAACAAGACTGTCTTCAACGCCGAATACAAAGTTGCGAATATATAGGCTGGTTTTTTTAGTCATTATGCTAGTCCTCTTTTATTAATTCTAATAGTACCACGGATTTTCATTTTATCAGAAGTTGCAAATGATTTACCAAATGATCGTTCTAAGAAATCATCTGATCTTCTCTCCCACGGAAACACTATGTGTCCATCCTTCTTACGACAATAGTAATCTGGTTCTGGTGAATCATCGGACCAAATCAATGTAGCTATTATCAAATCCCCAAGACGCTCTTCCATATCATGAACCTTCGAATCAGTAAAAGCCATATTATCAAGCACAAGCGTATCATGAGAATCTATATCGTTCTCATCAGTTATTAAGGGAATGTCCAATAGATGCGATAAGCGAACAGCAATCATTAAACCTCCTCGAGGGATTCCATAAACATTCGCAAAATCAAAATGCCTTGCCCAAGAAGCAAGCCTTTCACAATCTTTATCAAATTGTTCCCAAGAATAGTATGTTTTTTGCATTATTTGAATCGTAACATGTTATCTATAGTTCGTAAATTACATCTTTTCTCTCTACTACGATCTTCCATTTATTTCGTTTTGCGGTTTTATAAAGGGCTGTTGATGGGTTGAATGCAATGGGTTTTGTCACCATTTTTAGAAATGGGATATCGGATTCTGTGTCTCCTATGCCTGTCGAATTTTTTAAATTTAATCCTTCTTTTTCAATAGCTCGTTTTAAAACTTTTTCTTTATCCAAAATAATATCCTCATAAAGCACCTCGCCTGTAAATCTAACCTTATCATCAACTCCATAAATCAAAGCATAAGTTTTATCAAAACCAAGATTCTTTGCAAACGGAGCAACTGCTTCATATGGAGAACGTGATATTGCAAGCATGAAATGATCCTTCTTGAGTTTATCTACCAAATCACGCGTATAACGATAAGTATATTCTTTTTGTTCTTTAACAACACGCTCTGCAATACGCCATACATCTGATCGCTTAACTCCTTTTATATATTTCAAATACGACCGCACAACATCCATTATGAAACCATCGTAATTTCCCTTACGCTTCTGCCAAGATTCAAGAGAATCGATATAATAACTGCGGGCATAATGTGAAAATATCTTTTCTTTAATTAAGGCCTCAGTTAGTTGAAGCAAAAGAGAGGATCGAAATATTGTCCCATCTATATCAAATACTGCTAATTTGGATTTCTTATTCATTTAGATAATTTAGCATATTTGAAGATTAAAGCCTATATAAAAGAGACTATCTACTTCTAACCTTGACATATATCCAGTGAGCGCTTATAAATATATTAACCCGAATGGGGAGGAGGACGCATCCATGCTTGTCATGAGATTTCCTCTGCCCTATGTCGGGGTCCTCACTGTACTCGTTATGGCGACAGGGTGGTCTGCCACCGCGACGGCTAGCGAAGGCTCCTTTTTGGATACCACGTGTTGCATCAATCAAGCAACACCGGAATTCCCCACAACCAAGGATGCTCTCGCAACTACGTACGCAACGGCAATCGCCATCGAGAGCGACGTTGAACTGCAAAGCGTGCCTATTGAGGCGCATAACGTCGCCGAGCGAGTAAGCCGAGTGCATCTCGGCTATCACTGGACGGACCCCGGACTGGGCTGACGAAAGTACCCGAAACCTCAAGAGGGATTTGAAGTCGGGTCTAAGACAAGGACGTGACCCGATCCAACTCCCGCCGGTGAGGGCAGTCACGCTGCCCTCACCGGTTCTCATCTTTTTATCGTTGAGTAGTACTCGATTTTTTATTTTCTATAATCTAAACCATCTGACAATTGATTTATGATACTGGAGTGATAGAATATGAGTATCTGTGCGGATCCTGAACTCTTTTTCAGTCACGGATCTCGTGTGGAGGAAGGGGGCGAGCCTATGCGTAGGCTCCTTGTGCTATCAAGCGTGTTGTGGTTGTGTCTGCTTCTGGTGCTGGCCTTGAGAAGTCAGGTCGAAGCAGGTACGAACTCCGTGATCATCTGGACGGTAGTATCCGTCAGTCACCAAGGTCTCTATGGCGACAGCGAGGGTTTCTGGGGCGAGGTTGCAGGCACCAGGCTCTCCGCGGACTACGACGACATGGGGTACCTGTCGAATACGCTGGCCAACAACTTCATCGATACTGGCTGGCGGACGCTTAACGGTGAGCAGGGCAGCATCAGCATCAACATCAACACGCAGGCGGGCAGATTCTGCGGGTTATGCTGGGATGCCCAGAACACCGAGATCGACATGGACGTCGACACCGGCTGGTTCGCACCTGATACGACTTTCAATGGTGCCGAAAGTGCAACTCACCTGCTACTTTCCGGAGCTGGTGAAGTCGTTGGTGCTGGAATCTTCCAACAGTGGGAGGCTCACGCCATCGGCGTTGAACTCTAGCTGGAACCGCGCCTCTAGCGGAACCAGCACCATCGGACAGGGTCTCGCGACCACTGTCCAGCCCTTTCTGGACGATGAGTCCTCTCCTGGGGGGCGAGCCAAACGGCTCGCCCCCCACTTCAAAACTCACGCCATCAATTCTCTAAGTCTGCAGAATTCGCAGTCTTTTTTTGTACAAGTTAAGTTCCAAAACTTTAAATTAAGTATTTCATCTGATACATCTTTCATCTGTGCTTCCAATTCTGTAACTTCCCTGCCAGTTATTTCAAACATTTCTTTCTTATACTTCCCCTTAATATCCGGCTCAACAAAATCAATCTCGCCTGTCCTCATATTATACATACCGTCTCCATAATGATTCAATAATATTTTGTAAAACACTAATTGTCGTTTGTAATCTCCGTTCGAACTTTTGGTTTTGCCTTCGATAAATCCTCTGGTCTTAGGTTTGCCAGTTTTGTAATCAACTACATTTACTTCACGCGCTTCATTTAGTATCTCTATCTTGTCCATCTTACCAGTCAGCCTGATGCTGGATGTTAGCTCAACTCCACGCACTGTGAATTCATTCAAAACTTCATGCTTCCAGCTCTTCGCGTATTCCTTGTGATAACCGCTCAAAGCTTTGACTCCGCGATCGTTCAGCTCTTTCATATCCATATCTGATAATTGATGTTCACTTAAATATTTTTTAAACTTTTTCAGCAAATATGCACTCCCTGGATCAAGACCAGTTTTGAAATGATTAAAATAGTCTTTAAGAGCTTCATGCATTGCAATACCGAATATCTGACTTTTCTCTGGTGCCTTAGGAATACGGATTAAATTCACATAAAAATATTTCCAAGGACAATCTAAATAGTTATTTAAATGAGTTACTGCAAAACCACGTTTTTTGAATAAATCTTGTAGATATTCTTTGTCCTGCAAATCTGGTCCTGATTTGGTTTTGGCTTTTGCAAAGACAATTGAACTTTCTTTTTTAAACATTTCCTCAAACTTACTGCCATCTCTAATTTCTGTAAGTTTGGCATCTATTTCCTGAACGAACTGCGATAACAATTGTTCTCTACCATCATCTCGCACATCAGCATAGCTAATATATACTCCTTTCTTGGCTCTGGTAAGAGCTACATAAAACAGATTTCTTTCATCTTCATTCTCATCGTGCTGATCAAAAACATCCATTAACGAGTAAACACTCTGTGGAAGTTTAAAACTTGAAAAACGCCTCCTATTGCCCCAATGCTTATCAGAAACATTTACAATGAATATATAGTCAAACTCAAGACCTTTGGCTCTATGCGCGGTCATTAAGTGAACCTTTGAAACTGGATGAATCTTAGCTCTAGTTTTTAATGCAACTTTGTGATCTTCGATATTGCGTATATGCCGCATAAAATCATCCAAACTGTAATTCTTGTTGTTTTGCAATAATGATTGCACTTGATCAAAGAGTACGGTTACATTATCCATTACTTCAATATAGTTTTGCTTGGATAAAACAGATTCCAAAAGACCCGAATCCCTAATTATTGATTCAAATAAATTAGTTAAAGGTTCATTATGCGCCATCTGGCTCCATAAGGTGAGGTTTGTTGAGAGTCTATGCAATTCATCTATTGATTGGAGTTTGAGGCTTTTCATTTTACTTAGAGAACCAATGATTTCAAAAACATTAATTCTCCTCCCAGCCAAAGAATAGATATCCAATGGATCAATATTCAAAAAATCAATATGCAAAGTTTCAAGAAGTGTCGCTGTATCGCCATAATTCTGTATAGTTAAAAGTAATTTCAATATCTTTTGAATATTTTTATCCTCAAGAATATTCAAATCAGATTCGATGACAAAGGGAACTCCTACTTTCCCAAACATATGCGCGATACTCGAAGCTTCTTTATTCTGACGATAAAGCACGGCTATGTTACCGGCAGGCGTACCCTCTGCAATTAACCCCTCAATATCTTTAGCAATTGCATATTGCTCAATGTTTTGCGTGGCAAATGGGGTGATGACAATTGATTTCTCTTTGTACTTATTAATGCCTTTAAGCGGAAGGGGTTTGCGGTGCTTCATCAGGCTTTGAGCGGAATCTAAAATAGTTTGTGTTGAACGATAGCTTGTTTTAAGATCTATGAGTTCTGCATCTTTGTATAATTTTTTAAAATAAAGAAAATTCTCAAGAGATGCGCCTTGAAAACGAAATATTGCCTGCTTCTCATCTCCTACTATGAAGAGGTTTGGATTATCGTGAAAACTTGCAAGAAGCTCAAGGATCCTATTCTGTGCGCGATTTGTATCCTGATGTTCATCAACAAGAAAATAGTGATATTGCTCCTGAAGAGTAAGTAAAAGATCCTTATCTTTTTCAAAAGCATTCAAAACTTCAACAACCATGTCTTCGTAATCATACAGCTTAAGATCTTTCAACTGCTTCTGGTATCCCTTATATAGAGTTACGAGTTCTTTATTCTTGTTTATCTGTCTCAGTTCATCCTGATATTTACCTTTCATCTTTCCTTTGTGAGGACCTTTGTCATAAATCAAATCATCAATAGAATCAAAAGATTTTTTTTCTTTAATTATGAGTTTATCTAATTGCTCCGGGCTTATACCTTCGCGCTTGAGATCTCTTATGGCTCCAAGGGCTGGCTTGAGATAATGAAAAGGATCTCCGTAAGGCTTGAGTTCTTTAACATGCGCTGACTCAATCACATCTCTCATGATATCTACTTGCTCCATTTCTGTTGCTGGATTCGAACTTATTATTTCCGGGAATGCTTCTGGATGCTCTTTTATTACATCATTTGCAAAACCATGAAATGTACTTATGTTTACTCCATATGCAGGAGTACCAATGATTTCAGCTAAACGCCTTCGCATTGATACAACTCCAGATTCAGTAAAAGTAAGGGCAAGAATATTTTCGGGATTAATATCAGCCTTATCTATGATATTTGCTATACGTAAAGTAAGGACCTGGGTTTTACCAGTTCCCGGACCCGCAATAACCATAACAGGGCCTTCTATACTATCTACAGCAAGCTTTTGCTGCGGATTGAGTTGTTTATAGAATTTATTAAAAATCTCTTTAGACATGTGACCATTATATCAGCATCTCAAAATATCTCTATATTCAGTCCTAAAATTCAAAATGCCCTCTCAACGCTATGAATTCAATTAAACTCATGGGAGAGGGCACTGTGTGCTGGAGTACGGGCCGCCCGGCCTTGCCTGTTCCGCGGAAGAGCTCCTGCTGGGGCTCTGTGCCCCTCCTGC
>JBDRCU010000003.1:0-33141 GCA_043821485.1 Parcubacteria group bacterium | reverse complement strand
AGGAGAAAATAACATGGATATTAGAGTATTTAATATCTTAGAAAAAGGAAATCTCAAAAAAATATTATCCGGAGAGGAAATAGGCTCATTGATCTCGTCTGGATAGTGTTCGTCTTCAAAACCGTAAATAAAAACTTTTTCAAGGAATGGAATCCTGAGATGGCTTACGTGCTTGGATTCTTTGCTGCGGATGGAAATATGAGAATTAATAAAAATGGAGGATGCTATATAGAGCTTACTTCTTGTGATCGTGATGTATTAGAAAAAATTCTTCATTGTCTAGAATCTACCCATAAAATCAGTGCAAGGAAAAGAAATCCAAGATGGAATATAATATATAGGGTACAAATGGGTAGCAAAGCTATATTCGAAGACTTACTAAGTCTCGGCATGACACCCAATAAAAGTCATACTCTTAAATTCCCCAATGTACCTAATAGTCTTTTAAAACATTTTGTTAGGGGCTATTTTGATGGAGATGAACACGTATGGAAAGGATTAACCCACAAATATGATAGGCCAAATCCAGTACATTGTATGGTTACAGGATTTACCTCTGGCAGTAAAAATTTTCTCTCTTCATTAAAAAACTCTCTTAAAAAATGTGCAGATGTACAAGGAGGAAGCTTACATTTTAGATCAAGGGCTTATAGACTCCTGTACAGCACAATAAACTCGAAAAAGCTTTACAAATTTATGTATAATGGTAATAATACATTGTACATGTCTCGCAAAAAGAGACGGTTTGATAAATATATGGATATAAAGGGGGTGTAGCTCAGCTGGTTAGAGTGTCTGCCTGTAGATTACTGCAGCTCCACGTGGAAACACGAGGATGAACATTTCGGGATAACGGTGAAGGCTAAGTCTTTTAGATAAGCTAATACCGTGGGAACCTTATGTCTGATGACATAGGGGCGCCGTAGAGACTAGATACCGAAGCGCCTAACCCATATTGGAATGGCGAAGATATAGTCCACGCTTAAACGAAAGTTTAGGATTACGTGCACGCAGAAGGTCGCGGGTTCGAGTCCCGTCACCCCCGCAAAAAACCACCAAAAACAGGCCTCAAATAAGGCCTCTTTTTGGTTGAATTTACTGACATTTTTTGCTAGAATATATGTATGAAATGGCACGTGTATGCGATGCTTGTTTTGGCCACTGTTACGGTGATCGGCATGGCTATGATCATCTATAAGACCTCTCCGGAAGAAGCATCCGGCGCAATACGGGCTCTTTTTTTCGTAACGCTTTTTGTACTGCTCTGGACAATAACCTCGCTTATCTCTATTGCAATACAAAATCGAATTTCCGATAAAAAATCCCGACAGCTCATAATACATGCATATATTCACGGAATAATACTAACAGGTCTTATTGCTCTAATTATTGCAATCAAACATATATAGTACTAACAAAAGGAATGGAAAACAGAACAATAAAAATTGATTCTCCCAAAGAAGGGGAGCTACAAAAACAGCTAGAAGCCAAAAATGATACGAATAGCTTACGACTTAAGCGATTTTTGGCTATGCCTGATTTATCCCGAACTCCCGGAAGCCCGATCTACGAACTTGCCCAACGTATTGTAGATCTTCCTGATTTCAAAGAATTTAAGGTTGTGCAATTTCCCGAAATAGTACCAGTTGATAAAAGCTTCGACCTCTTTAACTTTCCCCCAGACCATCCTGCACGCAATGCCTCTGATACATATTTTGTAAATAAGGAATATATTCTTCGTCCTCATACCACGATCATGTGGTACTACTATCTAATAACAGAGGAGGCACAAAAGCTTATAAAAGACCATCAACCAATTGAATTACTTTCTTATGGCAAGGTCTACAGAAGAGACGAGATAGACCGAAATCATATGAATGTTTTTCATCAAATGGATGGACTATATATAATTCCAAAAGATCAAAAAATTATTGGAATAAAAGAGCTAGAAGAAGCCCTCATCTCTATAGCACAGACTATCTACGGTAAGAACATAGAATACCGTTTTAATAAAGATCAATTCCCATACACGGATCCAAGCATAGAGATGGAGATAAAACTGAGAGATAAGTGGATTGAAGTACTAGGCAGTGGCATAGTGCATAATTCTGTGCTTGATAATCTAGGAATTGATTCCAAACTATACAATGGCTGGGCATTTGGTTTTGGACTTGAACGTCTGGCAATACTTAGCATGGAACTACCTGATATACGTCTACTCTGGTCACAAGATAAAAGAATTAAAAGTCAGCTTAAACTTGGAAACAAATACCAAGAAGTAAGTAAATACCCTCCGATTACAAGAGACGTTTCCTTCGTTGTTAATAGAGATTTCGTTCCAAACAATTTCTTTGATCTTATTCGAGATATTGGGGGAGATATTGTTGAAGAAGTTGAATTGATCGATAAATACAAAGATGAAAAAAAATTTGGCACTGATCGCATAAGCTATACTTACCGCATTACATATCGAAGTAATGAACGCACACTTACGAATGAAGAGGTTGATCCTCTACAAAAGAAAGTATACGAAAAAACTGCAGACGAATTTAAAGCAGAAATGAGATAATATGATAAAAAAAGAAGAATCCAAACCAAAACCCAAAAAACCAGAAAACAATTATACTGCAAAGGATATTTTTGTACTTGAAGGATTGGAACCTGTACGAAAACGTCCGGGTATGTACATTGGTTCAACTGGCGTAGACGGTCTTCACCATCTTATCTGGGAAGTTGTTGACAATAGCTTGGACGAAGCAATGGGAGGCTATGCTAAAAATATTGACTTAACTCTTTTACCTGAGGGCCGTGTTCGAGTTAGTGATGATGGACGAGGTATCCCAGTAGAAACGCATAAACAAACAGGCAAGTCAGCACTTGAAACTGTAATGACCACTCTTCATGCAGGAGGTAAATTCGGCGGTGAATCATACAAAGTGGCTGCAGGACTTCACGGTGTAGGCGTATCTGTTGTTAATGCTTTATCTATTTATCTAAAAGCTGAAATTTGCAGAGACGGAGCTCTTTATGAACAAGAATATTCAAAAGGAAAGCCTAAGCGCACAGTCAAGAAGGTCGGCAAATGCAAGAAGAACGGCACAACTATTACATTCGAGCCTGATCCTGAAATATTCAAAGAAATACAATATGACTGGCATACGATTCTTACCCATCTTCGCCAGCAGGCATATTTAACAAAAGGAATACGCATAACCATTAAAGATGAACGTGAAGCCCTTAACCCTGAATCAAAACTGTGCAATGGCAATAGCAATCATGTAGTGGCCCCTTCCCACACCTTCTATTTTGATGGAGGAATAGTTTCTTATGTAAAATTTCTTAACCATCACAGCGAACCCAAACATGCGAATATCTTTTACATATCCAAAGAAGCAGAGAATATGATTGTAGAAGTTGCTTTTCAATACACTGATCATATTCAGGGACATGAATTAAGTTTTGCAAATAACGTACATACAATTGAAGGAGGCTCGCACTTAACAGGATTTCGATCTGCAATAACCAGAACATTCAATGACTATGCCAAGAAGAATGGCTTCTTAAAAGACAAAAAAGACGAAAATCTTACAGGAGAAGATATCCGCGAAGGGCTTACATCCATCGTATCAGTAAGACTCGGCGAAGCACAGTTTGAAGGACAGACTAAGGCCAAGCTAGGAAATCCTGAAGCTCGTACTGCAGTAGAAAGCATAATCAATACAGAACTTGCTGACTGGCTTGAACGCCACCCGCAAGATGCAAAAGAAATATTAGGCCAAGTGATTATCGCTTCAAAGGCTCGTATTGCCGCACGTGCTGCCCGCGAAACCGTTATACGCAAAGGCGCGCTTGAAGGATTCACTCTGCCGGGCAAGCTTGCTGACTGCTCTTCGCGCAAAGCAGATGAATCAGAAATATTTATCGTTGAGGGAGATTCGGCAGGGGGTTGTTTTTCCGGAGATACAAAGGTTACCCTTACAGACGGAAGAGATATCACATTTAAACAATTGGTAGAAGAATTTAAAGAAGGCAGACAGAATTACTGCTACACTGTTGACAAAAATGGGAACATCGCGATAGCACCAATAAAATATCCCCGCATAACAAAAAAGAGGACTAAAGTAATTAAAGTAACTCTAGACAACGGAGAAGAGATAAAATGCACTCCGAATCACAAGTTTATGCTTCGAGACGGCTCATACAAAGAAGCACAGTATCTCGTCAAACAAGATTCATTAATGCCTCTTTATAAACAGCTGTCTAAACGAGAAGGGTGGATGACTATAACCGGATATGAACTAGTCTTTGATCCCACTAAGACGCGCTGGGTATACACTCATGTTCTTGCAGATAAATACAACATAAGAAGAGGTCTTTATAATGAAGCAACAAATTCGCACAGGCACCATAAAGATTTTAAAAAACTAAATAATAATCCTGATAACATTATTAGACTACAGAAGGAAGACCATCTTACTCTTCACAGGAAACATGCGGATAAATATTTGCATACACCTGAAATCTTGGAAAAGCTCAAAAGACTGAGACGAACTCCCAATTTCAGAAAGAGAATGCAAGAAAAAATGCTGACTATGAAGGATGAACTTAGCAAAAGAGCTAAAGAACAGTGGAAGAGCACAGAATACAAAAAATACATGGGTGAAAAATTTTTAACCTTTTACAATAGTAATACTGCTTATCGTGAAAAAAGCACTAAACGCTTAAATGAAGAGCAACAGAAATACTGGAACAATCTAGACAACAGGAAAGTACAGGCCGAAAGAATCAGAAACTTCTTTTGGGACAATCCTCATCGAAAAGAATGGCTATCTGATCTATCTATAAAGCAATGGGATGATAAAGAATTAAGAGCATGGCGTAGCAAAAAAACGAAGAAACAATGGACTAATGCCTTTCGCAAAAAACGTAAAATAGCATATGACCAAACTTATCGCAGAAAAGCACTTAGCTTACTACATGATATTTATAAGGCAAAAGGCTTCATGGATACCCAGAGATACGAGGAGCTCCGACCTATCCTAAACGATAAGAGCGTCCTGCGCTATAATACAATACTTGGAAGATTCTTCGAAGGAGATCAGAACAAACTCCATGACGCCGTAGTTAAATTCAATCATAAAATAGTCTCTGTAGAAAATGTCCGTGAAAAAATGGATGTCTACGATATTGAAGTGCCAGAAACACACAACTTTGCTCTAGCAAACGGTGTGTTCGTGCACAATAGCGCTAAACAGGGCCGCAATAGGCGCTTTCAGGCAATACTGCCTCTACGAGGAAAAGTTCTTAATGTCGAACGCGCACGAATAGATAAAATGCTTGCACATGCAGAAATACGCGCTCTTGTTATTGCTATGGGTACTGCAATTGCAGAAGAATTTGATATAGGAAAGTTAAGGTATCACAAAATTATAATAATGACCGATGCTGATGTTGATGGCGCGCACATTCGCACGCTATTGCTAACGCTTTTCTACAGATACTTCCCCAAATTAATCGAACAGGGTTATCTATACATTGCACAACCACCACTCTATAGAATAGAAAAGAATAGAAAGATAACCTATGTCTATACAGAAGAAGAAAAATTAAGAGTTCTGAAAACTCTTGAAAAAGAAGCTCCTTCTACCGAGCCCGATAAAAAAAGCGCAACTGCAAAAGGGAAAACAAGCAAAACAAAGGATGGATGGGAGGTAAGCTCTCTTGATGAAGATGATGACGCCAAGGCAGATGGTACAGAACAAGCAACAGAAGCAACAGAAGAAATCAAAGTCACAGGCGTCAGCATACAGCGCTATAAAGGTCTTGGTGAAATGAATGCTGATCAACTATGGGAGACCACCATGGATCCAGATCAACGCACACTACTCCAGGTCACCATCAAAGATGCAGAGGCTGCAGACAATGTATTTGATGTATTAATGGGGTCTGATGTTCTGCCACGTAAAAAATTTATACAATCACACGCAAAAAGTGTTAAAAATCTAGATATATAGATCTTGCTTTTAGAGATCTGTCATGGTACTATCTCGGTATCAAAATAGGTCTCCAAAGACTGTTTTTTATACAAAATATGAGTAAAGCAGGCAGTTTTCTACGGGAGGTAAAAGTAGAATTAGCAAAAGTAACCTGGCCCTCAAAAAGTCAGACAACGAGATATACCCTTATCGTCATTGCAATGAGTATCGTAGTTGCACTGTTTTTGGGCGTACTGGACGTCCTATTCAGATGGATTTTGGACCAATTCGTAGTTTAAATTAGTATTAACTAGCACTTTAGTACAATGTCAAAACAAGCAGAATCAAAAGAACGGCGCTGGTATGCAATCCATACCTATTCCGGATACGAAGACAATGTAGCAAGCAATCTTCATCAACGCGTAGAATCCCTTGGATATGAAGATAAGATATTCAGCGTTATTGTTCCAAAAGAAAAAAAGATCAAAATCAAAGGAGGTAAGCGTCACACAATAGAAGAAAAAATATATCCCGGATATGTATTGGTTGAAATGATTGTTTCTGACGATTCATGGTATGTAGTCAGAAACACTCCTAATGTCACAGGGTTCATAGGCGCAGGAGTTATTCCTACTCCTTTATCTAGTGACGAAGTTGAAACTCTCAAACAAAGAATGGGAGTTGAAGATCCTAAATACAAACTTGATGTAGCAGTAGGGGACAGCGTAAAAATCACAGACGGACCTTTTAAAGATTTTTCCGGAAGAATATCTGAAATAGATGAAGCACGAGGAAGAATCAAAGTATTGGTCAGTATGTTCGGACGAGAAACACCAGTTGAGCTCGACTTCCTGCAAGTACAGAAAATTTAAAAGATATTTAACTAACTATTAAAATGGCGAAACCAATAAAAACAATTATAAAAATTCAACTCGAAGCAGGAAAAGCAACTCCGGCTCCTCCAGTTGGTACTGCACTCGGTCCTCATGGAGTTAATATGCAAGAATTCTGCACCAAGTTCAACGACCAGACCAAAGACAAAATGGGACAAATCATCCCTGCAGAAATCACAGTCTATGAAGACAGGTCATTTAATTTTGTATTAAAGACTCCGCCAGCAGCATTTTTACTTCGCAAAGCAGCAGGATTAGACAAAGGCTCCGGAGAACCAAACAAAAAAAAGGTTGGCAAAGTCACAAAAGACCAAGTTCGTGAAATAGCCGAAATCAAAATGCCAGATCTCAATGCAAATGATGTTGAATCAGCGATGAAAGTAGTTGAAGGGACAGCTAAGTCAATGGGAATAGAGATAAAGTAAAACTATTTCTCTAAAGTTAAAAACGAATACTGGAATCCGGCTGAACTGCCGAATTCTTCTTTTATTATCGTCTTAAACTCCGCATACTCCGGAAAATAAGCATCACCTTGCGTCGCGTCATCAACCAATGTCAAATAAAGTCTGTCTGTATATGGCATTGCCTGTTCATAAATCTGCGCTCCTCCAATAATGAAAATTTCTTCTTTTTCGTGTTTTTTTGCTTCTTCTATAGCTAGTTCAAGAGAGGTGACGACTGTACATCCTTCGGTTTTATAGTCTGGATTGCGCGTAATAACAATATTAAGACGATGGGGTAGAGGTCTTCCTATA
This sequence comes from Parcubacteria group bacterium, assembly GCA_043821485.1. GTDB lineage: Bacteria > Patescibacteriota > Minisyncoccia > 2-02-FULL-40-12 > IGHO2-01-FULL-4-A > JBDRCU01. Next base: position 25,518 of record JBDRCU010000003.1, on the reverse strand, counting down.
GACTCATGGGTTTTACGCCCCATAATAACAACGTGTCCTTTTGTAATACGTCTGAAACGCCTTAAGTCTTCCGGGATGTCCCAGAGTAGCTTATTATCCTTGCCAAGAGCACGAGTGCGTGCTCCTATCACGGCTATAATACTGATTCGCGGTTGATTAGGCATGAAAGATATGGGGGGTCAAGATTGAATGGGTATAAGCAAAGCCATATACTAGACCTACCATGTATGAAGTAGAAATAAAAAGTCTTTTAGGGTCGCAGGCTAAATGCGATGAACTGAAAGCAAATATAGCACGGATTGATCCGAATGCACAGATTATTGAACGGAGTTCACAACTCAATCATTACTTTATTAACGGCAATCTCAAGAAATTGAAAAAGCATCTAATCAAGTATGCGACCGATCAGCAGTTAGAGAGACTAGATGAAATTATTAAGGGAGGCGGAAGTACTTCCGTCCGCACAAGAAAACGCAACAATACTGTATCCCTAGTTATCAAAGCATCGATAGACGATACAACCAGTGCTAATGGAATCCGACGTATCGAACTTGAAGTAAATATACTTGATCTAACACTAGATGAACTTGATAAAACATTGCTGGACGCAGGATTCACATATCAGGCTAAGTGGTCGCGTGAGCGCGAAGAGTATAAGGTAAAAGACTGCAATATTTGTATTGATAAAAATGCAGGATATGGATATCTGGCTGAATTTGAAAAAATGGTTGAGAATGAAAACGAAACAGAGTCTGCAACAGGGGAATTAAGAAAATTGATGACCGAACTTAAAGCAATCGAACTTGAACAGGACAGACTTGAAAGAATGTTTGCGCATTACAATGACAATTGGGAAGACTATTACGGAACAGATAAAATATTCATAATCGAATAATATGTTTTTATCAGATATAGATATCAAAAAAGCGCTTGAGAACGGGGATATAACTATCAGTGATTTTGATGAATCACGCCTTCAGCCTGCGAGTTACGACGTTCTGCTTGGGAATAAATTCATAATAGTTGATCAACATTCAACTGGATATACCGATCCGTATAAAAAAATATATCCGCGAACTCGAGAGATACACATTGACGACTACGAACCGTTCATTCTGCATCCAGGAGTTGTAGTGCTTGGGATACTGCATGATTACGTCGGAGCAAAAAATGATCACCTGATACAGATATCCGGCAAAAGTTCTCTGGCACGAGCAGGACTTATCATACACAATACTGCAGGGATAATTAATCCGGGACATTATCTTAATATCACGCTTGAACTATATAATACCAGTAGCGTACCAATAATATTGCGTCCTAAGATGGCTATTGCACAATTACTGTTTTCTAGAATGACAAGCCCAAGCAGTCATAGCTGGGAACCGCCAAAAGATAAATACATAGACACGGGTTATGACAGTAATGGAGCTCCAGAGACATCAGAACAGCCACCAGCAGCAATAATTGATCGCAGCCACCCTGAATATCAATACTTAGATCTTTTGAGAGATATCATAGAGAATGGCGACGAAAAGAAAGATTTCGCAACAGGCAAAGGATATACCGGTGTATTTGGAAGACAAATTCGTTTCGATTTGTCTAAGGGTTTTCCTCTGCTTACGACAAAAAAGGTTTTCTTCAAAGGAATTCTTCATGAATTGCTGTGGTTTTTGAAAGGAGATGCAAATATTAAATATCTAGTAGATAACAATGTGCATATTTGGGACGACTGGGCATACAAAGAGTACAAAAAGACAATGGAACGCAATGAAGTACCTCAAATAACACAGAAAGAATTTGCACAAAAGATTAAAGAAGAATTGCCCGATTCAGACTTTGTTAAAAAATGGGGTGAACTTGGGCCGGTATATGGCAGACAGTGGCGGCGTTGGCCAGCAAGCGATGGACGTGAAATAGATCAGCTTGCATGGGCAATAGAGAAGACTAAAAACTATCCCGATCGCAAACATTGCATCATATCTGCATGGAATCCTGAATATGTTTATGAAATGGCTGCACCTGACACCTCAATGGCAATTCCGCCTTGTCATACGCTATTTCATATAAATGTAAGGGATAATAAACTGTCTCTTCAGCTTTATCAACGTAGCGCAGATACATTTCTTGGTGTACCATTTAATATAGCAAGCTATGCATTGTTAACAATGATACTTGCTCAAGTGTGCGGTTATGAAGTAGGAGAGTTTGTTCATACATTTGGAGATATACATATTTATAGTGATCACTACGAACAAGTGAAAGAACAGCTTACTCGTGAACCAAGATCACTTCCAACTGTAAAGATAAATCCAAACAAGACGAATATAGACGACTTCACATTTGAAGATTTTGAACTGCTTGACTATGATCCGCATCCACCTATCAAAGCTGACATAACTGTTGTGGGAGGATTCAGGGAAGAGGATCGCAAAGATTATACTCATAAAAAGCTTTAATGCCTTATACTCCAACAATCGGATTAGAAATACATGCAGAGTTAAAAACAAAGACTAAGATGTTTTGTAATTCTCCGAATAACCCTGACGAAAAGCATCCAAATGTTAATATATGCCCTGTTTGCACAGGACATCCGGGAGCACTGCCTGTAATTAATAAAATTGCAATTGAAAAATTAATTAAAGTAGGCCTAGCACTGAATTGCAATATTGCTGAATTTTCCAAATTTGATCGAAAAAATTACTTTTATCCTGATTTGCCAAAAGGATATCAAATTTCACAATATGATTTGCCTATTTGCGAAGATGGATACCTCAAATTAAGCGATGGCAAAAAAATACATCTTGAACGAATCCATATGGAAGAAGATGCAGGCAAATTAATGCATTCAGATGATAATCATAGTCTGGTGGATTACAATCGCGCAGGAGTACCATTAATGGAGCTTGTGACTAAACCCGAAATACATTCAGCTGAAGACGTTGAACTCTTTGCACGGGAACTACAATTAATACTCCGTTACCTTGATGCTTCAGATGCAAATATTGAAAAGGGGCAAATGCGTGTAGAGGTTAATGTTTCAATAAAAAAAGAAAATGATGAAAAACTTGGACTTGGAACCAAAGTAGAGGTCAAAAACATTGGTTCAATAAATGCAGCAATGCGTGCAGTCAAATACGAGATAGATAGACAAACAGGAGTAATTAAAGCAGGAGATACTATAATACAAGAAACTCGTGGCTGGAATGACGAAAAAGATGAATCATTCAGCCAAAGAACAAAAGAAGGCTCAGCAGATTACAGATATTTTCCGGAGCCGGACCTACCACCAATGCGTTTTACAAAAAAATATATAGAGACACTACGCACTCAATTACCTGAGCTACCCTCCGGTCGAAGGGAGCGCTTTCGTGATCAATATGGGCTAAATGATGCCCAGATAGAGATATTCACTGTTAATAAAAAACTAGGCGATCTATACGAACAGGTTGTCTCTGAAGCTCTAGGATGGACAAAAGCAGATCATGAAAAATTCGGCAAAATATCTGCTATGGAGATTCACAATACAGCCGCAACATATATGATCACAAATTCTCCCATAATAGCCGGAACTGAATTAATTACTGCTGAAAATCTCGCAGAATGGATCCTCAAAATCAATATCAAAGAAATATCCTCAACTGCAGCAATTACTATATTAAAAGATATGGCTGCAACAGGCCGCGACCCGGACGAAATTATGAAAGAAAAAGATCTCGGCCAAATTTCTGATACTTTAGAACTTGAAAATTTTGCAATAAAAGTTATTGAAGAGAATCCTGAAGCAGTAGAACAATACAAAAAAGGCAAAATACAATCTATACAATTTCTTGTAGGTAAAGTAATGGCAGCCTCAAAAGGCAAAGCAGATCCGCAAGTCATTAGAGAATTATTAGAACGTAAGCTTAAATAATGATACAGGAAAAGAAAAAACCAATTGCTAAGGCAGTAGTATCCTTTGAACGGCCTCAATCACAAGTGAGGCCTCCTCTTGAGCTTGAATACGAACCAAATGTAGAAACTAAACCGCTTAAAGCAAGCAGGGCTCAGAGGGAAAACATAGAATCAAAACCGAATCTTAAAGCTAAAAATACAAAATCAATGCGAGAAACACCCACCGAGAAAGAAAGCTAGTCAATCCAGATAATCTCTTTATTTCTCTTAAACCACGTCATCTGACGTTTTGAATATTTAATAATTGATTGTACTGAAAGGTTTATCATTTCAGTATGGCTAATTTTATTGCGAAGCATATCTGCTATATATTTATAGGCAAGGCCAAGTTCTTCAAATCGCTTCCATGAAACTCCTGACTTGTGTAATCTCTTTACTTCATCAATTAATCCTTTATCAAGCCACTTTATAAATCTTTTTTTAATACGGCGATTGAGTTGCTCCTGATCCATTTTTATTCCCAACCACAAAACATCATATTTAGATGTTTTTTTGATCTGGGGCACGGGCTTGCCTGTTGTTAAAACAATTTCAAGTGCACGCACAAGTCTCCGCTTATTATATCTCTCAATACTCAATGCCCTATCCGAATCTAATTCTTGTAATTGCTTAAATAGCTGTTCGACTGTTTTACTCTCAAGTTGTTTCCTCAATTTTGAATCTTGTTTGGTTCCGGGAAAATCCATGTCATGTACCAATGTATCAATCCAGAAACCCGTACCACCAACAATGATAGGGAGCTTACCGCGTTTAATCATATCTTTAATAATTCTCTGTGCTTTGTCTTTAAACTTAACAGCATCAAAGTTTGTTTTTGGACTTACTACATCAATCATATGATGCGGCACTCCACGCATTTCTTTCTTAATAATCTTAGCTGTACCAATGTCCATACCTTTATATACCTGTCTTGAATCAGCAGAAATTATCTCTCCGTTGAGCTTTTTGGCCAACTTAATACTCAAATCTGTCTTACCAGAAGCAGTGGGACCGATGATACATATTATTTTTGACTTAATTTGTTTATTCCCTGTATCCATAATTAGGAAGCGCTCAAGGTAATTGTTTTTATTATGAACATAGTTACACAATAAAAACAATTACCTTGACCACCGTTATCACCTTAACACGATCCATAGACAAAACTATAAAATTATGACATACTATTATTAACCAAGGAGGATCTCATGGATCCGATGATCCTCGTGTGCGTGGCTGATAAAGCCAGTGCATGTGCAGATGTCTTATACATGCTACTAAGTGCATCAGTCATCACCGTACTCCTCGTCTGGGGACTCTCAAATATCAAGAGACAGCATCAAAACGAGGAGGAGACAAGGTGCCAGAGCTAGCTCTTCCCCCGGAGCGACGCGCTACGCGCGTCGCTCCGGGCCAACAATTCTATATAATTTTTTCTTCGATTTCTTTTTCTAGTCGTTCTTCAAAATCATCTAAACTCATAACCCCAATATCTCCCTCACTTCGCTTTCGTACAGCGATTTTTTTATCTTTAAGTTCTTTGTCACCAACGATTACAATATATGGAACTTTCTGCATCTCTGTTTCTCTTATCTTTTTGCCAATGGTTTCATTTGAATTATCTATCTCAACTCTGATATCTTCTTCTTTAAGTTCCTTGGCAACTTCTTGCGCATAATCATTTTGTTTGTCAGAAATTGTCAGTACTTTAACCTGAACAGGGGACAACCACAATGGAAACGCTCCTGCAAAGTGTTCTATCAATATAGAGAGGTAGCGCTCGATTGAACCCATGATTGCCGCATGAATCATAAATATACGCTCTTTCTCGCCCTTTTCATTTATACATGTGAGGTCAAATCTTTCCGGCAAATTCATATCAAGCTGAATTGTCGCCAATTGCCACTGCCTGCCTATTGAATCATTCGCCATGAAATCAATTTTTGGTCCATAAAATGCAGCTTCTCCAATAATCTCCTCAGCCTTAACGCCACGTTCTTTTGCTATGTCACGAAGTGTATTTTCTGCTTCTTTCCAAATTTCCGGTGTACCAAGATACTTTTCCGATTCATCGGGATCGTGTAAAGACAAATTTACTTTTAACTCAAACCCTACGGCTTTATAAAACTCATCCACTATATCCCAAATTTTCAAAAATTCTTCCTGAATTTGATCTTGCCTGCAAAATACATGTGCATCATCCTGAGTAAATGCACGTGCACGCGAGAGTCCGCTCAATTCACCAGTCTGCTCATCGCGGTAACACATTGTAGTATTTGCATATCTTTGCGGTAATTCTCTATAACTCCAGAGTTTCCTGTCGTAAATCTGAGTATGATGCGGACAGTTCATCGGTTTCATCGCAAACAAATGTCCTTCACGAGTTTCTATTTCAAGCAATTCCTCCTGAAATTTATCCCAGTGTCCGCTTTTTTCATAAAGTTCTTTTTTTGTGATATGCGGTATCTCAACTTTTTCATACCCATGTTCGCGTCTAAGCTCCCAGACAAAGTCATCCAAAATATTTCTAAGTAGAGTTCCCTTAGGAGTCCACAACGGCAAACCGCTTCCTACAAGATCGGAAAAGGTGAACAAATCTAATTGCGGACCAATCTTCTTATGATCTCTCTTCTTGGCTTCTTCCAGCATTTCTAAATGTTTCTCAAGTTCTTTTTGAGTTTCGAAGGCCAAACCATAAATACGGGTAAGCATTGTATTCTTTTCATCTCCTCGCCAGTATGCTCCTGCCGTATGAGTGAGTTTAAACCCATCGGGATCAATTTCTTTAGCATCATCGACGTGACCTCCACGACACAAATCAATGTATTCTCCCGACTTATGGGTTGTAAGTCCCTCGTCGGCATATTCATCAATTAGTTCTTGTTTGTATGGATTATCTTTAAATAACTTACGTGCTTCATCAGCACTAACATCGCTTTTTTCAAATTCCGACCATGTTGGCAGGATTTCTTTCATCTTGGCTTCGATCTTTGGTATATCTTCTTCTGATATTGGCTTGCTGAACTCAAAATCATAATAGAAGCCATTTTCAATTGCCGGACCAATCGCACGCTTAGCATCGGGCCATAAATCAAGCACTGCCGCTGCAAGCAGGTGAGCCAGTGAATGCCTCAAATTTGATAGTTTTTCATCTTTATTCATAGTAATAAATTAGTCTCTATATACTAACAAATCAACAGCCCTACTCAAGGGCTGAAGAAGGGCTGAAGACTCGCTATATACGATAAAATAGAATTTGCAAAATTACGAAGATTTGGCAATAACTGGATAAATATCAAGTAATGCAAACAAAAGACTCAATACAAGAGGTCCTATTATAAATCCTATTGGTCCAAATAGCTGTATTCCTCCGAGAACAGAAACAAGAATTAAAATGGTTGGCACCTTGATATCTCGTCCCCAAAGTCTAGGGCCTACGATATTATCAATCAGACCAACAGCCACAGCTCCCCATATTGCAAGACCTACTGCTGAAGGGAATGATACTGAAACAAGCATATATAACACTGCTGGTATCATAACAAGAGAAGTACCTATGCCCGGAACCAATGCAGCCAGAGCTGTAATACCTCCCCAGAATATTGGATTTGGAAGTCCAAAGATAACATAACCCGCACTTGCAACTCCTCCTTGGATCACTGCTACAAAAATTGCACCTCGTATAACAGAGTTAATGGACGTTCTCATGGTATCAAAAATCTTACGATCATGTTCGTCAGGCAACGGACTAAGCTCGGTCAAGCGTTTTCTGAATTTGGTCCCATCTCTTAAAATGAAAAACATTATTAACAATCCCAGAATAATATTTGCAATAAACATTGCAACGCTCCCGACGACAGAACCTGCATGCGAAGTAATCCAGTTAAAAGCCGACAAAGCATACTGTCTCACATCAATAGCCTCCTTTATTTCGGGGGATACTGTAATATTGAGATTAGTCTCTATGTATTCCACTACTTTATCTGTTATACCTGCTAAGCCGTCGCTTTCTGTAAGATTATTGTAAAAAGAACCTGCCTGTTCAACCATACGAAAACTAAACCAAACAATAGGAACAAGTATTATGACAATAAGAAGAAATGTAACCAGTAGAGACGACCATCCATCGCTAATCTTGAGATATTTACGAAACCATATATGGACTGGGCGAAGTATTATCGCAAAAACTCCTGCAAGAACCAATGCAGTCAAGAACGGTTTGAATATGAAAAGAGTCAGGACAAAAACTGCAAGTAAAATCGCAATATAGAAATAGTGTTGAATCTTAGAATTAGGCGAGAACGACATGCTTCTATTTTGACATTTTTTATCAAATACAGCAAGGATTTTCCATTTGTGCGGAGGAGGTGAGATTCGAACTCACGAGGGCTTGCGCCCGCCGGTTTTCGAAACCGGTGCAATAAACCACTATGCGACTCCTCCAAGGAGCATATCACGGTGCCCGAGGTGGGACTCGAACCCACAAGCCTTTCGGCACATCATTTTAAGTGATGCGCGTATACCAATTCCGCCACCCGGGCTTTCAATGACCGGAGGCACGGGGGAGAATTGAACTCCCGTATAGAGGTTTTGCAGACCTCTGCCTTACCACTTGGCTACCGTGCCATAAAACCAGTTTACTGATTTTCTAATAATTTCTCAATGCGTTGAATATGATCACCACTTGTATCAACCTCAAACCTTATTTTTGGAACAGGGCGTACTACAATCTTCTTATTAAGCTCTTGCTGTATATTATAGATATCACGTTTAATATGCCTCATCACTGCCGAAGATCTCTTATCTGGGATAACGGATATAAAGACCGTTGCATGCTCCATAGTGGGGGATGTATCTACACGAATAACTGTAACCAAAACATCGTCTGCAAAATCAAGTTCATGACGCAATACTACGCCTAATTCATCACGGATAAGATCATTTACTTTGGCTATGCGCTTGCTGTTTGATCCCATTTTAGAGTGCCTGCTTTATTTTTTCTTCTTCAAAAAATTCCAAAGTATCTCCAATTGCAATTTCAGGAATATCTGTCTGATTAGCTGGCTCGAAACGAATTCCACATTCATTTTTTTCAGCCACTTCTGAAACGTCCTGTTTACCTTGCTGAAGCTGTCCTAATTTGCCTGCACCCAATATATTACCTCCCCTAACAACATCAATACCCGATCCTCGAACCACCTTGCCGTTTGTTACGCGTCCTCCTACTATTTGTGATTTACCCTGCATACCGAATATGGCTAATACTTTGAGCTCGCCAATCGGAGTACGTTGCACTTCGATAGGAAGCATTTCAGTCATTACAGATCTTACGGCTTCAACAAGCTTGTAAATAATATTTGATGTTTCAATACGAATTCCATCGCGTTCAGCCATATCAGCAACTGATTTATCAACTGCAACATTAAATCCGATTATGGTAGCGTCTTTTGAACGTGCATTTTTAATATCATTATCATTAATATTGCCTACGCCAAAGTCTACAACTTGGTAATCAATTTTTTCAGATTTGATAGTTCTTAATGTCTGATCAATTGCTTCAAGCGAACTTTGGACATCTGTTTTGATTATTAGATTTGCAATCCTCTCATTTGTAATCTCTTTTTTAAATAACTCTTTATCTTGTTCCGTACTTTCTTTTGCATCGCCTTCGGCTGTTTTCTTATCTTTCACAACATTAAATTGCTGACCAAGTCCGGGAAGCGATTCCCATCCAAGTACAACACACGGTTGAGAGGGAACAGCTTCTTTAATGCGCTTGCCTCTGAAATCTTCCAATGCCTTGACTCGTGCAACTGCATTACCAGCAGCAATCCAGTCTCCAGCTTTTAATGTACCGTCTTGAACTAATAGCGTGGCGACAATTCCTTTTTGCTTATCTACATGAGCTTCAATTACAACACCTGTCGCATCGATTGAAATATCTTCTTTCAATTCCTCCATTTCAGTAACCAGCAACACTAATTCTAATAAATTATCCAATCCTTCACCTTTAATTGCAGATACTTCTCCAACTGGAACTTGCCCGCCATAATCTTCAACTAATACTTCTTGTTCTGCAAGCTCCTGCCTGACTCTCATTGGATTTGCTCCTTCTTTATCAATCTTATTAATAGCAACCACAAAAGGCGTCTTAGTTTCTTTCAGAATTTTGATTGATTCTTTGGTTTGAGGCTTAATTCCTTCTTCTGCAGCAATAACAAGTATTGCTACATCTGCTACGTGGGCTCCACGGGCGCGAATAGCACTAAAAGCTTCATGTCCTGGCGTATCAAGAAATGTAATTGTCTTACCCTGATGTTCTATCTGATAGGCTCCGATATGCTGTGTTATGCCTCCTGCTTCACGATCTGCCACCTTGGTCTCACGAATCTTATCCAGAATCGAAGTCTTTCCATGATCAACATGGCCTAAAATGACCACTACTGGTGGTCGTATCTTTGATTTGGATTTTGTATCTTTATCCGGCATATTAATACAGGACGCCTTGTTATTAGCGTCTCATTACAATACCTCACTTTTGCAAAAAAATCCAGTTTTTACTACACTTTATACATGGCTCTATTTAAAAAACAGCTAATCACAATTGGAGTACTGATAATCGCTTCTATATTCTTAATTAATATGATCAATCTTAATTCCAGGCAAACCCCATTACACTACAGCAGTCCCAATACAAAAAACCTCTATGAATCAGCATTCAAGAAAACTAACACTCTAAATCATATCCCAACCCAGACAGCCCAAGGCGCAATAGTAAACCACCATCTACTTGCAGATCATTTTATTGCAAATGTTTTTGAAAACATAAAAAGAGACGAAATAGAAACAGTAATACTCTTAAGCCCAAACCATTTCTATAAAGGAGTTGATAATGCGATCACGACTAATGGCAAATGGTCTACTCCATACGGGATTCTCAAACCAGACAAATCTATAATACAAAATTTATCAGATCAACGCATCATAACAATCGATCCCGAACCATTTGAGAACGAGCATGGCATATCAAACATCGTTGGATTCATTAAACACGAATTACCTCAAGTAAAAATAGCACCAATAATTCTCAGAGAATCTATTTCTCAAAGACAAAAAGATGACATCATTTCATTTCTCTCACAGCTACCATCAAAGTCAACGCTCTTTATTGCTTCTGTAGATTTCTCACATGAGGTAACTCCTGACATTGCACGAAGTAATGACGAACAAAGTCTTGAAATTATCCAAAGTTTTGATTTTGAAAATATTCGAGAAATTAATATTGATTCCATTGCATCTTTAGAAATATTGATGAAAACAATGGATAATTTCAATGCTAAAAAATTCACAGTACTTGAAATGAGTAATGCAGGAGAATTGATTAACGACCCAATCCTTGAAGATACCACCAGCTATATTACTGGATATTTTACAAAGTAAAAGCTATAATAATAATCATCATTAAATAATCTATTATGGAAGATCAAATACCAGAACAAAATCAGATACCACGAGAACCAGAAGCAATCGCGCCGCAAGAATCCGCTAAATCAAGCTGGCTGATTGTATTAATAATTGCAGTTATTGCTATTGCGGGATATTTCATAATAACTGAATTCTTTTTAAATGAATCCCCAGATGCCACGCCTAGTACATCTCCCATGGCCGGACATATATCTAACGGAGATATTACCTGGAATGCCCCTAAAAAAATAGCGAGTCTTGAGATATATCAACCTACCGAATATGGTTACGACAGGGACGAGAATGCCAAATATTATTCTGTAGGAACCATAGATAAAGGGGAATATGAAGGAGCAACATTAATATTGGTCCTATCCTATCCCGAAGGACCTGGAGGAGAGGGACTTCATAGAATTCTAGAAAAAAACGGTAAAATAATATTTCTAGTAAATCATTCTGATGAAGTGAATTTCGATAATGAATATGGTACTCAGTTCGATACTGCGAAGCTGACGATAGATGAAGATACAGTTATAGATCCTCTGGTATATCCCGAAACATTAAATGGCCCTGAGGCAGATCAGAAACTAGAAAAAGCAAAAACAATGTTTCCAAGAAGCGTAGAATTCTTTTCGTCACAAGATAAAGAATTAGTGTTCACACATCAAACATATGGCAATGTATATAAAGACGTAGAAGGCACTAATGGCAAAGGGGGATTTTATCTGAAATCTCCTGACGGACTCTTACTCACCTACGTCGTAGAAGTTTCCTTTCAAGGAGAAGATCATGTTCCCGATATCCAATGGTTTAGCGGAGGACAGAACGATACCGCATATCAATATACAGATTTTGGAGGATGTGGAAGCACTAACTTCGCATCAGTTCAAGATATTAATCTCCTAGAAGAATTAATGCCAGCTGGAAGAACCTCAAATGAAGAGAGTATATACATATTCCAGAATTCTAATAATCCTAGATTATTAGAATTCTACGAAGAAGGTTACTTTGTAATCAATGAAGAAGACAAAATTCCATACGATGAATTCGTTCAAACCAAACCTCTTGTCTATTGGGTAGATCCATTCGGCAGACTTATAGAATTCAAAAATACGGATTACGCACCATTAGCTGAATGCGGTAAACCAGTAATCTATCTCTATCCTAAGACAACAATAGAAGTGTCAGTCCAAGTCTCACCTGTAGGCGGATTCACATATACCGAACCTGCTTACCAAAATGGCTGGAAAGTTATTGCAGAACCCAACGGACAATTAACTGAAGTTTCCACAGGAATCAATTATCCATATCTTTTCTGGGAAGGACGCGGGGGGTTATATGAAACTCCTGAAAGAGGTTTTGTAATATCTCAATCCGAAGTACATGACTTCCTTGTTAAAAAATTAACATTGTTTGGTCTTAATAAGACAGAAATCGCCGACTTTATAGAATACTGGGAACCATTCATGCAAGATTCACCCTATTATTTCGTAACATTCATGGGAAACAAAACCATGGATCAAATTGCACCACTTAATATTGATCCTATGCCAGATACAGTAATAAGGGTGCTTATGGACTTTGAACCGCTTGAGAAGCCAATCAAAATTGAAGGCTATAATATCCAAACACCTGAACGCAAAGGGTTCACCGTCATAGAGTGGGGAGGCGTACGCAAATAACAACGCATATATAACCCAGAATACTTACAGACGGTGCCCTAGCACCGTCTGTACTTTTAGGATCTTTTACGCTAAATTAAAGTACAATGCCTGATAAATTCTACATAACAACAACAACCCCATACGTAAACGCCGCAATGCACGTTGGGCATGCTTTAGAATTCATACAGGCTGATGCAATAGCAAGATATAATCGTTTACTTGGCAAGGAAGTGGTATTTAACACTGGTACGGATGAACACGGTCTTAAAATCTACAGAAAAGCTCTTGAAAAAAAGAAAAGTCCTAAAAAATATACAGATGAATACGCAAAAAAGTTCAAATATGTAATTGATACCTTAAATGTGAGTTATACGCATCTTATCCGTACTACCGATAAACATCACGAGAAAGCTGCACAAGAATTTTGGAAACTTTGTGATAAGAATGGTGATATATACAAAAAAGAATACAAAGTTAAATATTGTGTTGGTTGCGAACTTGAAAAAACCGATTCAGAATTAAAAAATGGTTGTTGCCCAATTCATCCGAATTTAAAAATAGAAATCATAGAAGAAGAAAACTATTTCTTCAAATTCTCAAACTACCAAGACAAATTGCTCAAACTGTACAAGGACCATCCTGATTTTGTTATACCGGATTTTAGATTAAAAGAAATAACAAACTTTGTTAAATATGGATTAAATGATTTTAGTATTTCACGACTAAAGAAAAAAATGCCCTGGGGAATACCAGTGCCAGGGGATAAGGATCATGTTATGTATGTTTGGTTTGATGCACTTGTAAACTATATCTCAACTCTTGGATGGCCTGAAAATAAAAAGAACTTTAATAAATTCTGGCCAGGATTCCAAATAGCAGGCAAGGATAATTTACGCCAACAAACAGCAATATGGCAGGCAATGTTAATGTCAGCAGGTTTGCCAACTTCTAAACAAGTAATGATACATGGATTCATAAATATGAAAGGACAAAAAATTAGTAAAAGTCTTGGCAATGTAATAGACCCTGTTATTCTTGCTAAAAAATATGGCGTAGATGCATTGCGTTACTGGCTTCTACGTGAAATAAATCCATTTGAAGATGGAGACTTTACAATTGAAAGATTTGAAGAACGTCATACTTCGGACCTTGCAAACAATCTTGGAAATCTTGTAAGCCGTATCTCCAAGCTCATAGATTCAAAGATGGGGAAAGAATTAGTATTCAAGCAAAAATTTATGCACAAACGAGTCATGGACGAAATAGAAAAGACGCATACGATCTATCACAGAAAAATGGAAAAACTCAAACTTAACGAAGCCCTGTCAGCCATATGGTCACTCCTTACATTCTCCAATGCATATATTGATGAAAAAAAACCATGGGAAACAGTGGAATCCGATCCTAATGAATTCATAACAACAATGACTAGCATGACACGGCTTCTCTTGGAAGTATCTAACCTAATAGAGCCTTTCATGCCTGAAACTTCCAAAAAGATAAAAAAGATGTTTGACGTCAAAAAACAAATTAAAAAATGGGAAGGTACTAGATTCGTAGTAAACAATATCAAGCCGCTATTTCCACGGATAAAATGAAATACATAGATATACATGGACATGTTCATTTCTCTGCATTTGACGAAGATCGCGATGAAGTTGTAAAGCAAACCTTTGATGCAGAATGCGGGATGATTTCTGTTGGGACTCAAAAGGACACTTCGCTTAATGCAGTAAAGCTTGCGAATAAATATCCTGATAAACCCATTTGGGCTATCATTGGTTTACATCCAATTCATACAAGCAAATCATTCCATGACAAAAAAGAACTTGATTCTGCCGGCCAAGAATTCACTTCACGCGGAGAAGAATTTGATTATGATTATTACAAAAAACTAGGCGCCGATCCTAAGGTTGTAGGAATAGGAGAAGTCGGCCTTGATTATTACAGACTTGAAGAAGACACAAAAGATAAACAAAAACAGGCTTTTGAAAAACAAATTGAACTTGCAAATGATTTATCTAAGTCATTAATGCTTCATACCAGAAACGGCAAAGGATACGGGGGAGGCAAGGCCTATGAGGATGTTTACGATATGATTAAGTCATTAGCACGAGTACATTGTAATGTTCACTGCTTTACAGGAGACTGGGAAACAGCCAAGAAATTCCTTGATCTTGGATGTACGCTTTCATTCACAGGAATGATTACCTTCACAAGAGACTACGATGAAGTTGTCAAAAATACACCACTTGATATGCTAATGGCAGAAACAGACTGTCCATACATCAGCCCAGAGCCTCATCGAGGCAAACGCAATGAACCAATGTATGTGAAATATGTCTTTGAGAAGATTGCAGAGATAAAAGGACTCGACGCTGAAGAAGTGCGAGAAGCATTAATAGCAAATTCAAAACGCGTATTCAATCTATGAAATTATCAAAAAAATTTCTACGATATTCACTCCTGATTATAACCTTTGTAGAGGCAATATTTTATGTTCTCTGGTTCACTGTAGGCCTCCCATTTGAGTCCCTCCTTGTAGCAGTACTGATTCCATTTCTTATGCTACCAATGATAGGGATTGTAAAACGCAAAGAAGGTCTAGATACAGAACACGAGAATGAAAAAACATTCTACACAACACTAAGAACCTTTTGGCTCGTAGCTCTCGGTATCTCTATATTTATAATATTAGCGATTATTGGACTGGGTATATTACACGACATGGCTTGGGGCCCTAATTCACATTGAAATGAATAATCTATGACAAAATACGAACCATCAAAAATTGAACCTAAATGGCAAAAGAAATGGGAAGATGCCAAACTTTACGAAACACCTGATTCTGTAAAAGGAAAGGATAATTTCTATAAACTCACTGAATTTTCGTATCCATCAGGAGATCTCCACATGGGACATTGGTATGCATTTTCCGTGCCTGATATTTTCGCACGCTATAAGCGCATGCAGGGATACAATGTTTTGTATCCTGTTGGTTTTGATGCATTCGGCCTTCCTGCTGAAAATGCTGCTATCAAAAATAATCTACAGCCAGACGAGTGGACGCAAGATAATGTGAAACATATAACTGAACAGTTACGAACAATGGGAGCAATGTTTGACTGGTCGCGAATGGTTAATACTACAGACCCCGAATACTATAAATGGACTCAATGGATATTTATACAATTTTTCAATAAAGGCTTAGCTTACAGAACCAAAACAATTGTTAATTGGTGTCCTAGTTGCAAAACAGTACTTGCGAATGAACAGGTTGTGAATGGCGAATGTGAAAGATGCGGAACTCAAGTTGAGCAGCGTGAACGAGAACAATGGATGTATAAAATCACTAACTACGCCCAGCGATTACTTGATGGTCTGGATAAAATAGATTGGACAGAAACAGCCAAAACAGCTCAACGAAATTGGATTGGACGATCAGAAGGCTCATTGATTAAATTCAAAGTTAAAGACACAAAATATGAGATAGAAGTATTCACCACACGACCAGATACATTGTTTGGTGCAACATATATGGTACTGTCTCCTGAACATAAATTAATCTCACAACTTAATTTTGGAAACAAAGATGAAGTTAATAAATATATCGCAAAAGCAAAAAACAAATCTGAACTCGAAAGAATAGCAGAACAAAAAAACAAAACTGGAATTGAACTCAAAGGAATCAAAGCAATCAATCCTGCAAACAATGAAGAGATCCCTATTTGGATTGCAGACTATGTCTTGTCCAGTTATGGCACGGGTGCGATCATGGCTGTTCCGGCGCATGATGAAAGAGATAATCAATTTGCAATAAAATTTGGATTACCAATAAGCGATGCTGAATTAGTTGATGCCGACAAGATTACGAAAAAAGTTGGCGGGAAGAAAAAGATAACCTATAGGCTTCGTGACTGGGGACTTTCTCGTCAGCGTTATTGGGGCACGCCTATTCCAATAGTTCATTGTGAGAAATGCGGTTATCAGCCTGTGCCTGAAAAAGAACTTCCTGTTGAATTACCAAAACTGGATGACTACAAACCTACAGATGATGGATCATCTCCTCTTGCACGTGCAAAAGATTGGGTCAAAACCAAATGCCCCAAATGCTCCGATGATGCTCAACGCGAAACAGATACCATGGATACTTTTGTTGATTCATCATGGTATTTCTTACGCTATACAGATACTGACAATAAAAAAGAGTTCGCAAGTAAAGATAAGATGGAAGACTGGATGCCGGTAGATATGTATACCGGGGGAGCAGAACATGACACCATGCATCTTCTTTATTCAAGATTTTTCATGAAAGTATTGCATGATTTGGGTCTCGTAGACTTTGATGAACCATTCACCATGAGACGCAATCATGGAATAGTACTTGGTCCTGATGTGAATAAGATGTCCAAATCAAAGGGGAATATAGTAAATCCCGATAAAGAAGTTCAGGAATACGGTGCTGACACGGTAAGAATGTATCTTGCATTCCTTGGACCTTACGACAACTTCCAGGGACCATGGGATCCCAAGAGCATCAATGGAATATTCAGATTTTTAAATCGTGTTTGGAAAATTACACAGGAAATTAAGGACGCGCGAGAAAATGAAACATCAAATGCTTCATTACACAAAACAATAAAAAAGGTTGGCGAGGATATTGAAAGACTTCACTTCAATACCGCAATTAGCACTCTAATGACCTTACTGAATGAAATGGATAAAGAAGGTTCATCAATTTCAAAACAACAGATCGAAACATTCCTGCAACTCCTTACTCCCTTTGCTCCGCATATTACAGAAGAACTATGGCATGATGCACTCGGACATAAAGAATCAATTCATCTTGAACCTTGGCCTGAATATGACAAGTCTTTAATCATTGATGAAACAGTGCAAATTGCTGTACAAATTAATGGCAGAACACGAAGCATACTAGAACTGCCAAAAGGAAGCGATGAACAAACAGTAATTGAAACAGTAAAACAAGACTCCAGGCTCACCAAGCATTTAGAAGGGAATATCCAAAAAACAATTTACGTTCAAGATAAGCTTCTTAACTTTGTAATTAAATAGCCACGCAAACATAATGATGCCCCGCCTTCTGGACTACCCTAGGAATTCTGAAAACCAATTAATTTATAAGGAAGGAAAGTACAAATCGTGGTTTCAGTTTTCCTAAAAGTCCAGAAGGCGGGGCATGAGGTGTCTAATCACCGTGATCCTCGTCTCGGTACAGCTTCTGTCATACTCATAAGACGCAGGATCCTCCCCTAAGGTTGCAAATATCCCAACTCTCCAAAAATGCAACCCTGACAGCATATTATCCGTCTGCTATAATACAGGTAGATACCAGTAAATCTATTTATAGATGAGGATTCAACAGCTAACACAATTTGAAGATCTGGTGAAGAACTATCAAAAGAACATAATAAATTTCCACTACCGTCTAGTTGGCAATAGATTTGAGGCAGAAGATCTGGCGCAGGATACATTTATAAAAGCATATAAAAAGTTCGATTCCGTAAAAGACAAGAAGAAAGTAAAAAGCTGGCTATTCAGTATTGCACGGAATGTCACTGTAGATTTTTTCAGAAGGAAGAAGGAGAAGACGATAACTCTAGACAATACAATGCTTGAGAACTATGCGCGCGAGAATGCAATTGATTATCAGGCACAGGTAATCAATACAGAAATATCAAAAGAACTGCAATCATGCATTGAACAGCTCCAGCCGGAAGACAGAACAATAATCAAGCTACTGTACTATGAGGGATTCTCATACAAAGAAATAGCAACTATGATGAATATGAATCAGAATACATTGAAAAGCAAACTGCATCGCGCACGCCAATCATTGCAGGAATTGATTAAAGCTAATAATCTGCTTCAAGATGTGGCAACAATGTATACATGAAAACACAAAAACAAAAAGATATGCTATTTGATTCCTACATTAGAAAAAATATAAAATCTGATTGTCCCGATTATCCGATTGAACCAACAGATGGTTTTACTCACAATGTAATGACCGGGGTTATTTCCTGTGAAAAGTTTCGAGCCAAATGCATTAGCCTCAGTCTTGTTGCATTAGCAATAATGCCTTTTGCAATTCGCGGAGTATGGTCTTTAGTACGCAATGACTACTTCTCTTTATCTACACTTCCATTCCATGGAGTTCTCTACAACGCATATCATATGTTCATGTCACCAATTACTTTTTATGTATTTCTCGGAGCAGGCATTGTTATGACAACATTTATCTGGGCAAAGCGATGGAAGACAATGGAAGCAAAAATACGAACCATATAGCAATAAAAAATCAGAGATATTATAGAAAGCGCCAAGAGGCGTGTTTTTGATTCTTGGCCCTGCTTAAGCTATACTGTAGACATTATGCCAAATATATCACCCGGCCTACACAATGAGATAGCACAGCTTGAACAACACCTTGAGACAAAAAAGGCTGAATTAAAACAGCAACAAGAATCAGGAACTATAGGCGAAATGCCTCATGATAAGGAAATATTGCGTGAAACCCTTCACGAGAAGTTCATTCCTGCGCCTCAGCAGACGACACAGCAGGATGACGATCAAGATGATGTGGCACAAGATCAACAACCGACGCCTCAAACAGATACACAATCCGGCATGACGCCTGAAATACACAATGCTGTCCAACAACTTGTTGATACAGCTTTTACTAAATCTATTACCGAAGCAGCTAACCAGGCACAAAAAACAAACAATCCAGCCCTTATAGACGCTTTTCACGATGCTCTTGTTGATCAACTATATGACGACCTAGTTGAAAGAGGCAAGCTGAAGAAGCTCTAGACTGCTATCGAGGCAGTTTTTTGCTATAATTAAAGTATGGTTGGAGCAATATTCACGCTTGCTGTTTTAGTTGCTGTTATAATAGCCGGCTTTGTAATTATCAATGGGTGGAGAAGTAAAGGACATGTACAACGTGCATTAAATATGACGCTGTTTTTGGTCCGGATTCCAAAAGAAAAAAAAGAACAAGGGTCAAACAAACAACAAGAAAAAGAAGCCATAAGCGTAAGTGAACAGCTATTCGCAAGCTTTGTCACTCTTCATGAAAAAGGATGGAACAGATTTATCTACGGAGAACCTTATGTTGCCCTTGAACTTGCAGTACATCATGTCGGAGAAGAAACCCACTTCTATATTGCAGTACCCCGAAGTAATAAAACTCTTATCGAAAAACAAATACATGCAATATATCCAACTGCAGATGTAAGCGAGACAGAGGATTACAATATCTTCAATCCACAAGGAGGACATGCAGGAGCATATCTTATGTATACAGAACATTCTGTACTTCCAATTAAAACATATCAGCTTCTCGAAGGAGATCCTCTTGGCGCGATACTTACAGCAATGTCTAAGCTTCAAGCAGAAGGAGAAGGCATAGCAATGCAGATTATCGTTCGCCCAAATCATGACAAAGGAATCAGATCTCTTGCCGCACGCGTTGCACGTGAAATGCAGTCAGGCTGGCAATTCAAGCAATCGCTTCATCGCGCCAAACATCCACCCAAAGAAGCCGATAAAGACAAGGAAAAGAATGCTTCAATATTCAATCCCGCAAGAGCCAGCATACCACGAGTTGTAACGCCTGCAGATGAAACAGTAATTAAATCAATAACAACTAAGGCTAATAAACAACTTTTTGATGTGAATGTAAGACTTGTTGCTTCAGCTCCTTCAGAACCAATGGCTGAACAGGTTCTCAATGAACTTTCAGGTTCATTTGCACAATTTGCAACTCCTGATTTTAATACGCCTAAAGTTGTTAAAGTAAAAAGTAGAGCGCTTAATAAGCTGATATATAACTTCGCATTCAGGCTATTTGATAAAAGCAGAAAAATGCTCATGTCTACAGAAGAGATAGCAAGCATTTTCCATATGCCTACTTCTACAACTTCTGCCCCAAGAGTGAAATTCCTCGAATCCCGCGCATCAGAACCGCCACCAGATATGCCACGCGAAGGAATACATCTTGGAGACAGCGCTTATCGCGGACAAAAAACACCTATTCGCATGACACCAGAAGACCGTCGTCGACACTTCTATATAATCGGGCAGACTGGTACTGGTAAATCATCTATGATGAAACATATGATTGAGCAAGACCTAGCCGAAGGCAGGGGACTTTGTGTGATTGAACCTCATGGTGATTTTGCTGAACATGCCCTGTCCGTTATACCGCCTGAACGCGCTAATGACGTTATCTACTTCAATCCTGCTGACCTTGAACGTCCTTTAGGATTAAACATTTTTGAATTTGATCCAAATCATCCGGAACAAAAAACATTAATAATAAACGAACTTCTTGCAATCATAGATAAGCTCTATAACCTCAAAGAAACAGGTGGACCGCTTTTTGAAAAATATTTCAAAAATTCCTGTTTGCTATTAATGGACGACTTCCAACAAGATCCAACAAATGAGAAAAAGATTCCTGTTCTTGCAGATATTTCACGTGTATTAGTAGATGATGAATTCCGAAGAGATAAACTTAGTCGTGAACCAGATCCTCTTGTGCGCCAGTTCTGGCAATTAGAAGCAGAGAAAGCCGGAGGAGAATCAGCACTTGCAAACATGGCTCCATATATCTCAAGCAAGATAGATACATTCGTATCCAGCGAGTTCTTAAGAACAATACTCAACCAGAAGCATACTGCAATAAATTTCAGAGATATTATTGATAACGGCAAAATACTCATTGTCAGTCTTTCCAAAGGACGCATTGGAGAAACAAATGCAAACCTGCTTGGCATGTTAATAGTTACCAAGCTCCTTGCTGCTTCGCTTTCACGCGTAGACACGCCTGAAGATGATAGACGCGACTTCTACCTCTATCTTGATGAGTTTCAAAATATCACAACTGACAGTATTGCAACCATATTATCTGAAGCCCGCAAATACAGATTGAATCTTACAATTGCTCATCAATTTATTAAACAGCTTCCGGAAAATATCCGTGATTCTGTGTTTGGCAATGTAGGTTCAATAGCAGCGTTTCGTGTAGGACCGGAAGATGGAGACTATATGAAAAATATCTTTGCACCAGAATTTGAACCGCAAGATTTGTCAAACATTGATAATTTCAACGTACACGTTAAACTGCTTGTAAACGGTAAGACGACTAAACCGTTTAATATTCAAACTGTAAAAGAAGCTAACGGCGATCCACAGTTATTTGAGAAAATAAAAGAATTGTCCAGAATGACATATGGTCGCCCACGTGCTGAAATAGAAGAAGAAATCCGCAAAGGATTTGAAGATCAAAACATACTCTAATGGATGATGTTTCCGTAAGACATAAATACGATATTTTGTTTTCCATTATTACCGGCGCAACAGCCGGTATAATCGCGTGGCGCATTATTGTATTCATAGAGATTCCGCAATGGAATGGTTTTTCATATGCATGGCTGATATTTATTCTTCCCATCATATGGATCATTGGTCTTAATATGGGCTATCTATTTGGAAGAGTTCATCATACATTCAATCAGTTCGGTAGATTTGCTGTTGTAGGACTAACCAATTCTCTTGTTGATTTCGGCTATCTAAATATTCTTATTGCTTACACAGGCATAGAAAGCGGAGAATGGTTCTCTGTCTTTAAATCAGCCTCATTCGTAGTGGCTAATATTAGCAGTTATCTATGGAATAGATACTGGACCTTTGGAATAACTGAATCTGGTCCCCATAAAAAAGAATATGTTGCATACTTTGCTGTTTCTCTATTAGCATTAATTGTGAATGTCACCGTAGCTTCTGTAGTAGTAAATGGCATAGGCGTGTCATTCGGGCTGAATGCCCGTGCATGGGCGAATGTAGGAGCTGTATCAGGATCTGCTGTTGCCTTGATTGTTAACTTTATAGGGTATAAGCTATTGGTGTTCAAGAAATAATTTAAGCCATAATATATGAATGTCCTGTATAGAAAACACAGGCCTCAAACATTTGCCGAGATACACGGTCAGGAGCATGTTGTGCGTACCTTAAATGGCGCAATATTATCAGGCAAACCCGGCCATGCATATATGTTTACCGGCCCAAGAGGTACTGGTAAGACAACCATGGCACGACTTCTTGCCAAGGCTCTTAATTGTTTAAATCGCAAGTCCGGAGAATCAGAACCATGTAATAAATGTGATTCGTGTACATCAATCGGCAATGGAGCTTCCCTTGATCTCATAGAAATTGATGCAGCATCCAATAGGGGAATAGATGAAATCCGTAATATCAGAGACTCTGCACAAGTTGCAGCAACTTCAAGCAATTACAAAGTTTTCATAATTGACGAGGTGCATATGCTTACGCCTCCTGCTTTTAATGCTTTGCTTAAAACACTGGAAGAACCTCCAAGCCATGTCCTTTTCGTCTTGGCAACAACAGAAGCTCACAAAGTACTGGATACAATTTTGTCGCGTGTTCAGCGTTTTGATTTTAAAAAAATCCCGAACAAAGAAATCATAAGCAAACTAAAGAAGATAGCAAAAATAGAAAAGCTAGATGCGGAGCCAGAAGCCCTTGAAGCCATTGCAACTTATTCGAATGGTTCGCTTCGCGATGCAGAAAGCGCTCTTAATAAGCTGATGTCTTATGCAGGGTCAAAAATTACAGCAAAAGATGCTTCAGAAATTCTTGGAATAGTAGATTCGGCAGTACATTCTGAATTACTTAATGCTTTGCTTGCGCATGAGACTAAAACTGCAATTACTAAAATTGCAGATCTCTATGAATCAGGAATACACATTGAACATTTTACACAGCAATTTATTAATTACTTACGCAAAAAATTAATCGATAATTTGGATAATAAACAGGGGGAGTCCCCACACGAGCTTGCGAATATGATTAGTGTCTTCATTGATGCAAGAACTCAACTTAAGAACACGCCTGTGCCAACCCTCCCTCTTGAACTTGCAATCGTTGAACTGACGAACAATGCTGCAAAAGATAAATAAAAAAAGAATTTTCTTCTACATAATTACCCTAGCGGTAATTGTTATTGTTTACATTAAGATAGATGAGCTCAATCTGATTGCGGATATCTTCAAAGAATCCAACTATTTTTGGCTTTTTGCAATACTTGTATCCCAAACCTTTTTCTACTTTTTCTTAACTCTAAATTACCAATATGTACTGCGTCTGAAAAATTCTCATCTATCTATTAAGGATCTTTTTCCCATGTCTATTGTTGTGCAATTCATAAATCAGGTCCTCCCTTCAGGAGGACTTTCTGGTCAGGCATTCTTCATACACTATTTGCGCAGATGGAGAATCCCTGTTTTCGAAGCAATAGGACGGGCAATGCTTGAAGTAATGACGCTTTGGATGGGATACGGTACTTTTGTTGTAATAGGGATATTCCTAATGGCACGCCGTGGCATGTTTTCCACGCATCCAGAAGCATTAATAATCGTCTATGTATTCTTAGCCCTTGCCATAATCCTTGTTTCAATATTCTTCCTGACACAACGCAAATCAGCAGGTGAAAACAGAATAACTAAATGGCTAGGTTCCAGATTTAATAACTACATAGGAAAAAACAAATCTTCTGATTATGTAGGAAGTTTCTTCGATCAGTTCAAAACTTCGCTTAATATACAGATACTCAAAAAGAAAGGTAAAACATTCTGGCTTGCATACTTCTGGCAGAATATGTCTCTTCTTGCAAATACGTTCACAGTATTCTTTGCAGCTCGTGCAATAGGTATTGAGATTTCATTTGAAGTAGCGTTCATTTCATTCGCTCTTGCACGTTTCACTGCTTCCATAGCTGCGATCCCCGGAGGGATAGGGGTTTACGAGACTATATCAACTCTTGCTCTAATTGGAGCAGGACTCGACAAAGGTGCAGCCCTTGGCATATCGCTTATAACAAGGGCATTTACATTCTGGTTACCTATTCCAATAGGATGGTTCATTTACCGCTGGTCAGACAAAAAAATCACTGAATCCATCAACAAAGGCGAATTCGGGGATGAACATGGAAAGACAGCTGTCACGCCAGTCAACACAACACCCTCGACATCTTGAGACCTCACAATACTTATGATAGGTTGTAAATAGTCTATTAGAGACTGTATTTCAACGATATTGCCGGGTCGTCTAACGGCAGGACACATCCCTTTGAAGGATGGTATGAAGGTTCGAATCCTTCCCCGGCAGCCAAGTTTCCGAATTCGTTTTTTCGCCAAAATGCGGAGCGTCGCAAAGCGACGCGACAGGGGTTTCCGCCAGAATTCGCCAAGGGTTTTTGAAATGGAAATGAAGCGAGCGGGACGCGAGGCGGGGGTTCGAGCCAATCTTTTTAAGAAAATCTCTTTTGGCTTCGAGATTTTCTTCGGAAGCGATAATTATGGCTTGGTTACTGTCTAAAATGAATTGTTTAGAAAGTTCGAGCCAGCGA
>JBDRCU010000002.1:0-4115 GCA_043821485.1 Parcubacteria group bacterium | reverse complement strand
TTTGAGGGAACGATTGAGTTTTATCCGGAAGAAGGCAAGTATCATATGGATGGTCATCGTGATTGCAAGGTATGTATGGATCCGCCAGAAACTAAGAAAAACGATTTCAAATGTACTAAATGCAAAAAACGCGTAACAGTAGGTGTTATGCATCGCATTGATGAACTTGCAGAACCTGATCGTCCTCAAGGTTACAAGCCGAAGAATCCTCGTCCTTTTCACAGCATCATTCCCCTGCCGGAGATCGTATCTGAAATCGAAAGCGTTGGCGTGCAAAGCAAAAGAGTAAAAGAAAAACACATGGAACTGCTTTCCACGCTCGGCAATGAATTCTCAATTTTGCTTGATATACCGATTGCTGACATCGAGAGTCACGCAGGACCCGTATTAGCAGAAGCAATCAAACGCATGCGCGAAGGACGCATAAACGTCTCTCCCGGCTACGACGGAGAATACGGCAAAATCACGGTATTCAAAAACGGCGAAAAAGAAACGATTGTCCCGCAAGAAAAACTATTTTAGGCTAGGTTGTACCATATTCCGACATTGACCACGCCATAAAAACATGGTATTTATTAATAATTCCCGGGAGGCAGATCATGGACTGCGAACGGTTCAAAGAACGCGTTGAGCAAATGGCAAACGAGCGCAACAGTGAACCCGTACCCATGGACGTGCGTGTTCATCTTGTGACGTGCGCTAGCTGCAGGGATTGCGAGGTGCCAGGCACTTCTCAAACCGCAGAAATCATCATACTCGGTCAGCATATCATCCACAGAGCCAAACAACTCGGCCTGACAGATCCAAAAGAATACCTTCCCAAGGTCTTGGATCTCATCACAAAACGGGATTCGGAAGCTACGGAGAACTAGCTCCCATCCGTGCTAATTTGTACATCTTGTGCCGCTCTGATTGACAAGAACTGCTATTGTCACGAGCGGTTCTTGCGTTTTGTAAAAAATTCTAACTACTCTAAAACAACGTTCTCTGTGCTCGTTTTTTATTGAGTTTTGTTATGAGTTGTTTTGTTGTTGTTAAGTTATTGGGTAGGGTGTTTAAGAAGCGGGATTGCTTCTGGTCGGTTGTTTTTCCAAAAAGAGTCCTTTTGTTTGCGTGGGATATGTTTAATTCTTCTTTTGCTCGTGTTAGCGCAACGTAGAGGATGCGTTGTTCTTCATTCAGATCAGTATGTTTGCCTTGAGTGTACGGAAATATCCCCTCTTCCACGCCAATCACAAATACAACTGGAAACTCTAATCCTTTGGCTGCATGCGCAGTCAAAAGTGAAACTGCATGACGTTCAATACGCACATCATCAAATTCTTCTCCTGATCTAATATATGGAATATTTGCCTGAGCAAAAACCTTTTCTAAATCCTGTCCAATTGCATTCAGACGATAAATCACACCAATATCTCCTGGGCTATAATTCCTGTCAGTGCTGTCTATCATATCAGTACCGCCAATGAGTTCATTAACTTTTCTGGCAATGTTAATCATTTCTTGCTTGGAAGTCTCAGCTTGCGTGATATTTATTTTAAGTCCGTGGAAATCTCGATGCGCATTGGATAAAACATTCATCAATGCATCTGATGCACTAATTATGTTTCTGGTTGATCTATAATTTGTGCGAAGCTCAATTAGCTTAGCATTCGGATATCTGTCTTTAAATGTATGAAAATATTCAGGTGCTGCACCGCGAAAACCATAGATCGCCTGATTTGGATCGCCAACTATGCAAATGTTTTTATGCTTGGCTACAATTAAATCTATAATCTCTGCCTGAATCTTATTTGTATCCTGATATTCATCAATAAGTACGTATTCAAATTTATCCTGATATTTCTTTAGTACATCCGGATGCTTAACAAATAGCTCAAGCGCAAGCTCAAGCAATTCATCAAAGGTAACTTCATTTTCCTTTTTCTTTTTCTCGTCTTCGATTACTGCGAAGTTATTGGATAGACCGACTAGATTGCCGTGGTTTTGGAGGGCATTATAGGCAAAGGCGTGGAAAGTACGTATTTCCGGCAATCTTATCACTTCCTTATTAATACGAGTTCTCATTTCTTCAGCAGCCTTATTCGTAAACGTAATAGCAAGTATACTTCGCGGATCAATGCCAATGTCATTAATTAAATAAAAAACGCGTTCAGTTAATACACGCGTCTTTCCACTCCCTGGCCCGGCTGTAATGCAAACAGGTCCTTTTATCGTTCTTACTGCCTCTATTTGTTGAGAATCCAACTGCATTAATCTCACCTTTTTAATATTCGTAGTCCTGTCATGATAGAATCACAGATAAATTCTTCCAACGACTCATAGTCTTGATCTCTCTGGCTGATATTCAGATTTTTATAATATAGTCTTTTCTTTCGTTGCTGAATAATTGCAGGCGGATATTTCCCCCTCAACAGCATGGCACTAATTAATATACGCCCAATTCTGCCATTTCCGTCGGAGAATGGATGTATTTGTTCAAACTTGCTATGGATTACTGAAACATGATTGATAACATCCTTGCTCGTTCTATTGATTTCCTTAATCAACTTATTCATAGAAGCCTCTACTCTTAAATGATTAGCAGTAGGTATATTTGCGCCAACAATACGCACAGCATGATTTCTGTATCTGCCTGCATCTTCTCTTATTCCATTCATCAATATTGCATGGAGTTTTAAAATGAATTCTCCGTCAATCTTGAATTTATAATTTATTCGATCAAATAAATACTTCAAAGCTAATTGGTGATTCTTGGCCTCCATGTGCTCCTTTAAATCCTTATTAGACAATGTAATATTTTCAAATATTATATCCGCTGTCTCCTCTTTGGTCAGTGTACTGCCTTCGATGCTGTTTGAATTATAGGTTGAAGCCAAAATAAACTCATCGTATATATCAATATTCTGTTTTATTATTCTGATGATATCCTTATATTCTCCTGCCTTTTTTCTGATGATATCTTTTTTGGCCGACAGAACATTATCTGAAATTCTTTTTATTCCTGTATATTTATAATAAAGGATATCGATCTTTTTTTGATGTCTTTTATGAGGTAAAGACCTCTTATTCAGCCAGCTATTCAGGGTTGCAAAAGAAACGCCTGCTTCTTGCGCTAATTTCTCCTGAGTAAAACCTGTTATTTCCGTAATAATTTTTATCTTCTTCGATATCTCCATATATAGCTATATTATGAAACTTTATAAAGTTTGTCAATATATGACTATGTATAAAGTTTTGATACAGCTTGCCCCTTGTCTTCGCACTAATACCCTTCCAGCTTTTCTACCTTATGATGTTGTCTAATTTTATCTAATGCTTTGGCTTCGATCTGTCTAATACGTTCACGAGTTACACCGAATACCTTCCCTACTTCTTCAAGCGTATGTATTACTCCGTCTGTAAGACCGAATCTCATCTCAAGTATTTTTTGTTCTCGTTCTGACAAATCATCAATAATTTCTTTCAAATGATCTTTAAGGATTCTTCGTCCTGCAATTGTTTCTGGCGATACGGAATCATCATCTGCGACAAAGTCCGCTAATACTGAATCCCCGTCTTCATCTCCAACTGGAGCTTCAAGAGGCACGGTATCCTGCGAGATTTTCATTATGTGACGAATCTTATCTACTTCAACTCCCATTTCTGCGGCAGTTTCTTCCGGCAAAGGTTCGCGTCCAAGATCCTGAACAAGACGGCGGACAACCTGCTGATATTTATTAATAGTCTCAATCATGTGCACAGGGATACGAATTGTTCTAGCCTGATCTGCGAGTGCGCGTGTAATCCCCTGCTTAATCCACCAAGTTGCATAAGTTGAAAATTTAAATCCTTTACGATAATCAAATTTATCCACTGCGCGGGATAAACCAATATTTCCTTCTTGAATAAGGTCAAGCAGGGTCAGGTTCGCTGAACGTCCGACATATTTCTTTGCGATAGATACAACAAGGCGCAAATTCGAAACCATTAATTTTTGTCTTGCTGCTTCATCTCCCTTGGAAACTTTCTTTGCAATTTCAACTTCTTCCTCGCCTGTAAGCAATGGGTACTTCCCTATTTCCCTCAAATACATCTGAACTGAATCGGATCCGGCTTCAAGCTGTTCAGTTTCA
>JBDRCU010000001.1:0-2475 GCA_043821485.1 Parcubacteria group bacterium | reverse complement strand
ATTAATTTTTGAAGCAGATTTAAAACTTGGAGCAAAAACAAGATTATGGACTTTGCGAACACGATCATTCTTTTTGTAAATTGAAGATATTTCAACACTTAATACAAATCGCATTGGCTTACGGCATATGGCAGGGACTTCTTTTTGGATTTTATCCTCATATTTTTTCTTGAGACGAAACATTCCTGATTCAGCGGGTTCGAGTTTTTCTTGTATTTCTTTAAACCATTTTGGATGCGTAAAATCCCCAGTACCTACAACTTGGATACCTTTGAGCTGTGACCATTTGGTAAGAGATACAATATTCATCTCAGGCGAAGTAGCCCGAGAATAGTGAGAATGAATATGGATATCAGCGATGTACTTCATAGTAGTGGGTTATAGAGTAGCTGCGAGGAATGTGAGGATTGCAAAACCGAGGACAAAGTATCCAAATTGTACTTTACGTGCAACCACAAGCAATAAATGTATGGTAATGAGCCCCATTACGAATGCAGTGACTAAAGATATGAATGATTCCATGGAGAACGTCTGGAATTTGTCGAAATTTACTAAAATATTTCCTCCAATTACAACAGGGATGCTCATAAGAAAACTAACTTTCAATGCTGTTGTGTCATTGAATTTGCGAAGCATGAGTGAAGCCACGGTAAGTCCGGATCTTGAAAGCCCCGGCAAAGCTGCAATGCCTTGCATGATTCCCATGAATATTCCGTCTCCTGTGGTTAGATTTGATTCGTTTTTTAATCCTCCTGATCCTTTTTTAAATTGAAGCACTGCTGTAATCACGAGCAGGATTCCTACAAAAATCGTAAATATCCGCGAGCTTGTCATGATTTCACTTTCAGCAGAACCTATCATATCAAGAAGTACAATACCAAGTATTCCAGTCACAACAGAAGAAACGATCAGAAATGCGATTAAGCGTTTGGTCCGCTCCTTTGATTCACTGAAAGAGAAAAGAGATTTTATCAAATGTATAACATCACGTCGAAAATATACAATCGCTGCAGCAACTGTTCCAATATGCAGAAAAAGAGCAAACCTTATCAGATCCACAGCACTTTCCGAATTGCCAAAAATATATACTTTTGTAAGCACTATAATACCGCCGGAACTAACAGGCAGCCATTCAAAAATACCCTGAATTGCGCCAGTGATGATTGATTCAAGCATTGTTATTCAGATGTAGGTTGATCTACTTTCTTGTATTTACTGAAGACGAAGATATATAAAATCTCCAGTATTCCAAGCGTACTTAGTATCAGCAATAGGACAAACCATAGCTTATTCCCATCTCTTGCTGATTTCCACAGAGCAAGACCTTTCCAGATCAAAGTCCATGCGAGGATGATCAGCATAGTTGTCATGCTGATCCCCAAAGCATCTTGGATTTGATTGAGTGTTATTGGATCCATGTATGTAGTTTAGCATATCAATGAGCTACACCAAAACTCCACGAAGTATGTATTTCGGTTGATTTTTAGTGTTTTATTGGTACAATAGTGTTGTAAGTTGTATTGTAAAGATATTCCGCGGTAGCTCAATGGTAGAGCGACTGGCTGTGAACACAAAAACGCAGCTCTTGATAGAAATATCAGGATGAACATTCTGGGATAACGGTGAAACCTACGTCCATTTGGATAAGGCAATACCGTGGGAACCCCTTATATAAAAAGATGAGGGGGCGCCGTAGAGACTAGATACCGGAGCGTCTAAGTTTGTTGAATAGATAAATAAGACGAAGATATAGTCCACGCCTTTGCGAAAGCATAGGATTAGTGTAACCAGTGGGTTGCAGGTTCGAGTCCTGCCCGCGGAGCAGACAATTTCTGTGAAACCGACCCACCCCCGTCATGGGATCACTGACCATACACATCAACTCAATGGAGAAAATTCAAACAACTAAAGAGAAGGACCCTAAACCTCGTATATTGATTAGCTCCTGTTTGGCAGGAGAACCTACACGTTATGACGCAGGTAAGCGCGATGTTAAGGATGAGGAATTAGCCAAACTTGCAGAAGATGGTAAAGCAATGCTCCTATGTCCAGAACAAGAAGGTGGACTTCCTACACCAAGAGAACCAGCTGAGATAGAGGAAGGTAAAACCGCGGAGGATGTACTCAATGGAAATGGTAGGGTTTTAACAAAAGATGGTCGGGATGTCACCGAAGAATTTGTTGTTGGAGCTAGAAAATTACTTCAAATATGCCAGGATAATGATATAGAGACAGTGGTCTTAAAAGAATCCAGTCCGTCTTGCGGTTCAGAAAATACCTATGATGGGACTTTCTCGGGGACCAAAAGAGAAGGAGCGGGTATAGCTACTGAGCTATTATGTCAAAATGGGATCAAAGTTTATAGTGAAAATAATTTTCCGAGAGAAATTCTAGATAAACAATAGTTTTAAGGTATGGGAAAACAAACTATTAAAAACAGAAAGGACCAAAACATAGTCGTGGTCGTCAACGAGG